>WPAE01000324.1 GCA_009773205.1 Ignavibacteria bacterium
TAAGGAAATTTTGCGATTTTTTGAAAATTTTATCGAAATTTTCGCAAAAATTTAGGGAAAAATTTAGAAAATTTTCTAAATATGGACTTGTCGGGGGTTCGGGGGGCGGAGCCCCCCGAAGCTAGCGAAAATATTAAAAAATTAGTCCAAAAATCAATGGAAACCAGCAAAATTTCGAAAATTTTCATGAATTTTTAGCGAATTTTGACTGGAAAATGCTAATTTTAATAAAAATTAAGGTTACTTTGTTGGAATTTTGAAAATTTATAATAATTCTAAAAGAAATTAAGAAATCTAGCTGCAGAATTTTGCGCGTTTGGGCGAAAAACCAATTAAGATTTGAAATTTTTGAGAAAATTCTAAAATTTATATAGAAAAATCTCTATGGAAAATTGATTTTGTACCAATTTTCTCTCCCATCTTCCAGAACTTTTGTCATTTTATGCACCTCTGGAACACCAAAATTTTTGGGGTTGGTTTGGGGGGTAGTTCCGCCGGGATTTGGGGGGGGGGTATTTTCGATTACTTTCGATTTGGGGGGAGGGGGTGGGGGGCTGTATAAATCCCTGATAAGGGAAACATTTAGAATGAATATTGTTTTTTAACTCATGTTCTGTTCAGTGCACCCTCTTCAAAATATTATTAAAATACCATTTGTTTGACAGTGAGGTTTTAGTTGCCAAAGCAAAAAAATTGAGATTTGAAACTATTTCAGAAAAAAACACAGGCCAAGCTCTAGGCATCTACCTTTTCAAGAACTAGGAGATAACCCTTGCTTACCTGCTTGATTCATGAAAGCATTCAAAATCACCTTCTTTTTTCATGTTTCCAGCGTCGATTCAACTTTTATGCAAAGCAAATGGATCATCGGCGCATATGTACCTGCACTACGGACAATGTGGACTTTGCAAGCCGCATCACTTCCATCTCAAAGCAGTTATTCTTCGTCAACCAGCGAGAGATCATTGAACGCATTTGCAAAGAAGGATTCCATCGCGATTTAGCAGCAAGCAACTATATTTCTCTACAATCCATTCGTATTGCAACCATTGTTTTTTTATTTTGGACGATATATTAAAAAGGGTGTTCGTGGAACTCCATAGGCGACGCCAGGGGGGGGG
>WPAE01000325.1 GCA_009773205.1 Ignavibacteria bacterium
GTTTTTAGAGACTTTTTTTTGAAAAATTTTCTAAGTGTTATAGGGGTCAGCCAAGGCTTCCGAGCCCCCCCCGGCGGCCGTTTTTAGAGGCTTTTTCTTTTTGAAAAATTTTCTAAGTGTCAACATGGTTGGACTTGGAAAAAATTTCGATTTTTTTCCTTAAAAATTCTCAATTTTCAACAACGTTAAACTTGTGAAAATTTTTCTAAGTGTCAACTTTAACATCTTGTACCCCTTTTTAGGTTGTTTTTTTCACAATTGTTCTAAGTGTCAACTTTAGCTCTCAGCCATCTTAGATTTGGCTGGTTTCTCATATATTTAATTTTATTTTCTTTTATTTAATTCAAGTAAATCATTTCCACCAATCAGATTTAAGGTATTACATTACTTCTATTTTTAGGTGTGCATTTTAATTTTAGCCAACCAGAATTAAGAGATATGATTTACCTGTCAGAAATTTGCCTATATAAACCCCATTTCCGGAAGGAATAGCCCAAGACTTCCAGCTCTTGAATTTACGAATTAAGTTTCCAAATTTTCTAATCAAGTTTGCGTTTTCCTTATTTAAATGGAGTTTGACAACCGTATTACTCAAATTTTCTATGTCGACGGTCTCAAGCAATATCGATTGAAGCTTATCTACCAAAATGGCAAACCCATGGTTGGGTTCAGTTTGTTCTTCAAACGTGGTGAAAACTGGTTTCCAGGTCGGAAACACTTTTTCTTTCCCGTGACCGCATGGAAAAGTCTCATGCCCCTGATTTCGAACTTCAATGAGCAAGCCATGAAAGGTAGATAGGCTTCCTATTTAAATTCAACTTGATTATGAAATTACATTAATTAATTTAATTTAATTGATTAGAGTCTAAATAATTCCATTTCCACTTCCAGAAATAACTCCATTTCCACTTCCAGATGTCGACGACGGACTCCGAGCGCAACAAGCTGTTATCGACGCCGCAATCAAGTCCGTTGCTTCCTCTGCTGACGCCGCAAGCCAGTCCGATGCCGAGATGTCCGACGCCGTGCTCTTGCGAGCCCTCGACGAAGTTGATCGCGTCACCTCTGTCGCCGGACATGCTGCAGCAGTGTCAGCCTCTCAGCTCACCGATTCCCACCTCATCGACGCTGCAGGATCTGCTTCCCAGCTCCCCGATTCCCAACTCATCGATGCTGCTGGAGATGCAGAGCGAGCCGAATCCGGAGGAAATGCCGAGCGAGTGGTGGAGCGCGCTGAACGAGTTGCTGGAGAGTCAGCCGCGCTCGATCCCATTGGAGCAAGCACAACTCTGCCAACCGCTCCCGCTATCACCATCTCAACTGCCAAAGAAGCCGCTCGGTCGCCCGCGCTCAAAGCCTTTGCATACATCCCTCCGACTCAGAAGCTTGCAGCCGAGTATGCCTTTACCAACTCAGGTTACCCTCCCTACTACCGTCAATCTGCCATCAACGAAGCAAGTCCGACCGCGCAAGGCATTGACGTGCTCGCGAGTCAAACGATCCAAGCTGGTGGAGGCATCAAGCGCGTGCACGCAAAGCTCATCCTCGGCAATAACAAGCCACCCAAACTCTTCATCCAATCTCCTCTTGCAAACGGTTGCAGCAGCAATGCCGACGCAGCCATCGACGAGCACCACTATCCTCCAGCCAGCAATGCCAACGCAGCTCCCTCTGAGCATCGTACTCCCGCCAAACGTGGTCGCCCCAGCAAGCGCAACGCTATCGATCAGCCCCGTTGAGTACGTAAGTGCTTCAGGAAGAACTACTCATTTCCATTCCCCTCTCCCTGGACCAGGTGTTTCAGCTCACGATGCGTTGCTTTGAGCGTCTCGGCCTTTCGTGAACACTATATAAACTATGATACTGACTAAGGAAGCCATGCATTGAGATAATAATGAAACAGCCTACTCGCTTTCCCAAGTATCAGATTCATACACGCGTATATGCAGATTCCCGTAAATTCATTCAGGATACGAGTTTCAAATATCGCACATGCAGCATTAATAAAAAGAACAAGCCTCCAACGCTTTTGAATGAAATCCTTACGTTTAGTTTAATGATCCTCGTGTTGGCAGGAGTAATTTGGCTCTGTGCCACCATTGAAAAGCATTATTTAAGCTGAAATTTTCAAAGGAAACTTGAACCAATTTTCAAAGATGGCACCAAAGAATAAGAACTTAGCTGTGTTTAAGGATTTGGATAAAATTTATTACAGTGTGGGTGAACCTGGTTCATATGGTGGTGTTAAAAGGCTAGTCGAAGCTGCAAAAGCAAAAGGAATTAAAGTTAGTGAAAACCTTATCAAAAAATATTTATCTGATCAAGCTTCCTACAGTTTGCATAAGCCTGCTAGAAGACATTTTTCTCGAAACCCAACCGTAGTTGGAGGGATCGATCAACAATGGCAAGCTGATCTTGCAGACATGCAAGCTATTGCCAAAGAGAACAAGGGATTTCATTATATTCTCACTGTTATTGATGTTTTCAGTAAATTTGCATGGGCCATCCCAGTCAAAAACAAGGGGAGTAAGGAAATGTTTGAAGGATTCAAAACTCTCCTCAACAAGAGCAAACCGAGAAAACCTCAAAAGCTTCAAACAGACGAGGGTAAGGAATTTTTAAACAGCGAAGTGCAAAAACTGTTAAAATCAGAAGGAATTCACCACTTTTTTTCCCATAGTGATCAAAAAGCTGCTGTTGTAGAACGATTCAATAGAACTTTAAAAACACGCATTTGGGCCTATTTTACTGCTCAGCAAACAACTCGTTACATCGATAAGCTCGATGATTTTGTTAATTCATATAACAATTCCTTTCATCGCTCAATCAAAATGAAGCCTTCCGAAGTGACCGCAAAAGATGAA
>WPAE01000326.1 GCA_009773205.1 Ignavibacteria bacterium
AATCGGTGATACCCAGGCTCCCTTACTTGCCACTCTTCCAATTCAAGGGATCCCAAATGAGCAATGCTTTTGGAGTTTTAATCCACCATATTATATTTCAGTAAATCAAAAGGAACTAAGCTCCCTTGAAATTCGTATCTGCACTGATACAGGGGACTTGTTTCCATTCGACTCATCGGGCCGAGTTGTTGTCCAATTGCATTTTAGAAGGCAGCGGTCCATTTTATAAATCTTGTATAAAAGCAGTCAATGGTTGTAAATTTTGTTCAAATTATCTAATGTCTAATTCAAACAAATGGACCACTAAAGGGAAAATATTTATTTCCAACTGTCTCATCAAAGAGGCGGAGATTTTCCAGTTTTTCAAGGCGCACGTTAGATTCAATATGGCAATGGGATTGGGGATATTTTGCGGGGTTTTCTTCATCATGTGTTACGTGTGGCTATTAAAGGGGCAGCGTCATTTTTGGGGAGCCTAATGCAGAAAAGCGAGCAAGGATGAAATTGGGGAAATGCAGCAAAATAAACAATTCACCCTGCTGCCGGTACAGTTTTAAATGAAGCGGCCAACAGTGTGAAACAAGAGGGAAGTGGGAAAAAGAAAAGGAAAAAACTGAGGCGCTCAAGAGTATATGAGGCACCATCCCGAACAAAGAAGAGAATGCATTCGAATACAGAAACAGACTCTGATTTTGTAGTGGAAGAAGTTCCTAAAAAATCAATCACATGTAATTTTTAAATGGAGGGCCTTCTGAGTGAATTGGATTATTTTGAGCCAAATCTTATGCAACTCAGTGTAATGGGTGATTAGGCCCGTGTATTTGGAACTGGACAAACACTCGTACAGGGCGGACAAATTGCATTCTTTGTCCGGGGAGCTGATGAGTTATATTTGGATTTAAACAATAGCAAACTCGAAATCAAGTTAAAAATTACATTGGAAAATGGAAACGATATTACCTGTGGGGACTGTGTCGGGCCTCTAAATGATATACTCAATGCGTTATTCATGTCAATGGCAATGGAATTGGGAGGGGTGCTTGTCACCGACCCAAATACAAAATACTCATATCGAGCTGTCATTGAAAATTTAATCAACTATAATAAGCTCATTGCAGA
>WPAE01000327.1 GCA_009773205.1 Ignavibacteria bacterium
TGCGCTACTTGGCCCTCTTGAAAGGAAAATGAACATTGAGAGGATAAGAGAATATCAATGGGAGAAATATATGTGAAAATAAAGGATACACAAAGTACAAGGGGAGCATCAATAAATTATCAAAGATGAATGCCCCAATAATTGATGGGAAGATAATTATTGAAACCATTAAGTTGAAATTTTGAGCCTGTGAACACGTTCGGTTGAAGAGATATTGAAGAAAAAATATAGGAAAAATGTATTACGGGAATAGAAAATATTTTCATATTTTTTAATTTTTCTCTGAAGGGAAAGGAGTTGAGGCCTGGAGTTTTTGCAGGCTAGTAGATGATGTAAAGCTGCATATCGAAGATTTTTTGGCCAAAAAAGTGTAAAGTTTGAGGGGTCTAGGATGCTCCGTTACGGAGTTATAAGCGATTGAAAAATTAAATTTCTACAGTCGGTAATAGAAAAAATTTCAGTATTTTACACTTTTTTACATTACCGATGGTGATTTTTCGAAAACTTTTTCACATTTTCTGATAGGACTTGCCAAGCCCTGGGCTTGATTTCAAGGCCGAAAAATTGTAAAAAAATTTAAAAAAAATTTAAAAAAAAATTTAGAAAAAATTCAGAAAAAAGTTAAAAAAAATTAAAAAAAAAATTTAGAAAAAATTAAAAAAAAATTTAAAAAAAAATTTAAAATATTAAAAAAAATATTTTAAAAAAATTTAGAAAAAATTAAAAAAAATTTGGAAAAAAAATTAGAAAAAATATGGGAAAAATTTAAAAATTTATCAATTTAAAAAAAATTTCAATAACCGAGGATCGAATTGTAGAAAATTTTTTTTACATATCCTCATAGTACTTACCAAGACCGAGACGAAAAATTTACTTAGAAAAAAACAGTAGAAAAATGTACAAAAAATTGCTAACTTTTTTATTAAAGCGAATTTTGAAATTCTGTCAACGGATTTGGATACTAGATCGAAAATTAGCGTCCTGACCCTACAAAGTTTGGGGGGTCCAGGATGCTCGGTTACGGAGATATAAGCGATTGAAAAATGAAATTTCTACAGGCCGTAATAGAAAAATTTTCAGTAGTTTAAAAAAATTTCTATTACCGAGAGTCCATTT
>WPAE01000328.1 GCA_009773205.1 Ignavibacteria bacterium
CTACATTAATTTTCCACATTCGCAATTGATTGATAACACTCATGTATATGCATACGCGAAACAATATCATTACATTCATTTGGCTACGCAACTACGTGTATACCTACTCCAAGTAATTCAAGTACTATACTTACGCGTATTTTCACAGGATCTCTACATGTACTAAATGTATATCGCGTACCTTGACGTTCTTGTGTAAATGTATTAGTTGTTAGATTCTGAACATACTACTGAGATTTTGATGCTAGATTTTTGATAAGATAGCTTCGTAAATTTGTAAATCCAGTTTCTTTTGTACTACATGTACTAGTTGACTGGCCGAGTGCATTGTCTATTGTTTGTAATACGCATCCATAGAATAGGATCTGTATATTTTTTACTGGAAAGTTTTATAATCTGTACAAGAAAAGTACTATATGGATAGGGTACTAGTTGATGCAAGTCTTGAGCTGCTAAGCATTTAGAAACTCTTAAATTGCATTATCTCATAGCGTACTAGCTTTCTACGTACTGTACTTCGTTGCATCGTTTAATGTACTACTCATTCTGTACCCTACGCCTACTCTGTGTAGTCAACTTGGCGTAGGTTTTCTCGTGCATCAAATCGTACGCCGTCGACCTTTCTTTAGTGGCGATGGCTACCCCTACTCTAGTGCCTACGCGGCATTCACGACCCTACTCCATGTATCCTTTGTACAGCGAAGGCACCAGCAGATTAGGTAAGGCCCATTTTCAAATAGAGTAGCTCGTTCTTTAAGAGGGGACGAGTGTTATAAACCTGAATATCGCGTAGTTCAACCTTCTTAGTGAATGGTCCCTGCTATTATTCCATCAAGTTAGTAAGTAGTTCTCGGAACTATGTCTTCAGTGAACAGAGTTCAGGTAACTCATCCTCTGTTCACCGCACATGACCTTTTTCCCTTCTATGCATAACTTAATGCATATTCTTGGCCTAGTTATCATAATCATAAGACTCGTCATGAGAATAGTTAAAGGAATAGCAATTGAGCATATCATAAGACCCCTAGTTTTCTATATAAACGAGATATTCTGCTGGTGACCGTATCTACCTTTTCATACCTCAATTTAATAATAATTAATCGAATTACCGAATAT
>WPAE01000329.1 GCA_009773205.1 Ignavibacteria bacterium
TTAGAGAATACAGAATTTAGTATGAACGCTATTAAGGCAGCGATCAATAAGACAGTTTGGAGAATATATTTGTAATTTTTCATTCGTTCATTAAGGGTACTTGTGGCGTCCGAAATACGTCTATGGAGAGAAATTTTTGGTTCTTCCTTAATAGGAGATGGTGCATTTTCCCTTTCAATATGTTCACTGATATCACTATCATTAGACTCTTGATCAGAAATTTCAGGAGTAATTTCAACTTGTTGCATGTTCATTTTATTTATTAATTAAGAATGACGCAGGGAGAGAAAATTAGTGTGAATAAATGACGATTGGAGGAGTAATTATTAGCAATGTTAAAATAATTTAAAATGAACGTTAATTCAACAGCTTTATATAGTGATTCGGAACAGGAATGAAATTTAAAAAGAAAAATATTCACGAAGTAGGATTCTCTAACAGGTCTAGTGATTGAAGAACAGAAGTCGTTACTTCGATGATATTTTGAGGAGTGAGAGGTTTAATGAATGAAGCGAGCTGATTTTTCAATGTTCTAGAAAAAAGATATTTGAGGATATGCTCATTCACCGAAGCTGGAGTATTAGGAATTGAAAGTGAAATAATATTATTGAAAGTATCGATTCCAGTGTCAAATGGATCAAGAAGCACATTCGTAGTATTAATCAGAGAACAATCAATGGTCGAAATCGTCAAAGGAGCAGTCGGCAGGGTCGCACTCTGGTTCAGTGGTTGTGAATATGCCATCACCGGAATAGTCAAGCAGTCTTTCTCGCTTGATGGCAGTGATAGGCTTGATGTCTTCCTTGATTTCATCTTCCTGGTCCCCGTCTGGCTCAATTCTCCTGGCTGCTTTGCCTTTCTTGGTTGTCGTTTTCGCTGCTTCGAGCTTTGGCACTTTTCTGCTTGTGCAGTTCGCTTCCTTTTTGGTTCCTTCGCGTTTGCGAGAGACTGAATCTTGAGGCACATTGCAGCTTTTCGATTCGCCTATGAAATATTCATTTCAATTATATAATTTTATTAGATAAATGTTCTCAAATCAAAATTTCTATAATTAAACTTAATCGAAATGAATATTCCATACCAATGATTTTCCCATTCCGTGTCTCGCCAG
>WPAE01000330.1 GCA_009773205.1 Ignavibacteria bacterium
TGTTCAATTTCATAACTAGTTCACACTTTCTTTTTAAAGAAGGCATATTATCTCTATCTTGGTGAGATAATATGGAAAAATTAAATGAAAAAAAAGAAAGTGGATTATCCAGCAGTTTAGAGCTGGGCGTAGTGCAACACAAATAGCCAGAATTCAGAAAGTAAGCCGTAGAATGGTTTACAAGCTTGTTGCTAAGTACAAGCTGGAAAGAGAGCTAGCTTACAAAGTAAAGATTTCTGGTCGACCTAAAATTCCGATTAACCCTCTTTTTGTAGAAAGAGTAGTTAAAATCCGTAAAGAAGACGACTATGGAAGTGAGAAAATACATTTTGTTCTAAGGCAAGAAGGTTTTGTCGTTTCTCAACGGCAAATCCAAAGAATTCTTGATGAGCAAGGCTTAACTGAGCCTTGTGAAAAACGCAGAGGACAGCGTAAATATGTGCGTTACCAGTGGCCTATTTCAAATTATATGTGGCACACCGATTGGAGTGAGCTTGGCAATAAGCAATATATTGCATTTATTGACGATAGAAGCAGAAGAATTATGCGGAGTGGAGAGTTTACTAACGCCACCGCCGAGAACGCTATCTTCTTATTGCACCAAGCTATATTAACAAATGAAGTAAGTCCCGTGATTATTCTGAGTGATAAGGGCTCACAGTTTTATGCCAACATTAGAACTAAATCGGGAGAGAAAGGCATCTCACAGTTTGAGGAGGAGGTAAAAGCATTAGGCATTGAGTTTTGGACTTCCCGCAGAAATCATCCCCAAACTAATGGAAAAATGGAGAAGTGGTTTGATACGATGAAGCAGAGGAAGAAGAGGCATCCCAATGAGTCTTTTCAGGATTTCATTAAGTGGTACAATGAGAAGCGTATTCATCATGCTTTGGAATATAAAACTCCTGAGCACGTGTACCAAGAAAAACTGTGAACTAATTTTGAAATTGTGAACTAATTACGGAATTATACGCTTTGTCGCCGACAAAAGTATAAAGAATGTCAAAATTTGTTCGCAATCAGCAGGAGGTAATAGGGGGTATTTGCTTTATAACCTTTAAAAACTAATTATATACTCTAGAAGTGAGAACTAATTACGGAATTATACA
>WPAE01000331.1 GCA_009773205.1 Ignavibacteria bacterium
TGTGTTAGGGCGGCAAATGTATCCTTTCAAAGGGGAAGCATTTATTAGTGCCCTCGATGATGCGACACTCGCACCGTTTAGCTACTTAGTGATCGATCTACTACCTAGGACTCCAGATGAGTACAGGCTACGAACGAATATATTTCCCGATGACCCTTCCCCAGGCGCCGTTCTCTATATAATCGGAAAAATTTAAAAAGAGAGGTATTTATTTTCATTTAATTTCTTTCCAAAACGGATAATTTTCAAATTTTATCGTGGAGAGAAAAGGCTCTTCGTGGTCTCATCGTCCAGATTACAGAGTCATTTTCAAAATTATTGATAGAAGCATATACGGTGGAAATAAGGGAAATTGATCGAATTCGACGGGAACCCGGTTTTGCCCATCGCAGGCTCGCAGGCAATTTTGACGAGGTAGATTGCGTAAGTGAAGAGGGTGCAACAGAGGAAGAGGAAGAGGAATAGATGGGTGTATCATATAAGCTAAAAAGACCTTCTCACCAAACGAAAATAATTCTCAAATATCTTAGTTTGCGCAAGGACCCAAAACTCCAACGTATAGTGCTTCAAAAAGCCCCAGACGGTGTTTATAAATCAATCTGCAACGCCTTTAAGAATATTGCAGAAAACCCAGACATTCCCTTATCAAAAGTGCAGAAAAACAAATATCGCAAGCACAAAAAATTAATTTCTCGTTTAATTTCTGCAAAGATTAGTTTACCACAAAAGAAGAGGATAATTCAAAAAGGGGGTGGTCCCTTTCTGGCAGCTTTAATTCCAGCAGCCATTTCAACCGCTCTGAGCCTATTTGGAAGTTCTTTTCTGAATAGTCAATAATGGATACCACTTTGAAAAAGTTAAAATTAGTGAATGAACAAGAGCTGACACGTTTAATTGAAAAACAGATTCGTCAATATGACCCCGGTTTAAAGGTGCTTGCCAATATCCAACATGAAATGGATACTATAATGGAACGAGAGGATCTACTACCAGAGGAAAAACTAGCCCTATACAAAAGTGCTCAGCTTCGATTTGCTAAAATTAAACCAATACTTTCCTCAGACAATTCATCTATAAATCAACTCCCTGCACCTACACATGAGCCAGT
>WPAE01000332.1 GCA_009773205.1 Ignavibacteria bacterium
CAGAAATTCGCTAGCGTCGGGGGGCTCCCCCTCCCGAACCCCCTACAAATGCATATTTCTAAATTTTCTAAATTTTTGTCCAAATTTTCGCCAAAAATTCGATAAAATTCTCAAAAAAATTTTGAAAAAATAGCGAAATTTTCTTGAAAATTTTAAAAAATTGTAATTTTTTTATTGATTTTTTACAGATTTTTGGAAAATTTCTCCGGCGTCCGGGGGGCTCCGCCCCCGGAACCCCCCACGCGGTGACCGCCCTTACAAGCCTTCCCTTGGTGGACCTCGCTTCCGCCCCGAAAAAAATTCCTGCGGGCGCTAATGACTGGGTGGTCAAGAGGATGGGTGGTCTCCGGGTGTTGTGCCTTGGAAGACTGGAGGGTGTCGGGTAGAGGCACAGGGGCTGACCTCTGGCTGGGGTCCATGGGTCCTTGGAGGGAGGGCTGAATAAAGTGGGGAAGATGATTCCGAGTTTAAATTATCTACGTTTTGGCTATTATTAACGAGTTTTAGAGTTGCATAATAAGGATTTACCTATTCCGCCTAAAGAGATCATATATTTGTTATGGACATGGCTTCTACCAGTGGATGCAACCGCTAGTAGATGGTACGCTGGTCCAGTAGGGAATCTTCTCGGAAGGAAAACTATGGATTGGTACGGTAGCTGAAATTACCCGTAGTCAAAGAAGAGATTGAGTCAAGAGAATGTTATGTAAATGAGTGTACTCCAGTTTAGCAGTACTAACCTAGCTTAACAAGTCTGAAGACAGCTATCTAGCCTGAAGACGGTAAGTTATTTCTATATGGAACAAAAGCCAACTCAGTTGTCAAACTCCGTAACGAATAAACGGTTCCTTCGCCAGTAAATAAGAGCTGGCTGAGTGATTCCGCACCGGCATACTAGACTAAACTAGGGACCGAATCGAAGTAACGACTAAAGAAATAAATTAATTTATTAATAAGCATTGCACGCTATAACGTACATTTACCAAAAAGTGCCTTCAATCGGGTAAGCGAAGGAATAAGGATATTACTGAAAGTATGCAGAGAATTTTGACGGATGGAGTGTTACGGGCCTGAATATTCTTTAGTTCAACCTTCTTTAG
>WPAE01000333.1 GCA_009773205.1 Ignavibacteria bacterium
CGAAAATGAAACTAGTAATAAAAGAGCGAAACATTAGCGTCAGCGGGAATTATTTTCAAGGGAAAATCGAGGTATTCCAATGGAGGGCTTGGAAGGGGGATCGCTGTGCAGATGGCCCGGACGAAGAGCCCCCCGGAGTGTGTTCCGTGAAAATCTTAAAAAAATCAACGAAAAATTTCCAATTTTATGCAAAAAATTTCCATTTTTGATGTTAATGGAAATGTTTCCATTTTTCAAAAAATTTCTAAATTGTTTGTAAAAACTTAGAAATATTAATTTCTATGAGTTACTGGGCCCGGAGCTCAACCAGCCCTCGAAAATAGTGAATTTTGTAAATTTTATTCGAAAAATCAAAGGAAGCCTGAAATCTCTGAAAATTTTATCGAATTAAGAGATTTTTAATTTAAAATGGCAATTTTAATAAATATTAAGGTCAGGTTTATAGCTTATAGAAAATTTTAATAATTCTAAAAGAAATTATTAAAAATATGGGCAAATTTTTGAGAGTTTGGACTGAATAGCTCTCGGTGCTCCTGCCCAGTGGGAATCACCAGCGCCTCGAAGTCAGCGTATACCACGAACGGCACCTTCGCAAGGTAACTAATCATGACAGACACAAATATTTAGAGGCGAAGGAATATCAAAATGATAATGGATGTAGAATAGAAGAGGAGTCGTGAAGAGTATTGATGCGTTCAAGGGTGGGGAGGCATACGGTTCATTTTCGAACTTGACTTTGCGATTCTCGTCGGGGAGGAGAAGCACTTGACCCGATGTGTCGACGCCGCGGCAGTAGAGCTTGTGCGTCTTCAACACACCCTCGGTGTCGAAGTGTCCCAGGCAGCTGCCGCACCAGTGCAGTTTGTGGTTCCTCGAGAGTTCTGCCAGGAACCGCCCGAAATTTTTAATCCAGGCGTAATGCTCATCCCAGTAGAGCAAGTCGACTGTCCTCTCGAACACTTTCTTCGTTGCGTCGAGCGGATAACGCCCCTTCCCCTCATCATCGAAGAAGGAGTACACGTTGATCCCAACCCCCAGCTTGTCTTCGATGGCGGGGATATCAGCAACCTCGACAGGATAGTGGATTTGATCCAGGT
>WPAE01000334.1 GCA_009773205.1 Ignavibacteria bacterium
CGAGGATTTCCGAATTTTAACCAACATTTTCCCAGACGATTCTATCCGATATTACTTGCCCTCAACACTATAAAAGGGAGCTCAACTATGCCGAAGGGAACTAAAGCTGCTCTAAAGAAAACTGTTAAATTTCTCTCCATTTGTCAAAATCCTCGAGTCTTTTCTCATATTATTGCCAAAGCCCCTGACACGCTTGTCAAATCCATTTGTAACGCTGCGATTAACGCTGCTCAAGGGGAAGTGGTACTCAAGAAAAAAGCCAAGAAAGTGTTGTCTGCAAACAGACAATTTGTTCAGAATTTGATTAAAAAGGGAGACTCTATTAAAAGGAAGAAGAAGATCCTTTGCCAAAGTGGAGGCAGTATTTCTGCAACTGTGTTACCTCCACTTCTGAGATCTGTGCTTGTCAGCATCGGCACTGGTTTTATTTAATGGCTGGCAAATATAAAACTATGACTCTGATTGAAGAAGGCGAATTGGAACGCTTGCGTCAACGCCAAATTAAAGATTATAACCCCGCTTTAAAATCGCTTGGTTTTGTTCAGGATCAAATTGAAAAACTTTTTAATGATTCGGAGTTGGATGATGAAAGTAAACACAAAATCTTGTGTTATTTGCAAAACAAATTTGGTACCCTTTACAAAAATTTTAAAAATGGTCCTGCAAATATGCCACCTGTTGTTATGATCCCTCCCGTTGTCGCTGCCGAGGATCAAGATGAGTTGCCAGTTGATGACCAGCCACCTCCTCCCGGTCAAATGGATGTAAACGAACAACTTGAAGATGTTAATGAAGAGATTAAGGAGGAAAATGAAGAAAAATTTGATGATGCTTTGAACTCTGGTGAATTCGCACTACAAGTAAATTTGCCCTCTCAGTACCAAAAGAAATTTGAACTTTTTCAAACTTTCCTTGCTCAGCACAAAAAGGAAATTCACTCTAATGCCGCGGGCGAACTTGTCCTTGATAACAATATCATTCCCAACTCTTCACTCGCTGATTTACTTCGCTCATTCTATGTTAGAAGCCATTCTATGAATTTAATTGGGCTCCCCGATTTTCTAACAAAACTGAAATCATTAAAGGTGGATCCAGAATCTTCAAAAACATTCAACTGGTAAAGGGAACTTTTTCCTTCCCCCTGGCAAAAAGCCTAGAATTCTCCGCGTCTTTCGTTAAACATTCATCAGATATTCAATCATTTTTGTATTTTCCGAATAAACTCATAAACATGACAATCGGCACGTGACTTTGATTTGAGATGTGCGATGATTCCTTTAAGAGAATGTCCATGTGAACGTTGAATGAGATAGTAAATACAATGTTGTCCACAAACATTTGAATCATTACTTTGAATTTGAACTGGATTGTGAACTATACGCTGAATATAAGGCAAATGAAACCCGAGAGATGCAGGAGTGCGTCCAAAACTATCAAAAAATTCTATTGATCGGGAACTCAAATGAAAGAATGCTACCCAATGTTTTCCCCTACCCCCTGAAACGTCTGTGTTTACAATATAACAACAG
>WPAE01000335.1 GCA_009773205.1 Ignavibacteria bacterium
TAAAATATTTCGACATGACCTAGCCTAGAAGAGATAAAAAATTATTTTAACATAAAATATTTCGACATGACCTAGCCTAGGAAATAAAAAATTATTTTAACATAATATTTCGACATGACCTAGCCTAGAAGAGATAAAAAATTATTTTAACATAATATTTCGACATGACCTAGCCTAGAAGAGATAAAAAATTATTTTAACATAAAATATTTCGACATGACCAAGCCTAGGAGATAAAAAATTATTTTAACATAAAATATTTCGACATGACCTAGCCTAGAAGAGATAAAAAATTATTTTAACATAAAATATTTCGACATGACCTAGCCTAGGACATAAAAAATTATTTTAACATAATATTTCGACATTACCTAGACTAGAAGAGATAAAAAAAATTGTTTGTTAAAGATTTTAGAGAAACATGTCAAAATAATAGATTTTTTTCAATTTTCTTAAGAAATTTTTTGAAAATTTTCTCAAAATTTCCCAACAATTTGTTTATTCGTCCAAACGCACAAAAATTAACTCGGGGTTTTAAAATTTCTGTTCAAATTAGGCCAAAATAATGCATTTTCAGCTATTTTCTATGGAACCTTTCAAAATTTTCTCAAATCTTGCCCAAACAATTGTTTTTTTCGTCCAAATGTGCGAAAAATTAACGCAGGATTCGTGAACTTTTTTGAAAAAATAGCTAAAATTGTGCATTTATTGTAATTTTCTTAAGAATTTTTTTGCAAAATTTCCAAAATTTTTTAGCAACAACTTTTCCAAAAATCGTTAAAAATTCAATTTTTCTATTGAATTTTTATCAAAGATTTTCAAAAATTTCTCAAAATTTCCCAACAATTTGTGTTTTTCGTCCAAACGCGGGAAAAATTAACGCATGGTTTGTTAAATTTGTTTGAAAATATGCTAAAATAATCCATTATTTGCTATTTTCTTAAGAAATTTTTCAAAGTTTTCAAAAATTCTCCGGCGTCCGGGCACGAGCCCTACCCCCTAAAGTGTTCCCCCCCACCCCCCGAACCGAAATCCTGGCGGCGCCGCAGATTTAGTACTATATTTTCAGCAGTATACCTGAAGGACTGTATACATG
>WPAE01000336.1 GCA_009773205.1 Ignavibacteria bacterium
GCTTTAATCGCCTGTTGAATTTCTTGTGACATGTATATAATTTTTATTGCTCTGCTTTTTATCATCTGTAATCATTTCCATTTGCGGTAGATCAGCCATCTTATATAGAGTGTTCATCATTTCTTTATTTTGAGAAGATGCAAGAGGAGATTGTGCACATGAATCAGAGGCAGGCTTAATTAGATTTGAAATGAAAATGAATACAATCATTCCAGTGGCAATCATTTTTATGAATGGATTGAGTTTCTTTGCATAGGACTGTGCAGTTTGAATTGAGGAACGTGGACGTTGAAGAGGTATAGGACGTGAAGTGGATTGCTCATTACGTGCAGTAGTAAATGAATCAGAATCAGCCATTATTACAAATGCAAATGAATTTACAAGTACATGATGAAATGGTGTATACGTGAAGGAGTATATATAGGCAAGAATGCACGTGCAAATGAAAAGATTTTTACAATTTGAAATTTGTTTGACATGAGCTATAATATTGCAAAGTTAAGTAGATAGTGAAGATGGACCAGCTTCGATCTCTTGCACTTGCTTTAGAAATTCATCGAACATCTTTTGTGTATCTGATTCATATTTGCTTTTGAGTGAAGCGATGTCCATTGTCTTTCTCTCTTCAGCCAGACACCTTTTCACGTCTTCGACTTCCTTTTCAAAAGTTTCATTGAATTTCCTCGAATCTTCCTCGATTGATGCCTTCAGTTCAGACTCGGTGAGTGAGTATAAATTTGTGTTGCTACTGGCAACCTTCTTCGAAGGAGGAGATCCATCTTCGTCATCGTCACATTCCCAGTCCTCGGGAGGCATCGCACTTAAGTATTCTCCGTCGAGCGTCATCCCACAATCGAATCGAGTTTTCTTTGGTAACTGTCTACTAGATTAAAAAAATTTAATATTTTAAAATTTTACAAGAATATGAATTATCAAAAATAAATTTAACGCTTAATAATTTCACACCTGGTTGTTCCCTTCTTAAATCGAATTTGGAGTTCTCTTAAGAATATATTTTTGGCTGTATAAATGTCAGTGAAAACTCCATATTGAGCAAATATTCTGAGTCCAATAATAAAATCGTTGTATTTTGCT
>WPAE01000337.1 GCA_009773205.1 Ignavibacteria bacterium
TCCCGTGGTAGGGGTCTTCCTCTCCTACAATAACTTCTAAAACAGTCCTGTAAAAACTATTTACTACCAACGTTGGTCACGAGGAAGGGGTCTTCCTCTACTACAATATCTGCTAATACAATATATTCTACTACAGTTCATCAAGGTACGTAATCGTCTTCTCTTTATTTTTTATTTATTTATTCATTCAATGCATAATACCATATTGAAATAAGATTATGAAATTTATTAGTGAGCAAATGAATGATGGAAACTGAATAAGCTATGTAATGAACTAGGATTAAATGAAATTTATAAGTATGCAAATGAATGACGGAAACTGAATTAGCTATGTAATGAACAAGGTTTAAAATTAATCACTCTACTCGTTTTCTTTCACAACAGTTGCAATTTTTTCTTCTACTTTCTCATTCCCACTTCTTTTATGTCCTTGATGGCAATTGTCAGATATGCTTGAACTCATTCTTTTCTTCTTATGCTTCTCGTCTAATCTCTTCATCATCAAGCCTTTTATGTGATGTTTCTCGCCGTGCATCTTTTTATTCTTCTTGTTACTGATCCTTTCAAAACCGAACTTCTCAATTCGCTTGACACATTCCATGTTCAGTTTGTGCTTCGAAATCTCATGCTTTGTTAAGTTGCTGGATCCCTTATCTCTTCTCTGTGTCAACAAGCATAAGCATTGGTCACAGAATACTAAATGTTTAACTGGTTCTTTATCAACAAAAATTGAATTGAAAGTAGGATGAGCCTGTGAAAAAGCAGAGTCCTTTCGGAATTGCACTCTGTCAGGTGCGAAGTTGATTATTGTTTGAATCTCTTTCTTTGTTTGCTGATACATTGTTAAATCATTAATAAAATTAAAACTAAACTGTTTCACTTCTTCTCACTCCTTTATATAGTATTGCTTTGCAAAAACTATACACAAGTAAAGAGATCTATGGTTTAGTGATCAGTGTTCACGATAGTTAGTTGCTATCCCTAGAACTGAAGGATCATTTTTTCCATTAGATGCACTTGACCTTGCAGTTCGCAAAGGTCATGAGACTAGATTACGTCATGGTTTTTCCAAAACGTAACATGTACATGTACT
>WPAE01000338.1 GCA_009773205.1 Ignavibacteria bacterium
TATCATAAGGGTCTATTATCGATCTCCACATTGGATAGGGTTTATATGGTCGTGTAATATATCGTTGGATTCGGCTCCGCGAGCTAGGTAACTTTCTCTCTAGGATCAACGCGTAGAAATGCTTCCTTAAAAATCTGTATGGGTGTATTAGTACCCCCTTACAACTTTGATTTTCGGTTTGTCAACTTCCCTCTTCAACCGTACATATTGTTGAAAGTCTCCATAGGGCGCCTGATAGAGGTCCTCGAGGTGCGTCTTTCAAGCTGTCTTCTCATCTTCTCATCTCATTGCTAAGATAACATATAAGGGCTATACTATTTGTCCAATACATTTAACATTGGGAACATGACCCATTATTTTCTTCCAGGTTATATGACTCGGAGGATTTTCAAACTAGTGGTAAGTCTGGCCTCTGCATTCTAGCTTACATATGTCAAAATGATTCAGGAGTTGTCGCTTCATTATTTCACCAGAGCATACATATGAATTTTCTGCATATGCGTATGTTCTATTTTTAGAATCCATGTTTCTATTTTTAGTAGCACCTATTCTTTCATCTTGTCAACTCTATTTAAGTAATCATTTCTTGCCTTTTTTATTTACATTGCATTATTTCCCAAATTTTCTTTGAATTATTTTCCAATTCATCTCATTATTTTGTTAATGACAATTCAAGGTGTGTATGTTCTTTCTTATAATAATTTGCTTCTATTTCTTATTGAATATTCATGGGCTATTTCACTTGTATGATTTTTCGCCTTGGTGACTCATCATCTCTGTGCGCTTGTGAAGATCTAGAATGCTCATTTTTCACTATCCTAATTTCCATGTTTCTTCCCTTTGCTCAAGAATCCAAATTTCTCGCCCTCTTCCAAAAGATTAGTCGATGCTTATAGTGTTTAGGTAAGAATGTCGAAGATGACGTTTAGCTTGCGGGTGCGCCACTCATCACCAACTACTCAACCGGTTCAAAATCTGACAACATCGATTGCGCAACTATTTGCACCGCGTCCAGTATTCCCACCTCCGACGCCACAACCAACTCCACCGTTTCGGGATGTCACAACTCCCTCTAACAATCTACTTGCGACG
>WPAE01000339.1 GCA_009773205.1 Ignavibacteria bacterium
GATTTGAACCATCAATCATTCGGTTATAAGACGATTGCGCTAACCTACTGGTCCACAGAGGCTAGCAATAAAAAGTTTGTTTATTAAAAATGTGATTTTCAACAGGCTTGAAATTATTTTTAGTTTTCTTGTAATTTTCTAAAAAATATTAAACTAACATAAAATTAAAATTTATTTTGGGAATAGCCGATTCTCCGAAGTAGATAGACTAGGGGTTCGAAAGGGCAAAAATACTCAGCATGAAATTCTCTATCAGATAGAGTGAAAAAAAAATTTGGCACCAAAAAGTCATTTTGGCCCCCAAAAAAATTAGGTGCCTAAACGCCGGCCCAACCAGTATTTAGTGAATAAATTTTTAACCGTTAGAGATACTCGCGGTCAGAATGGGGTAACTCTTGATCAGCGTAAAATTCTGCATCGGATGGCATCAAAAAATCTTTAAAATGTCAAAAATAATTTTTCCTCGATTATAGCCCGACGGGCTTCTAATAAACGTAATTTAAAATTAGTAACAAAAGTATTTTGTGAATAACTTTTTTATTATTGGTCAGAACCAAATGGGGATTCGATATTCGTGATCAGCGTAAAATTCTACACCGGATTGGTAGAAAAAAATTTAAAAAATTCGAAATTTAAAAATTTTCCCACGGGGGGGGGGTGAAAAAAGTTACCACCCCCCCCCCAGCCGCGGGGGGGGTGCTAATTAATTAGCAAGTACTAATTAGCTAATAGTAATTAATAAGTAATTAAAAAGTAATTAGCAATTAAAAATTATTTAGTAATTAGCAATTAATTAGTATTTGTTAATTAATTAGCGGGGGGGTGGTGTAAAAAGTTACCACCCCCGGTCGGTAGGGGGGGTGGTGCTAATTAATTAACAAATACTAATTAGCTAATATTAATTATTTTGTAAATAAAAAGTAATTAGCAATTAAAAAGTAATTATTAATTAAAAATTAATTAGTGCTAATTAATTAGCACCACCCCCCCCCGTCTGGCGGGGGGGTGGTGTAAAATGTTACCACCCCCCGGCTTAACTTTTTTAATTAATTTAGAGCTAATTAATTTAGGGCAATTAAAAAGTAATTA
>WPAE01000340.1 GCA_009773205.1 Ignavibacteria bacterium
TGCACAAGTTCAGATACATATGAGACTTTTCGGCTCATCGAAAAGTCATGCAGCAATACAATAAAACAAGGGGTATTAAGGGCATTGTAAGTGTCTATAACGACGCGCTACGCTTTCGGGATATGATTACTAATTCAGCCCAAAAGCGCATGCGCATCCTCATCTTTTGGAAGAAGCATGGGGATACAGCGGCCAAGGAAGCATTTGGAGCTTCCCGTCCCACTCTTTTCCGTTGGCAAAAAGATCTCAAAGATGGAGGCGGAAAACTTGAGGCTCTCAATCCCGAAAGCACGGCTCCAAAAAACAAAAGAAAGCGTATTATTCCGGAAGAAGTAAAAAAGCTCATCATAGAAGAGCGTTCTCATGAGAAAATAGGCAAGGAAAAGCTTGCCAAGCTTCTTTATGATGACGGTATCGCAAAGCTGTCCGACTCCACCGTCGGCAGAATGCTTTTGGATTTGAAGAATCAAGGCAAATTTCCCGATCCAAAGAAGTTCTCTCTTTCCGGAAAGACAGGAAAACTAATCGAGAAAAAAACCAAGAAGCCTAAGAGGAAACTGCGCAGCAAGGGACATATGGGACAGCTGGCCAAAGCCGACACAATCATCAGATTCACGGATGGCATCAAGAGATATATTTTGACCGGCATAGATCTTGAAACCGAATTCGGTTTTGCCTATGCGTATGTTTCTCATTCTTCAAAGACAGCTGCCGAATTTATGAAAACATTCAAACAAGTTGCTCCGATTTCCCTTACTCACGTCCAAACAGACAATGGCAGTGAATTTGCAGATCATTTTGAAGCTTATTGCGGCAAAGAAGGCATCGTTCATTTTCATGCCTATCCCAGAACTCCAAAGATGCAGAGTGAAATTGAAAGATTCAACCGCACCTTGTCAGAGGCCTTCATTTCCAGAAACAGACATCTTCTGGCTTATGATATTGATGAGTTCAACAAAAGACTTATGGAGTGGCTGTTGTGGTACAACACCAGACGTCCGCATTGGTCGATTGGACTTATTTCGCCCTTACGTTATATTTGTAATAAATTAACAGTTGAAAAGTCTCAAATGTTATGGACGAGTACA
>WPAE01000341.1 GCA_009773205.1 Ignavibacteria bacterium
CACATCCTGATTAACAAGAATGAATTGTGCTTTGCATCCACTTTGTTCTGAGATCTGGACAATCACCCTCCCCGCTGAGGCTGCAATTAAGTTTTACGATCTTCAGACCAAAATTTTGTTAGCAACATCCAAGGCAGAATCCACTCGATTAATAATCGAGACAATGAAATTCCTCATCACCCATCTCCAACAGGTAGACGCTTTTTCTTGACTAAGCAGGATCAAAATTATGCTAGGTGGGTAGGGGAGACGCATTAACTTGTGCTAAAAATAGAAGCACGGATTCTAAAAATAGAAACAGCTAAAATGCTGCTATATAAGATGTTACAAACGTATCTCTTCATTATTAACAAGGATTAAGAATGAATATTGAAGACGAAATTCAGGAAAGGATTTGTTCAATAAAATTTGATTACCTCGACGATAAGGAAGCTCAAGATATTGCAAAACTAATTAACAAAGCTCGTTCAGCGCCAACTAGGTCGAAAGCCAGGTGGTACCTCTCCTGGGCGGATTCACTGGTGTACAAAGCTCGTATGAAGGTAGACGAATTTTCTTGTGCCAATCGGAATTAAGCAGGTCAGGGGTGAATATAAAAGGATAGCGGTTCCACCCATCAAAAATAAGAAAATGTCTCTCGAAGACGTGATTGTACTTAGCTGGCTCGGGTTCACCTGTTTCTGTTTGGGATTCGCAGCTGTTCCACTCTATCTTTTTATTTAAAATGTCGCATCTAATGCAGCTGTTATTCGATTTTATTTGCTGCTTTGTTGGCTCCTGTATCGTCCAACTAATCCTTCATTGTTTCTCCAACCAGAACGAGGAACCAATGCAAGACACATCGAGTCAGTGCCCGAAGTAAACATGACGTATGCGGTTGCTATGGTGATTGGCTCTGAAAATTTGTTGGCTCTGACTTTTACACTAATGGAGAGAAGTCTATATAAATCCAACCTTCTCACGAAGTGATTATTATGATTCAATTTCCTTATTAATTTTCCGAAATGAATAATCGTGAGTTAACGAATGAGGAAATTCGCGATATTGCGTTACGGACAACGGGTCAGAGTCATAGCAGCGATTGG
>WPAE01000342.1 GCA_009773205.1 Ignavibacteria bacterium
TTGGGATGATAAAATCAGAGAAGCAAGAGCAAAATACAACGATTTTATTATTGGACTCAGAATATTTGCTCAATATGGAGTTTTCACTGACATTTATACTGCCAAAAATATATTCTTAAGAGAACTACAAATTCGATATAAGAAGGGGACAATCAGGTGTGAAATTATTAACCGTTAAAAAATTTTGAAATTAATATTCTTGTAAATTAAATTTTTATAAAATTAAATTTTTTAATCTAGTAGTCCCTTACCAAAGAAAACTCGATTCGACTGTGGTATGCCGATCAACGGAGTATACTTAAGTGAGATGCCTCCCGAGGACTGGGACTGTGACGAAGACGAAGATGGATCTCCTCCTTCGAAGAAGGTTGCCATTAGCAACACAAATTCGAGTTCACTCTCCAAGTCGGAACAGGCAGCATCAATCGAGGAAGATTCGAGGAAATTCGACGAAACATTTGACAACGAAGTCGCTGATGCGAAAAGGCGTCTGGCTGAAGAGAGAAGGAAAGAGCACATCATTTCGCTAGAAAGGCAAAGTAATGCAGAGTTAATAAGGAGAATTGACGAATATCTAAAGCAAGTGGAAACGTTCGAAGCTGCCTCATCTTCACAATAGACTTACCTTTGCTAAATTCATGTGCATGCCAATTTAATTTGAACTTGTAAAAAAATCATTTGCACCTGCACTCTCCACTATATATACTAGTTCTCGCATTCAGATTTTCATCTTGTACTTAACTATTCATTTGCATTTGTTATAATGGCTGATTCTGATTCATTTACTACTGCACGTAATGAGCAATCCACTTCTCGTCCTATGCCTCTTCAACGTCCACGTTCATCAATTCAAACTGCACAATCCTATGCAAAGAAACTCAATCCATTCATAAAAATGATTGCCACAGGAATGATTGTATTCATTTTCATTTCAAATCTCATTAAGCCTGCCTCTGATTCATGTGCAACATCTCCTATCGTGTCTAATCAAAATAAAGAAATGATGAACACTCTATATAAGATGGCTGATCTTCCGCAAATGGAAATGATCACAGATAATAAGCAGACCAATAAAAACTACATAC
>WPAE01000343.1 GCA_009773205.1 Ignavibacteria bacterium
TCGCACTCCTTCTCGTCTCGGTGCAATTCGCCTCGAAATTAAGTTCGCTGCCGCTACTGATGCAAATATAAGTGTACTCTTGCTTTCTCAACACGGAGCGGAAATTCAAATCGACAAGTACAAGAATATTATTCCCATTAATTAACTATGAACACTGAAGAAATCTCGTTCATTCTCAAGCACCTCCTTTCTAATTCTCGCACTCATTTTCTCGGTGTCTTTGCCTCTGATAAATTACCTCCCATCAATACAATTGCTGCTTATACTCCTTGCTGCTATGTTGCCAACACTGATCCTACAGGGTGGGGCGGGTCCCACTGGGTAGCATTTTTTCACCCTCTCCCAAATAAACTAGAATTTTTCGATAGTT
The DNA here is from genome assembly GCA_009773205.1 of Ignavibacteria bacterium. Classification (GTDB taxonomy): domain Bacteria; phylum Bacteroidota; class Ignavibacteria; order Ignavibacteriales; family Melioribacteraceae; genus Stygiobacter. The sequence continues at coordinate 371 of WPAE01000343.1, forward strand.
ATGGGAGGCCCCCGCAGGAATTTGGCTATACCTTTCCTAAATCCATTCAAATTTCCCATAATAAATTTCAAATTCAGGGCCTGGGTTCCCAAGTATGTGGGCATTTTTCTATTTTCTTTCTCTATCACCGTTCTCAAAACTATACTATGTATTCTATCATCAAAAAATTTCAATCACTTCCATACTCTCGTTCCGCATCTCTTGTTTATTCATTTGTTCAAAAAGTCAATACAAGATTAAATAAATGAAAATGATTATATGCGAAATACATGAAGTAAACGAGGCTTTTTCCCCGGTGGGAAAGCATGAGAAGTTAGCTTATGCTTAGAGACAAGAGAATGAATAGAGGAAAAATTATCCAAACCTTTCCCGGATTGCCCCTTCCCGGACTTGGACTTGGACCCTTTAGGGCTTTTAATGGCTTTTATAATTTCCTTATGAGAAAAAAGGTTGGGGCCCGCTTTTAACTTTTGCAATTTTGACTCAAACTCGGCTAGGCCAACTAGATTCATGTCCTGATTACGCAGATAACATGAGCGCATGAGGGCCGGAAAAGAGCTATTTGGAACGGGTTTCCCATCTAAAACTAACTCATTTTGAGCATTACTTGAAATTTCTTGCTGATGATCTTGTAAGAATTTTTGAAAAGATTCAAATTTCTTTGAATATTGGGTAGGAAGATGAGACTCCTCGAAAGTAGGTAAGGGCCGGGTGCTTCATCTTCACTATCAATAGGCGTTCCGTATTGCTCTTCGTCATCAGCTTCCTGCGGATCGCCCGCTTCCTGCTCCTCATCCGCAGCCGCTCCCATTGGAGCAACAGGTGCCGCATTGTCGGGTGCTACTGTGGGGGCATTGGTAGATGGTGCAGAATATTTGAATTTCTTAAGTAAAAATCCAAAACGCTCTTGAAGATGAGCAAGAATTTTGCTTTTTGAATCGTCTCCCAATTCGGAATCCTGAAAGATATTATCAATTTGTTCTTGAATTTTAACAAGAGATTTTAAGGACGGGTTGTAATCTTTGATTTGGCGCTGACGGAGGCGATCCAATTCTGCCTCCTCTACAAGGGTCATAGTTTTGTATTTCCCAGCCATTATTTGTTAAATAAAGTGGATCCCAAAGTGGAAAGTACAGCACTCAGTACTGTGGGAATCAGGATTGCTAATGGACCTCCCCCTGTTTGGCTCAAAATTTGTCTCTTCTTTTTCGTAGATTCCCCCTTCTGAATTAGCTTCTCAATGAGCTTCCGATTAGCTGCCAAAATTTTCTTCTCTTTTGGCTTTAAAGTAACTTGCCCTTGGGCTGCGTTTAGCGAGGCGTTGCAAATTGATTTTATAACGTTATCTGGGGACTTGGAAATAATTCTGGAAATAATTTC
>WPAE01000344.1 GCA_009773205.1 Ignavibacteria bacterium
CTCTGTGCATAGAGTACCGTCTCTTCCACTATTTCTGCATCATTTCCAGATAAGTTACATGTGTTGTTCACTCTATGGACTGTAATCTGAAGCGAACAACACTTGGCACTCATATTCAATGTGAATTTCACTGTACTGGAGCTCTCCAAACTACTCCTGTACAGATTCCATTACGATTACATCAGGAAAGAGCTCCAATACTGAGAAATTCATCTTTGAAATCGTAATGATGAAGAAATAGTGACAATTTTTATTGTTACGAGACGGCGCTCTTACCGCTACACCACCGGGCGCAGCAAAATATTAGATAAACAAACAGCCTTTTAAGGAGTCATTTTTACTAAAGGAAGAAATATTTTAATGCTACAACATTAGAAACTTTTAAATGTCGTCAAAATTTAGTATAGTTATTGTAATCGTTTAAAATACTCTATTTAATCATACATATTCTGGAGCCTCCGGGTAGTGTAGCGGTAAGAACCTGATCTAAAAAATCAAATGGTTCTGGGATCGAACCCGAGCTCCGCAAATTCAAAAAAATGCTCCTGTCACAGAGCACCGTCTTTCACACAGTTTCTGCATCATTTCTAGACAATTTACACGTACTCACCACTCGATGTTCTAGCATATAGTGATTAATACTTGGAACTTCCATTTTCAAATGATTCACATGCTTCAAGGTGTTTAATGATTCCCATTAAACACCACTACATGAGCTTCCGTATCTTCACAATGAATCTGATGTTATCTAGCATGTGAATCGTTTGAAATCGAAATGATGAAGAAATAGTGGCAATTTTTTTTATTGCTAAGAGACGGCGCTCTTACCGCTACACCACCGGGCGCAGCAAAATATTAGATAAATAATTAACCTTATACGGATTTATTGTACTTAATGTCGTCAATAATTTGGCTAGTTGAAAAGTTTAAAAGTAAGTTTTTAATCATTTATTTACTGGAGCCTCCGGATAGTGTAGCGGCAAGAACCTGATCTACTATCACTTGGGCCTGGGTTCGAACCCGAGCGTCGAATATTCAAAAAGATGCTCCCATCCAAGAGCACCTTCATTATCCTCGT
>WPAE01000345.1 GCA_009773205.1 Ignavibacteria bacterium
CACTTTGAGACTACTCTTAGGCACCATATAATGTGATAATATGCGGAGTTGTGTTTGACTTAACATCTCGGATTGAATAAAACGCTTTTCTGGTGCTAGTGGGAACTCATTGTGGGCATCGTGCAAAGCTGCCGGATATAGTAAATCACACTCTAAGAAATATCCAATAGGAGAGTCGTCGGGAATGCTCCGCCAATCCAAAACAGCCCATTCATCGTTTGAAAGCCATTTAAAATTTCTTATCGGCATTGGCTGGCTCATCGCCCATCCATACAAATTATTTGCATCTAGGTAGATAATATAGGAAAGTTCTTCTGCTGAATTGTATAAGGGCCCCATTTCGGGGTTATTCGCTTTTGCGTATCTGTGACTAATCATAGAAACCCCACCCCGGATGCCAGAATCGATCATGTTAAACATTTTGCTATCAGAGATTAATTCCATTTCACAGTGAGTAAAGAGGAGCATAGCGTCCCAAGAAAGTTGAGGCGAGCTCACATAGTGTGCTGCATCTAATCTGTATTCGTTTAGGGAAAAGGCTCTGAAATTTTCAAAAATATCCGCCAATAGAAGAACATCTGTCTTGAGGTAAAGGTCCTGATAATCATTCATACTACTGCATGCAAATTTTTCCCACACCAATTTCGCATGTTTGTAATCGTCGTCGGAAATATCACTCTGTCCAAGGTGAGAATAAAAATTTTCTTTGGCAGGCAGGTCTGATAGCTTTAGTTTTTCCCAGTCGTCCATATATTCATAGGGATATACTCCTTTTCGAAGAAGTAATTTAAATTCCTCGTCTGTTAGGTTAGGAAACTGTTTGTGGAGATGCGCGAAGACTGTTGAACCAGAAGCTGAAAGTTCCTTCGTTAACTGAGCTAATGAGAAGCCCAAGAACTGGTAAGTATCCTTAAAAATGATTTGTGGGCCGAACGACAATGTTAAATATTTTTCATAACCTTGTCCAATAACACTTAACTTCATTTGGGGAAATGCATCGAGCGCTCTCGTTATGATATGGGCATCGTATCCGCGGAAATTATGCAGAAAGACGGGCAGCTTTCTCGATTGCTGTAG
>WPAE01000346.1 GCA_009773205.1 Ignavibacteria bacterium
CATTTTACAAAGATCACACTCTGTAGAGATCATAGCTACAACTAGAGGTAAGAGGTTACTCAACCATTAAGAATTCGACGTTGAAGATTTGAACTAGCTTCGCTAAGAAGAAATAGGAATACACGTCGCGAATGCACTACGATGCAAATCGCTACGTAAACACAAGAAGTACTTGAAAGTATAATGAAGTACATTTCAACGAATGCACAATACATTACGTCGTATAGATGTATCAAAGCAAGATTTACATCAACATAACATGTAGTAGAAAACATAGAAGTACTCAAAGAAAATAAAAAATGAAACTGAACTGAAGATTCAGCAAGAACGAAGTGACTTTCAGAGCGCAAACAACCACAGCACGAAGCTGCACTAGGTTATTTGCATCTCTGCAGCCACGTCGCACCTACTAAGTAGCTAGAGTAGTTACATGTACAAGAATAACACCAAGTATAGGAACGAGTAGGAAGCGAAGAGCGATACTTACCATTGAAAAAGAATTACGTCGTAGAAGGATAGACGTGATGTATGATAAGCGACACAACTATCCGAATCAGTGCTGAACAGGTGAGATCACCGAACATAAATCGAATCTATAATGATCTAACTATTCGGTACGTTCTAGAAAAGATGAATTTAACACTAAATTATTCCAAGAAAATCTAGGGGCTTTATATAGACTTTCTAGGGTATTGCGTAACAATTACTTAACAGATAACACTAGTGGGATCGAGTCGATACGTAGGTTGTAGAAATATAACTACGTACACGTCAAGAAAGGGCTGAAAAAGAACTATCTTAGAAAATTAGAGATTACCTTTTATGAAAATGAAAAACTAGAGATACATAGATCTTGAGAATATGAATGCTTAGTTGAATTATTCTCTAACAAATAAATGCTTAGAGGAATGCATAGCAATGCATTACGATGAGAAAGGCTTTACGTAGTATAAATGCTAACTTTGAGAAAATGCAACTCAATCAAGTACGCAGCTTGAAAAGAACTAAATCAAGAAAATTAATGATGAAAGAATAATAGTCGTGTTCAAGAGAAAAGAACATGAATGTAGAATCAA
>WPAE01000347.1 GCA_009773205.1 Ignavibacteria bacterium
TTGAAATTTTTGAGAAAATTTTAAAATTTACATGCAAAAATCTCAATGGAAAATTGATTTTTTATCCATTTTTCTCCCATTTTCCAGGACTTTTTCATTGTATACACCTCTGTAACATACCAAAATTTTTGGGGGTGGCTTGGGGGGGGGTACTTTTCGCCGGGCTTGGGGGGGTACTTTCTAATTTGGGGGGGGTCGGGGGGGGGCTGTATAAATCCCTGGAAAAAGTATGTACCTATCTTTAAAACAGCATCTTAAAACTAACATCTTTAAAGTCAAATCGATGAGAAATTTAATTTTATTGTATGGAAAGATTGAAAATTTGCGAAACTTTAATTATTTAACATGGAGGAGGTGGAGGATAGTGAGGAAGCGGTGAGGCGCAGAGCATCATCATTTTCAAAGGAAGAAGATATGAAGCTCGTCGAAGGCTACAAGGAATACAAGGAAATCATGGATGCGAAGTTATCGGGCAAGATTTCGGCGAAGGATAAAGGAGATGTTTGGAGGAAACTGACTGCGCGGATTAATGCGAATAATGCTTTCAAGAGATCTGAAAAGGAGATCTCAAGCCTCTGACAAGTTCTCCAAAGGGTCCCTGTAAAGGATTGCTTTTCGTCTACGTTGCTGTGCAGCTGCCAAGTTCATAAATTTAGCCATTCGATAATTAAGAATAGAAAACTGAAAATTAAATGCGTGGAAAAATAAATTTCGCTTTAATTATGAATAGATTTATATACTTAACAATGCTCTAAACCACTGTAAGCAATTCCTTACATTATGTATGTGTTAACCGACCACATTTTTTTCAAGAAACGGCTATCACTTTTGACAATTACATTTTGTACTTGTATTCAAACACTATAATCAGGTAACATTTACATAATGTATATTAACATAATGCTATTGTATCAGTAAAAATTTCAAGAAACGATTTAACACTATGTTTCATACATAATGTAAGGAAAATTACATAATGTTAATTCAAGAAACCGGCCCCCGGTTGTTGAGAATTTTTCCGTCGGTACTAAAGGAATAATTGATCCCAAAATATACATGCAGTAGTTTATACAGGA
>WPAE01000348.1 GCA_009773205.1 Ignavibacteria bacterium
TTTCGTGGATTTTGACGGGTTTTAATGGGTTTTGATGGGTTTTAGTGGGTTTTGATGGGTCTTAGTGGGTTTTGTTGGGTTTTCGTGGATTTTGATGAGTTTTAATGGGGTTTGATGGGTTTTATTGGGTTTTCGTGGATTTTCATGGGTTTTAATGGGTTTTGATGGGTCTTAGTGGGTTTGATGGGTTTTAGTGGGTATTGATGGTGTTTAGTGGGGTTTGATAGGTTTTAGTGGGTTTTGATGGGTGTTATTGGGTTTTGATGGGTTTTACAGGGTTTTGATGTGTTTTACTGGGATTTGATGGGTGTTAGTGGGTTTAATGGCTTTAGTGGTTTTTGATGGGATGTAGTGGGTTTGATGGGTTTTTGTGGGTTTTGATGGGTTTTAATGGGGTTTGATGGGTTTTAGTGGGTTTGATGGGTTATAGTGGGTTTTGATGGGGTTTAGTGGGTTTTGATTGGGTTTAGTGGGTTTGATGGGTTATAGTGGGTTTTGATGGGGTTTAGTTGGTTTTGATGGGTTTTAGTGGGTTTTGATGGGTTTTAGTGGAGTTCATGGGTTTTCATGGGTTTTGATGGGTTTTAGTGGGTTTGAAGGGTTTTTGTGGTTTTTTATGGGTTTGTAGTGGGATTTGATGGGTTTTTGTGGGTTTTGATGGGTTTTAATGGGGTTTGATGGGTTTTAGTGGGTTTTGATGGGTTATAGTGGGTTTTGATGGGGTTTAGTGGGTTTTGGTGGGTTTTAGTGGGTTTTGATGGGTTTTAGTGGGTTTCAGGGGTTTTCATGGGTTTTGATGGGGTTTTAGTGGGTTTTGATGGGGTTTAGTGGGTTTTGTTGAGTTTTAATGGATTTTAATGGGATTTTCTGGGTTTTGATGGGTTTTAGTGGGTTTTGATGGGTTTTAGTGGGTTTTGATGGGTTTTAGTGGGTTTGATGGGTTTTAGTGGGTTTTGATGGGTGTTATTGGGTTAGTGGGTTTGATGGGTTTTAGTTGTTTTTGATGGGATTTAGTGGGTTTTGATGGGTTTTTGTGGGTTTTGATGGATTTTAATGGGTTTTGATGGGTTTCAGTGGGTTTTGATGGGTTTTAGTGGGTTTTGATGTGTCTTAGTGGGTTTTTTTGGGTTTTAGTGGGTTTTGATTGGTTTTAGTCGGTTTCGATGGGTTTTAGTGGAAATTTGATGGGTTTTAGTGGGTCTTGATGGGTTTTAGTGGGTTTTGATGGGATTTCGTGGATTTTGATGGGTTTTAATGGGTTTTGATGGGTTTTATTGGGTTTTCGTGGATTTTCATGGGATTTAATGGGTTTTGATGGGTCTTAGTGGGTTTGATGGGTTTTAGTGGTTTTTGATGGGTTGTAGTGGGTTTTCATGGGTTTTTGTGGGTTTTGATGGATTTTAATGGGTTTTGATGGGTTTCCATGGGTTTTGATGGGTTTTAGTGGGCTTTGATGGGTCTTAGTGGGATGTGTTGGGGTTTAGTGGGTTTTGTTTGGGTTTAGTGGGTTTCGATGGGTTGTAGTGGAAATTTGATGGGTTTTAGTGGGTCTTGATGGGTTTTAGTGGGTTTTGATGGGTTTTCGTGGATTTTGATGGGTTTTAATGGGTTTTGATGGGTTTTATTGGGTTTTCGTGGATTTTCATGGGTTTTAATGGGTTTTGATGGGTCTTAGTGGGTTTGATGGGTTTTAGTGGTTTTTGATGGGGTCTAGTGGGTTTTGATGAGTCTTTGTGGGTTTTGATGGGTTTTAATGGGTTTTGATGG
>WPAE01000349.1 GCA_009773205.1 Ignavibacteria bacterium
CATTTCTACAACTTAATAAGTCAGAAAATAATATTGTAAACTTAATTGGAAAATAAGGAAACTTAAATCAGAAAATGTGGAAACCACTACTTTTATAGTTGACGAAACAAAAAACGACTCAAATGGATTGCAATTGAACACCCTTATTTGCATAAAATCAATATCATGCTCACTCACAGAAAAGAAGAAGAGTTATATTAAGATTAATAATTTATTATTGTTAGAATGCATACCAAAGAAATATCCAGATTTTTGTTTTGGTTTAGCTCTCATACTCTGGTAGAAAAGAGGGGGCCATTCCCACAGTGTTAAACGTATGGAAATCGGTGTATCCCTTATTACATTTGATAGAAATGAGTTGAGGACATGCTCCAAGAGGCAAAAACACTCAGTTCGATGAGCTCTTTCATTTGAGGTACTACTTAACAATAGTCATGAGAAAAAGTTTTGGTATGTGTGCGTGGGTGGGAGATGACGTCATAGCATTGTAGTGGTAGAGATCTAGGTGACCAGACATGGATTTTAAGACTCAGCTCACCGAGAGGAATCCAACTATATACAACATGACTATATTCAGACTTACCATTATAGAGATCTTGGATGGTCTGAGAATTTTTATGGGTTGGGGGTCATGGTCGTGTCAAAAAGTCCTATATGAAAATCAGATACCCCTTTATAACTTTTGATAGGAATGAGATGGAAAGATGCGGTAAGAGAGTAAAAGATTCGCCTCGAGGAGCTCTATCATTTGAGCTATATCCCCTTTCATGAGTCTGAAAGACTGCAGAGATATGGGCCAAATACCAAAACTGAAAATCGTGTGCATGGGTAGAAAACCAACCTTGTAACTTTTTATATGAGCATTTGTAGTTGTGGTGGTAAGAGGCAAGGTTGTTGTACCCCCGGCGAGGATCACGATGATATATGGTGCGTTGTCAGAGGACGTATGGTTGCGGAGATACCGTGGCACGAACATGGCTCCCAGGCATGAAAAATTTTTGCAAAGGGTTTTTTCTTTTTGATGACCCTCTTAGAATTCGCTCTAGTGTCCGAAAATGCAATAAAAAAAATTTT
>WPAE01000350.1 GCA_009773205.1 Ignavibacteria bacterium
TCCTGATCTCGTGATTATGGGCTTAGTATCCGATGCGAATATGACGGGAGGATACCAAAGAAATCCTTTTAACTTTGAAAATTTCGGGGTAAATTATTTATGTTTGCAAGCAAATGGGGAACAAATTCCGCGTCTAGCTTACCAACCTAACTTTGCAGCCGAGGATTATATAAATACGTATTACGGAGTATTGGAAGCCCTTGGCTTCGATACAGGACCAATTTGCTGGGATTTAACACCGGTAGAGTGGTCGGCAGGCTATAATCTTTATGCGTTTAAAGTTACACCCGGCCCCATTGGAACTATCCGCACTCCTATTCGCGTCGGATCAATTCGCTTATCACTAAAGTTTGCTGCCGCTACTCAAGCAAATATCAACATATTGCTTTCATCCGAGCAACCTGCAGAGATTCAAATTGACAAATACAAGAACGTGCTTGCTATCACGTAATGAATCACGGACAAATTGTTGAGATTATGAAAATGTTGTTCAAAAATTCACCAGTTAATTTTCTTGGAGTTTTTACATCTGATAATACACCTGATGCAATTAGAGTTTCTGGATTTTCACCCTGTTGTTATATTGTAAACACGGACGTTTCAGGTGGTAGGGGAAAACATTGGGTAGCATTCTTTCATTTGAGCTCTCGATCAATAGAATTTTTTGATAGCTTTGGACGCACTCCTGCATCTCTCGGGTTTCACTTGCCTTACATTCAGCGTATAGTTCACAATCCAGTTCAAATTCAAAGGAATGATTCAAATGTTTGTGGACAACATTGTATTTACTATCTCATTCAACGCTCACATGGTCATTCTCTTAAAGGCATCATCGCACATCTCAAATCAAAGTCACATGCTGATTGTCATGTTCATGAGTTTATTCGGAAAATACAAAAATGATTGAATATCTGATGAATGTTTAACGAAAGACACGGAGAATTCTAGGTTTTTTGCCAGGGGGAAGGAAAAAGTTCCCTTTACCAGTTGAATGTTTTTGAAGATAAAGCAAAGTATTTTTAGCCTCCTTATTTGAAAATAAGTCTGGATCCACCTTTAATGATTTCAGTTT
>WPAE01000351.1 GCA_009773205.1 Ignavibacteria bacterium
CATCCCAATAGAGTAGATCGATTTCCTTTCTATAATGTTCTCGCTTAGACACATAAAGAGGATATCGCGCCTTTCCGAGATCATCATAAAACGAAAAAATATTGATTTTTAGATTTAACTGCTCCTCAAGAACTGGAACTTCACTGGGCTCAACCGGATAGGAAATCGTGTCCAAGCCCGCATCTTCGAAATGGAATATATATCGTTGCGCCCTTTGTGGATTGTTTTGGTTTGGATAGAGTGCAGATAGAATTGCATATCCGAAGCAGCGGTTGTCCGTGTTTTTCACGTTGATAATGGCTCGTTTTAAATCTAAAAATTCAGGAAGCTCTTTGAACCCACTTCCAGCCAAAGGAGCAAATCGAGTCATAGCCAATGAAACATAATAAATTTTCGAAATTTGGAGATTGCTACCATTTTGCACGAAATTATCGTTTCGAAGCATTATTTCTTCGTTCATAGATTTCATTGCATCTGGAATCTCAGACTTCTGATAAAGCAAATAAAGCTTTGATCTCAGATACATGTAAAATGGCTCGTTATTCCGGAATCTTGTATTTTGATATTCGACTGTGACAATTAAACTTACTTTGAGCGCTCGAAATTGTTGAAATTGCTCCTCTAATTGAGAATTAAATGTGGGCTGAAAATCCAGTAAGACCTGCCTCAAATCAGTAACTTCAGAGTCAACTGTGAAATCTTGCTGAGAAACAGATCCTCGGAATGCCGATTGGCTTTCTAAATGAAAATTTGAAGAGCCACTGCTCGTAGACTGACTCAACTGACTAGAAGTGCTCATTTCTTGTTAAGTAAATCAAAAATTATAATCAGAATCAGTGTTTTCAGTTGAGGTTAAATCCAAACTAAATAGTGCGCAAACGGAAACATGTTGAATCAAGTTGGTTTGAATGAAGCAACTTTTTGTGCTCTTTGCGATATTCCCATTATTTGAAAATTCACATGCAATTGAGAAACGTCGAGGAAAAAGGTTAATGTGATTAATGTTAATGTATCATTTCAAGATTTAATTCTCATGCATTCTTTCGAACTAGGTACTATTTCAGACTAGTT
>WPAE01000352.1 GCA_009773205.1 Ignavibacteria bacterium
GGGTAAGCTGAGTTTGAATCAATCTTGCCTCAATTACATGCTAGCCCAAGATGAGTTTCACTAAAAGACGCTGTTAGTGCACTTTTTCAACAGAAATCCAAAACTTGCACTACTCGGGATATGCGCGGAAATGGCCTTTCATATCAGCATAATCACTCTTTCTCTAGTTATCCACCCGGTAAAAAGCGTCGATTCCTTCACGTCTTTCCCATGTAATCATTCATTTCTTGTTTATTCTTTCGAGTAATTTATGAATAAATGAAGAAACAATTAAAGCTGAACGAAAATATGGAAGAGTTGAGAATTCTTTACATATTGAATCCAATGAATAGTTGAGCTCGATGAAAGAGAACGAAGATATAAAAAGTGCCCATCGACCTGGGTTCCAACGGCCTGAATTTGGTAGGGATTATGAAATATTTGAAGGGATTTTGGAAATGAAAAGCCGAATTCACATGGTTGTCTTCCATAACTATCAAAAAATTCAAACCGATTTGGGCTAGTGAAAAAGGCTACCCAGTTGGACCAGCCTTGTCCAGTAGGATCAATGTTTGAAACATAAATGCATGGAACAAGAGATTGAATTGAATTCAGTGGAGGCAAAGACACTAAGAAAGCGTGCACGAGAATTAGCGAGGTTCTTTAGGATATGAGTGATTTCGTCAGTATTCCTGGTCAGGCTTTGCGAATAATGTTCTTTTACTTATATATTTGAATCTCGGCACTATGTTGGGAAAGCAAGAGAACGCTAATGTTTACAGTAGTCCGTGCTGAAAACATGATTTCTAAGCGAGCTGAGCCGAGTCGCGCAGGAGAGCGAACGGTCCCAATTGGACAAGGAGTTATTTTAAATGCGTAGATATTATAGCCGTTTGCCCACTCTTCGGGGGTTAGATCCCAGCAATTTGGGCCAATATCATAACCTAGAGCTTCGAGGACTCCAAAATAACTTCTTATATAGTCTTGATTAGCAAAATTTGGCTGATAAGCCAGCCTAGGTAGTTGCTCCCCATTAGCCTGAATGCAAAGGTAGTTTGCCCCAAAATTTTGAAATTGAAACGGGTTAGCCTG
>WPAE01000353.1 GCA_009773205.1 Ignavibacteria bacterium
CATTTCAATGCGATTGGTCATAGTCGACTTGCTCACCACACGCTAACATAGGAAACCGCTCTCTTTCGAGATAAGCGTATGTCCCACCACGATCGAACAAGCAGGCCTACTGAATGGTACGATGACCCAGACAGACCCCATACAGCGTGGGATAGAGCGAAGCTCTTTTTCCATACAGATCAAGCATCTCCTCGTAGCCTTTTCCCCTCACGGCTAGAGATGCTCTCCTCTCTGTACAGTACTACTGTATGTTGCTCATCCGCGTAGTAGTACACACTACGGGTCCTATGCGCGCCAGTGCAAGCTGAGTGTACAGCCAGAACACTGGAGGGCTCGCCCGTCCTCATAGTGCCGAAGTACTACGAGCTTACAGACGCGACCATGCATTTTAAATGCTCAGAAAATCATAAAAAATGTTAAAAAATTTTCATCTGTTTTGAATTTGCATTTCAATGCGAATCGTCTTCATGACACTCCAAGATCGAAAAGACTTTGAATTCAACTACATATCCAAAATTGCATATTGAGCCTAAATTACATTAGCTGAAGGATAAATTAAAATCTATCAAAGAATCGAAATAAACATCCTTTAGACAATGCTAGCCTTTTGATTTTAGGTATTTTTAAATTGAAAAATGTATTAAACATACAAGTGAAATAATGTTTATACATCCAAATTTGTAAATGATGCCGTAGTTAACGAAAACTCTATGAAGGTAATTCTATACAAAATATCAACATGAAATCGTATACGAATTCCCTCTATGATTTCGTATACGAATTCCCTGCATAAAATCGTATACTAATTCCCTTCATGAATTCGTTATACGAATTGCCGTTATTGCGAAATAGTTCAATATGTTAATACATGTATGAATTCCCGGAAATCATACATGTATTTAGGATATTGAACTATTGCTCATTAAGTTGAAATTGGACACGCCCAAGACATGCCTAATCTCAAGCTATTCCAAAATAGTTCAAAATGAAATACATGTACAAATTCCGGGAAATCGTACATGTATTTAGCATTTTGAACTATTGCTCATTAACTTGAAATTGGACACGCC
>WPAE01000018.1 GCA_009773205.1 Ignavibacteria bacterium
AGGCCCTCCATAAAACGGCGGGCAGGCCCTCCATAAAACGGCGGGCAGGCCCTCCATAAAACGGCGGGCAGGCCCTCCATAAAACGGCGGGCGGGCAAGATTTGGCTCATAAATAAAATTGAGAGTAGTTATTCAGATAGGAGTTTATTCTTTTTCAGCTTTCATATCGCGTGTCATCAATTCGTAAGTAACTTTTATAGGATCTCGCTCTTCGAAAAGAATTGAATACACTGCATTTGCAATCGGAGTTGAAACTTTATGTTTTGTAGAAAGTTCATGAACTGACTTAGAGGTTTGAACTCCTTCGGCAATCATTTGCATAGATTTTAAAACATCTTTGAGTTTTTTTCCGCTTCCAATTTGTTCACCTACATAACGGTTACGACTATGCTTGCTCATGCAAGTAACAATTAAATCTCCCATACCGGATAAACCCGAAAATGTTTCTGGCTTTGCGCCAAGGTGAATACCTAAGCGTGAAATTTCGGCAATGCCTCTTGTCATAATAGCAGCTTTAGTATTATCGCCAAATCCTGCGCCGTCAATAATTCCTGCTCCAACTGCTATTACATTTTTAAGCGCACCGCCATATTCAACACCAAGAATATCTGTGGTAGAATAAACTCGAAAATAGGATGTAATAAACGCTGATTGAATTTGCTTAGCAGTAAATTCCTCTATGCTGGAAGCTACAACCGCTGTAGGAATTTTTTTACTAACTTCTTCTGCGTGAGATGGGCCTGATAAAACACCAATTTGAGATGGAGATAATTTCTTGAGTTCATCTTTTATAATTTGCGATACTGTCATTAACGTTCCAACTTCAATTCCTTTTGATACACTTACAAAAGTTGTATTCTTAAAGTTTTCGCCTTTAAGTTCATGAACAACGTTTCTAATAAACTGAGTTGGAACTGCTATCACTATCATATGTTGATTATGGCAGCTTTGAGAAAGAGAATGTGTTATTGCAATGCCATCTGGTATTATTGCCCCGGGTAAGTAAAGTTTGTTCTCACGAGTACTTTCTAATATTTTGGCATAATTATTTTTATACTCCCACAGAGTAACACTATGCCCGTTGTAGTGAAGGAGAATTGCTAAAGTAGTTCCCCAGCCGCCGGCACCAAGTACAGAAATTCTCATTTACACAGTTTTCTTTTTTGAAAATGAAATTTTTCTTTCGCTGCCTTTTAGCAAACGCGCGATGTTTGCTTTATGAGTATAAACTACAAAGACTGCTAATAAAATTGCAAAGGGAAGAATAGTATGGTAGCCTTGTATATCCACATTAAAAATATTTTCCCTTATAACCATTATTACCGGAACAGACACGGCCGCCGCAAGAGAACCTAATGAAATATACCTTGATATCCCAACAACTAAAAAGAAAATGCCCAAAGCTAAAGCCATATCAATTGTAACAATCATAATTAAAACGCCAAGACCTGTTGCAATTCCTTTTCCACCTTTAAACCCGGCAAATAAAGTCCAAACATGACCCATAACTGCAGCAACACCGCAGATGATTTGAACTAAAGTAAAGTCATCAAATGGAGTAACATTGCTAAAGGGGAAACTATCTAAGTAAAGCCGAGCTACAACAATCACGGCAATTGCGCCTTTAAGTGCGTCTAACAGAATTGTAAGAATGCCCCACTTCCAGCCAAGTACGCGAAAAACGTTTGAACCACCGGCGTTGCCGCTGCCGAAATTTCTTATATCTATTCCACGAACTAATTTACTTATAACAATACTTGTTGGAATTGAACCAACTAAATAAGAGAGAATTATTACGAAAAACAGATTTAGCATTTTGTATCTACCTTTATGATAAACAAAAAATATGTAAAAGGATTTTTATAAACAATTTGATTTTTCTATTAATAAGATTTCAAAATCAACGATAATAATTGTATGTCTTCATCAGTAGTAATTTTGAAGTTAAGAGATGAGCCATTTACGATTTTAATTTTGTAACCTGCACGATGTACAAGCATAGATTCATCTGTGCCTATAAAATTTTCTGCTTTGGATTTTTTCATTGCTTCCATAAGTATCTTGTATTTGAATACTTGTGGTGTTTGTGCATAGAAAAATTCTGAGCGGTCTACGTAATCCATTACAAAATCATTTCCTCTAATCAAAGTATCTTTAGCTTTCATAGCTACAACAGCAGAACCAAATTGCTTTGCAGTCTGAATTGAATTGTATAAAATTTCTTTTGTAAGCAAAGGGCGGACGGCATCGTGTACAACAATAATATCATCATCATCGGCTCTTAGTGATTTTAACGCATTGTAAACTGAGTGCTGTCGTTCTTCGCCGCCTTCAACCAAGCACGTAAATTTAGTTAAGTCGAAATTTTGTTTGATAGATTCTAAAAGGGGGAAAAAGCTGCTCTGCGCAGCTACAACAATTTCATCAACGTGTTTAGAAGATTGAAAGACTTGAAGTGTGTAAGCAATTAGCTCTTTGCCTGCAAATTGCAAATATTGTTTGGGAAGCGGTGTGTTAATCCGCTTTCCCAAACCACCCGAAGGAATTATAACATACGTTTTCATACTACAGAATCAGCATAGCATCACCGTAACTTAAGAAACGGTAATCATCCTTTAATGCTTTTTTATAAGATTTCATCATAAAATCATAACCAGCAAATGCGCTAATAAGCATTAGTAAAGTCGATTCAGGCGAATGGAAATTTGTTATAAGTTTTTTGGTTACTTTGAAATCATATGGCGGAAAGATAAATTTATCTGTCCAGCCAAAATTTGGTTTAGCTAATCCATCTGCTGTTACACTGCTTTCTAAGGCGCGGCAGGTGCTAGTTCCTACAACAAAAACATTTTTTTTGTTCTTCAGCGCAGTGTTAATAACTTCGGCAGTATGAGCAGGGACTTCAAAGAATTCAGAATCCATTCTGTGTTTTGTTAAATCTTCTACTTCAACAGGACGAAAAGTACCAAGCCCGATATGAAGAATAACCGGAACTGTGCTAACTCCAATCTTCTCTAGTTTTTTGATTAAAGCAGGAGTAAAGTGTAACCCTGCAGTTGGAGCAGCAACAGAGCCATCAACTTCTGCAAAGATTGTTTGGTAGTCTTCACGGTCTTTTGGAACAGCATCACGTTTAATATACGGCGGCAGAGGAGTGTGCCCAATTTTATCTATCGCCTTAAAAATATCACCTGCATCTTCGTTAAAGCGAACAGTTCTTCCGCGTGATGTTGTGTTGTCAATTACTTCGCACCAAAGTTTATCATTGAAATATATTCTGTTGCCGATACGAACTTTTCTTGCAGGATCAACGATAACATCCCATATGTTTTCTTCTTTATTTAATTCGCGCAAAACAAAGACTTCAATTTTGGCGTTTGTTCTTTCTTTTTTGCCAAAGAGGCGTGCCTGCATTACTTTGCTTTTGTTCACTACAATAACATCGCCTTTTTGCATGAAATCAGTTATATCTGAGAACTTATAGTTTTCGATGCTTTGATCGGCGCGGTTCATAACCATAAGTTTTGCTTTATCGCGCGGGTTTGCAGGATGCTTAGCAATTGCTGTCTTTGGTAAATTATATTTGAAATCTGATAACTTCATTTAGACTCCTCTAAATTATTTCTGAGGAAAATTAACAAAGAATCTCGCCAACAGTTAATTAGAGATTCTTCGCCTCCCGCATAAAAGCGGGAGACTCAGAATAATAACATTTAGAAACATCTGAAATATTTACGCTAAGTCATGGTGATCATTCGGCAAGCTCATGACAGGGTTTGTCGAACCATGACACTACAAACGAAATTGCCACACTGCAAGCAGGTGTGACAATAGATTAATTATTCAGATGTTTCATTTACTTATTTCTTCCTAGCCGTTTTTTTAGGAGCAGCTATTTTAGACTTAACTACTTTTTGTGCAGCATTTTTTGGTGTAGATTTTTTAGCTGCTCTTTCTTCTTTAACAACTGCTTGTGCTGCTGCTAAACGAGCAATAGGAACGCGGAATGGTGAACAACTTACGTAGTTCAAACCAATTTGATGACAGAATTCAACAGATTTAGGTTCGCCGCCATGCTCGCCGCAAATACCAATTTTTAATTCTGGTCTGGTAGCGCGGCCGCCTTGAACTGCGATTTCCATCAACTTACCAATTGCAGGTCTATCAATTGATTGAAATGGATCTTCCGGTAAAATCTTTTTATCAAGATATTCTGGTAAGAATCCACCTATATCATCGCGCGAGAAACCGAAGCCCATTTGTGTAAGATCGTTTGTTCCAAAAGAGAAGAATTGAGCTACTTCGGCAATCTTATCTGCAGTTAAACAAGCACGAGGAATTTCGATCATTGTACCGGTTAAGTGAGGAATTTTCTTTAATCCAAATTGAGCGGCAACTTCAGCATGAATTTTATTTACTAAAACAAACTGATGCTTAATTTCGTTTACGTCGCAGGTAACAGGAATCATAATTTCTGGAAAAGGTTTTTTACCTTCAACCAATAATTCTGCAGTTGCCTGGAAGATTGCTCTAACTTGCATTTCAGTAATTTCGGGATATGTAATGCCAAGACGAACGCCGCGGTGTCCCATCATCGGGTTGTTTTCGTGCAGCGAATCAGCACGTTCGTTAAGTTCTTCCAAAGAAATATTTAAACTTGCTGCTAATTTCTCTCTCTCTTCAGTTCTTGTAGGAACAAATTCGTGCAGCGGCGGATCGAGTGTACGAAATGTTACAGCGTATCCATCCATAGCTTCCAAAGTTCCTTTTACGTCTCTCATAACGTAAGGGAAGAGTTCGTTAAGAGCAGAAATTCTTTCATTTTGAGTTTTAGAATGGATCATCTTACGCAAAATGAATAAAGGCTCTTCAGAATGTTTTCCGTAGAACATATGTTCTGTTCTGAATAATCCAATTCCTTCGGCGCCATAAGCGCGTGCACGAAGAGCATCTTCTGGAGTCTCAGCGTTAGTTCTTACTTTTAATTTCTTAACACTATCACATAGTTTCATGAATGCAACGAAATCAGCATTATCTTCAGCAGCTTTCTTCATCGGAAGTTCACCTGCATAAACAGCACCTTTAGAACCGTTAAGAGTTACCCAATCGCCTTCCTTAAATGTAAACCCGCCTGCATTAAAAGTTCTTTCCTCGTAATTAATTTTTAAACCTCCGGCGCCAACAATACAGCACTTGCCCCAACCGCGTGCAACTAATGCTGCATGAGATGTCATACCGCCGCGGGCTGTAAGAATAGCTTGTGCAGCACGCATTCCTTCAATGTCTTCAGGATTTGTTTCTTCGCGTACAAGAATAACTCTTTTGCCTTCTTTAAACCAAGCTACAGCATCTGCTGCATTGAAAACAATCTGACCCGAAGCTCCGCCAGGTCCAGCAGGTAAACCTTTAATAAATGCTTTAGTATTTAGTTCAACAGCCGGATCTATAATTGGGTGGAGCAGCTCATCCAATTGAGAAGGATGAACGCGCATTACAGCTTCTTCTTTTGTGATTAATTTTTCTTTATACATATCAAGTGCCATCTTAACAGCCGCTGGTCCGTTTCGCTTGCCTACACGGCATTGTAACATGTAAAGTCTGCCTTCTTGAATTGTAAATTCAATATCAAGCATATCGTTGTAATGTTTTTCAAGCAAGCGTTGAATCTTGTGTAATTCTTTATAAGTAGAAGGCATTCCAGTTTCTAATGAAGGAAGGTGAGCAGTATGTTCTGTCTTACCAACTTCGTTAATTGGGTTAGGAGTTCTAATGCCAGCAACAACATCTTCGCCTTGAGCGTTTGTTAGCCACTCGCCGTAGAAATAATTTTCTCCGGTTGCCGGGTTACGTGTAAACGCAACGCCAGTAGCAGATGTTTCGCCCATGTTACCAAATACCATAGATTGAACGTTTACTGCAGTTCCCCAATCATCCGGTATTTCTTCAATTCTTCTATAAGATATAGCACGTTTGCCCATCCAGCTTTGGAACACAGCAGAAACTGCGCCCCAAAGTTGATCCATTGGATTTTCGGGAAAAGGTTTGCCTAAAACTTCTTTAACTTTTGCTTTGTATGTTTCGATTAATTCTTTTAAATCATCAGCAGATAAATCTGTATCTGCATTAACGCCGCGAGCTTCTTTCATTTTGTGAAGTTCTTTTTCTAATTGCTGGCGAACGCCTTTTCCTTCCGCAGGTTCAATACCGGCAGCTTTTTCCATAACAACATCGGAGTACATTTGTATTAAGCGGCGGTGTGAATCATAAACGAAACGTGGATTACCTGTTTTAGCAATCAAAGCTTCGCGGGTTTCGTTGTTCAAACCAACGTTAAGAATTGTTTCCATCATACCGGGCATAGAAGCACGGGAGCCTGAACGAACTGAAACAAGCAATGGATTTTTAAGATCGCCAAATTTAGCGCCCATAGCTTTTTCAGTTTTAGCAAGTGCTGCTTTCACTTGTGCTTCCAACTCTTTTGGATATTTTTTCTTGTTCTTGTAGTATGCTGTACATACTTCTGTTGTAATTGTGAAGCCGGCTGGAACCGGTAAACCAATGTTCACCATCTCGGCAAGGTTTGCACCTTTGCCACCGAGAAGCTCTTTCATGGTAGCTTTTCCTTCAGCACGTTTTCCACCGAAAAAGTACACGTACTTTTTTTCCAGTTAATGATATAGTTGTTTAATTCAATTTTGTGTTTCCATAGCTAAGCTCATTTACATTTCCTTTTAGAAATCGTAACCAAACCTGTTCCTCTTTTCATTTTATGATGAGAAGGGAAAATGAGTTTAACAGAACTCACATTAATTTATTTTAATGAATTCAGAACAAGCTTATTGAATTTATCTTGCTCTTCAATCTTCATTTCAATCTTTAAATAGTAGATGTCAATATCATCTAGTTCTTTTCTAAAGTTTTTAAGTTTTACCGCATCCTTATGTGTAGTTAAAACTGAATGCGTGTTTGCATCATAAAACAGTTTTCTTATCTCTTGTACTTCTGCTGTTGTGTAGTTTGCATGATCCGGATACAGAAGCTTGTTTGTTATATCTATATTATTTTGTTCAAGAATTTTTAGAAACGAGTGAGGTTTGGCTATTCCGCATACAACCAAACTTTTCTGCCCTCGAAAATCTTCTAACGAGAAAGATTTCTGAGTTTTGACATCATAAATACCTTGAGACGAATAATATCCATGAAAAACTTCTTTGCCTGCAAAATGTCTTTTCAGCTTAGCTGGAATTTCACTTTGTTCGGAAAACTTTCTATTTAGAATTATTATGTCTGCTCGTTTTAGTGATTCAAAAGGCTCGCGCATCATACCAAGTGGAATTGGATTTTGTTCTACAAAATCTACTTTAAGTAAAAATCTTTGATCAACAAGCACAATGTCTAAATCTCTGTAAATCCATCTGTGTTGAAATGCGTCGTCGAGAATAATTGTATCTACGTAAGTGTCTTCAATTAATTGTTCGGCTCCAGCAGCTCGTTTTTCACAAACTGCAGCAGGCACTTTTAATTCTTCAGCTACTAAAATAATTTCATCACCGCACTGTTCTACTTTGCTTATTATCTCATTGCCATTACTTACTAAAAGGTATCCAAAAGAACGTCTGCCGTAGCCGCGGCTCAAAATACCAATCCTTTTGTTAAATATTTTCAACATATTTCCAAGCATAAGTACTGTTGGAGTTTTACCAGAGCCGCCAACTGTAATGTTACCTACAGAAATAACTTTAGCTTTTACACTTCTTACTCTAAATATGTTCTTATCGAATAAGTAATTTCTTACACGGATAATAACAGCATAAATAAATGCAAAAGGGGAAAATATGATTCTTAACAATTCAAGCATATTTCATTAGCTTCTTTCTGTAGTTTGCTTAATAAGCATTCACAATCATCAATTACTTTACTTGTTTCTTCTTTACTCAAATGTTGCATAACTAAAACCGGATCAGAATAAATTGCAGTAACTTTAGAAAATGGTTTTGGTATTTCAAATCTATCCCAGCTTTTTAAAGTCCATTTACTCTTCATTCCAATTCCAACTAACAGAAGAGGAACCATAGAACGCTTAGCAGTTATAACCGCGCCGGGTTTCATTTTATAAATTGGTCCGGTTGGTCCATCTGGCGTAATTGCAAGGCAATAATTCTCTTCAGTTAGGTGAATCATTGTATCTAGCGCTTCATGACCGCCTTTACTGCTGGAACCGCGAACAACATGAAATTTCCATTTCGCGAGGATTGCAGTCAGCACATCTCCGTCTTTGCTTTTACTAACAAGCGATGCAAAGTTTTTATTACGATGCAAATACCAGCCTACAAGCATTGAGCCGTGCCAAAATGCAGTTATGTAATTCTTCTTTTCTATATCCAATTTTTTAACAACATCGGAATTATAAATATTAATTCTAACAGTCTTTAAAAGAACGTCTATCAAAAAGCCGGCTATTCTGATACCAATTGCCCGGAGAATATTTTTTTGATAATTAGTAAGCTTCATTCATAGTCTTAAAAATAATTTCGGCAGCACGTTTAGAAGCACCACTGCTGCCAAGTTTTTGTTTGATTTCGCTTAATGCTCTTTTCATTTCATCTAAACTTTCTTTGCTGCTTAAATAAACGCGGCTAGTATTATAAATATTTTCTTTGCATGCACCATTTTGGATTAATTCCGGTACAGCCGTTTTACCCAAAATTATGTTAGCCATTGCAATGTTCTTAACTTTGGCAAGCAGCTTACCAATCAAATAAGTAATTGGATTAGTTACATAAACAACAACAAATGGCAATTGAAAGTAGGCGGCTTCAAGAGTAGAAGTGCCGCTTTTAATTATTCCAAACTTTGCAAGTTTGAACAAATCGTAAGTAAATCCTTTAACAATTTTGTAACCGGAAGCATAGCTGATATCAGTAAAAATATTTTCGTTAATATTTTCGGCGCAAGCAACTACAATTTGCAAATCAAACTCTTTAGCTAATTGCTTTGCAGCTTCTAAAGATTCGCCGAAAATTCTTTTTATCTCCTGTTTACGGCTTCCGGGTAAGAGCAAAAGAATATCTTTCTCATTATCAAGCTCAAACTTTGAATACAATTCTGCTTTTGAAAGAAAATTGTAATTCTCAGCATGTTCAACTAACGGATGCCCAACGTAAACAGCATCAACTCCAGCTTCTTTGTAGATCTTTTCCTCAAACGGAAAAATAACAAGCATCTTTTTTATCATGATCTTAATCTTTTCTATTCTTCCTTTTCCCCAAGCCCAAACTTGAGGAGATATGAAATAGATAAGTTTCTTTCCGCGAGAATGAAATTTATGTGCAATGTTAAGATTGAAACCAGGATAGTCAATTAAAATAATCGTTTCAATTCTTTCTTTTTCTGCAAGCTGCAAAAGATCACTTTTCACTTTGTTGATGAATGGAAGATGGCGAATGACTTCGATGAAACCAAGGAAAGCCATTTGTTTAATATGATATTTAGCTTTCATACCGGAGGCAATCATTTTGTCTCCGCCAATTCCAAAGAACTCTATTGAAGAATCAAGTAAACTCAATTCTTTCATAACGCTTGCGCCATGCAAATCGCCAGAGGCTTCGCCGGCAATTATCATCAGTTTCTTATTCAACTTAATGCGTATCTAACAATTATTAAAAAAATTATAAAAGCAAAAGCTTGCAAAGTTCTCATTTCACTTTTTAGTCCGGCTTTCGGATTAAAAGGAGGCTGTTCAATACCGGGATTAGGATAGGCTTTTAATCTAGGAATTAACTTGGGAACAGAAGCTCTGTAATCTTCGTAAACTCTGCCATATTTAGAAACTAAAAATCCTTCTTCTTCTTTAATAATAACTGAATACTGCCAGATAAAAAATGCCATAGCAACAATTGGCAAAAGTGGAAACAAAGCCATAGACATTATTCCGATGCCAAGATACATCAACATATTTCCTAAGTAGAGTGGATTGCGTAAATGTGCAAAGGCTCCGCTTACTACTAAGTAAGTAGCACCAACTTCTCCTGTTCGTCTTGTTTCACTTCCGGCGTATGCAACACCCCAGAAACGAAAAAATTCACCTAACAGCGCCGTGAGAAATCCAATTACCAAGCTAAGCGGTGTAGCTTGTTCAAAAACAAGCATAAGAATTAGGAATGGTATTGGAGTGTAGCTCCTGTACTTAAAAACTTTTAACGCAAAATTGTTCATTAAGCTTCCTGTAAATAAACTTCTTTTCGTTTCAATAACGCTTGGTGTCTTTTCTTTAACCGTTTTTTGGTCTTCACTTCTTCAAGTCGTTTTATAACACAATCAAAATCTTTATAAGGGAAATAAGTAATTCTGTTTACTTCGCAAAATTTTAGCAGAGAGTCTTTAGCAAATATGAAATCACAAAACTGAATTGGGCATCTATCGGAAACTCCATCGCCAATGTAAACTGTAAAATCGTCATCGCTGCTATGTTTAAGAACATAATTACGTTTGCAGTTTGCGCTGCATTTACAATCATCCGCCGAATTAGGAAAACTTGGAATCATCTTGTTATCATTGAACAAAAGCACGTTTGAAGAAAACTCTATGCCTGCAAGCTCTTCTTTATCTAAAATTGTTTTAATGTAGTAATCGAAACCATCGCTGATTATCCGCAATTCAAAATTATTTTCTTTACAGTACACAACAAATCTTTTAAAAGATTTTTCGATTTCGATAGTGTTTAGAAAATTTTTTATTTTTGCTTCATCTGCATGTTTTACAGATTCGCACAAAACTTTCCAGCCGGTTCTTGGGTCAACTAAATCATTGTTCCAATCTTCTATAAGTTTTTCAGAAAACTCTCTATCACCAAATTCAATGAACAATTCTTCGCCAACATCTTTTTTAGTGATTGTTCCGTCAAAATCAACAAACACTTTAAAGACTTTTTTATCCATTCCCATACTCTGGAATATCCTCGAAGCGGACGCCAACAAGCTTGGAAACTCCTTCTTCTTGCATTGTAACGCCATACATAGTTTCGGCAGATTCCATAGTGCGCTTATTATGTGTTACTATTATAAACTGTGTCTTATCACTAAATTCTTTTATAAGTTTTGTAAAACGATCAATGTTTGCATCGTCGAGCGGGGCATCAACTTCGTCTAACACACAAAATGGAGATGGTTTTACAAGATAAATTGCAAAGAGCAGGGCAGTGGCGGTTAATGTTTTTTCTCCTCCGGAAAGAAGTTCAATGGTTGTTGGGCGTTTTCCTTTTGGCTTTGCCATAATCTCAATCTTTGCTTCAAGCGGATCAATGTTTTCTTCAAGGATTAAATCTGCTTCATCACCTGGATTAAATAAAGTTTGGAAAATATTTGTGAAGTTCTGACGTATAGCATCAAACGTATCCATAAACAGTTTTTGTGCTGTTTCATTTATTTCATTTATTGTTTTGATTAAATCTTTTTCCGATTCAATCAAATCTGTTCTTTGCTTCAGTAAAAAGTCTAAACGCTGCTTTTCTTCATCGTACTCTGAATAAGCAAGTAAGTTTACAGGTCCTAAACTTTTGATTTTGTCTTTGTAGCGATGAACTTCTTGATTCACTTCATCGTAATTGAACGAGTGTAAATCCTCAAATTCTTTCACTACTAAATCAACAGAATAAGTCTCTTTGATATGTTCAAGAATGTTATTGATCTTGAAGTTTAGTTCATTATCCTTTAGATCAAGCGAATAAATTTTATCAGAAACTTCCTGCCTTTGATACCTTAATTGACTCAACTGATTTTCAAATTGAGATGCTTCACTCTTTATTGCTCTTAAGTTCCCACTAATTTCACTTTCTGCATTTAACATTACAGCGCGCGATGAATTAATTTTTTCAAGCTGGTCTTGAGCTTCGCCAAGTATTTCGTTAAGCGTACGCGATTCTTCTTCGTTTGTAGTTAAATCACTTTTTCTTTTTTCAATGCTTGCTTTGATTGTCCCAAGATTCTGTTCAGAACGTGTTATAGAATTTTTAGTGTTTTCTATTTGTCCGCTCAATCTTTCAAAATCAACTCTTCTTTGATTTTGTTCTGCCAGCTGTTCCGTAAAATCAGTTTCAAATTCTTTTAACTTAGCTTCATGAGCTGCTATGGTTTCTTCGAGTTTATTTCTTTTCTCATTTAGTATTTCTAAATCTTCTAAACTTTGCTCAATGTGAACATCCAATCCGTGAGCTTTTGACGCCAATTCTTGAATTTCTTTTTCTGTGCTCTCTACATCTTCATCAGCTTTCTTTCTTTCAAACTCAAACTGAGAAATTTGCTTGTCAATATTTGCTATATCATTTGCAATTAACTTCTCGCGGTCGGATAGATTTTTTAGATCAATCTGAGATAATTTCGTTTCAGTTTCTTGTATTGTAGATTTTAGCCTTTCGAGATTGCCTTCGTAAGCAGGAAACTCTTTTTTAAGATTTTCTAAAAGCTGGCGGCGTCCAAATAAAGTTTCATCTTGTTTTGGAAGAGAGCCTGCCTCAACTATACCGTTGTTTTGTAATAAATCACCTTCAAGTGTTGCGAAGCTGAACTCCGGATAAAATTTACTAAGCGAAATTGCACTTCTTAAATCTTTGGCAACAACAATGCGCTCTAATACTTTATCGAAATAGGGTTTCCAGTTGGAATCTGTCTCGACAAAATCTTTAGCCCAGCCAACAAAACCATCGTCTGCTGCAATCTTTTTTGCTTTTCTCTTAATGCTGAAACTTGAAAGCTTGTTAAGTATAGATTTCTTTAAATCATTTTCATTTTGTAAGAGATAAAAAGAAGCCTTACCCAAATCATTTTTCTTTAGATGATCAACAGCGCTTTCGAGATCTGAGAGATTATCTACGAGTAAATTATTAAGAACGGATTTTAGAGCTGCTTCAAGTGCAAAACGAAATTCTTCGTTGGTGTTGCCAATATCTGCAAAAATACTTTTACTCTTGGTCGTCCATTCATCACTATCAATTAAAACTCTTGCGCCTTTGGAAATGCCTTCGAGATTCGAAATCAAAGTTTGCAAGAAATTTATCTTTTCTTTCAAACCGGCAAATAAAGTTTTTTGCTCAACTTCTTCATTCTTTAATTTGTTTACTTGTTCTTCGAGCGCTGCCTTTTCTTTTTCGCGCAAAGTAATCTGCAAACCGGCTTCGGTTAGTTTTTTTTGAGTTTCTTCTTTTTCTACAACAAGATTATCAATGTAGCCAACAGTTTTAGCAATGTGATTTGTTACGTTCTGAATCTTAGTATTCTGCTTCTCAATATTTGCGCGGTGAGTATCAAGCTCTTTTTTATAACCGGAATTAACATTTTCTTTTTCTGCAATCTCCTTTAGAAGCGTAAACTTATCTTCATTAATAATTTTAAGATCACTTCTTTGCTGATCAAGCTGCAAGCGTTTTTCTACAACAAGGGATTCTTGCCGTTCTATATCGTATTTCTTTCCTTCTAATTTGGTAGTAAAAGTTGCAAGTTCTTCTTTCCCATCTTGAATTGCAAATTCTGTATCTTCAAGCTGAGATGTTAAATCTGCAATCTCTTGCTCTAATCTTGCGCGATTATTTTTAAGCGATTTTAATCTTTCTTCTGTAACTGAAATATTTTTTTGAGTATCAAATAAATGTTCGGAGTTCTTAGCTATTTCACTTCTCTTGTTTTGTAATTCAGAATCAACCGCGTTGATTTGTTTCCTGAAACCAATCAATTCATTTTCAATTTTGCGAATATCAATGTCTATCTGATCCTTTTGAGCAGTTAATCCAATAATTTCACTTTTCAAAGCTGATTTCTTTTCGTTGAACAATGCGTACTCGTGTTCGCTTAAATCTATTTCTTTTTCGCGAAGCACAGTTTGTATTTGCGTGTACTGATCTGCTTTCTTAGCCTGACGTTCGAGTGACCGAACTGTTTTATCAACTTCGGAAACTATATCGTTTACGCGGGTTAAATCTGTTTTTACTTCATCAAGTTTTTTAAGCGAAAGCCTTCTGCGTAACTTGTATTTGTTTACGCCTGCAGCTTCTTCAAATAATCTCCTTCGTTCTTCTGTTTTGTTGCTGAGTATTGTTTCAATCATTTTTAATTCGATAACAGAATAAGCGTTGGCTCCAATTCCTGTATCCATAAAAAGATTGGTAATGTCTTTAAGTCGGCAAATGTTTTTGTTCAGCAAATACTCGCTTTCGCCGGAACGAAATATTCTTCTTGTAATTGTAACTTCGGAGTACTCTGTAGGAAGTATTCCATTATCGTTTACTAAAGTCATAGAAACTTCTGCCATACCCATTGGCTTGCGGCTTCGCGTTCCGTTAAAGATAACGTTTTCCATTTTATCCATCCGGAGCGTTGTAGTTCTTTGCTCGCCAAGTACCCAGCGAATTGCATCTACAATATTTGTTTTTCCGCAGCCGTTTGGTCCTACAATTCCGGTTATACCTCGGTTGTAGTTAACAAGCGTTCTATTTGCAAAAGATTTGAAACCAAGTATTTCGAGTTTGGATAGAAACAAATAATCCTCAATTTATCATTGAATTGTATTGCATTACTGCATTACTCAAATAATAAAATACTGAATGAGTAAGTTGATATTTTAGCAGAACTCCGCCCAGCAATACAAATACAAATATGAATGAATATAAATAAACAAATAATGGACGCACATCAAATATTACGTAAATCCCTTTTATTAATCTTAAGTATAACCATAGGAAGAATATGGTTAGAAGTATAGCAATAATCGAGTTCGCTGCTTCCATCATAAGTACTTTGTAAAGAATTAATTCCACGGGCAAGAAAAGTGTAAATGGAAGTAATGCCCAGATAATTGTAAAATAAATACTCGATAGTGGAACTTTAGTTTTAACAAAGAAAGCTCCAAATTTTATAATTAAACTTAGAAGCGCAATTTTTAGTACAACAGCTAATAAAAGAATTACAAAACAAGTTTGTGGATTCCAGGCAAGATAACTTACTGCAAGCATAAGCCTTGAACTAGCAAAAGAGAGCAGAAGTTTTTCAAACAAAATATTGTTATGCAAATAGAAAAGAATAATTGTAACAAGTAAAGCCGCTGAAGCCGCAATTATTAGCATTAAAATTGATGAATGTATTCCAGATAAAATTCTATGGTCTCTTATATCTGCAAAGAAGTTGTAAGGGCGAATGAGCGCGCGCGTAGCATCTTCTCTAAATTTTCTTTTTGTGTTGATGAGAACTGCCATAGTTACAGAAAGTGCTAATGCTATAATTATGAATGCAATTGGGTTATCTTCTTTGCGTGAGCCGATTGGAATTGTAACTTTACTTCCGCCTGTCAACTTGGATTTCAAAACTTTGTAAGCAATAAAATTTGTGTTGCCGGAATGGTTGATTACATTAATCCCATATTTGTTTTGTTCGTTAAAACCGGCAAACATTGAAGGAAAAGCGCCTCTATACCCAAATAACGAATTGATGAAAAAACCCGAAATCTTATTCTTTCTGGATAGATTTATTACATCTTCAAAATATTTTGCCTGCGCTTCTTTCGAATTTTTAACTAAATAGCCTGCAGAGCTTCCTTTATAATTTGGATACGTTAATTCGCTCAAGAAAATTGAACTGTTTCCTAGAGCCGATATAGATGAAGTTAGATTTTCTTCCAACAAATCTTTTGTAACAGAAAAGATTTCTAAGCCGAATAAATCTACATTCTCAATTCTCTGAGTTTGGACTCCAACAAATGAAGCGTAGCTTAAAATGTTTTTCTTCTTAAACTCAGAAGCAACGCGTGTTAAAAATTTTTCTGTTATAAAAGAATTGGGTAAGAATCCGCTTCCAACTCCCATCAAAAGTGCGCTGGTATAATCCAGGTAATTCGAAAGAAACTCCTTTGCAAAGCCGGCTAATTTTAACTTGTACTCGTTTTGTTCAAGAAAGTGTTCAGGTACAGAATTCAACGGAAGCTCTACTAAAGCAAATAAACCTAATTCTTGACAAACCTTTAACGCGTAAGGATGCGGATAGCTTTTAGCAAAGCGGATACTGTTAAATCCCGTTTGCTTGATAAAACTCAACTCTTCTCGGATTTTTTCGTATAGATTTTTTTCGCGCGGTTGTGTTTCGTTTAAAAAATATGTTGTTCCGTTGAAGGCAAAAGGATTTCCGTTGAGAAGAAATGAGTTATCGCTTTTGTTAAGCTGATAAAATGAAATTTCTTGAGCATGCTTGTCTATAATTACGCCATCTTTTATCAAGCTTATTTCGGATAGGTAAACATTAGGTGATTCAGGCGACCACAAAACCGGATTTTGAATATAAAACTCGAAGCGTGCATCGTAGTTTTCTTCTGTCCCAATAACTTGAGAGAAACTTTCTTGAAACTGTGAACCCGCTGAATTATATAAATTTACAAGAACATAAAACTGAGTCTGCTGATTTATTTTTTCTTTTGTTGTAGTGTTTTCTACATGAACATCGAAATTGATTTTACCGGAATTAAGATTTCCTAGTGTGTATGAATAATCAACTTTAGAAATTGAAAGCTGCGGAACAATCTTCAAATAAACATCGCGTATAATTCCGCCGGAAAATTCTGGAAAAAGAAATCTTTGTTTTGTAGGAATTGTAGCTTCAGAATCTAACTTACTGTTTACCTTAACAGTAATCTTGTTGGCTTTATCCCAGCGCAAAATATCTTTGGGCAGTGAAACATCAAAAGGAACAGCTCCGCCGTAATGAATAAAAATAGTGTTACCGTTTAAAGATATTTCAGCCGAATTGCTTAATCCTAAAAAACCAATTTTAATTTGATTGTTTTTAATTTGCTGCTCAGTAAATTCTACATTTTTTTCAAAAACCAGAACATCTATGCCATCAAAAACTGCTGGAACAGAAATTTTCACTTTTTTACCATAGTCGCTTGCGTGGTAAACATTCCAAGAATCGTTAATAAGAAAAACATTTCGTGTATCGGAAGAGCCGAATAAAATTCTGTCGAAAGTCTGGTTTTTGTTAGATGGCAGCGATGTAACTTTGATTTCTGCAAGGTTTAAAATCGGAAATAATAGGATTAGGCAGTAAAAGGATATTAGTTTTATCGTCATTGTGCAAAAATTTTCCAAATAAATCACACAAATATACGAAATCGAGAGGGGGGTGTTCAATAAAAACTTCAAAATAAAGGCTCTAAAAGAGCCATTATTTGAATTAAACAAAAAAAATCTAAACTATCATTATACAGATTCAATAATCTTGAGGAAAGAATCGGCTTTAAGGCATGCTCCGCCTACCAAAGCGCCGTCAATATCCGTCTGAGCTAACAATTCTTTTGCGTTTTCCGGCTTAACACTTCCTCCATATTGAATTACGAGCTTTTGAGCAAAAGTTTCAGAAAGTAGTTTTGAAACCAATCCGCGAATGAAAGCATGAACTTCCTGTGCTTGCTCGTTAGTTGCAGTTTTTCCGGTGCCAATAGCCCAAACCGGTTCGTAAGCAATTATTAAGTCGGAAAGTTCTGCTTCGGTTAATCCTTCCAAGCCAAAGCGAATTTGCCTTTCGCAAATTTCAAATGTAATTCCTTTTTCTCTTTCTTCAAGAGTTTCGCCAATACAAAAAATTGGCTTTAACCCATGTTTAACCGCTGCTTTAATTTTTTTGTTGATGATTTGATCTGTCTCACCAAAAATTGTTCTGCGTTCCGAGTGTCCTAAAACTACATATTCGCAGCCAACACTTTTAAGCATTGATGGTGAAATCTCGCCGGTAAATGCGCCGCTTTCTTCAAAATACATGTTTTGTGCGCCAAATTTAATTATAGAATCTTTGAGCAGTGTTTGTGCAGTTTCTAAAGATGTAAATGGGGGACACACAATAACTTCAGCTTTTGTAAGCTCGGTTACACCTTTTTTTAATTCAGAAATCAAACTGACTGTGCCGTTCAAGTCGTTATTCATTTTCCAGTTGCCGGCAATTACTTTTTTACGCATCGTTTCCTCTTTGAATTTGTGTATGGAATAGGTACTCTAATATTTCAAAACGATTTGAAATATGAAGTAGGTTCCCCTTAAAGAAATCTAAACTCCCTTTATCCTCTCTAATTCTGTTGCTATTTCATCTATTACTTCAGTATTGAATATCTTTTTCTTTTTTCCAGAGGATTTTACCGAATAAACAAAGAAAACCTTTCCGCCAAAATCTCTTTGAAATCTTTCGTGATTCATTCTATGCATTTCAATCCACTGATATTGGTTCAAAGCTTGGCCAGATGAGATTGGCTTAATTTGTAGCCCAAGAAAAATATTATTTACCTTTATGAAAAAATCTACATTATACACTCGATCCCATTGGTCGGGCGCTGGCTCAATCTTAATAGATAAAATAGATTGTAATTGGCCATAAATTGTATCTATTTCAGACTTATATCCCTCATAAGTTCTATTTAGAACAAGATTATATGCATAATCAATACATTCCTCTTCTTGGATAGAGCCAAGCTCACTATGAACAACTTCTGTTAATTTCATATAAAGCTTTTCACCAAGACCTCGGATGTAATCAAGAGTAATTCGTTCACCACTTTTTTTCTTTTGGGTAGCATTGTCAAAATAAAATTGTTCCCATTCTTCGAAAGCAACTGGGGCACATTTTCTAATTAATTCGGATGTTGGACCCACAGAAGAAGCCTTATTAAGACCCCACCGACCCATTGCATAATTTAGCAATGCTTCTCTTTTAAATTTTAGATTATGACCATCGCTTCCAGCAATCCACTCTTTAGCCATTTTGATCCCCAAGTAAATGAAGAAATTTATTTTTGTGTTTGAAGCTTGCTCTTGTATCAACAATAGCAAGACCTTCTTTTATTAAATGAGCGTTTATAAAAGTTTTGTTTTGAAGGTAGAGATAACAGAGAAGGCGATTCTTTTCATCATACTTTTGCTCATCGTACTTTAGAAATACTTTTTGTCCCTTAGTTTTGTTCATCAGAAATTCAATTGCTTTGCCATTTACTTCTTTGTTTTCTTTAATGCCAATCAATCTTATAACTAAATCGTTATTTAGTCTGACTACCTCTGGACTAATAATTTCCTTTACTGAAAAATATTCTTCCCTCATACTTCCATTGTTATCTAATTTTGAGCCAAATTGAAGTTTTTTAACATCTATTTTCTTATCAAGTTTATGAGGGTCTCTGAATATGTAAGGTTGTTTCTTGATCAGAACATTGAAATCAATTTGTAACTTCTCTTGAGCTAAAAAAATGAGCGAATGCGCCTCGAACATTTTGTCTTCATTAACAGCTAATTTTTTCTTAATAATTGATACAAACTCATGGTTTATTTCATAACCAACCGAATTACGGTTTAAGTTTTTTGCCGCCAATGATGTTGTTCCGCTGCCGAGAAATGGATCGAGTACAGTATCGCCGACAAACGAAAACATTTTTATTAGTCTCTTAGGCAGTTCTTCCGGAAACATAGCAATATGGCTATCTTGTTTAGCTCCACCAAAATTCCAGTGACCTTGGAAGTATGTGTTCCATTCTTCCGTGGTTAATTTTGAAAGTTCCTTATTCTCTTTTGATACCTTTGGAGTCGTCCCAACCTTTTTGAAAATAAGAATAAACTCATAGTCTAATTTTAGTATTCCATTGCGAGGATAGGGAAAGGATCCCATAATTGTGGCTCCGCCGGTTGTATTTGTTGTTGTAACTTTTTGCCAAATAACAGCCCCCATATAATCAAAACCGATTGTTTCGCAGAACTTTATGATTTCAGTTCGAATAGGAATTACTTTATATCTACCATAATAAACTGAGCGAGCAAATTGGTCACCTATATTAATACACAATCGGCAGCCACCATCGAGAACTCTGAACGATTCTTTCCAAACAAGATTCAGATTATTTATATAACTCTCATAACTATCATTAAAACCAATTTGATTGTCGGTTCCATAGTCTTTTAACTGCCAATAAGGTGGTGATGTAATTACTAAATGTACAGAGCTATCACTTACTTCCCGCATACATCTTGAATCACCGTTAATAATTATGTGGTTCGTTTTCATTTTTAATTAGTTCTTTGGTTAATTTACTGCTTCAACTCTTCTAATTCCGGGTACTTCTTTAATTAGCGCGCGTTCAACGCCTGCACGTAAAGTCATTTGAGACATTGGGCAATCGCTGCAAGCGCCGGTTAATTTAACTTCTACAATGCCTTCGTGGGTAACATTAACAAGTTCAACATCACCGCCATCGGCTTGCAAATAAGGTCTAATAGTTTCAAGCGCTTTGAGAATTTTTTCATTCAATTCTACATCCATTTCAAACTCCATCATTAATTATTCTTCAAGCGAAATTTCGATCTTAGGTTTGCTTGAATTAAAATTTGTTTTGCTTACTTCTGCAGCTAAATTTCTGCTTATTCCAAAAATTTGTTTTGCCTGCTCGCTATCTGGCTGGTCGAAAACAACCGGCTTGCCTTTATCGCCGCCTTCTCGAATGTTTTGATTAATAGGCAGTTGACCAAGCAGTGTTAAGGAAAGTTGCTCGGCAAGCTTCTTGCCGCCGTCTGTACCAAAAATATCGTAACGCTTTCCGGTATCAGGCGCCAAAAAATAGCTCATATTTTCAACAATCCCAAGTACGGGTACATTAACGCGCTGGAACATAGCAATCGCTTTTTTTACATCAATAACCGAGGCTTCTTGCGGTGTTGTAACAACTACTGCGCCGCTAAGAGGAATTGTCTGCACAAGTGTAAGTTGAATATCGCCGGTTCCCGGAGGCAAATCGAATATTAAATAATCGAGCTCATCCCATCGAACATCGCTCATAAATTGTTTGATAGCGCCGCTTGCCATTGGACCGCGCCAAATTACCGGAGCGTTATCATCAATTAAAAAACCAATTGACATTAGTTTTACACCATAATTTTCGAGAGGAACCATCTTCGCGGTTTCGGTATCTTGAAATATTCTTGGCTTTTCATTCAAACCAAACATCAAAGGAACGCTTGGACCGTAAATATCTGCATCTATCAATCCCACTTTAGCGCCATCCATTGCAAGAGCAACCGCAAGGTTTACAGCCACTGTGCTTTTTCCTACACCGCCTTTGCCGCTAGCTACTGCAATTGTGTTTTTTACTCCTGGAAGAAGTGAGTTCATTTTTTGATTTAAGCTCGGCTGAACTCGTGCATCCATCTTCACCAAAATTTCTTTTGCTGCGGGCACATCTTTTTTGATTGCCTCAAGGCAGTCTTGCTGGATTTTATCTTTTAGCGGACAAGCCGGAGTAGTAAGTTCTACAACAACGGAAATATTGCTGCCATCTATTTTTATATCTTTAATCATATTTAGTGTTACTAAATCTTTATGCAAATCGGGGTCGTTTACTTTACGAAGTGCATTAAGAACCTGTTCTTGCGAAATACTTGCCATTAATTCTCCAATTTTGGTTTCAAAAATAATTCTTTTGCTCATTTCTACCTAAACAACAAATAATTTGTCCACCAAATTCATTAGTGAATCATTTGCACAGATTTTTCGTTTACTTGAAAGATTAAGGTAGTAGTTATAAATTGTTATTTAGTTAAAACATTTTTTTATGTGGAGTCTTTCTGGCACCTTTTTATGCAATATTGGTTGGATTAGTAATAATCGCTTTTGTCATTTTTCTATTTATGCCAAAGCGTGGCATAATTGCAAGAATAAAGAAAATTAAGAGCGATGAAGATAAAATAGCCGTTGAAGATGCGCTTAAGCATTTATACGACTGTGAATTTAAGAAGCTTGATTGCTCTCTAAATAGCTTAACCGGAAATCTTGGATTAAAGCCGAATCAAATTGCTCAAGTAATTTCTAAACTTGAATCTATGAGTTTGGTTACTTTATTTAATGGGAAAATAAATTTAACGGAGCATGGAAGAGATTACGCAACACGCGTTGTACGGATTCATAGATTATGGGAAAGATATTTAGCAGAGAACACAAGTGTTAGCGAAAATGAATGGCACGTTATTGCAGAAGAAAGAGAGCACGAAACAACAGATGAAGTTGCAGAGTGGCTCTCGGCTCGCCTAGGGAACCCGCTTGTTGATCCACACGGCGACCCGATTCCAAATAAAAGTGGAGAAATTCTTTCCAAAGATGGCGTAACGCTAAACAATCTTGGCGAAGAAAAATATGCCCGCATAATTCATATTGAAGATGAACCGAAAGAGGTTTATGCACAGCTTACTGCATTTGGGCTTTATCCAGGAATGCAGATTAAAATTTTGGAAAACACGAAAGATAAAGTTCGGTTTCTTGCTGATGGACATGAATGCCTGCTTGCACCTGTTTTGGCCGCTAATCTAACGGTTCAAGAAATTGATAAAAAAGAAATTGTAACAGAAAATTTTGATAACCTTACTGCTTTAGAAATTGATGAGGTTGCAACCGTTGTAGGTATTTCGAATGCAATGCGTGGGCAGCAGAGAAGAAGAATGCTCGATTTTGGAATTGTGCCGGGAACTACTATTTATACCAGGTTAAAAAGTTTGAAAGGCGATCCTTCTGCTTACGAAGTTAGAGGTGCGTTGATTGCCTTGAGAAAAAATCAATCGGATCTAATTCACATTAAAAAGTTGAAAGCAAGTTAAATGACGGTAAGTAGTAACTGTGTAAATTGTCCAGCTCATAATTCGGCTAACTTAGTTAGGCTTGGAATTGATATGTCTAACTTCGATTATGTTGTAGCACTTGCCGGAAATCCAAATACAGGCAAAAGTACAGTCTTTAATTCTTTAACTGGATTGAGACAGCATACAGGTAATTGGCCCGGAAAAACTGTTGGGCGAGCAGAAGGAGCTTTTCAGTATAATGAAAAACGTTACAAAATTGTTGACCTGCCCGGAACTTACTCGCTGCTTTCTACAAGCACAGATGAAGAAATTGCACGTGATTTTATTTTGTTCGGTCAACCCGATGTTACTATAATTGTGGTTGATGCCTCACGATTAGAAAGAAATCTCAATCTAACGCTGCAAGTTTTAGAAATTACAGACCGCGCTGTTCTTTGCCTAAATTTAATTGATGAAGCTAAGAGACATCACATAACTATTGATGACAGGTTGCTGTCTAAAAAATTGGGAATTCCAGTAATTCCGGCTACGGCAAGACAAAACGTTGGAATTCCGGAACTGATTAAAGCGGTTCATTCAGTCGCTTCCGGAGAGTATATATGCAATCCTTATAAGATGAAAAGCCAGATCAAAAATGTTTCTCACGCAGTTGACGATTTGGAACAAAAATTAAAAACAGAATTTCCTAATCTCGCTAACACCCGCTGGATTGCTCTGCGATTGCTTGAAGGAGACCAAAGAGTTACAGATGCAGTAAAAAGTAGCGAAATTGGAAACTTAACTCCAGCAGAAACTGAAAATGCGTGAAAATTATGATTAACAAAAGAGAAGAAA
This sequence comes from Ignavibacteria bacterium, assembly GCA_009773205.1. Taxonomy (GTDB): domain Bacteria; phylum Bacteroidota; class Ignavibacteria; order Ignavibacteriales; family Melioribacteraceae; genus Stygiobacter. The sequence continues at coordinate 23,459 of WPAE01000018.1, forward strand.
TATTAAAACAAGCAACCAGGTACAGATGGGAAATTGGAGAGAATCTTCACGACTCTATTCTCGAATCAATCTATTCTGAAGCGGCAAATATTGCTAAAGTTGTAGTTACACGCGATAATGAAAAACGCAAATTTGATTGGGACAGATGGATTGATAAATTAGTTACAGGCAAGTGGACCGGCTTTCCAATTATGTTTTTACTTTTAGCAGTTGTTTTTTGGTTAACAATAAGCGGTGCTAATGTTCCTTCGGCATTATTAGCATCTCTTTTAGTTGATACAATTCATCCTATCCTTAAAAGTGGCGCTGAGTACCTTTATTTCCCTTGGTGGCTAAGCGGCGTTTTGATTGACGGCGCTTATCTTGCTTTAGCGTGGGTTATTAGCGTAATGCTTCCGCCAATGGCAATCTTCTTTCCATTGTTTACTTTGCTTGAAGATTTTGGCTACTTACCCCGCGTAGCATTTAATATGGATAATCTTTACAAAAGAGTTGGCGCTCACGGCAAGCAGGCTTTAACAATGAGCATGGGATTTGGCTGCAACGCTGCCGGAGTTATTGCTGCAAGAATTATAGACAGCCCGCGTGAAAGATTAATTGCAATTATTACAAACAATTTTTCTTTGTGTAATGGAAGATGGCCCACTCAAATTTTAATTGCAACTATTTTTATAGGAGGCGCTGTTCATCCAATGCTTGCTGGCTTTACAAGTGCTGCCGCGGTTATGTCTGTAGCGGTTCTTGGTGTTTTTTTCAGTCTAATAGTTTCCTGGTTACTTTCTAAATCAGTGCTTAAAGGGGAAGCCTCGGCTTTTAGTTTGGAATTGCCTCCGTACCGCCCGCCAAGATTTTTGCAAACACTTTATACATCTTTGATTGATAGAACATTAATGGTCTTGTGGCGTGCAGTTGTTTTTGCTGCTCCTGCCGGTATTGCAATTTGGCTCGTCTCAAACATTACAATTGCAGATATTACTTTAGCAGAATACTTTGTGAAAAATGTGAACCCATACGCAGCAATCATCGGGTTAAATGGAGTAATTATACTAGCTTATATTATTGCAGTTCCAGCTAATGAAATTGTTATTCCTACTGTATTGATGCTTACAGCGCTAACTTCAAATATTGCTGGGTTTGGTTCAGGTGCCGGTGTTATGTTCGAGATGGATTCTTTAAGTGATACAGAAATGCTTCTACGGTCTGGCGGGTGGACTTTACTAACCGGCATAAATCTGATGTTATTCAGCTTGCTGCATAATCCTTGTTCAACGACTATTTATACAATTTACAAGGAAACAAAGAGTTTAAAGTGGACTTTAATTTCAACTTTTCTGCCTATAGCAATGGGCATCGTAATCTGTTTCTTTGTTGCTCAATTTTGGAGACTCTTAGTATAGAATTTTCTAAAATTTTGAAACTTCTCGCTTAACAATCTTTTTAGAAACACTAATGGCTCTCTGCATCATCCAATCTTGATGGCTTAGTGAATTTTCGTTATAGACCGGACGATAAAAAGCATATTTGCCGGTAGGAAGAAGAATTCTTGATTTAATAGTATCGTCAAGTATTGAGCGTAGTACAGAATCTTTAATGAAATTTTTCAAGTCCGGGTCGTTTATTGGAAATGTAATTTCAACTCTTCTATCAAGATTTCTTTGCATTATATCGGCAGAGCTGCAATACAATTCGTCTTTGCCATTGTTGTAAGCATAGTAAATTCTGCTGTGTTCAAGAAATCTTCCTACAATGCTTATAACACGAATGTTATCGCTTAAACCGGGCTGCATAGGAATTAAGCATGAAATTCCTCTAACAATCAAATCAATTTTTACTCCGCAGCGAGAAGCTTCATACATAGCCGCAATCAACAAAGGGTCAACAAGCGAATTTAGCTTAAAAACTAAATAGCCTTGTCCGCCGTTTTTAACATTCTTTATTTCTCGTTCAATTAATTCAATAAATTTTTCACGCATGTTTATAGGCGCAACAGCAAGCTTTCTAAATTGTTTCTGTTCTGAGTAACCCGTTAGGTAGTTAAAAATTTCGGAGACATCTGCGCAGATTTCTGGATCAGAAGTGAAAAAACCTATGTCTGTATAAATTCTTGCTGTTGTAGTATTATAATTACCTGTACCCAAATGAACGTAACGTTTAACGCCATCTATTTCTTTGCGAACAACTAAACTCATTTTGGCATGTGTTTTTAATCCAACCAAACCATAAACTACGTGAACGCCGGCTTTTTCAAGTTCGCGTGCCCAATAAATATTATTCTCTTCATCAAAGCGTGCTTTTAGTTCTACAAGCACAGCAACTTGTTTTTTTCTTTCTGCAGCTTCAATCAAATACTTTACAATAGGGGAGTTTAATCCTACTCTGTAAAGTGTTTGTTTTATTGCCAACACTTCTGGGTCGCGGGAAGCTTGTTTTACAAATTCTACAACCGGGTTGAAAGAATCGTAAGGATGATATAGCAGAATGTCTTTCTTCTGAATCAAAGTAAAAATATTTTCTTCTTCGAAAGGTTCTGGAGTAACAGCGTGAAAAGGTTTTTCTTTAAGATGCGGAAGCTGCAAATCATAAAGAATCATTACATCGCTAAGACCAAGTACACCATCAATTACGTGTACATCATCGTGCGTAATTTCAAGGTTTTCGATGAGTGTTTCTATCATATATTCTGGCATACGTTTTTCAACTTCTAAGCGAACAACCGAGCCAAACTTTCTTTGTTTAATATTTTCTTCTATCACCTGTAGCAAATCATCAGCTTCATCTTCTTGAATTTCCAAATCTGTATCGCGTGTAATCCGAAATTTATATGCTTCTAATATTTCAATGCCCGGGAAAAGATAATGCATGTTTGCTTTTATTACATCCCCAATCAAAATAAACTTAATTGTTCCGTTGCTGCTCTTCTGCTTGGTTTTAATAATCTGTTCAACTCTTAGAAGACGCGGTAAGTTTGTTGGCACTTTAATTCTTGCAAAGTTTTTTTCGCCGTTTGGTTTTTTTATTCTTGCAGCAAAACTTAAGCTCAAATTTGAAATGTAGGGAAATGGTCTTCCGGGATCGAATGCTAACGGAGTTAATACTGGGTATATCTCTTGAACAAAATAATCGTTAACAGCTTCACGTTCTTCTTTGTTAAGCTGATTTAATTCACAGATTAGTATCTTATTCTCTCTTAGGCTGGGAATAATTTTATGGTGCCAATAATCGTATATCTCTTTTAGCATTTTCTGTACGTTAGCTTCAATCAGCTTAAGTTGCTCAATAGGAGATAAACCATCAATCGAAGTATCTATTACTTTTGCGCGGATTTGCTCTTTAATTCCAGCTATCCGGATCATGTAAAATTCATCAAGGTTCGAGAAGAAGATTGAGATAAATTTAATTTGTTCGAGAAGAGGCAATTGAGGGTTTAGAGCCTCTTCTAAAACTCGTCTGTTAAACTCAAGCCAGCTCAAATCTCTGTTAAAGAAATTATCAGGTCGTACGTATTTATTTAAGTTTTCTTTCGATAGTCTCATTATAATCACTTTTACTTCAGATTCATTGAATGGTTATTTTTTAAATTTCTTTGCTGAGCTAAAACTTTTTAAGTTATAAAATATTTCACGATTCGGCATTTTGAGACGTACAATTTTAACTTTAGCACTCTTAAAAAATTTTTCTGCTAAAGTATCGTGATAGTCTGAAAAAATTACAATTTCTTTGATTCCAGCGGCAATTAATGCTTTTGCGCAATTTGTGCATGGCATATTTGTAATGTACGCTGTGGCATTAGCAGTACTTATTCCGTGTGAAGAGCATTGAAGAATTGCGTTCATTTCTGCATGAATTGTTCTTACACAGTGGTTATCAACAACCATACAGCCAGCATCTTCACAATGTGCATCGCCTGGAATTGAGCCGTTGTAGCCTGTTGATAGAATTTGTTTATCTCTTACTAAAACACAGCCACAATGCATTCTCGGACACGTTGCCCTTTCAGAGACTAACATTGCAACTTTTAAAAAGTATTCATCCCAAGAAGGACGAGTAGATTTTTTCATTTATGTTCTCTTTTTCCTAAATCGGTTGCTTAATTTATAATTTTTTGGAATGAATTGACAAAAACAAATTTGAATTGTATTTGATGTTTAGAATTGCGTTAAAAAACGACAGATAAGGTTGAGGGCGGACCTTATCTGTCTATCAGTAATTTAAGGAGGGGTTACTGATTAAGTATTAAGGTGTTACTTGTGTGTAATCAATCTTCATACCAGTATGATTATCGTAAAAGAAGTCTAAAAATTTAGGCAGTAGGTGTAATAAAAATCACATTTAGGAATGTTTTTGATTCAGTTTCTTGTAAATAAGAAGCTGGCAATTAATAATGCTTTAGACTTTTTACAACCAATGGTATCATCTTCAGGTAATTTCTTCCGTTGCACTAAGCTGTATTTTAAAAGTAGTGCCAGAATTTATAATAGAACTCTTTACAAATATTTTTCCTTTGTGATAATCTTCAATTATCCTTTTCGATAAACTTAATCCGAGTCCCCAACCCCGTTTTTTAGTGCTGTATCCGGGGCGAAAAATATCTTTTCTTATACCAGACTCAATTCCTTTTCCATTATCAGATATTTCAATTTCAACCTTGTTTTTGTTTTTATGAACGCGAAAATGAATTTTACCCTCTTTGTGCTCAATTGAATCAAGTGCATTCTTAATCAAATTTTCGGCAACCCATTCAAATAACTCTGTGTTTAAGTTAGCATATGCGTTCTTTTCACCTTCAAGAGTAATAACAACACTTTTCCCAAGGTGAGGAAGCCTTCTCTGGAAATAGCCTATAACCCGCTCAATAACTATGTATGGAGTTTCCGTTTTTAATTCTGGTTTAGAACCTATTTTTGAAAATCTCTTCGTTATTTTATTCAAACGATTTAAGTCGCTCTCTATCTCTTCCGAAGTATCAAGCACTTTATCTGGGCTGTTATAATTCATCTTTAAAATTTCGTTCCAACCCATTAAGCTCGATATTGGCGTACCTAATTGATGCGCAGTTTCTTTGCTCATTCCAACCCAAATATTGCTTTGCTCGCTTCTTTTTATGTAGCTAAAACTTGAGTAAGCAATTGCTATAAATAAAACAGCAAATATGATCTGCAGAAATGGATAGTATCTGAGTTGCTTAATTATTTCTGAATCCCCGTAATAAATTCTTGAAAGAATTTTTCCGTCCGGCGTTCTTACATCTATCGGCAAGTGAGATTTTGCTAGTTCCTTAACTTTGTTTTGAAGCAGAGATTTAAGCTGCTCAGAAGTAATATTTGTGTCGTGTTCAATATTTTTATATCCGATACCAATTGTTTCAGAAACTTGCTCTTTGTTATCAGTTAAAATAAGAGGGAAGTCAATTCGATTGATAATATTTTCTAGAATGAAGTTGAGCTCTTCACCTTCAGTTTCCGGTTTTGTAGCAAATTCCAAACCGCTTGCGTAAAGCTGAACTATTTCTTTTTCACTTTGTTGAAGTTTTGAAACTAAATTCTGAGTATAGTAAAGTGTAGCAAACGCAATAACTGCACCTATAACAACTAATGTGAGTTTAAGATTAAGCGATTTTGGTCCGGATGAGTATTTCATTCTTAGCTCCGAAAAGAACATCTGTTCAAATTTACTAAAGGAGTTCCAATAAATAAATCTTCCTGGTTATAACTCAATAGTTTGATCGCGTTTTGGACCAACTGAAATGATTCCAATTTCAAATCCACTTTTCTTCGCTATAAAATCAAGATAACTCTTTGCGTTCGGCGGAAGTTCATCATAGCTTTTGGCATTGCTTATATCGGTGTTCCATCCTGGTAAAGTTTCATAAACCGGATTTACATTCAACAAACGGCTTACATCTGTTGGAAAGGATTTCAATACTTTTCCATTTAGTTCATAAGCAACGCAAACTTTTATTTCCTCGAATTCGCTAAGTATATCGAGTTTAGTAACTGCAACGCGTTCTATACCGTTTATCATCCTTGAGTAATTTACTAAGAAAGCATCGTACCAGCCGCATCGGCGCGGTCTGCCTGTTGTAGCGCCAAACTCAGCACCAATTTTGCGCAGCTTTTCGCCTGTCTCATCCAACAACTCTGTCGGGAATGGACCAAGTCCAACACGCGTTGTATATGCTTTTACAATTCCAACAACAGAAGTAATTTTAGTAGGCGGTATTCCAGTTCCTGTACAAGCTCCGCCAGAAGTTGGATTTGAAGAAGTAACATATGGATAAGTTCCATGGTCAATATCAAGCAAAGTTCCTTGTGCACCTTCTAATAGAATAGACTTACCTTCTTCTAATGCACTATGCAAATAGTAAGTTGTGTCTTTTATATATTCATCAATCTTGTCATCAAAATCGAGATACTCTTTGATGATTTCTTCTACATTTAATTCGGAGTGGTCGTAAACTTTTTTAAGAAGATTATTCTTTTCTTCAATGCTGCATCTAATTTTTTCTTCTAGGATTTTTTTGTCTAATAAGTCAACAATTCTTATTCCGGTTCTTGCGTATTTATCAATATAAGATGGTCCTATACCTCTTCCGGTTGTTCCAATTTTTGAAGTACCGCTTTCGTTAATTGAATCTAAAAGTTTATGATAAGGCATAATTAAATGTGCGTTATGGCTAATAAACAATCTGCCTTTAATATTAATGCCAAGGTTTTCGAGCTGCTTAATTTCATCAAGAAGTGCTTTTGGGTCAATAACAACACCGTTGCCAATAACACAAATAACACCATCGCGCAAAATACCGGATGGAATTAAGTGAAGAATAAATTTCTTATCTCCAATTTCTACAGTATGCCCGGCATTAGCGCCTCCTTGATATCTAACAACAATTTCATATCCTTTGCTAAGAATATCTACAATTTTACCTTTGCCTTCATCGCCCCATTGACTTCCTACAATAACACCAACACTCATTTATTCCTCAATAAAATTTTAGACAAAAAAAACTCCGGATAGAGTAACCGGAGCAAAAATTAAACTTGCCAAAACAATTAATTTCCAAAACTCTTTATAGCGTCATCAAGTGAAGAAAAATTCTCAAAAATTGTTATGAGTTTGGTAATAACCAAAAGGCTTTCAATTTTTTCAGTTGCGTTAGCAAGTTTCAAAGTGCCGCCGCCATTTTTCATAGTTGTGTAACCGCTTATAAGCATTCCTAAACCGGAGCTGTTCATAAACTTTGTTTCAGCAAGATCAATAACTATGTTCTTTTTGTTTTCATCAATGCATTTATGGAGAATATCGCTAAATTCTTGAGCTTCGGTACCTCCCATTACGTTGCCAACTAGTTCTATAACAACTGCATTGTACTTCTCAACTTGTTTAATTTTCATATTTGCTCCTAGTTTTAAGTTATTTTTATTTCAACAATACTGTAATCTCTGTTCTAACTTTTTGTTTCAAACGATGGCTATAATCGAGTACAAATATTTATATTGGCGACCAAAGTTATTTAATCTATTAGTAAAAATAAAGTTCTTTTGAAAGCGAGATAGATATATTTTACAAATCAGTTACTCAGCTTTAGGAACTATCAAAACTTAACATCGTCTAAAGAAATGGATCTTCCAAAAGAACAAGATCAGTTTGATTTTAGTGGCGCAAAGACTGAACGTGAAGAGGATTTTGAATTAATCCGCAGTTTCATTAAAGGTGATGAAACCACATTTAGAACTTTGGTCATTAAACATAAAGAGAAGGTTCGTAATCTAGTATTTTTAACTTTAGGCGATGCCGAATATGTTGATGACATTTCTCAAGATGTTTTTATTAGTGTTTACCATAAGCTCGCCGAGTTTAGATTCGAATCTAAATTCACAACTTGGTTGTATAGAATTACTGTAAATAAGTGCCGCGATTATTTAAGGAAGAAGCGCGTAAGAAGCATATTTGTTCCAATTAAGGATTCCGATACCGATTATGGTACCGGTCCATTTTCCGAGAATGTGGATATTCCTAATCTTGTAAGAAGCGCAATCGAAAAACTTCCGGAAAGATTACGCATTCCTTTGGTTATGAGAGATATTGAGGGATTCAGTTACAAAGAAATTGCAGATTCTTTAGGAACTGAAGTTGGTACAATTAAGTCTCGTATTTTTAGAGCCAGAGAAACTTTGAAAGTGATACTTGAACCATATCAAAAGGAATTGAAAGCCTGAGATGGAAACTCCATCAACTAAAAATCTTTTTACTGCCGAAAACATTAAAAAGTATTCTCCTTTAGTTCTTCTTTTGTTTTTAACTGTTATGCTTATGTTGTTTTTCAAAAGCAACAAAAAGGGAATTTCTGGAATGATTGAAGAAGGAAAGAAGAATTTACTTTCACTTTATACCAGCGGATTGCGTCCTCTGATTTCTGAAACAGAAATCTCTCAAGAAGATTTATTCAACTTTGCGCTTTATCAAAGCTTGCCGTTAGACCAAGCAAGAAAAAAGGCGTTGATGCTTTCCGACGGAAACGGGCAAATGGTTTACGAAATAAAGCCGGCAATCTTTAACAAGAATGCTCGTAATTACGAAACATTCAAAAATTATTTTGAACTTAATGACACCGAGAAGAGGATTGCAGATTCAGTTTTAAACTCATATAGAAAAGAAATTTATTCTTGCGTGCTCGTAAATAAAAAAAATGCTTACGCTATAAATCCAAAAATATCTACCGTTAGAAAAGCAATGCTTGCAGATTTAGTTTATCTGACTCAAAAAGTTAGCAAAGAAAAAGCTAAAGAGATTTTTCCAAGTTTGGGTGAGTTAAGCCAGAATGAATTAGCTGCGCTAATTAAAACAGGCAGAGAACTTCCATCAACACAATACTTACTAATGACTCCGGATACTATTGCTAAAACAGATTTTACTTGGGATGTAAAGAAATTTGATGAACAGTTAAGAGCGTTTGAAGAAGGAAAAATTGATGCAGAGGATTTTGTTGAAAACCAAGCTTTTAAGTGGAATGAAGATGTAAGTCTGCCACAGCCGCCTTTAACTTCTTCTAAGCATGATTCTATGTTCGATTATACAATAGACTCTAACAAATACAAAATTTCGTTCGACACAAAGCAGTTAAGCAAAATTGTGAATGATTCGTTGAAAGTTAATTTAGATAAAGCCGCCAAATATTTGAGATCGATTTCAGTTCGAATTCCTAAACAAAAGGGTAGCCGCTTAAAATATGATAACTTGAAAATCATTCCGCCGGTTACTATAACGCCCGATGCAATTTATGATGCAGTTCAAATTACAGAAAGCACTTTGAAAATTGTAGGAGGCATGAACCTTTCCAATATTATTGAAGAAGCAGTGAAAAATGATTCAGCTTCCCAAACAATAACGAAGGACTCTGGAAGAAGTAAAAGGTACAAAGAGAAAATGAAAGGTGATAATAAGAAGCAGAGGGAACTTTATTTAGATAGTTTAAGCACTCGCAAAAGCAGAAGGTAATTAAACTTGGGTAAACAAATCATGAAATTCAGTGGCATAAGAGGACTTGAGAATGCAATTATGCTTTCAATTGTTTTGTTTCTGTTCAATCTCATTTTTCCAATTCATGATGCTTTTTTACTTTCGTTAATTCACGAAGGAATTGTATTTCTTACAATCTTTTTCTTGTACAATTATTTACAGCAGTCTTTATCAAGAAGACTTGATACGCCGCTATCGCTCGTATTGAATGTTGGAATTTTGGGGTCGTTACTTTTTTTTGTTCTTTCAATTGCAAATTCTACTTACGAGGCAGATTCTTCAGGCAAAATTCCTCTTAACTTTTTCAATTCGCTTCTTTTTGTACTAATTAGCTTCCTCTTTATTGCATCAATTGTTTACATATTCACATCCTTGCGCGAGTTGTTTTTCCTTCGGCAGAAGAAAGACCCAAGTGTATATTTCAATACTATGTTGGTTTTCTTTACACTTAGTTTTTTCTCCAATATTTTAATTTTAGCAGATTCAGAACTCGATTATCCTTTCTCGGCTTTTTATGTTGTATCAATTGTACTAATTTGTCTCAACTCAATTAGAGTAGCATGGATTGCTTTTTTAACAAAGAAGCAAAAGTATTATTTATTAGGTTTATCAATCGTACTTTCAATTGTTTATGGATTAGCTTACTCACTTGCTTTCGACTCTGAAGTAAGCAGTCAGCTTATAAAAGTATTTTCGCCCGGGCTGCGTGCTGTGTTTAGCCTTGTAATGATCTACGGCTCAATTTACTTTGGAGTAGTATTTTTTGTTACGCTTTTTCATCTTCCTACAGCCGAAGTTTTTGATAGGAAAGTCCAAGAAGTTGCTTCGATGATGGATATTACAAAGCTCATTACACAAGTATTTGATTTTAAGGAATTGGCTGATACAATTACTTCGATGACTACTCAAGCATGTAACTCCGATTCGGCTTGGCTTGTAACTAATACAAAAAATGGAATTGAGCTAAACTCTGTTCACAAAATTGGTTATGTAGATGCAAACGATATAAGCAGCCGCATGCTTGGCTCCGGAAATGCTTCATTCGAAAATATTGAAGTTATTAATTACGAGTCTTTATTCCGCGATAAGAAATTTGTTGAAAATGTTTTCCATTCGGTTGCTGTAGCCCCACTCACGATGCATGGAAAAATAAACGGCTACTTGTTTACTGCACGTACAAAAGGTAACTCATTCGATGCAGAAGATCGAAAATCCCTGCAAGCATTTGCTTATTATGCTGCTGTTGCCTTAGATAATGCAATATTGATTAAAAAATCTATAGAAAAAGAAAGACTTGAAAAAGAGTTTGATGTAGCTCGAGATATTCAAAGAAAAATTCTTCCTTCTGTTGTTCCTTCTTCACATCAGATAGCAGTCTCGGCGCTTTTTGTTCCAGCTTTTGAGGTTGGAGGAGATTATTACGATTTCTTTGAGCTTGACGATGAGAATTTGGGTTTTGTAGTTGCAGATGTTTCTGGTAAGGGAATTTCAGCTGCTTTTATTATGGCTGAGGTAAAAGGAATTTTTGAATCACTTTCCAAGATTATTCAGCGCCCTGCAGAACTTTTAGATAAAGTGAATGGTGTTCTCAAAGGTAACATTGAAAAGAAAAATTTTGTTACAGCCGTTTATGGAATTATTAATAGGAAAACCGGCATATTAAATATGAGCAGAGCCGGGCATACGCCTTCGCTGCTTTGCAGTAAAGGAACTGTTACAAGACTTCAACCATCTGGTATTGGATTAGGACTCGATTTCACGAATAATTTTTCAAAATCAATAAAAGAGCTGGAAGTTCAGCTTAATGATGATGATATTATTGTTTGCTATTCAGATGGAATCCCAGAAGCAAAGAACTCTCTCGGAGAGGATTTTGGATACGAGAAGTTTGAAAAAATTATTTCTGAGAATTGCAGTAAAAATTTGGATGAAATTTCTAATTTGGTAATGAAAGAATTAAGTTTATTCTCAAAAGACTATCCACAACATGATGATATTACTTTGGTTATGTTTAGATGGAAACAAAAACAATAAATTTAAGGAGATATTTAATGGCTGAATTTAATGCCAACTTACGTGGTGTCGGTTCCGTAAGTGTTATTGATGTTAAAGGATATCTCGATGCTCACACTGCACCTGAGCTGGAGAATGTTTTCAACCGATTGGTTGATCTGAAACAGTACCAAGTGGTTGTAAACTTTGATGACCTGAAGTATATAAGCAGTGCAGGACTAGGAGTTTTTATGGCTTATGTAGAAACAATGAGGGAAAATCAAGGCGACATAAAATTCTCTAACATGAAAGAAAACGTTTACAACATTTTTGATTTACTCGGATTTCCGATTCTATACGAGTTCTTCAAAGAAGAAAACGAAGCTGTTAAAAAATTTAGTGATCCAGCAAAATCTTGAATGCACTAAACAAAATATTAGAACATCAAATTGTCGTCAAAAGCACTACCGACAATCTTGAAAAAATACGTGAGTTTACCAAAAACGCAGCGTTACATAGCGGTTTTGGCGAAGACACAATTGGAAAGATTATTTTAGCTGTTGACGAAGCTTGTACTAACATTATTAAACACGCTTATAAATTTTCTCCTGATGGAATTATATATATTTCTATTAAATTCTCTGAGGGCAAGTTTGTTGTTTCAATTACAGACGAAGGTGTACAATTCGATCCAACACAAGTACCGGAACCAGATTTACGCGAATACTATAAACAGAAACGTGTTGGTGGATTAGGAATGTTTTTGATTAAACGATTGATGGATGAAGTAAACTACAACACAATCTCCGGCAACAAAAATCAAGTAGTTCTAATAAAATATTTATCTCAATAAAATGAAGCCTACAGATAACAATGCCGCTTTAAGAAATTATTCAGCTCTTGTAGATTTCAGCAACTTAATAAATTCCAGTCTCGATATTAATTTCACTCTAAATAATATTCTTCTTACCTGCTTCGGAAAATTTCATACTACAAAAGGTTTAATAGCACTGCTTAACAACGAAAGAATTTTTGAGGTACAAGCTTACAAAGGATTTTCTGAACAAGTTTTGTTATCGTTCCCTTTATTAAAGGCAGATGATTATGATTCAAATGAAAAGTTAGCGGATTTTATTACCAGCAATAAATTGCAAGTTTATCAGGAAATAAAGTCTTCGGAAGGATTAAAAGGTTTAATTATTCTTGGCGCTCGTTTAACAAGCAAATCCTACGATGATTCGGATATTAGCTTCTTACGCACAATAGTTAATGTTGGCGCAACGGCTATCGAAAATTGTTTGGCTGTTGATAAACTTAAAAATGTTAATCGTAACCTGGATTCTAAAGTCAATCAGCTAAGTTCTCTTTTTGATTTGGGAAAAGAGTTTAGCGGAGTTTTGCAGATTGAACAAATATGCAAGCTGCTCGTTTATTCGCTCATTGGACAAATGCTAGTATCAAAATATGCCGTGGTTTCTTTTTCTGGCGGTGCAATTATTTTTCTAGAAAACCGTTTTGACGAAATACAAATTCGTGCTGCCTTAAAAGTTTGCAGCAAAGATTGTTTTCAAAAAGTGTATAATAGAAACGAGCTTACTGACGAGCTTAAATCTATAGCTGAAGCTGGTGTTGATCTAATTGTACCGATGCAGATTAAAAATGAAACTAAAGGATTAATTCTTCTTGGTAAAAGAAAAAATGAATTGGCTTATTCTAAGTCCGATATAGAATTCGTCTCATCTGTAGGAAGTCTTGCAATTATCTCTATCGAAAATGCCCGGTTGTTTAAGGAAACTTTAGAGAAGCAGCGTTTAGAAAAGGATTTAGAGACTGCTCGTAACATTCAAAACAACTTGCTGCCTAAATTTATCCCCACGTTTTCTAATTTTGAAATTGCAGCATTTAACAAATCTGCTAAAATGGTTGGCGGCGACTACTACGACATTATAAAACTTGATGAAGACCAAGTACTTATTGCAATTGCCGATGTTTCCGGTAAAGGAGTTCCAGCTGCATTATTGATGGCAAACATACAAGCGTTTTTAAAATCAATTTGCAAAATGAAACTGCCATTAGCGGAAGCTACAAATTTGTTAAATGATCTTGTTGCAGAAAATACTTCGATGGGAAGTTTCATTACTTTCTTTTGGGGAATAATTAATAACGAGAATATGGAATTAACGTTTGTAAACGCAGGACACAACCCGCCGCTCCTTATAAGAAATAATAGAATCACTAAGTTGAAAAAGGGAGGAATGATTCTAGGAGTTATGCCAACCGTTGTTCCATATTTATCAGATACAATTAAATTAGAAAGTGGAGATGCCGTAGTTTTGTTTACAGATGGTATTACAGAAGCTATGAATGTTAAATGGGAAGAATATAGTGACGATAAATTAGAATACTTAACTTTACAGAATAGTGCAATGGATTCTATACAACTGCTCGATGAGATAAAAACAAGTGTTGAACTATTTACTATCGGTGCGGAGCAATCTGATGACATAACATGTATGATTGTTAAAGTGATATAAAGGTTGCCTATATGATGAGTTGTTATTATTCCATTTACTCTCACAATCCTTTCATTTATGAGCCTACTATAAAAAGGTATTTCGGATGAAAAAATGCTTTGATTATTGCTCAAATTCAAAGTGCAAAAACTCAATTTGAGGCTTTTTAGAATAGAATTTTTGCAGCTCTTTTATATACTGAAGATCTTATAAAAAAACCGGCTTGAGCCGGTTTTTTTTAAAGATGATATGTTACTAATCAAAATTAGAATGTTACCTTAGTCTTTGTTCTATTTGTATATTCTAAAACGAAAGCGCTGGCAACAAAGATTGAAGAGTAAGTCCCTGTAATCATTCCAACAAATAGAGCAACTGCAAACCCGCGTAAAACTTCGCCGCCTAAAATGATAAGAATGATAATCATAAACATAGTAGAGAGACCGGTAATAATAGTACGGCTCAATGTTCTGTTAATAGCGTGGTTCATGTTTTCTTCGAGAGGAATTGTTTTGTGCAGCTTTATATATTCTCTTACTCTATCAAATACAACTACTGTATCGTTCATTGAGTAGCCTATAAGTGTAAGGAACGCAGCCACAACTGTTAAAGTTATTTCTAAGTTTAAGCCTGGAATAACTCCATATAATATTGAAAATAAACTTAATGTTACTAAAACGTCGTGGAAAAGTGCGAGTACACCGCCAAGCGCAAAAGAAAACTTAAAACGAAAGCCGATGTAGATAAGAATTACAAGTAAAGCGAGTACAATTGCTATTATAGCATCAGTTTTTAATTCTTGTCCTACTTTTGGTCCAACTTTTTCTTCCTTTTGTACTTCAAACGGATTGTCTTTAAACTTTTCGGTTAGATTGTCTTTAAGCCAATCGGCAATACCTAAGCGTACTACAATACTTTTTCCTGTTTCATCATCCGTAGAGATAGATGTCTGGAAACCAGAATTAAATAATTGATTCCCTACTTTTTCAGCCGTTATAGAATCAGCAAAAGCATAAGTAATATAGTTTGCAGATGATTCGGATACTTGCTTCTCTATTCCAGGATTGTTCTGAGTAATAAGTAAATCAATTCTTTCTTTAACCTTTGGTAAAACATTAGCCGGAATTTCTTGCAATTCTGATCTAAGAAGAATACCGGTTGCACCGCCAAAAGTTTTTACTTCAACTTCGCCCAAGCCAATTTTATCAACTTGATTTCTAACAAAAGAAATGTCTATTGGTTTTTCAAATTGGAGAGCGATTTCTGTTCCGCCTTTGAAGTCAATTCCAAAAGAAAGACCTCTAATCGCGATATTTATCATTCCTATTAGAATGATGAAACCGGAAATGAGGAAGAATACCGATCGTTTGCCCATAAAATCGATATTTGTTTTTGCAAAAAGTCTCATTTAATTTTTCTCCTAGTGTTAACCAACATTTATTTTGTAGCCTTTAGATGTCATATAATCAAAAATGACTCTAACTAAAACAAGCTGACTAAATAAGCTTGTAACTATACCTATCATTAGTGTTAAAGCAAAACCTTGAACCGGACCGCTTCCAAATTGATAAAGAATAATACCGGTTAAAAGTGTAACTACGTTCGAATCGAATATGGCTGTAAATGAAATTTTAAAGCCAGCAACCATAGCGGCTTTAAAAGTTTTTCCAGTTGCAAGCTCTTCTCTAATTCTCTCGTAAATCAATACGTTTGAATCCACTGCCATACCCATTGTAAGCACAATACCTGCAATACCTGGTAAAGTTAGTGTTGCATTAAAAGCAGCTAAAACTCCTAATGTTAAAAGTACCGTCATAATAATTCCAAGATCAGCTAATGAACCCGCTGTTTTGTAGTAAAATATCATGAACAAAGCAACAATCAAGTAGCCAATCCAGCCGGAGTTCATTCCTTGAGAAATTGAATCTTGCCCTAATGAAGGACCAACTGCGCTTTCAGCAATAATATCTACTGGAGCAGGTAAAGCACCGGCTTTTAGAACAATTTCTAAAAGTTTTGCTTCATCCATATTAGCGCTTCCGGTAATTCTAGAACTCCCAGTAGGAATTTTATTTATGATAGTTGGAGCAGTATAAACTTTTCCATCTAATACAACTGCACATCGTTTATCAATGTTAGCGCCTGTAATTCTAGACCACTCTCTAGCGCCATCACCATCCATCTGCATTGTAACTTCCGGCTGCCCCGTTGTTTGGTCAATTTCTGCACGAGCATCTGTAATAACACCGCCGGTTAATTCGGCTTCCTTGTTTACCATATATAAACGGTAAAACTTTTCGCCGTCTGGACCTGTAATTTCTTGATTATCGTACAAGAATTCTACGTTATTTGGCATTACTTTTTTTACATCTTCTCTTGCAAGGTAACCGCTTAATTTTGCTCTGTCTAAATCCTTAACATAAGCATCTGCAATTCTTCCTTGAGGATCTATTAAACGGGCAATTGCAAAAAAAGGATGCTCCTTTGCAAATTGTTCATCAGTAAGATTTTTCTGATTTGTGGTATCTGTACTAGAAGTAGTATCTGTTACTTTACCTGCAAGAATTTCGTCAATTCTGTTCATAATAGGAATAGCAAAAGCTGCATCCTTTACAAGTTTGAATTCTAATAATGCTCTTCCTTGCAAAAGCCTTCTTGCTTCTTCTTCTCTAGAAATACCAGGTAACTCTATTACAATTCTTCTTGAACCTTGCTTTTGGATGCTTGGTTCAGAAACGCCGTATTGATCAACTCTGTTTCTAATAATTTCGATAGCGCGTGTAACTGCATCTGTTTCTTGTTCTTGTAAACGAGCAACAATGCTTGCGTCATCTTCTCGTATAGATCCAAAATAACGGCTCATACGAATTCCTTGCTCTTGCATCATTCTTGCTAAGATACCAACAACATTTTCATTAGATTTTTTTGATTCAGCTTCTGCAACTTTCAAAATATCTAGATACTGTTGATCCGGATCTTTAGCTAATTTTTCAAGGAGCTTAGCGGTATTAACTTCCATAACTAGATACATACCGCCTTGTAGATCGAGACCAAGCTTAATTCTCTTTTCTCTTGCGCTTCTGTAATCCAAATTAGTAGAAAGAATACTATCCTTTTTAGATGCAACAATATCCTGAATCTGACTTGAAGTTAGTTCAGGATTATTTTTCTTAATCTTTACTTCAACAGGCTTAAGTGCCTCAGAAACATTCTTGGAGTTTTGGTAATCCTGGAATGTAGGGTAGAGGAGATATAAGCTTAGACCTATAAAAGCAAAGATAAGTATTAGTCTAAATCTCAGTTCTTTCATCATTATTCTTAGTTTAGTTATTAAATGTCTAAAAAACACCAACAATCTGGAGTTTCTAAGATAAGATTATACTACTCACGTACAACCCAAGTTTTTACAGTAGCAGTAACCTTAGTGTGTAATTTTACCGCTACGCTGTAAATACCAAGCGATTTAATTGGTTCAGATATTTCAACCTTTCTCTTGTCAATCTCAAATCCTTTTTCTTTGAGCGATTCAACAATCATCTGGGTGGTAACTGTACCAAAAATCTTTTCTTCTTCGCCTACTTTAACAGGAATAGTAACCGAAATTTTCTCCATTTCGGCAGCAAGTTTCTGCGCTTCTTCAAGTTCTTTGGCTTCGCGTTTCTGGATTTGCTTCTTTTCTTCTTCCAAAGCGCGAATGTTGCCTTGCGTTGCATGATAGGCTACGCCGCGAGGAATTAAAAAATTTCTTGCATAGCCGTCTTTTACATTTACAATTTCGCCTACTTTACCTAGCTGGTCAAAGTTTTTTCTTAATATTACTTTCATTGCTCAACTCCTATTTAACTGCTTCAGAAACAAATGGTAAAATCGCCAATTGACGGGCACGTTTAATAGCAGTTACAAGTTCTCTGTGCTGCTTTGCTGTAAGTCCTGTAATTCTGCGAGGAATTATTTTCCCTTGATCAGTCAGGAACCTCTGAAGCGTTTTCGAATCTTTGTAATCGATGAAACCATCGATAGTACGTTTTACTTTTTTAGTGGGGGCATTATTCTTGTTAGAATTCCTCATGACTTATCCTTCATTAAATCTGATTCTTCATCGGTCAAGAATTTGTCGAATGAGTTGTCTTCATAATCCGCTTCGTCAGATTCTGATACAACATCATCACCATTACCTACTTTAGCAACTTTGTTTAGAAACTGGATGCGTTTTGCTTTAATTTCAACAATGGTTCTATTCTTACCGTCTTCTGTTTTAAAAGTTCT
>WPAE01000019.1 GCA_009773205.1 Ignavibacteria bacterium
TTATGATGTAGTTCAAAAGCGGGTTGTTGACAGCTTAAAATGGCGCTGGAAAGACTGGACTTCAGAAGCAACAAAAGCTGAAAGACCGCGTGCTTTAGCTTTTAGCCTGGATGGAAACACTGCTTATATCGGAAGTTTTGGAACAGGAACTGCTGATTTATGCCAAAGAGTTGTTCGAGGCGGAGTTAATGTAAAGAAACTTGAAGAAATGCCTGCTCAGTATGAGCTTTCGCAGAACTATCCTAATCCGTTTAACCCTACAACAGTTATTAAGTTTTCAATGCCTGTAGAAGGAACGGTTAGCTTAAAGGTTTATAACGTGGTTGGTGAAGAAGTTGAAACAATTTTAGATACATATAAAGGCGCTGGAACTTATGAAGTGAACTTCGATGCTTCTAAACTTTCTAGCGGCGTTTATATGTACACATTAAGAACAGAAAAAATGTCTTTAACAAAGAAAATGCTTCTTGTTAAGTAAATAGTATGATTAACGTATAATCCAAAACTAAAATAGTTTTGTTTGAGGAATTATGAAAAGTAGGACAGTAATTAGTACTTTATTTACTATGCTTTTTTTTATAAGTTTTTAGGAGCTATTTTCTGATTCACCATTAGTCACTGTTCAAGCAAATTCGTGTGGTGTTTTTGCAAAAGTAACTTACATTGTAACAGAAGCTGATGTTAAAGGTTTAAATGCTGGAAGTACTACGTGGAATTTAGTAGGTAGTAAAACATGTACATATCCTTGGCTTTTTCGTGTACGGGTTAATGGTCAGACGGTGTATTCAAGTACAACGCCACCTTCAACTCAAATAGTAGTAAAAATTGGTGATACAGTTGAATTGACTTTAGACATACTTACAGGTAGTAGTGGAGGTGGTGTTGGGCCTGCGTTAATGGAAATATTGATAGGTTAGTTCATTAAATGAGTCCGTTCTAAAAAGGTGTTTTTGCAAAATTTATGTTTGATTATCTGCAAAAACGAAACTCTTAAGTGAGGTTCGAACCTTTTTGGAACGGATCATTTAAAAGGAATAAACAATGAGCTGGTTAATGGGTGTTGCGGGAAATTTTCCCGATGGGTTGAAAAAACAAATAAATAATGTATCCGAAAATATTCTGGTAAAACAGGAAGAAAACAACCTTATTATTATTGCCGGCGGGATTAGACAAACATGCAAGTTCAACATAGAAACTAATGAGAAAGATAGTTTTATTTCCGTTGGTGTTGGGATAGAACATAGTGAAAATGATGTAAAGTTTA
The DNA here is from genome assembly GCA_009773205.1 of Ignavibacteria bacterium. Taxonomy (GTDB): domain Bacteria; phylum Bacteroidota; class Ignavibacteria; order Ignavibacteriales; family Melioribacteraceae; genus Stygiobacter. The sequence goes on from WPAE01000019.1 coordinate 1,265, forward strand.
TGAATGAAGAAAGATGGCAAGTAATTGATAATGTTGAGAAAGCAAGGAAATTAGAAGGTCATTTTGTAAAAGTCCGTTGGAATAAAGATGAAATAAAAGTATATACGGACATTCTCGGGTTGAGGGATATTTTTTATGCGACACCCCAAAAAGATTATATAATTTTCTCTACAAGAGGAGATTGGCTCGCAAAATATCTGCAAGCAGAAATTAACTTTAAGGAATTTGGAAGCCGTTGGTTATTATTTAACCAGCTTTCATCAAATAGTATTTTAAATGGGGTTGAAAGATTAAGCGGTGGTAGCAGCATTAGAGTTAATAGAAATGATATGAAAGTTACTATTAATAAATATGACTGGCTGCCAAATTTAGAAAGTGATTCACTTTCATCAACTGAATACTCCACAAAGCTCGAAAAGCTTATCAACATACCTTTTATACAAAATCAAAGAGTATCTTTAAGCTTTTCAGGAGGAATGGATTCCAGATTAATTCTATCATACTTAGCCGGAAGACGTAATAATTGGTACACTCACACATTTGGAGATTATAACCATCCCGATTCTGTGGTTGCCAATAGTATAGCAAAAAGCTTAAGTATTGAACATGAACAAATTAATCTGGATATGCCAACACAGGAAGTTTTTCTAACCGAATTTAAAGATTACTTACTTCTTACAAATGTTAATAATGCTGTTTCCGGTTATTTGCAACTAAGAAACTACAAAAAACTAATATGCAGAGAAGAAGTAATAATTGACGGGGGTTTCGGAGAAATATGGCGAAGAGAATTCTTTAACCGGTTGTTATTGAGAGGCAGGAAAGAGCTACTCGAGAAAAATATTGGCGGTATTATTCCTTATCTAATTGTACATAGAGCAGATGTGTTTACAGGAGAGATAAAAAATATTTTTAACACTGGTTGTAAAGAACAATTAGAAAACATATTCATTAACTTGCCGGATGCAAACACAATAGGAATGGAAAACTGGATTGACTTATTTGCAATTAAAACAAGGTTGTTGAATTACTATTCTTCTGCACAAGTTCATTTGGATAATTGGGTGTTTGGTTATATGCCGTTTATTCAGAAGAGTCTTCTTGAAAACTTGTTTGTTCTTTCAGTAGCCGAAAGGAAAAACGGAAAGCTGTTTCGGTATATTATTAAGAGAAACAATAAAATGTTAAGCAAATTCCCGCTTGCAAAAGGTCAGTTTACACATCCTTTCTTTTTGAATACAATTCAATCACATATATGGAACATAGCTTATAAGAAACTTAGATTAAAAACGTATAATGATACTACTGCTGAAAATTTGTTGAATGCTTTATCCACATATATTCAAGATACGGTTAGTACCAAAGATGTAAAAGAATGCGGTTGTTATGATCATTCCAAACTTTTGCGGTTATCAAACAATTTTGCGAAAGGTACGGCTAGTAGTTTTGATTTATACGAATTGGACTGGTGGTTTGCTTTTGAGTTATTCCGGCAAGGGATAATCAAATAATGAGCCTACTCTAAAAAGGTATTTCTGATGAAAAAATGTTTTGATTATTGCTCAAATTCAAAGCTCGAAAACTCAATTTGAGGCTTTTTAGAGTGGGCTCGTGATTGTTTATAACTATCACGTAGTGGTGTTTGATAGAAAAAATTAAATTTTGGAAAAAGAAATGAAAAAGACAATTCTGTTGGTCTGTGCTCTTTCCTTTATGGCGAACGCACAAATAAAGTTAGAACTTATTAAAACACTAAACGGCAATAGTCCAACTGATCAGTTATCAAGCATTGTGGCTTTAGGTGATATAAACAAGGATGGTTACGATGACCTTGCTTTAGAATACTATGTAAAGTCAGATTCGTCTTATGCTAAAATTCATTTTGGTGGTGACCCATTTGATTCAACCAAAGCATTTGTATATACAAACCCCAAACCAAAATTCATATACAAAGGTATCTGTGGCGGCGGAGATATTAATGGTGACGGAGTCAATGACTTTGTTGTTACTTACCTTGACAATACAGCTATTCACAACCCGCCGCTGTATGAGGTGCAAGTTCATTTTGGAAGTAAATCTATATCCCATAAATCAGATTTCAATATAACTTGTGTTGCGTTATGGAATTGTTTGATAAATGGAGATTATAACGGGGACGGATACGATGACATAATTATAACAACTTTAAATTATGGTATGGGTGAAATAAAAATATATTTTGGCAATAAAGCTCTGTCTCAAAATAGTAACCTAGGATTATACGGCAGTACAATGCTTGGTGAATTTGCAAAGATTACTACAATTGTAGGTGATGTTAATAATGATGGTTGCGACGATTTTCTTTCAAGTGCAAATACAAGTACATCTTTATTTCCTAACGCTGCTTTTTTGTTTAAAGGCGGACAATTTCTGAATTTTGATAACAGTATAAAATTCGAAAATAGTGGGTTATATGGCTTTTCCAATTCTTTAGGTGACATTAATAACGATGGTTATAAAGATTTTTTCATTTACGGTATTAACAGGGATATCTTCTTAGGTGGAAAACAGATTGACCCTAAAAAGCCATTTTATAGATCACCCAAATGGCTATTTAATGGAATTGGTGATATAAACAAAGATGGGTATTGCGACTATGTTAAATATCTAAACGAATACTACGAGTTACATTTAGGAAGCCGACAATTGGATACGGTTCCAGTTTTAATTATGAATTATTTAGGAAATAAGTTTATCAATATTGGTGATATAAACGGTGATGGGGATGTAGATATTGCAAACAATGATTTTTATAATAAAAATAAGATAAATATTTATTCTGCTAAAGTAGGAACCTCCATAAATGTAGAAAAAAAAATACCAACTGAAAATCAACTGCACCAAAACTACCCAAACCCATTTAACCCTGTAACAACAATAAGTTACAAGCTGCAAGCAGCAAGCCACGTAACTCTTAAAGTTTACGATGTTTTAGGAAGAGAAATTATAAGCTATCCAGCGGTGTTTACTTCTATAGATTAACAACGCCAGCAGCAACAATTACAAAGAAGATGGTTTTAACAAAATAGTGCCAAATGTCCCCTCAGGATATTAAATTTAACAAAAAGACTGAGGAGAAAAATGGAACTAAGAAGAGCGGAAATAAACCGGAGACAAATAAAAAGCAGTGAGGGAGAGTTCATTTGGGAATTAAAGAACTCATATGAACTTTCCCCAAAGCTGAGTGAACAGATACTAATAACAGCCAAAGGAAGCTTGCTCAGAGAGTATCAATTAAAGGAAGGACAAATAGAAGTAACAGTAATCGGGATAGAAGAGCGAAGTGGTAAACTGATCGAGAAGATGGAGAAGAAAAAAGTACGACTAACGATAGACAACTGGATAGAAGATATAGAAGCACTAAAAGAATACGGACGAATAGGCTTACGGGAGATCAAGATACAGCGGATAACAGAAGAAGCCAAAGAGCAAGGAGGAGTATTAAGTCAGGAAGATATAAGCAAATATTTATCAGTAAGTCTGCGGACAGTAAAGCGGGATATCAGAAAGATAAAGCAAGGAGGTATAGAAGTGGTAACGAGGGGATATCTTCATAACATCGGCAGAGGGCAGACGCACAAAGTAAAGATAATCGGGATGTACTTGGATGGAAAAACTTATAGTGAAATAAAACTAACAGCTAGACATAGTGTGGGGGCAATAAAGCGCTACTTAGAGAGTTTCACAAAAGTACTAATGGCACAAAGTAAAGGGATATATGAAAGAAAAGAGATCGGCGCGGTAACAGGAATAAGTGAAGGCTTGGTAAAGCAATATCTGGAGTTGATAAGAGAAAGTAAAAAAGACAAGACGAGATCAGAAAATCTAAAAGATCTAATAAAGAGAAACAGTTATCGATCAGGAATAAAAAAAACAGTAAAGATGTATTCAGAGCCTCAGGCAGCTATGATGCGAGGTTGGTTATGAGTCTGAATCCAACAAGAGACAGATACGAAAGCATAAAGAAAAGAAATTTTAGAAGTGCAATGATAAATCTGTTAGAGAACGAATATAAGATACTAGGATCGAGAAAAATATTAGAGATGTTGGCAGAAGATATAGAGAACTTGCAGCGGGAATATTACCCGAGACAAGATCAGTTGGGCTTTGGAGAAATAATATTTACAACAACAAAAGACGATGGACAACGCCAGAGCTATGGAAAGAAAACAGAAGATTACGGAACAACAACAGTTGTATTGCCGCTAATAACAAAAGAAGATGTAGAGCGAAGAATTTATTATAAGAAGGGAGACAGGAACAGCAATTACAAACATAGAGAAGCAAGAGATATAGAAACGATGGCAAGGCTACTCAAGAGTGCAAAGCAACAAGGTGGATTGTTAAGCGGAGCAGAGTTAAGTGTATTGATGAACAGAAGCTTAAGTACGTTAACAAAATATTTAGCAGCATATACAGAAAAGACTGGAGAGATACTTCCGTTAAAAGGTTATGTACTGGATCAGGGAAGTTTGCCGACACATAAAGGAATAATAATCAGCTTGTATGAACAAGGAAAAAGCCCGGCGGATATAGTAAAAAATACAGGTCACAGTCAGGATGCAGTAGATAGATACATAAAACAATATGATCAGATAAAGAAGCTGATAAGAAAAAGGATGGATGAAACAGCGATAAAAGAAATCACCGGAAGATCAATGAAAGTTGTAAGAGAATATATTAAATTATATAAAGACTTAAATCCTGAGGAAGCAGCAAATGATTAAAAAAACCTCAGGGGACAAATGGCACTATAGTAAGTAAAAGGAGAACCATATTATGAAAAAGATTAAATTATTTTACAGACTCAATTAGGAGTAAATAAAATGAAAAGATTAGTTGTTTTATGGCAATTAATTATATGTTCTTCCTTATTTGCACAAGATTGGCAAACGGCACCAGAAGTATGGAGTAAACCTATTCCTTTTGACTCAATTGCTTTTTATGATAAGTCCTTAACTCTATCCAATGGTGTTTACGCAGCGACCTATGCAAACTCATTAGATACATTTTATTATTGCGGTGGACCCGATGTATATCGAGCGGTTAAAGTCAAAAAAGGTCTTACGGACTATGAGTGGCGTATAGATACATTGAATAAGTATATCAATCCACCAAACTATCCTTACCCAAAATCTTGCACAATTAGCAAAGACTCTAAGAGATTATATTTTAGTGGTTGGAGCGTGAATAGCGGTTTTGGCGGGTGGGATTTGTGGATGAGTGATTGGAACGAAACTAAAAAAGACTGGGGGATTGCGAACAACTTAGGACCAATAGTAAATAGCGGTGGAGCTGAACTCGATTTATTTGAACTAAGCAAAGACTCTATATATGCTAATAGGAATAGCGATTTGTGTCTTTATGTAAAAGATAAGCAAACGGAAAAATGGAGACGAGTTGACATCACCTGGTTTTATGATCTTATTGGTTTTAGTTTAACAAAAAACAGAAAAAAACTTTACTTCAGTAGTTGGAATATTGGAGCGACAACATATAACGAATTCTCTAAACATTGGACGGATTTATTTGTCTGCTATTGGGATGAAGCAAAAAAGCAATGGGGCATCTGGAATTATCTTAATATTAATTCCGTAGGCGTAATGCCAGACTCAATTAATTTGCCCGGTTCTGTGGTCGGGGGTAAAGATGAACACCCTTGGATTTCTGATGATGGCAAAGTAATGCTTTTTACTTCTACCAGGAATGCTACTTATGACACAACACGTAAATATTGGGATTCAAGAAACAAATTATACATAACCTATTTATTAAAAGATGAAAAAGGGAATACTGTGGATGTTGTTCTAGATGATGAAAACAATCCGGTTGATATCCATCTATTCCCAAATTACCCAAACCCTTTCAACGGTACTACAATCATATCTTTTCAATTACCGAAAAGAGAAAAAATATTTCTAAAAGTATATGATTTACTTGGCAAAGAAATTACAACACTAATTCAAGGTGAAAAGGACAAAGGCGTTCACTCATTTAGTTTTAACCCTTCATCTTTTTCCCTTTCAAGCGGCATTTATATTTTTTCTTTAAAAACCACATCTAAGCAAATATCTAAACAAATGATTTATTTAAAATAACTTAAGGGGTAGCAACGTGAAAAAAACAATCTTAGTCATGGTATTATTTACAACAATGGCATTTGGTCAAATTATTGACATTAACAAAAATGTAACCAACACACCTGCAATAGATAATACAATTATTGCTGGTCCGAATAACACACAAATATTAAAGCAAGTTGTAATATTAGCCAGAGATCCTGGGTCAACAATTACAATTCCATCTTGGTTTACAGCTTCCTTTACCTCACCTTACGGCAAAATAATTCAATACTTCAAGCAATCAACTCTTGATAAATGTAACTACGAACCAATTGTTCTAACGGCAGATGCAACACATGGATACGAAATGACTACAACACCAATACCAGCTAATCATGAGCATGGTGAACAAAACCTTAGAAATATTTTATCGCAAATTGATGTCTCAAAAAACTTTGCTGATTATGATTATGACAATGATGGAATTGTAGATGTTTGTTTTGTTTCGCTTACTGATTATTATAGTGCTAATAACGGTTATGGAGTAAGTGGATTATCTTTCTTTCCAAGTTTTGAAACTAATGATAATTGGTATATTGGCGGAGTATTACAGGGTAAGGTAAAGATTGATGTTACTGTAGAGGTAAGAAGTTCTAATGACGAGTATACATTTATGAGAATTTTCGTACATGAGAATGGGCATCAATTTTTTGAGTTTGCTGATCAAGAACATAGAGGCGGTGCTTATCACGACCATTATGGATTAGGAAGCTTCGATGTAATGTCTAATAAGGGGTTTAATAATCAGCGCCCTTCACCATATTCGCCTCCTTTTGCAGAAATCAAGTGTTGGGTAACGCCTGTAATATTATCCAATAATAACGACTACATACTGCAAGATTATCAGTACAATAAAAAATTGTATAAATATGAAGCACTCTCTTATTCTAATTCAGTGCCCAATCAGAAATATTATTTGTCGTATATAGTTCCAAGCCAAAGTGAGGTATTTAGTGGATTCCCGACACCAGACCCAAATATTGGCGGATTACTCATTTATCATGCGAAAGGCAATGCACTAAGCGATGATCAAGATAGATTCTCAAACTGGAAAAACAAAGACATTGATTTAGAATATGCTGACGGTAAGTTTAATTGGGATGATTACAGATATAAACTTGATGCCAATCCTTTGTCCGGTAGAGATAAACTTGATGTTAGAAAAATGACGAACAATAATGTCACCGGCGGTTCATTTTGGGATTACAGAGCTGGAAATTATACGACTTCAATTGGTGACCAATCAGCATTTTACTTGCCTGCTGACGGGAAGAGTTTTAGTTTTTATTCAAACCCAACAAGTAATCTGATGAACATAAATGAAAATTATGACGAGAACATTCCTTCAGGACTTTCAGTTAAAAATTTACGTTACGAAAACGGACAAGTTAAAGCTGCAATAAAAATTAATGATTATTCTGTATCGCAAAATACAACTTTACCGTTAGGTAAATGGTATTTTAATAATACTTTAACAGTAAATGCCGGAGTTACTCTTACAATACAACCTGGGACAGAATTGTATTTCAGTACAAATGCAAACCTAATAGTTCACGGCACCTTAAATGCAGTTGGTTCTTCAGCAAACAGAATAAAATTTGATAAAATTGCTACGTCTAGTAATTGGAATGGAATTAGTATGGGAAATGGCAGTTCTGGCAATATTCAATACTGCGATATTAAAAATGCGAATTATGGTTTTAGTATCTCGTATGTGTCTCCGTTAATTAAATACTGTAATATTTCTAATAACGGGGTTGGGATTTCGCTTTCGTATTGGGCAAATCCGACATTAGTTGGTAATACAATTAACAACAATACATCTCATGGTATAGCATGTTACTATTATTCTTCACCAAGATTAAATGATTATTATTCAGATTACAATGTCATTAAAGATAATGGCGGCTGCGGTGTTTCAGCTAACTACAATTCAAACCCAGTTTTAAGTAAAGGATATTACTCAAACGGTAATTCAATAAAAAATAATTCCTCTTATGAGGTAAGTGCAAATTCAAATTGTACTGTGGATGCAACAAACGTTTGGTGGAATGTTACAACACCGCCTTATTATAATAATAATGATTTTTATCAGTATCAGTCTTCAATTTCGATTGTACCGCCTAGAGAAACCGATCCAAATCCGGGCAGATCAATTCAAAGTAATCCTGAAGAAAATAATTCTCAATCAACAATTAGTTTGAGTATGCAAGGACAAGATGATGATTTAACTTTAGCACATGAAAAACAAAGAGAAAAGAAATATGATGAAGCTATTTCTTTATTCCTAGAAATATTTAAGAAAAACAAAGATGAATTAATTGGAAGATACGCATTAGTAAAAATAGAAGAATGTTTCACTCAAGCCGGGAAGAAAGATTATCGGGAATATTCAAAAAAAGAGATTAAACCATTGCTCAAAGAAGGAAGCGAAACTTATGTGGCAGCGCTTGAATTAAAACTCATCAAATGGTAAATCTTGGTTTGTATAAAGAAGCAATTGCAACGCTTCAAACGATACTGAAGAAATACAACTTAAACGAAGCCATAGAAAAGAACACACTTTTTAGGTTGGGCGCTTTTTATAGCCAGTTCTTTGGAGATAAAGCAAACTCTGATAAATACTTTGAAGAACTCAAGAATAAATATCCAAAAGATGAGTTGGTAAACCAGATAGAAATAGTAAGAGGCTTGGGAGTTGTTGCCAATGGCTCAGCTCAAAGTGGTAAAATGATATCGCTATCAGAAGAAGCAATATCAGAAAAAGCAACAGAGGAAGTTATAATTTCAAACTACCCAAACCCATTTAACCCTGTAACAACAATAAGTTACAAGCTGCAAGCAGCAAGCCACGTAACTCTTAAAGTTTACGATGTTTTAGGAAGAGAGCAGCAACAATTACAAAGAAGATGGTTTTAACAAAATAAGGACAAATGTCGGTATAGTAAGTAATCTGCTCTTATTCTTTCTAAGATGCAAAGTATTACTTCCATACCAACTCTGTTATAATTAAATCAAACTAAAACTTGGAGTAAAAGCTAAATGATTACCGTATTTATGCCTTATAGCGCTTCGCAGCACAGCAGCGATACTATAAATGAACTGCAAAACTGTGATAAGGTTGCTAAGATTTATTTATTAGCAAACGACGATATAAAAAACCCACACGAGAAATGTGAGTTAATAAAGGTTGACAGCCTAACAAGCTCATCAACTGTTGATGTGCTGATTAGCTTAACAAAAACAAAGTACATCTTGCTTTTTACGCAGGACAATAAATATCAATTCGGTCAATTTGCGATTGAAAGGTTTTACAATACCATCAATTCAACCGGCGCGGGCATGGTTTATTCTAACTACTTTGTAGAAAAGGAAAACACTAAAAGCCGCATACCGGTTAATGATTATCAATTAGGAAGTTTACGAGACGATTTTAATTTTGGCTCTGTACTTTTTATAAACAGAGAGCTTCTGGATAACTATAAAAACGAAAGTGAATACAAGTTTGCCGGCATATATAATTTAAGACTGCATATCTCGCGCGAAGGTGAAATACTTAGGATTCCAGAATTTTTATACACAACGATTGAAACCGATACAAGAAAAAGCGGCGCTAAACAATTTGATTATGTGAATCCGAGAAACCGTGAAGTGCAAATTGAAATGGAAATTGCCTGCACTCATCACTTAAAGAAAATAGGTGCTTATCTTGAACCAAAGTTTACTGAAATTGAAATTGATTCTAACGAATTTGAATATGAAGCCTCTGTTGTAATTCCTGTAAAGAACAGAGCGAGTACAATTACAGATGCAATTACTTCGGTCTTAGCACAGAAAACAACTTTCAAGTTTAACTTGATTGTTGTTGATAATTACTCCGATGACGGAACTACAGAGAAGATTAAAGAAATAGCAGAAAAAGATTCTCGCTTAATACTTGTAATTCCAGAAAGAAAAGATTTAGGAATTGGCGGCTGCTGGAACGAAGCAATAATGCACAAAGACTGTGGAAAGTTTGCAATTCAATTAGACAGCGATGATATTTATTTCGATGAAACAACAGTTCAGAAAGTAGTTGATTCATTCAATCAAGAAAAATGTGCAATGGTTATTGGCACATACAAAATGACGAACTTCAATTTAGAAGAAATTCCGCCTGGAATAATTGACCACAAAGAATGGACACCCGATAACGGAAGAAATAACGCGCTTAGAATAAATGGACTTGGCGCGCCAAGAGCTTTTTATACGCCAATTTTACGCGAGTTAAAAATTCCTAATGTTAGCTATGGCGAAGATTACGCAGTTGGTTTAATGCTCTCGCGCGATTATCAAATAGGAAGAATTTATGAACCAATTTATATGTGCAGAAGATGGGAGGGCAATTCCGATGCGGCTTTAGATATTGATAAACAAAACATTTATAACGAATACAAAGACAGAATAAGAACAATAGAAGTATTGGCTCGTATAAGGAACAACAAAAATGCAAAACGAGCAGTATAATAAATTATTTCTTGAAGCTGAAAGTTTAGAAGTTTCCAAACAGGTAGAAAATCTATTCGAGCAGCAAATAAAAAATTGGCCGCTTGCCACAGGCGGATATTCATCTCTTGCTTCTGTTGAAGTAAAGAAATTCGAGTTTGATAATTTCTCTATCGAGGCTCATTTTAATCCAGGAAGAATAATTTCTTCCTCAGCTAAAGTTGATTCTAAATCAATTAAAGAGCGGCTATGCTTTTTGTGTCCTAAGAACTTACCTGCTGATCAAAAAGCAATAAGGTTGATTGGAGATTATCTTCTTTTGGTAAATCCATTTCCAATTTTTAATAAGCATTTTACAATTCCAACATCGCAGCACACACCACAGCAAATTAAGACTGAAATTGAAAATGTGCTTACTATATCTTCGATGCTTGGTAAAGATTACTCGGTCTTTTATAATGGACCAAAGTGCGGCGCTTCGGCGCCGGACCATTTGCACTTTCAAGCCGGCAATTTTGGATTTATGAATATAGATAATGATTTTGCCGCTCTTTCAAAATCAAATGGAAAAGTGATTTTTGAAACAAACGATTTAAGAACTTCACTATTTAGCAGCTGTTTAAGAAATTTTGTTGCTGTTGAATCAAACAACATCTCTGCAATTGTAAATGAGTTTGCAAAAATTTACTCTGCTTTAAGCGCCGAAGATACCGAAGAGCCATTAATGAATTTGATTTGCACTTTTGAAAATGTTTGGCGCTTGTTGGTTTTCCCCAGAAGTAAGCATAGACCAACTTTCTTTTTTGAAGAAGGTGAAAAGAAAATATTAATTAGTCCGGCAGCAGTAGATATGGGCGGCGTTTTAATCTTTCCGCGAGAAGAAGATTTTGCTAAAGTAACGAGAGAACTTATTGTTGAAGTATTCAGGCAAGTAACTTTTTCTGATATAGAATTCCAAAAGTTAGCCGATAGATTAACTTTTGGAAAAGGTTAAATGAAATGGATATTAAGCTTATTAGAGAATTAGAGAAGTTGAAGACAAAGTTTGAAGGCGATATTCTGCTTGATGAGCTTTCGCGGGTAGTTTATGCTACAGATGGTTCTGTTTACCGAGAAATACCGCAAGCAGTTGTTGTTCCTAAAACATTAGAAGATGTAAAGCGAATTATAAAATTTGCTGCTGAAAACTCAACCTCAATTATTCCAAGAGCGGCGGGTACTTCACTTGCCGGACAGGTTGTAGGTTCCGGAATTGTAGTTGATGTTTCAAAGTATATGAATAAGATTATAGAAGTGAACGCGGAAGAACGCTGGGTTCGTGTTCAACCCGGTGTTGTATTGGATGAGTTAAATTTGCATCTAAAGCAGTTTGGTTTATTCTTTGGACCTGAAACAGCAACAAGCAGCCGCTGTAATTTAGGCGGAATGTTTGGCAATAACTCTTGCGGTGCACACTCTATTTTGTATGGCTCTACGAGGGATCACGTTTTAGAAGCAAATGTAATTTTAAGTAACGGAACCGAAGCAATATTTAAACAGATATCGAAAGAAGAGCTTAGAGAAAACTGTAATGAAACTTCGCTTGAAAATCTTATATATAAAAAAATTGATGAAATACTTTCCGATAAAAGAAATCAGCAAGAAATATTTAATGAATATCCTTCTCAAGAAATAAACAGAAGAAATAGCGGCTACGCAATTGATCAGTTGTTAATGTGCGATGTTTACGATAAGAGCTTGCAAAAATTTAACATGTGTAAATTGCTCGCAGGTTCCGAAGGAACTCTTGCTTTCACTACAGAAATAAAACTAAATCTTGTTCCTTTGCCGCCAAAATGTATTGGCGTTATTCCCGTTCATGTAATCTCGCTCGAAGAAGCGTTTGAAGGAAACTTAATCGCGCTTAAGTTTAAACCCGGCGCAGTTGAACTTATTGATTCGAAAATTCTTGAGTACGCTAAAGTAAATCCCGAACAGCAGAAAAACAGATTCTTTATTAAAGACGACCCGGCAGCGTTGCTTGTTGTTGAGTTTGCAAGAGAGACAGATGAAGAAATAAAACTACTTGCAGCAGAGCTTGAAAAGGAAATGAGAGAAGCCGGTTTTGGTTATCATTTCCCTCTGCTGCTTAACGATGATGTTGCTAAAGTCTGGTCGTTAAGAAAAGCAGGACTTGGTTTGCTTGGCAATATTCCCGGTGATAAAAGAACAGAACAGTTTATAGAAGATACATGCGTCCGTCCGGTTGATTTGCCAGAGTTTATGAAAGAGTTTAGAGAAATTCTTGCAAAGAATAATCTCGACAGCGCTTATTACGCGCACATCGGAACGGGAGAACTTCATTTAACGCCGATGATGAATCTTAAAGATTCTTTTGATGTTAAGTTATTCTATTCAGTTACTAAAGAAATTGCGCATCTTGTTAAGAAATATAAAGGCTCGCTTAGCGGAGAGCATGGAGACGGAAGACTGCGCGGCGAGTTTATTCCAATCATAATTGGGGAGCATAATTACAAGCTATGCAAAGAAGTTAAAAAAGTTTGGGACCCAAACAATATTTTCAATCCGGGCAAGATTACAGATTCTGTTGCTATGAACAGCAGTCTCCGCTATGAGATTGATAAACAGCCAAGAGAGATTCCAACAGTTTTAGATTTCTCGGCAGCAAAAGGAATTCTTAGAGCGGCTGAAAAATGTAATGGTTCCGCCGACTGCCGCAAATCGGATTTGATTGGCGGCACTATGTGCCCAAGTTACCGCGCAACAAGAGATGAAAAAAACACAACTCGAGCTAGAGCCAATACATTACGCGAATTTTTAACGCGCTCAACAAAAGCCAATCCGTTCGATCATAAAGAAATTTATGAAGTGATGGATTTATGTTTATCGTGCAAGGCTTGTAAATCGGAGTGCCCCGTTGGCGTTGATGTTGCAAAACTAAAAAGCGAATTCTTACAGCATTATTACGATGCTAATGGAATTCCGCTTAGAGCAAGATTGATTGCTTATCTGCCAAAGATAAATTCTGTAGTTTCATACTTTCCCGGTATTGTAAATGCTTTTTTAAAAGCAAAGGTTACTTCCGCTTTGATCGGGTTTACTACTCAAAGAAGTATCCCTTTATTATCCAAAACAACTTTTCTTAAATGGTACAAAAAAAATAAAAGCAAATACAGCAATCGAATTTATCCTAATGGAAAAGTTTTCTTGTTTGTAGATGAGTTTACCAACTACAACGAATGCGGGCTTGGTGTGAAAGCTTTTCTATTACTCACTAAACTTGGCTACAAAGTTATTGTTCCAAAACATGTTGAAAGCGGAAGAACTTATATATCTAAAGGATTGATGCGAAGCGCAAAGAAAATAGCTAACCAGAACATTGAAATGTTAAAGGGTCTTATTTCAACAAAAACTCCTTTAGTTGGAATTGAAGTTTCTGCTATACTTTCATTTAGGGATGAGTATTTGGATTTAGTAGAAGCGAATCTAAAGTTAGATGCAGAAAAAATTGCAGAATCAACATTTACTATTGAAGAGTTTATTGCCGCTGAGTTTTCAAAAGGAAAAATAGTTTCAAGTATGTTTACTGATGAAATCAAAGAAATTAAATTACATGGGCATTGCCAGCAGAAAGCGGTTGCTTCAACAAAATCTACAATTGAAGCTTTGTCAATTCCTAATAACTATAATGTTCAAGAAATTTCATCCGGCTGCTGCGGAATGGCAGGCTCGTTTGGTTATGAAAAAGAACATTACGAGCTTTCAATGAAAGTTGGCGAGTTGGTTTTGTTTCCGTCTGTAAGAAAAGAAGCCGAAGAAACCTTAATTTGCGCTACGGGAACAAGCTGCCGTCATCAAATTAAAGATGGAACACAAAGAACCGCTTTCCATCCGTTAGAAATTATTTACGATGCTCTCAAAACTAATTGAAGATGATGAAAGATTTCGAAAATGAATTAGAAAAACAATTTTTGATGGAAAGCGCTCCAGGCGCTTATGCTATGTTTAACGGAAAACTTTATTCTTACTTTGGCGGAACAAGTTACTACGAGCTTCACAAAAACGATTTAGTTATAAACTCGGCGGTTAATGCAGTAAAACAATATGGAATATCAAGCTCATCTTCGAGAAACAGTTTTGGCGCAACTCAACTTATAGTTGATGTTGAAAATGAAGCAGCAAATTATTTTGACTGCGAAGATGCAGTTTATTTAGCATCGGGTTTTTTAACAGACCAAGCTGCAATTCAAGCTCTGTTAAATCAAAATTTGTTCGATGTTATTTTTATGGATGAAATTTCTCACTACAGCAACGAGTATGCTTCTCGGTTAAGCGGCAAGCCTGTTCACACTTTCTCACATTTGAACCCGGTTGAATTAGAAGATAAGGTTACAACAATTTGTTCTGGAAATCTAAGACCGCTGATAATTACAGATGGAATCTTTCCAATCTTTGGCAATTTAGCTCCGCTTGATAAATACATAGATATCGCAGAAAAACATAACGGAATTGTTTGGATTGATGATGCTCATGCAGTTGGAGTTCTTGGCGAAAATGGAAAGGGAACGATTGAACATTATAAAGTTTCTTGTGACAGACTTTACTTCGGAGCTACTTTTTCAAAAGCATTTGGTGGTTACGGTGGAATTATTCCCGGCAAAAAAGATTTTATTAAAGAAATTAAGTGTAATCAGATTTTCAGCGGCGCAACTCCTGTTCCATCGCCCGCTGCCGCAGCAAGTTTAACCGGAATGAAGCTGCTAAAGACTAATCATGAACTAAGAAAGCAGCTTTGGGATAATGCAAAAAAGTTAAAAAGCGGATTGCAAAGCTTGGGGTTAAACATTAATAATACTCATGTTCCAATTGCAGCTTGGTCTATGAGCAGCAAAAGTAAAATGCAAAATCTTCAGAATGAATTAATGCGTAAGGGAATTTTGATCCAGTATGTTCAATATGTTGGAGCTGGAGAAATGGGCGCTCTGCGAATTGTTGTTTTTTCAACGCATACCACAGAACAGATTGATAATTTAATTGATGAGTTAAGAAAAACATTATGAAAAAAGATATTTCTAAAAACACAAATATTGATATAAACTCTTTTCTTCATTATGGAAAAAAGTATGGAACACCGTTATACATTTATGATGGTAACATGATTGTTGACCGTTACAAAAGCCTTTATGAGTATATAAATTGGCCTAATCTAAAAATTCTATATGCAATGAAAGCAAACTATAACGTTGGTATTCTTAAACTTCTCAAACAGCACAACGCTTATTTAGATACCGTTAGTCCCGGCGAAGTACAGCTTGCTCTTAAACTTGGTTTCAAGTTGGAAGATATTCTCTTTACATCCAATAACATTACCGACGATGAAATGCATGAAGTTAAGAAAACCGGTGTGCTTTTTAACATTGGTTCACTTAGCAGATTAAAAAAATATGGCGCCGCCTATCCCGGCGGCGAAGTCTGCATCAGATTCAATCCGGATGTTTATGCTGGAGAAAACAAACATGTTCAAACTGCCGGTAATGTTACAAAGTTTGGCGTTTTGCTTTCTCAAGCAGATGAAGTTATAAAGATTGTTAAAAAGTATAATTTGAAAATAGTTGGAATTCATGAACACACCGGCTCCGGAATCGCTCAAACTGAAAAAGTTTTTCAGAGTATGAAAAATATTCTTGCTGTTGCAAACAGAAATGACTTTCCAGATTTGCGCTTTGTAGATTTTGGCGGTGGATTTAAAGTGCAATACAAACCAAAAACTCATCGAATAGATTATGCAAACTTTGGGAAAAAGATTACTTCGATATTCGAAAAGTTTTGCAAAGAATATGGCAAAGAGTTAGAAATGTATTTTGAGCCAGGCAAATATATTGTGGCAGAATCCGGCTACCTTATGATTGAAGTAAATACTATTAAAAATAACCGTGGAAGATTAATAGCTGGAACTAATTCTGGATTTAATCATTTGATTAGACCTCTGCTTTACGAGTCTTATCATTACATCGAAAATCTCAGCAATCCAAAAGGCAAAAAATACATTTATGATATATGCGGCAACATTTGCGAAACAGGCGATTGCTTTGCCCAACAGCGCGAAATGCCGGAAATTAGAGAAGGTGACAAACTCTTGATTAAAAACGCGGGAGCTTACTGCTACTCTATGGGAAGTATTTACAATCTGAGAGCTATGCCTTCAGAAGTAATAGTAGTAAATGGCAAAGACCAACTTGTAACAAAAAGACCAACAAATAACGAACTTGCCGAATCTTTGATTTATTCTACCTTAATCTGATTTTTGTTTTATGAGCTTAGCTGCGCTGCCATAGCTTCTAAGAATCCTTTTTGTTTCTCCTTCATCAAATCATCAGAAAATAAATTTATAGGAGAAACAAAATGCTTCACACTAATTTAACTCACGTTTTGACAGAGCAAGAGCACAAACAACTTTTACAAGAAAACGAAAATGTGATGATATGCTGCGGCAGAATGGGACCAATGTGCATTCCAGTTTACGAAGTGATGGAAGAAATCGAAAACGAATACAAGAATGTAAAGTTTGCAGATATGGAATTTGATTCGCCCGATGCAAAAGTTATCCGCAATTTACCAGAGTGCAGAAGTTTCCAAGGTTTACCTTTCGTAGTTTATTACAAGAATGGACAAGTTGTTAAAGCAACTAGCAGCATTCAAAACAAAGAACAAGTAACAACAATTTTAGATGCTAACTTCGTCAAGCAAAATTAGAGCTTACTATGAATAATCATTATAATGTAATTGTTATTGGCGGGGGCGCTGCCGGATTAACAGCCGGTATTTACCTTTCCCGTGCAAAACTTTCTACCCTCATTCTTAACGAAGGAACTGTAGGCGGGCAAATGGTACTTACTCACGAGATTGCTAACTATCCCGGTATCGAAAGCATAAGCGGTTATCAGCTTGCAAGAAACATGAAAGCTCAAGCGCAAAAATTTGGCTCTGTTATCAAATCAAATCTAAAAATAACTGCAATGGATTTAAGAAATGAACTCAAACAAATTACAGTTAATGGAAACGAGACCTACACATCTAATGCAGTAATAATTGCAACAGGAGGAAAATCAAGAACAATAGGTGTCCCAGGTGAAGAAGAGTTAAAAGGTAAAGGAATCTCTTACTGCGCTACTTGCGATGGCGATTTTTTCCAGGATAAAGAAATAATAGTAGTTGGTGGTGGAAACTCTGCTCTCGAAGAAGCTGTATCTCTTACTAAGTATGCTGCTAAAGTTACAATTGTACATCAGTTCGATCACTTCCAGGCGTTTGAACATTACGTTGAAGAAGCGAAGAACAATTCTAAAATTGATTTCGTTATGGAATCAAAAATTGTTGAGTTTATTGGTAACGAAAAACTAACAAGTGTGAAGGTTCAAGACATTAAAACCGGCATTGTAGAAGAACGAATGATTGATGGAGTATTCATATTTATCGGCTATGTTCCAAACACAGAGAAACTCGAAGGAGTTATTGAGCTGAATCAGTGGAAAGAAATTGTAGTTGATAAAAACATGGCTGCAAATGTTACTGGAGTTTACGCTGCAGGCGATTCTATAGCTAAGCGGTACAGACAAGTAACTACTGCTGTTGCTGATGGGACTATTGCTGCTCTTAGCGCCGCAGATTATATCAATGAGCCTACTCTAAAAAACCATGATCCTTATTAAAAAACGTTGTTTTCGACTTACCCGCCCAACCCTCCATAAAACGGCGGGCGGGCAAGATGGCGGATTAGATTCGGCTCATCAATACTTTAACGAAAACCAGCCAGTTAGAACCGGTTTAATTCTCTGTTTTTAAAGCCATCTTGTGATGGCTTTTTATTCACATTACTGAAACAATTTGTTTCAATTTAGTTTCCTTACTTATCTTTACAACAAAAACAAGGTTTGTAAATGCCCATCAGTGATAATCTCAAAGATCATATACTTGATTCAATAGGCGAAGGTGTGTTTACTGTTGATAAAGATTTCCGCATAAACTTCTTCAATAAATCTGCAGAACGAATTACAGGAAAATCACGCGATGAAGTTATGGGGCATTTTTGCAAAAATGTTTTCCGCTCCGAAGTATGCTTTACAGACTGTCCAATTGCCATCGTTTTGAAAACAAAAAAAATTATATACGATTTTGAAAACAAGATTCAGTGTAAAGCCGGTAATATGAAACCGATTAAACTTAATGCCGCTGTACTTTATAATGAAAATGATGAACCAACAGGAGGAATTGTTTCATTCCGCGATTTAAGCGAACTTGAAACCATAGGAATGAATCTGCAAAATGAAACAAATTTTCATGGGTTAATTGGGCACAGCAAGCAAATGAAAGATATTTTCCAATTGATAGAAGAGATTGCCGAAACTGATGCGCCGGTGTTTGTTCAAGGTGAATCTGGAACTGGAAAAGAATTAGTAGCAAATGCAATTCAAAAATTATCAACACGAAATAAAAATTCATACATCAAAATTAACTGCTCTGTTTTTCCACAAAACCTGCTTGCAAGCGAATTATTCGGGCATGTAAAAGGAGCCTTTACAGACGCGGTTAAAGACCGCATTGGTAGATTTGAACTTGCCGATCAAGGCACAATTTTTTTAGATGAAGTTGCAGAAATGCCGCTTCAAATGCAGATACAACTGCTTCGAGTTTTGCAAGAAGGCACATTTGAGCGGGTTGGTGAATCGGTTACACGCACATCGAGCGTTAGAGTAATAGCCGCTACTAATATTGATATTAAAGATGCTTTGAAAAATGGAAAGTTTAGGGAAGATCTGTTTTACAGATTAAATGTAATCCCAATCGAAATTCCTCCTTTAAGAAAACGCAAAGAAGATATTGTTCCTCTCGCACGCCATTTCTTGAGTAAGTTTTCTTTATACTACAAAAAACAAATTCTTGAAATTGAAGAGGAAGCATTAAACGTTTTATTAAACTATTCTTGGCCAGGTAACATACGCGAACTCGAAAACGTAATTGAATATGCCTTTGTGCGCACTACTAAAAGAGATGTTATCGAAAAATCTAAACTTCCCCCAAATGTTGTAGAAGCTGCTTCTAACGGCACTATTACATCCAATACCAAACAGTTTTTCTCTGATTCCAGCGCCCGCGTAGAACTTTTAGCTGCTTTAGAAAAATTTCACTGGAATAAAACACATGTAGCGAAAGAGTTAAAAATTGGACGAACAACTTTGTGGCGCCAAATGAAACAGTTTGGACTTACGAAATAGTGTTTCAATAGTTTCATTTAGTTGGAACAATGTTTCATTTCATAAACACATTTTTTCCTTCGCAAAGTGATTTTATAACCAGACCAACACTCCGAATGAAACAAATCGTTTCAAGTTAACAGATAAATAGGTCGTTTTTATGCTTTTTTAAGCTCGGCATTTATTTTGTACTAAAGCGTTCAACAACTGTTATTATGGAATTAAAATGAACGCACTAAAATCAATACTTATATCTTCTTTTCTCTTTCTTTTTGTTGTATTAGCTGCTTGCAAAGAAGAGCCAAAAGATGAACCAATAACTCCCGAACCAACAGTAACTAAATCGGTTGCCTCCTGCGAAGGATGCCATACTAATTATACTCACTTAAAAAAGGTTTATACACCGGATCCTCCAAGCAATGCTGGACCTGCTTGCGGTGGAGAAACTCCTCATTTTGAACCATACGACAGAGTTTATATGGGCGGTACTGGGTATGCAAGTTTTAAAAAGGATATTCATGGTAAAATTCCTTGTACTGCTTGCCATAACGGTGTAGATGGTACGGACGATAAAGCGAAAGCTCACTCAAATAATTTTATTTCTCATCCCTCTACTCAATCCGAAAAAAAATGCGCCGGCTGCCATACCGACATTCATCTCAGAGCAAAGAATAGTTTACACGAACAAGGCTGGGGACAAAAATCTATGGTAGTTCTACGCTCAGGATTACCAAATATTCCTTCCGGCTTCGATCAGTTATCGGATAAAATGAAAGAAGGTTATAAAAATAATTGCGCAAAATGCCACGCAAGCTGCGGAGATTGCCATGTTATGAGACCAAAAGCAGGCGGAGGAGGTTTATATCAAGGGCATAACTTTGCAAAACCGGATATGCGCGATCATTGTGTTACCTGCCATACTTCCCGCGTTGGACACGCGTATTTTGGACAGGCTGTTGGAACTGTTCCCGATGTTCATTTATCCAAACGTGGATTTACTTGTATGAGCTGCCATAATGAACAAGAAGTTCATGGCGATGGTCAAATTTACGATCAAAGATATAAAATGAAAGCAAAACCTGAATGTACGGACTGCCACAAAGGCTTAGAATCTAAAAATTCTTATCACTCGGCGCATTACAAAACATTTAGCTGCAATACTTGCCACTCTCAAGATTATAATAACTGTGGAAGCTGCCACGTTGGCGGAGAAGGAGCGCGTGTGCCTTCTTATCAAAGTTTCAAAATAGGTTTGAATCCTATTCCTGATGTAAAACCTTTTAAGTATGCTGTTTTAAGAAGATCTTTAATGGCGCCAGATAGTTGGAAAAACTATGGCGTTGCTAACTTACCTAACTTTAATGTACGTCCTACCTACAAATATGCAACACCACACAATATTCAGAAGTGGACAGGTAGAACACAAGTTGCTGCGGGTAAAGCTTGTTACGATGCATGTCATATAATTAAAAATGCTGATGGCACGTATAAAAATAAAAACCTCTATTTGTTCAGAAACAATTTAGAAAGCTGGGAAGCAGCAGCAACCTCATCCATTACAGTTGATGGAAAACTGCCTTACAAATGGGATGTAAAATAATTAAACAACCAATAAAGGAGATGTGAAAATGAAACACCGTAAATTATTCTTTTTATTAATGATTGTGCCGATGCTGTTTGTATATACCGGTTGCAGTAAAGATGAAGACCCGGTAACACCGCCGCCTCAGATCAATGAAGCGCAAGTTTTAGCAGAGTATTTAGAAGCTAATGGAGATTTTCTGAATACTGCTGCGCCGGCAGTTACAAGTGCTAAAGTACTTTATGCCGATCTTTTAGCTAAACCTGATAAGATTCATGTTATTGATATTAGAACACAAGCAGATTATGAAACAAAAGGACATATAAGTGGCGCAATTAGAGTTGATTTAAAAAATATTGTTACTTATATGAAAGGGTTAGCCAATGTTGCTTCTTATGAAAAAATTGTTATTGCTTGCTACAGCGGGCAATCTGCAGGTGTTGCAGTTTCTGTTTTAAGATTATTAGGGTACAACACTGTATCTTCTCTAAAATTCGGTATGTCTTCTTGGAATGCTGCATGCGCTGCATCTTGGGTGCCTAATACCGGT
Organism: Ignavibacteria bacterium; assembly: GCA_009773205.1. GTDB lineage: Bacteria > Bacteroidota > Ignavibacteria > Ignavibacteriales > Melioribacteraceae > Stygiobacter. The sequence continues at coordinate 23,294 of WPAE01000019.1, forward strand.
TACGGAAACAACTACACAAACTTTGTTACAACCGATGCACCTAAAGCCGCTGCAGGTACTTTACCAACAATTAATACCGGAAAAACTACTGGTAAAGAAATCTTGGAAGCAAGAATTACTCAGTTCTTAGCAACTACAAGCGCTTCTCCATTTGATGACATTAGAGTTACTTGGAGTACTGTTACTGGAAATTTATCAAACTATTATATTGTTAATTACTGGTCTGCTGCAGATTATGCAAAAGGGCATTTACCAGGCGCTATTCAATATACACCAAGAGCTGACCTGAAATTATCAGCAGCATTAAAAACATTGCCAACCAACAAGCCAATTGCTATTTATTGCTTTACAGGTCAAACATCCGCACAAGTATCAACAATTCTTAAACTTCTTGGCTACGATGCAAAAACCTTAATGTTTGGCGTTAACATTATGAATTACGATTGGATGAAGGCTAATGGAATAGCTAACTCGTTTAATCCAACAGAAGATATTTTTAGTTATCCTTTTGTACTAGGTCCAAATCCAAAATAATTTCTATTTTTGCAAAGAAGCTCTCACTAAGAGAGCTTCTTTTAATAATACGAGTTTAGAACTATGAGCGAAATGTTAGGCAATCAATACTTTATGGCGCGTAATTATTCTGCTGCGCAAAAGGAGTTTGAAGAAGTTCTTCTCAAATATCCCGATAACCGCCCTGCAAAAAAGAAACTTGTTGTTTGCTATACTCAAACTAGAAGATTAAAAGAATCATTTGCTTACTTTTTAGATATCATTAAAACCGATATCGAGTTTATAGTAAAAACAGACACCATAAGAGACGATTGCCCCTGCGCCGAACTAATTGAAAAACTTGAACCGAGAAGTACAAATTACCTCGATACTTTTGATTACAATTTGACTTTAGGAATTATTTGGCTTTACTGCGATATACTACAATCCAAACATTACTTTACAAAACTAAAAAAGATGGAACCAAGCAATCTTGATATTGAAGCAGTATGTGTAGAAATTGATAATTACCTGCTCAAAGTTGTATAAGGTTTTTAATTCTAAATTTGCCAACCCGTTAGCCTCCTATTTCCTTTACACCCTCTTAAGCGGAATTAATCTTGACTTAACAATACGATTGTTTTATGTTGCACAAACCGGAAGCTAAATGTAGAATGTAGAACGTAGAGTGAAGAACGAAGAACTTAGAGTATAGAATTTAGGTTCATCATAAAAAAGCGTACTTTTTTCAGTTCATTTGAATTTCTGTTAAATACGAACGAAAAAATAATGAATATAGCCAGTAAATCGGTTAATTGTGCAAATATAGACAAGTCTTCGACTTACCCCCATTTACACAATATTATTGTTGTTAATTTTATTAGATTCACATTTTTTCAAAGATCGATGTTCATTTATAAGTTAAAATCAGATACATCCAAGTATGCATTATTATGATGACCCATAAAATTATTGGCGTTGACTTTTTCATAGTGATATAGTAGTTCAGGGAAGCTATTTATTTGCCCCGCCGTTATGTGCTCTATATAAAATTCTATATTATTGAATAAAATTTTAGTAAAATGTGAATATGAATAATGTACCAGAAGATATAAGTAGTAATAACCAAGTTAAAACCCGCCAGCGCGTTACTGACCACGGGGAAGTATTTACATCTGAACGTGAAGTTAATGCTATGCTCGATTTGGTGATGCAAGAAACTGAAAGAATTGATTCAAGATTCTTAGAACCAGCTTGCGGAACAGGTAATTTTTTAGTTGAAATATTAAAAAGAAAATTAACGGTTGTATCAGATCGTTATTCAAAGAACCAGCTCGAATATGAACGCTATGCTATTCTTGCACTATCAAGTATTTATGGTGTCGAACTTCTAAAAGACAATGTTCAAACTTGCCGCGATAGACTCCTCGGCGTTTTCACTCATTTTTACTTAAACAACTATAAAAAAGAATTTAAACCCGAATGCTTAAAATCCGCTGAATTTATTCTTAGCAGAAATATTTTATGGGGTGATGCATTAAGTTTAAAAACACCTGATGAAAAAGCCGAGCCGATTGTGTTTTCTGAATGGAGTGCCGTAAATGGCAGCATGATTAAAAGAAGAGAATATACAATGGCTAATTTGCTTGAGAGTCAGCCTATGGAAGGATTGAATTTATTTTCCGATTTGGGCGACAAAGCTTTTATTCCAACTCCGGTTGCAGAGTTTCAGTTAATACACTTCCTAAAACTGTCCGAACTGTGATTTTTGTGATTTATGGATGGACTATGATTTCTGCAGTATATGCAATTATTTTTGTTTAATTGAACAAGAGTGAAAATAGATAATCAAATGAATCAGAGAAATCATCAAAATCACAGTCCAGACAATTATAATCCAGATGTACTTACCTGCCTTGCAAATTTAAGCAGCGACGAAGTTTTTACTCCGCCTAATTTAGTAAACCAGATTTTGGATTTATTGCCAAAAGAACTTTGGAGTAATAAAGAAGCCAAGTTTCTCGATCCCGTTTGTAAATCCGGTGTGTTCTTACGTGAAATTGCAAAACGATTAAATGTGGGCTTAGAAAAACAAATTCCGAACAAACAAAAACGCATAAACCACATTTACAAAAACCAGTTGTTTGGAATTGCAATTACTGAACTCACTTCTTTACTTTCACGCAGAAGCGTTTATTGTTCTAAAACTGCGAACGGAAAATATTCTGTTTGTGATAATTTTGAAGACGAACAAGGCAACATTAAATACAGCCGCTTAAAACATACGTGGCATCCTTCGGCAAGCTCTGGAGGTAATTGTATTTATTGCGGCGCAAGCCAAACAGTATATGAACGCGGCGAGGATTTTGAGACCTACGCATATAATTTTATACACACCGACCTGTCTGCCGAACAGGCAGGTAAACTAGAGGAAATTTTTAATATGAAATTCGATGTAATAATTGGCAATCCGCCTTATCAGTTGAGTGATGGCGGATTTGATAAGAGTGCAAGCCCTATCTATCATAAATTTGTTGAGCAAGCAATAAAACTGAATCCACGATACCTAACTATGATTATTCCGGCGAGATGGTATTCGGGCGGAAAAGGGTTAGACGAATTCCGTAGTAGAATGTTGAACGATGATCGGTTATGTGAAATTCATGATTTCCCCGAAACCTCTGATGTTTTCCCCGGTCTTAATATTAGAGGCGGTGTTTGTTATTTTCTCTGGGATAAAGAACACAAAGGAAAATGTAAGGTTACTACATATAAAAATGGAAATAAAAGCAAAACGGTCGAAAGACCATTGCTTGAAAAAGGTAGTGAAGTATTTATCCGCTATAACGAAGCAATTAATATTCTTAGAAAGGTTCAAAAACTAAAAGAAGATTCATTTGCAAAAATTGTTAGTTCAAGAAAACCTTTTGGTTTACCAACCAATTTTGAAGAGTATAGTTTGAAAAAAATAGATAGGAAAAATATTTTGCTCTATAGGTTTGGCGACTATGGTTATGTCAGTTCTAATCAAATTGAAAAAAATCAACAGTTGATTAAAAAATGGAAGGTAATAGTTCCATATGCAAGTCCTGGTGCGGACGATTACCCACACTTGGTACTTAGTAAACCAATCATTTCTGAACCTAATTCTTGTTCAACAGAAACATATCTTGTTGTTGGTCCATTTGAGAACGAAAAGATTTGCAAAAATGTAGCAATGTATATGTGTTCAAGTTTTGCAAGGTTTTTAATTTTGTTAATAAAGCCTTCTCAACATGTTACCCAAAAAACATATACTTTAGTTCCACAACAAGACTTCAAACAAAAATGGACAGACGAAAAGCTCTACAAAAAATATGGCATTACAAAAGACGAAATTGCGTTTATTGAATCAATAGTTCGTCCAATGGAAAACAGTCTGAACTGTGGTTCGCGTTATTTGGATGATTTTGATGATTCAATTAATTCGGATAAATAAGATGAATGAGAATAAAGAGATGTTTAAAGTGATTTATGCAATAAAAAGGAGAGAGCAATCAAGGAAATCAATAAATCAAAAAAATCACAGTTAAGACGGTGAGAAAAAGAAGCAACCCAAAAAAGAAATGGCAAAAATCAAAGTAGAAAACACTGAAATAACGATAGTAACGGTAGAAGAACGGGATTACATTTCGCTTACAGATATGGCAAATGCTAAAGAAAGCGAAAGCCGAGCTGCCGATATTATTAAAAATTGGTTAAGAACCCGCTATACGCTAGAATTTTTAGGTACTTGGGAGCAAATCCACAACCCCAAGTTTAAAGTGGTGGAATTTGACCACTTTAAAATGCAAGCCGGCTTACCAAGTTTTGTAATGAGTGTTTCAGAGTGGATTGAAAAAACAAACGCCATAGGTATTATTGTAAGAAAAGGAAAGTATGGTGGTACTTACGCCCACAAAGACATTGCATTTGAGTTTGGTTCAGCGATTAGCGTGCCTTTCAAATTGTATTTAATTACAGAATTTCAAAGACTCAAAGAAGAAGAACAAAAACAATTAGGTTGGACAGCTAAACGGGAACTTACCAAAATAAATTATCGAATTCATACTGATGCTATTAAACAAAATCTTATCCCTAAAGAACTAACTCCGGCTGAAACGTCAATAATTTATGCCAATGAAGCTGACGTATTAAATGTTGCTTTATTCGGAATGACTGCAAAACAATGGCGTGATGAAAATCCCGAATTGCAAGGAAACATTCGTGATTATGCGTCCATCAACGAATTGATATGTTTAGCGAATTTGGAAAATTTAAATGCTGTTTTCATCAACGAAAAAATGCCACAAAAAGAACGCCTTATTCGGTTAAATAAAATAGCCATTCAACAGATGAGAATTTTGCAAGAAGTGGAAAACAGAGAACTATTGAAATGAAAAAAGATTTTTTTCCAATCCGTCCTTCTACAAATCCTACCATTTATGCTTATGAATTAATTGGCGTTGAAAGCCATAAAGGTTTGCTTAAAGTTGGATATACCAATCGAACATCGCAAGATAGGATTGCAGAACAATTAAAAACCAGCAGAGTTAACTATAAGATTGTTCTTGAAGAATCAGCAATCCGTAAAGATGGAAGTGTATTCACAGACCACGATGTTCACTGTTATTTGCGTAAAAAGAAAATAAAAAATCCAGAAGGTGAATGGTTTAAGTGTTCTCTTGATGAAGTAAAGTCTGCGATTCTTGCTGTTAAATTAAGGGAATTTATTGAAGATACACGTTCATTATCATTTAAGATGCGTCCCGAACACGAAGAAGCGGTTAATAAAACCATCGCCTACTTCAAAAGTTTCAAGAAAGAAAATCTTAAAAAAACTCCTCATTTCCTTTGGAATGCAAAAATGCGATTCGGTAAAACTTTTGCGTCTTATCAACTTGCAAAGAAAATGGGTTGGAAAAAAATGCTTGTATTAACATTTAAACCAGCCGTACAAAGCGCTTGGGAAGAAGATGTGCAATCGCACATAGATTTTAAAGGGTGGCAATTTATTTCACGCAACGGATTAACTTTTGAGGGTATTGATAAGAATAAACCATTTGTATGCTTCGGTTCTTTCCAAGATTATCTCGGAAAAAATGATGTTGGTGGTATAAAAACAAAAAATGAATGGGTGCACACTACTAACTGGGACTGCGTTGTATTTGACGAATACCATTACGGAGCTTGGCGCGAAAATGCCAAAGACTTGTTCGATAAGGACATAGAAGCCGAAAAAGAAATTGAAGACTTTAAGAAAATAGAGAAAGAAGGTTTTGCAGAAGAAGATAAAGTAGAATACTTAGAAAAGATATTACCTATAACCTCAGATCACTATCTATATTTATCAGGTACACCGTTTAGGGCAATCAATTCCGGTGAGTTTATTGAAGAACAGATATTCAACTGGACATATTCGGATGAACAAAAGGCAAAGGAAGAATGGACACGCACTGAGCAAGCTCGAAATGAAGGTTCTGACAATCCTTATCTTTCATTACCGCGAATGGTAATGCTTACTTATCAGTTACCAGATTCGATTAGAGAAATTGCAATGAAAGGTGAATTCAACGAGTTTGATTTAAATGTTTTTTTCTCAGCTTATGGTGAAGATTTCACCGCTCGATTTAAATATGAAGATGAAGTTCAAAAATGGCTGGATTTAATTCGTGGTTCATATTTAGAAACCACAATTGATAATTTGAAGCTGGGTGCAAAAAAGCCGCCGATGCCTTTTTCTGATTCCCGGTTATTAAATGTTCTTTCACATACATTTTGGTTTTTGCCAAGTGTTGCGTCTTGTTATTCGATGAAAAATTTAATGGCTCAAAAGCAGAACAAATTTTATCACGATTATGAAATAATTGTAGTCGCCGGTACAAGTGCCGGTATTGGTGTTGATGCACTTCCTCCAGTATTCAATGCTATGGATAATCCATTGGCAACAAAAACTATTACATTATCTTGTGGAAAGTTAACAACGGGCGTTACTGTTAAACCTTGGACTGGAATATTTATGCTTCGTAATTCTGCAAGTCCCGAAACATATTTTCAAGCTGCCTTTAGGGTTCAATCGCCCTGGACAATTTATAATTCTGATAACAAATCACCTAACAAAGAAGAAATAATAAAACAAGAATGTTATGTTTTTGATTTTGCGCCGGACAGAGCGTTAAGACAAATTGCAGATTATAGTTGTCGTTTGAATGTCAATGAGTCGAATCCGGAAAAAAAAGTTGAAGAATTTATTCACTTCTTGCCAGTTCTTGCTTATGACGGAAGTTCTATGAAACAAATTGATGCTGCTGGTATTTTGGATATGGCGATGAGTGGAACAACTGCAACACTGTTAGCCAGACGCTGGGAAAGCGCACTACTTGTAAATGTTGATAATAACACTCTCCAACGCTTAATGAACAATGAGAAAGCTATGCAAGCGTTAATGAACATTGAGGGATTCCGAAATTTAAATCAAGATATTGAAACGATAATAAATAAATCTGAATCCGTAAAGAAAACCAAGAAGGAAGCCAACGAAAGAGATTTAACAAAAAAAGAGAAAAAAGAGTTAACTGAAGAAGAAAGGGAATACAAAAGTTTAAGAAAGCAGGTTCAAGAAAAACTTATCAAGTTTGCAACTCGTGTTCCGGTTTTTATGTATTTAACAGATTATCGAGAAAGAAGTTTGAAAGACGTAATTACTCAGCTTGAACCGGGACTTTTCAAAAAAGTAACCGGATTAACAGTAAAGGACTTTGAATTACTTGTAAGTCTAGGCGTATTTAATAGCGCATTGATGAATGACGCAGTTTACAAGTTTAAACGTTATGAAGATTCTAGCCTTGTTTACGTTGGTGTAAATAAGCACGAAGGAGAAGATGTTGGATTATATGATACTGTTCTAAGTGAAAAAGATTATAAAGAAAGTTTTGTGAATAAGGATTAAATTAAAAACAGCAATAACAAATGCCTCAATCAGAAATCTTATGACTGATGATGTAAAGGTTTTCCTAGCAGCAGTTATAAATACTATTCTAACTTTACATAATAATAATTCAGTTTATGGAAGTTCAGAGTTATTTGCTTTATCAAAAGATAAAAGTAATTGGTAACATCGTGGTAAAATAAATTTAAGTACTTCTCAGCAAACACACTATTTAATGCGTTCGTTTGCTGCGCTCATTATTTCATACATAATGAGCGGATGCTTATCTTGGCAGCAAGAAAAACTCGACGTAAATGAAGCTCACAATTATTATCCCTGCTTACAACGAAGAAAAGAAAATTGAAAAAGACATTCTTCTTGCAGATGAATTCTTAGCAGCCAACAACATTCAAGGCGAAATAATTGTAGTTGATGATGGAAGCAGCGATGCGACTTACTCAAAAGCAGAATTGCTAAAAGAAAAAATTAGCAGCAGAATTTTAGTTTTGAGAAACGAAATAAATTTGGGAAAAGGAAGTGCAGTTAAAAAGGGAATGATAGAAGCGTCCGGAGAATTCCGTGCTTACTGCGATGCAGGCGCTACCGTGCCTTACAACAATTTGCTAACCGGAATGAAGCTGCTGGAAGATAATATATGCGACATTGCCCACGGTTCAAGAATGCTGCCCGATTCCGTTATTAAAATATCTCAAGCAAAAGATAGAAAGTTTAGCTCGGCAGTAATTCGGTTTCTTGTTGTAAAATTACTCGGTGTCCCTAATTTACTTACTGACACTCAATGCGGGTTTAAGATTTACAAAACAGAAGCGGCTGAGAAAATATTTCCAATGCTTAATACAAACGGATTTATGTTTGAAGTGGAAAACATATTGAGAGCAATTAAAAATAATTTACGTATAACTGAATTTCCGATAGAGTGGAGATGTGATAGAGACAGCCGGATTACTTTGCTAAAAACACCGTGGAAAGTTTTACTGGAAATTGTAAAAATAAAAATGATGAGAATTGATTAAAGGGCACCTCTAAAAACTGTTGTTTTAAAAAATTTCATCCCGCAAAGCGGGCTAGGGATATTGATATTTTTAGAGGCGTCCTAAACTAAATCACACAATCGGGGAAGCAAGCCGAATTCTGTAGCTGCAAGATTACCGGAAGAATCATTATTAATAACAATTGCTGAAACGCCTTCTTTGATAATCTTGCTGATCTCTTCATCATTCAAGATCATAAATGCGGTTGATAATGCATCAGCATCTGCTGTGTTTTGTGAGAACACCCAGCTGCCGGCTTTCTTCACTTCCGGTTTCCCTGTGAGTGTATTTATAATGTGATTCCCTTTTATTAATCCGGAAGCGCATAGAGAAATATCCGAAAGTGAAAATGTTTTAATTACATTTTTATGTGCTGGATTGGAAATTGAAATTGACCAGCCTGAGTGTCTCTCTGGTTTGCCTATTGCTCTTATAGAGCTTCTTCCAGCACTTAGAAGAGCGCAATTAATATTCCACTCGCTTAATATTTCAGCAGCAGCATCAATTGCATAACCTTTCCCCAAAGCGCCAAGATCAATTGTAGTTCCTTCTTGAAGTATTTCCAAAGTATAATCTTCTTTGTGCAGAACAATATTTTCAAGACGCGATTGTTTAATTGCGTTTTCGATTTCCTCTTCAGTAGGATTCTTGAGCGTATAATCGGCATTTAGCCAGCATTTAAGAAGCGCGCCGCAAGCAATATTAAATGCACCATTAGTTTCATTATGCAATTCAATACTTCTAACTATACAGTTGAAAACATCAAAGGAAAGAACAATTCGTTCGCCAAGCATTAGATTGTTAATTCGCGAAATATCACTGTTGGGTTTAAATCTGCTCAGCTCATCTTCCAAATGATCAATTACTTTGACGGCTTCCCATGCAGCTTGCTGTGCGTAGCGCTTATTTTCATGCACTATAAGCAAATCAAAAACTGTAGCCATTGCCGCGTGTGTAAAATGATGAGCGTTTTTTATTCTCTGATTAGCAAACAAATTAATTCTTACTTAGTTAGTGTGTAATTGTACTTGTCTAAATAATCCTTTCTAATGTATCCGCGTATTTCCTTTCCTGGACGAAGATTAATCGTGCTGTCAAAAAGAGGAACGTAAAGATTCACGCTTCCATCAGGAGGTAAAGAGTAAAGATTTTCAATCAAAGCATTTTCTAAATCAGGAGAAGCTAGAATAATTGGAAATTTATAAACATCGTTAGTAATCTCTTCATTCCAAGAAATCTTTTTGAACTTTTTCAAATACCAAGGCAGAGGCCAATAATCATTTTTTGAAGCAGCAACATAAACTGGCGTGTTTAGATATTCACTTTGAACTGCAGTAACTTTTGTTAACAGCGGCTCAACTGTTTTTATATCACTTTCGGTGTGAGAATAAACAAAAGGATTTTTTTGGTGTGATGAATAAATAATTGAATTGAAATATGCCTGAGCAAAAAGGAAAATCGCTATAAAAGCAAGAGTTAAGTTCCAGTTAAATTTAGGAATAAACTTTCTCAGTTCAGCTAAACCAAATGCGGCTACAACTATCATCCCTTGCCAAAAACTCATCATAGTCCAAGGAGTTTTATAAGGAATTACTGAATAAACAATAATTTGCACAAGTGTTACGATCGAAATAAACTTTATGAAATCAATTCCTTCCACTGTTGAATTAGATTTTGTAAAAACACGAAACAGTCCCAAAATGAAAAAGATAATTACAATAAGCTCGCTAAAGAATATCCCGTCTATATCTGCAAATGTTACAAGAGCAAAATAGTAATAGAAAGGATGAATGTGTTCTATATCGTTTCCGGCTTTAGCCAAATAATTTGCGAATGTCACCAGAGAATCTATTGCGCCTGTTGGGTTTGAAAAAAAGGAAGTATAAAAAAACAGAGAAGTAATAACAAACGTGCCTGCAAATATTAGTATTGCTTTCAAGTTTAGAGAGATAATATTTATATTCTTCCGATTAATAATGCGCAGTACTAAGTAAGAAACAAATATTGCAAATACGGTAATAATAAAAGTTTCTTTGCTCGCAAAAGCCAGCGCAAAGAAAATTGAAGAAAGCGCAAGGAAGAAAAGTTTTTGATCTTTTAGAAATTTGTATCCAAGAATTATACCGGAGTAGCTAAAACTAACTAGTAGAGATTCATGAATGTAATATCTGTTGTAAAAAACTATTAATGATGAAAATCCGGTTAGAATAAATGCAGAAAGTAGAAATTCTTTTCCAAAATCCTTTAGCAAAAATAACAGCGCGAGTAAAAGCAATCCGGCAAAAACTGGTACAATGCGTAAAGTAGTTTCTGTTACTTCTTTTAACTCGCTTTCTCCAAACAGCAAAGAGGGAATTAGTGTAAAATAATTTAAAGTCGGGCCATGATATTCAACCGGATCGTACTTGTAGTAATTATTTTCTAAAAGGCTGCCAAACTTAACGGCATGAACAGCTTCATCAACATGCATAGGCTTTTCGTTCAGCCGGTAAATACGGATGAAGACACAAAATAAAAAAATAGCGGATAGAAAAACTATACCGCCATTTTTAGAAAGGTAATATTTGCTATTTGCCGTAAACTGCAACTTCTATATAATGGTTTAAATCGTCCGCGGTGCTTCCTTTGCTAAACAAACGAACGTAACGCGCGTTTTCACCTTTGGCATCAATTAATTTGCCTTCAGATGTTTCTACGTAATGCAAGTCCTTGCCTTTGCCTTGCTTGCTGGAGTTATCAAGGTCGTTGTTAAAAAGTGTTCTAACATTTTTTGTGAACTTAGCATCGTCTGCAACTTGAACTATTACATCGTAGTAAACTCTTGCTTGCATGTGATAATGCCAAACTACAATTGCGTAAATGTTGTAATCTTTCTTTAAATCAATAACAATGTTTTGTTGGAAAGGTCCAAGTTCAACAAAGTTTCCATCGGAAGCATCTTTTTTTCCATTAGTAATGTAAGAAAGCTCACCAATAACCGGATACATATCTGAGCTAGTAACTGGTTTTTTAAGAGCAACGTTTTCAACTCCTTTAGGCGCGTAGAATGGCGGTCTTGGTTTGCCAAGTGGTTTTTCAAGATTTGGAACTGAAAGATTTGTTGGTGTGCCAACAAACATTGGCTTTGGTAAATCTAACTTAATTGGAACTAAGTCTTTCTTCTGTGCAAAAGTATTATTTGATGAATTTAAAAACCCTACAACAAATAATAACATAAAACATCGTTTAAACATTATATACTCCTTTGGCTTTGCCCGCACTTATCAGAACAATTCTGAAATACTGAACAAAAATTAATGAAATAGTTAGAAGCAAAACTGACCAGCGGTGAACATCAGCTAAAAATTCAAGCCCCTCAGTTCCAAAAAGAGGATAGAGCATTAAAATAATTGAGAGCATTGCCGGCAGCATAAAAACAATATTTAACCAGAACAATACCCTTAGCATTATTTGTGAATCCAAACTCTCTTGAGATTTTATATCTTCGTAGAGCTTACTCAATTTTTCAAGTGATAGTTGGCTGCCGCTTGAATGAAGAAAAACTAAAAAAACAATTGCTGCACTCATCAGAAGTGCGGCTTGAACATGGAGCATCATTAATAATCCGCTCATGTGATAACCGAATACAACCGGCGGAAAACTTGTTATGAACAGAATCAAAAATAAAATAGCGCAAATGTATGCAACAGCACTTTTCGTCTTTTGAAAAATGGAAACTGATTTTTCCCTCCAAACATTAATTAGATTTTCCCCAAAATCTTGTTTAGTTAAGAGCCAAAGTTCCTTGTGCGATATCTTTAACGTCTTCAATTTACGAAGCACGTAAATTATAGCTGCGGTAATAGTTATGATAGAAACGATTCTAAAAATCAAAAAAGCCTCGCTAAACTTTATCTTTTGTAACTGTTCTTGTTATTGCCAAAATAGCTTTTGCAGAGTAAATAAGAAAAACAAAGAGAACTAAAACGAATGAAATTATAATTATGCCTTTAAGCCATGGTCTAAAAAAGAATGAAAAAGAAAACACTTTCTGATAAACTGTGTTCAAGTCCAGAAACTTGGTCATAGTAATCAAAGAATCCTTTTGGGATTTAAGCGATGACACAACATTAACTTTGCCGTAAAGAAAATTTGAGTTTGTCGAATGGCAATCGTCGCAGCCATTTGCTCCTAAAGCTTGCGAAGCCGGTCTAACACTATGAGCTTTTGGCCAGCTATATGCACTTGCAGATTCATGTTCACTTTTTCTTAGTTTGTTTTTCTCAAGCTCAATTACTATTCCGCCGGTTATGTAAACAAAACTCGAGTTATCCTTCTCGGAATTTTGATTGAGCTTTTTAAGAACAGAAATAATCATGCTATCACTAATTGTATGCCACTTGCCATAGTTAAGAAGTGTATCGAGTTTTATTCTTCCTGCAACCGCATTGTCAATCTCGCTTAGTGAAAGTGGAGTAATCTTGTTTTCAATTTTCTTTGCCCAGTAAGATGGCCAAATTAAATAGTTCGGCTCAATCATTCCTTTCTCGTTTCTTACATAAACCGGAGATTGAATGTGCGGAAATAAATCGCCTTGCTTGTTGGATTTTCTAATTCCAAGTTTATGCGCACGGGAAGTTTTTGTTAAACTTGTTCTTCCTTCCGGCAAAGTTCCGGAATGGCAAACCGTGCATTCAAGTTTCTCAAAATGAATTTGTGGAATACCTTTATGAAGCGGAACCGGAGCGCCGCCTTTACCCGGTTTTGCATCTCCGTTTTTAATATGGCAGCCAACGCAAGAAAATGAAGCAGCTCTAAAATTGCTTTTATCGGCAGCTTCATCTCTGTATCCGCGAATCATATCATGGTCAATTCCATTGCGGTGGCAGTCGGCACAAGTAATTCCTTTTTGAAGATGAACATCTTCATCTTCATCCCATTGATTAAAATTATTTGCTTGATAAGTTACACTTGAATGGCAATAGTAACATCGTTCTTTTTTTGCTTTTCTTGATATATCAAAAAAGATTTGGTTGTTACTATTGAATTTAACTTTATCATAATCAATAGTTGGCGGCGCAGTAGTTCTTCTATCAATATCAGCGTAAGTAGAATGGTTATAAACATCAAAGTTATCCGGCATCTTGGATGCATTTCCGCTCACTTCTGAAATGGCACTTGCAGCGGCAGCAGCCCATTTAAAATTTTGTTTCTGCATCTGTGCAGAAAATTCTGCCGGATCATATTCTGGATTAGCATCGTGGCAAGCTAAGCAGTTTACGTCAAGTTTACCGGAAACTTCCCAGCGAAAAAAATCAGCCGGATTTTGCAAGCTGTCAATTTCACCAATTCCTCCGCCGGGAAAATGTGAACCGAATAAATCCAAAAACTTGAAAGAAGAAATTCCTAATGAAGAAGGGGTGTGAGTTCCTTTCAACTTTCTTTCTGAAACTGGGATAACTGTTAAGTTTCTCCAATCAACATAAATCCAAGGCTCACCTTTTCTCCCAGGTTTTACCTTTCTATCATACGCATTAAAATGAAATCCTTTATTTATTATTTCGTATGAATGGCATTCGCCGCAAGTGTATTTTGTTGAAAAGGGAAGAACCGGATTATCATTCTTCAAAACAAGAACGCTGTCTGCATCATAGAGTTTTATTAAGTGAACAGGAACTGATCTGCTGCCATCTCTTAAATCGCCAATTTTATTTTGCTGCGTAAATAGAGTTAAACCAACAGCAAAAAAAAATGTAAGAAAGATTGCGGCATTGGCGATTCTAAAAATTCGCTTATCAAAATAAACCGCGCCAAGGCGGCGCAAAGCCCGCAAAAGATTTTGTCTGTTTTTAGAATTGCTCATAGAGGTTGAAGAGAAATTTATCATAACTATATTCTAAAATCTGATGGATTGAATTTCAACTCCCGCTTTGCCTGCACAGCTTCGTTCACTTTTAGAACAGTAACGGCAGTTTCGTAGCCAATTTCGGGTGGACAGTTTAATTTTTCCAAACCTTTAACTGCATTAAAGAAATTTTCTAAGTGCGGTTTGTGATAAGGATCGTTAAACTTAATTGGCAATGCATGTTTAGGCGGAGCTATTGTTTCTCGCGCATCTAAAACTACTGTAGCCGCAGCGGGCGTATCGCTTATTGGAGATTCGATAATCCCTTTCTTGATCCACTCATCCCAATTTGGCGCGGCTGGCTCTTTGTAAATTCCAACTCGTCCGGCAGATTCCGAAATTGTAAGTGCACCGCTATCTCCCATAAAACTTTCGTAGTAACCTTGACTGCTGTTAGTAGTTATAGTTTGATAAAACGCTCTTACAACACCATTTTTAGTTTTGTACTTGAAAGTAGCAAGAACAGAATCGTACCATTGATGCGTATTTCTATCGTAATAATCTGTGCCGCCGCTCGCCATAACAGAAAAAGGATTTGCGCCTAAGAACCAACTGTAAATATCAATTTGATGAGAGCCTAAATCTACAATTGGTCCGCCGCCAAGATTTCTGTACCAGCGCCAGTTGCGGTGCTGATGCATATTTTCAAAGCCATATTTTTTTAGTGTTGCAAGTGAAATTGCTTTGCCCTCGGGCCAGCCGTTATCCGGCTGAACAGCTCTGTTCCACTGCCCGTTGATAGTCGTAATTTTTCCAAGTAAACCTGCTTCGTTAATAACTCTTTTAAAGCAATGTAGGTAATAAGGATTGCTTCTTCTTTGATGGCCAATCTGGCAAAGTTTTTTTGTTCTTCTAGCTGCCTGAACAATTTTTCTTGCGCCTTCTAGCGTGTTGGACATTTCCTTTTCGCAATAAACATGCAAGCCGGCTTCCATACATTTTACTGCATGCTGCTCATGCCAGAAATCCGGAGATGCAATAAGAACAGCGTCCAACACATTTTCTTTGTTGAGCATATCTTCAAAATCAACATAAGCGCGTAGTTTGTGTCCATACTTTTCTAACAAACGAAAAACTCTTTGCTGATTATATGATTCCCAAATATCGCACACAGCTTTGAATTTGATATTCGGAATTTTGAGGCACGCGTTAATTAGCGCCTGTCCTTGCGCACCACAGCCAATCAATGCAATGTTCAATGGCTTATTCTTATCTGTTTTTGCAGGTGTAATTATGTAAGGCGCCAGAACTAAGCCGGCGCCAAGAGCTGAAGATACTTTGATAAATTCTCTTCTATCTAAATTTTTTTCTGCCATTCTTATACTCTTAAGGAAATCTATTATTGCAAAATAGGAAACTCAAAAACGTTGACTTAAGGGCGACTCTAAAAACTTTTGTTTTAAAATATTTCATCCCGCAAAGCAGGACAAAGGAAATTGATATTTTTAGAGGCGCCCTTAAGAGCCCGTGTTAATATTAAAATCTTTATGGTAGCCGCAAACTTCGGCGCGCGTTTTTTGATAAAACCACAACTTGACCAGCTTCATGCATCGCCTTCGGCGAGACAGGAGGCGAGAAGTTGCGCCTACCAATTTTATTGCCATTTTCACACTACCTCTAACGTGGAGTTAGTAATAGAAAAAAAATAACGGCTTTAGACCAAAAAAGCTTATGTTGATTTTTATTCCAATGACCAGCCGTCTCTGTATTGAACATGTATAAAAGGATTCGCTTCTGGCAAATTTGTTATTTCCATTTTTACCGGATCCCATTCTAGTACAGTGTTCTTTTCGTGCATTCTTATTGCAATGTTTCCAAGCAGCATTACCTCAGTCAATTTGCCTGAGTAAGAGAAATCTGTTGTACTCTTTGTTCCTTTTTTAATTGCGTCTATCCACTCTTGATGAATCCCTGGAGAGCGTGGAATTGTTTTTTCCGGTCTTACATATTCTTGCATTTTAGTTTCGGGAATTATTCTAACTCCTTTACCATAAATGCCGTGCATAATTGTTCCTTTTGTACCGTAAAATAAAACTCCGCCATCCACATCACCCATCTTTCTACCCGGTTCTAATTCAGCCGGTCTTTGAGGCATCAAACCGCCATCGTACCAAACTAATTTTACCGGAGGTTTATTTCCTCTTGCCGGAAATTGATAAGTTACCATTGATGCGAGCGGATAATAATCATCATTATATTGTGATGAAGAAGCTTGAACTGTTAGCGGATGACCTAAATCCAACGCCCAGAAAGGCTGATCTATAAAGTGAGCGCCCATATCGCCAAGTGCGCCGGTGCCGAAATCCCACAAGCCGCGCCAGTTAAAAGGATGATAGCTTGAATGATAAGGACGAGACGGTGCCGGTCCTAAAAATAAATCCCAATCTAACGTGCTTGGAACCTCTGGAGTTTCTGTGGGGCGTTTCAAAGCACCTTGTGGCCAGATTGGTCTATTGGTCCAAACATGAACCTCGCTAATATCTCCAATGGCTCCATCAGCAATCCACTCATTTAATAGTCTTGCTTCTTCTCCGGCGTGTCCTTGATTTCCCATTTGCGTAACAAGATTTTTTTCTTTAGCAACTTCAGCTAATCTTCTTGCCTCATAAATTGTATGAGTAAGTGGTTTCTGAACAAAAACATGTTTGCCCGCTTTCATTGCCGCCATTGCAATAATTGCGTGTGTATGATCTGGAGTTGAGATTACAACAGCGTCAATGTTTTTCTGTTTCTCGAGCATAACTCTGTAATCTTTATAAAATACAGCGTTCGGAAAATCTTTTTTGAGTTCCGGATTTAGAGTTTCATCTACATCACAAAAAGCAACAAGATTTTCTTCGGCGAAAGCACGTGCATCGGAGTTTCCCTTTCCGCCAATTCCAACTACTGCAATGTTTAGTTTATCGTTTGGCGATCTTCTGTTGAAACCATATAATCCGCCTGGCAAAATTGTAAATGCGGCAGCAGCCATTCCAGTTCTTGCAATAAATTCTCTTCTGCTTAGTTGATTGTTTTGTTCTAGTGAAGTCTTTTTTTCATTTTCCATAGTAGGCTCGATGTGTGAGTGGAAATCATTTATTAATTAAAAACTTATGCGGTTTAGGATAAGCATGAGTGGAATTATATAAGAAAACTGTTCTCATTTTCACCGAAATTTAGATAAGATTCAATATTGGGTACACTGCTTTCAACAACATTATAAAATTATCTAAAAATAGTTTTTTAACACAAATTTTTCTTTAGAAAAATTACTTAGATGTGTACTCGAAAAAATGTAACATGCACGGAGTTCTACAAATTTTTTGGGTTGTATTTCTTGAGGTATAAAAATTTTTAAAACAAAAAATCCGGCATAAGCCGGATTTTTTTGCTGCGAACGTAACTAATGTTACTTAATTACTTTTACATCAGTGGCTTGAGGACCTTTTTGCCCTTGAGTTACAGAGAACTCAACTTTTTGTCCTTCTTCCAATGAACGGTATCCATCACCAACAATTGCTTTGAAGTGTACAAATACATCTTCGCCGCCAGGTTGAGAAATG
>WPAE01000354.1 GCA_009773205.1 Ignavibacteria bacterium
ATATGGCTCACGTGATAGAGCTCCTCGAGGCGAATCTTTTACTCTCTTACAGCAACTTACCATCACATTCCTATCAAAAGTTATAAAGGGCTATCTGATATTCCTATAGGACTTTTTGACACGACCATGACCCCAACCCAGAAAAATTCTCAGACCATCCAAGATCTCTATAATGGTTGGTCTCTATATAGTCATGTTGTATATCGTTGGATTCGTATCGGTGGGCTGAGTCTAAAAATCATTGTCTCGTGACCTAGATATCTACCACTACCATGCGATGACGTCATCTACCACCCACGCACACATACCAACACTATTTCTCATCGGTATGGTCATGTGGTAGCTCAAATGAAAGAGCTCATCGAACTGAGTGTTTTTGCCTCTTGGAGCATGTCTTCAACTCATTCTTATAAAAAGTTATAAGGGATACACTGTTTTCCATACATTTTCCATTGCGGGCATGACCCCCTATTTTCTACCAGAGTGTGAGAGCTGAACCAAAACAAAAATATGGATAATTCTCGGGTATGCATTAAAACAATAATCCATAATAAATCTTAATAATGTTCTTCTTATTTCTCGTGAGTGATCATGTATAATCATTTTATGCAAATAAGGGTGTTCAATTTCAAGTCATTTGAGTCATTTAATGGTTTCGCATTCTATATTAGTAATGGTTTCATGTATTCTGATTTAATTTTCCTTATTTTCCAACTTAGTTTATAATATTATAATCTTGCGTATTTAGTTGTAGAAATGAACAAGAACCTCGACGAAGTGATCAAAGAGTGCGAAAGAAAGTTACAACTGGCAACGGTATGCTTTCCTTGTTCTTCTTTTCTTTTCAACTATCTACGATTTTTCTTCTTTCACACATTCTTAATTTTCTTATTCAATTGATTATTTTCTTCTTATGTTTTATCAAGGCAAAACACGATCAGCTTCTACGAAACGGACAAGTAGTACCTCCACAGCTGGTGAGTTTCATCATCGATGGGGAGGTGATGCTTATGAAATATCGAGAAGAGGCACAGAGCCGATCGAAGAAGTCGCTTCAACCTGCAAATC
>WPAE01000355.1 GCA_009773205.1 Ignavibacteria bacterium
ATATAAGCAAAAAGCTAACATTATAATCGGATATTTATTCTTATTTTCCACGAATAACCATATATGAGTAATCCGTTTAACAATGCAACAAGCGCATGGGTATCTAGGGCATCAATGCAGACAAAACTTTATTTATTTATTATTTATTTTATTATTTCACACTTTTTAATCCGAAGTGTGATACAACATAGTATGATGAAGGATGAAAGTTTTTAACATGAAATGAGAATGAAAAGTGCAACATGAAGGGAGATATGAAATGAGGTGCATATATGATGATCTAGGCATGAGAATGCATGGAATGAATGATATGCTTCGGTGCTGGCCGGTTAATAGAAATGTCTGTTAACCGAAACATTTTATTTTTCACTTCGACATTTTGATGATTCTGAAGGTAGTTCAATGTCCATAATATGAATTCCCTGCCAGAATTGAAAAGGGCTTTGGTTTTCTATGATATCCTGGGCTGGGTTTTTTTAACTTTCCCGCGGAAATTTTCCCGGTCTGAATTTTCTCTGTGCTGTGGCGATTTAGATGCTTTGTAAAATAGGCCAATTTACTGTTTCTCATAAATATTTGTTGAAAGAACTGTTTGGACGAGAAATCGTAGCCCACATCCTACAGCCATTCAATATATCTTCGTGGTTTATTTTATTATTTCCTGCTTTATCTATAGAACTCTATATGATGTTGCATCTCAAAACTACGACTTTTCCTACCTTATAATTATTTGACTTCTTCAGTAAATTTGAACTAGATTTCCTACCAGAAATTTGCAATTTGTGCTTGAAGTACCTGAATATTCAAACTGCCCAATAATGATTGGGAGCGCTTAAATTGCCCCGTTTTCTAAGTTTCTTGAATGCGGGTGTGCCGGCTTTGCGAATCTGAACAGTTTCTGCGTTTCATGTTTTCTCTCTTTGCGGGAAGAAACATTGCGAGTGACTGCATGCACGAGCACTCGCATTCAGCAGTTGCAGGCGCCGCCAACATGTCTTCCTCTTCTCGTGTAGCATGACTGGTCGAGTGTGTGTCAGCTCGCCGATGGCAGTCTCCTCATCGCATTCG
>WPAE01000356.1 GCA_009773205.1 Ignavibacteria bacterium
ATTAAAATTACGTACCCTAGCAAGAAAAATCGCAATCCTTTTCAACTTTATTAAACTAACTTATTAGCCTGTTGATAAACATGCAAAGAATTGAGTTTACATTTCTTACATTACAGAAGAAGTTTTTACAGAAGGGCCCAAGGTGGGTAATTTTCTCACTGACATTTGCCAAGGATAGTCGCATCGCCACACTCCGAGATTTGTCAAGACGTATAGATAGGAGAGGCGGTTCCGCTTCAAAATTGACCAGAGCATTCCATTGCTTTGAGTCACAAAGGCAAGACTTTTGACATTTCGAGGCTGTAATAATTTAGTTTTCTCATTTTAGTAGAATTGATTATGGTAACTTGATGGGCGATAAAGACCCTTATGTACGTCTAAGAGAATGTTTCATACTGTTAGAATATTTTAATATGTATCAGTTTTTATAAAAATTTTAATGGGAAAGCTGGAATAAAAGAGGGACGCGGCATAGGGGATAGGCTCGTCCGCACACGGTTTCACCAATTTCCAATTTTCAAGGAGACATAAATATAGAAAGAATTTTCTAGCACATCGTGTATGACGAGCTTCAAGTTTTCTGGATACTTGGAATTTGGATACTTTACTAGCGTCAAATTTCCCCCTTTCCGCCTTTTCTCGATTATCAAGAATATATCCCAAATAAATGCACGCCACGCTTTTCAAGCCTCCTACCCTAGTACCCTCGTTCGTACCCTAAATTGGACAGGGGAAAATAAAGGCAAAGTGCCGCAAACTGCCGCAAAATGCTACTATATTCCCTCAAAATGCCAGATAACTTTCGAGTGATGTCAGTAAACTGCCTAACAATGACGGAAAATTACAAAAAATGCCAAAATGCTCCAACTGTTAGAAAATTGGGCACATTTACTTTTTCCCCCTCTCGTATAACCGCTTAAACCTCAGTGGTTATAGGCCTGAAAACCGGCGCTTATTCACCTCTCTCTCCTTGACAAACAGATTGAACCTCATTTATACCGAGAAAATAGGTTTGTATAGGTTTTCAGGCATGAAGAATCCAAATCTGATATTATTGCAAGACGT
>WPAE01000357.1 GCA_009773205.1 Ignavibacteria bacterium
CTTTTGGCATTCTTTAATTTTAACCCGCTAAAATATGTAAGAGTGGTTTTATTTGTTATTTGTGAATGCCACAGAAGGAATAGAGAGAATAAAAGAAATAAACGTGAAATAATTCAAGAATAAAACTGCTCTGTTCAAAGAAGAGAATTCAGAAAGCACAAGAAAATCACAATGAAATTTACGATGTTTTGAACGAAGTGTAATGCAGAGAACAAATATGAATACGAAGCGGTAATTAAGTGGAGTGCCATCCATCGTAACAAAGTCTAAATCGATATCTTAACAAGATAATAAGCGAATTGCGATTTTTTACTGAACATATCCTACTTGTTGCTATCTGATAAGATTTTGCTTAAGACATGCTTATTTGTGAAATATCAATTATAGGTGGGCGGGCGGTATCAGGACAATTCCACTCCCACAATTCCACTCCGGACAATTCCACTCCCACAATTCCACTCCGGACAATTCCACTACGCTATATAATAAAATTACAAATCGAGTAAATTATCAACCAATAGAAAAGCACTCAGTATCTTTAATTAAGTTAACCTCTTAAATAAGAGGTTAACTTGTATGCAAATAATTCGAAGAACTAGAATGCTCTCTGAATTTCATTTCACCATTCGATCTAATCATTATGCAATCATATTATGATGATTCGATGAGCTGATCAGTGCCATTGAATTAAAAGATTGAGGTGAATTTAACGAGACTGAATTTTTGAAAAAGGTACATTTATGCAAATAATTAAAATGAATTGTGTCAAAAATTAAGATCGCAAATAAGTATAATATATATAACTCTTGTTATCACAACAAATTATCTATTTTAAAATTAAAATTAGTCAAAATGCTTACTTATGTTCAGAATGAGAAGGGAAAGCAAATGTTGCTTTATGAGGGGCATATTTTTGAGGTTAATAAGCGGACCCACGAAGGCAGAATTATTTGGAGATGCAAAGAATATTATCGCAAGGAACAAGCGCTCAACGAACTTCAAATGGACCAGGCAACAGCAGGAGTTCCTACTGCTAAGCCCCGTAAGAAATATCGAGATTGCAAGCATCGTTCTGCAGTTGCCTCCTATAATGCAAGTTCTGCAAGTGCTCGACTTTCACACCCTCATTGCTCACAATTATAATTTCTAATTCGAGTAAATAAGATTTTTAAGGTAATACTTGATTATTCACTTACATATCGACTTGCTCGAATGATGAAGTTCTTCGAATTAGTTGCATTTCATGTAATCCTTATTTCAATACGTGTCACACAGATTGATTTACTATTGGACAATAATGTTTCTAATTTTATTTGGAGTGGAATTGTCCAGGAGTGGAATTGTGGGAGTGGAATTGTCCGGAGTGGAATTGTGGGAGTGGAATTGTCCTGTAATCGAGAAATATGGCTTTCGGCCAGGAAGATCAGTTAAACTGCAACTTTCGATCAAAACCCGACATTTTGATCCCATATTGAGTCAAACATTAAGGCTGTGAGCTAGCCTGGCCTGATTCTCCACTCATTCAAATACCTTGGCAAGAATACCTTTATACTTCTGTCCGTATAAGTCTCTTGTTCGCCCACAGCTGGAGTAGTGTAGTCCGATCTGCAAACCTTCATTAAACTATATGACGACCAATATTGAAAAAGTTCAAAAAATATGTACTAGGCTTGTCTACATTTTTGATGCAATTCCCTACGAGGAACCGCTCCGGGAACTGGACCTTCCCACTCTTAAATTCAGAAGCCCGTAGAGGGCATAATTACAGCTTTTAAAATATGTTAATTTTACCCAGATTTGAAATATTTATATATTTAGTTTCCAACCCAAGGAGGGTTTGCCTTGACATGACTTCCATACCTTGACACGGGGAAACTCTCCGCTCAAACCTCCTGAGTTCCCCCAACT
>WPAE01000358.1 GCA_009773205.1 Ignavibacteria bacterium
TAAGTTGCATTTTCTCAAAGGTAGCATTTATACTACGTAAAGCCTTTCTCAACGTAATGCATTGCTATGCATTCCTCTAAGCATTTATTTGTTAGAGAATCGTTCAACTAAGCATTCATATTCTCAAGATCTATGTACCTCTAGTTTTTCATTTTTCATATAAGGTAATCTCTATTTTTCTAAGATAGTTCTTTTTCAGCCCTTTCTTGACGTGTACGTAGTTATACTTCTACAACGTACGTAGCGAGTCAATCCCTCGAGTGTTATCTGTTAAGTAATTGTTGCGCAATACTCTAGAAAGTCTATATAAAGCCCCTAGATTTTCTTGGAATAATTTAGTGTTAAATTAATCCTTTCTTGAACGTAGCGAATAGTTAGATCATTATAGATTAGATTTATGTTCGGCGATCTCAACTGTCCAGCACGGATTCGAATAGTTGTGTCGCTTAGCATACATCGCGTCTATCCGCCTACGACGTAATTCCTTTTCAATGGTAAGTATCTCGCTTCGCTTCCTACTCATTCCTATACTTGCATTATTCCTGTACAAGTACCTACTCTAGCTACTTAGTAAGTGCGACGTGGCTGCAGAGATGCACATAACCTAGTGCAGCTTCGTGCTGTGGTTGTTTGCGCTCTGAAAGTCACTTCGTTCTTGCTCAATCTTCAGTTCATCCTTATTGTTTGTTTTCTTGAGTACTTATGTTTTCTACTACGTGGTATGTTGTGTTGATGTTGCTTTGATGCATCTATACGAGGTAATGTACTGTGCATTCGTTACAACGTAATTCATTATATTTTCAAGTACTTCTTGTGTTTACGTAGTGATATGCCTCATAGTGCATTCGCGACGTGTAGTCCCTTTTCTCTTCTTAGCGAAGCTAGTTCAAATCTTCAACGTCGAATTCTTAATGGCTTAGTACCTCGTACCTCTTACCTCTAGTTGCAGCTATGGTCTCTACAGAGTGTGATCTTTGTAAGAGGGGAAGAGTGTTGAGAACCTGATTCTTTTTCATAAATAATTGGTATTTAATTAGTCTCAACATTGCTTCTTCAAGGAGCT
>WPAE01000359.1 GCA_009773205.1 Ignavibacteria bacterium
GCGCGCTCTCCGAACTGACAACATCGTCGACCTGTTGATAGGGCAACTACCGACTGGCGAGTTGCATTTGCTCAATGCAAGAGTTCAGATCGAAATTGGGAAACGGTATTCAATTTAATTATAAAGTTGTAATTATTTTTATTTGCTCATCGTTAATTATTACAAAAAGATTTTAGGTCATACAACATTAAATTCAAAAATTAATTGACTAATTAGATCTCGCGGAAAGCAACCAGATGCGGTGAATGCGGCAGAGTGGAGCGCACCAGCAACGATAAGTATGACAACCAAATTACCACTTTTAGCAATTTCATTATATTAAAAAATATTTTTCCAGCAATTTACTGTATTAATTACATCAACTTGTGTTTACTTAAAAATAGCAATGTCCAGCGCTGCTACCGGACAGAGAAGTGCGCTTCCTCGTGGCGAACGGTGCGAGTGCGGGTCGTGCACGATCGTGAATGGTGTTCGAATTCCATACGTCGGAGTTTACAATCCTCGTCATCATTACCGTCGCGGAGATCGTGATCGCCTCGGGACTCTGGAGTGAAGTTCTTAATGATGCGCATTCATTCTGCTTTACAAAAATAATCATTTCATCGCACTGTCAACTCCTCTTTTGTAAACTCGTTATCAGATCTGTTCATTTTCCTTGTACTTTCGATCCTGTAATTAATAATCAGAACAAATAAGTTAAAATGTTTTCATTTAAATAGAGAGAATTTAGACCATTTCAATAACTCACCCCGGTAGTTTAGTGGTTAGAATCTCCGTCGCTGCTGCTGCTGGTCGGCTACACCGGAAGACCGGGGTTCGAATCCCCGCCGGGACGTTTAAATTTTTCATTTCAGATCAATTTTCTAAAATAAGGCTAGAGGTGTAATCATACAAGTACTTAAATATTAACATAATCTTTTACAACCTCCCGTGGTCTAGCGGTTACGACGTCCTAGAGCCTGGTTAAATTTACGAGGTTTATCTAGGAAAACCGGGGTTCAACTCCCCGCAGGAGGATATAATTTTTACTCATCAATTTCATTTTCATTATCTTTACCTTTTT
>WPAE01000020.1 GCA_009773205.1 Ignavibacteria bacterium
AGGCACTACTTCTGATTTAGAATTCTTCAGCCAATAACCTTTGCCATTTACAAATGCTGTATCAACTTTATAACCATCGTTAAATCCAAACAATAAAGATTCCTTATTTGGAAACAATACTACCGGTTTCATTTCGTTCTGCTTAACCGGCATGGATACCATGTTCCACCCGGTTTTTAATGCTATTTGCTTTGTAATAACATCCGCTACCTTTTCAAATTCATGACCACTTAAAAAGCTCCAACTGCCCATGCTGTCTTTTACGCGAATGAATAAAGTGTTTTTCCCTTTTAATAGTAACTTCAAATCCGGATTCAGTTGAATTGTTAAATCGCTAGAAGGATTAAACGTCACTTTATTCCCTTTTCCGTAGCCAGGATCTTCATTGAAAAAGTATTCTACTTCAGTTATTAATTTGCTTTGAGAACTATTTTCCACCAAGAACATTTTTGAGAATAATAGACTCCACTTGTTTTCGGAATCCAAAGCTCTGCAATTAAATAAATGAATTCCGGGAGATATATTTTTCAAATCAGCTATGAAAGTAACACTGTCTTTTTCAGTAGAAACATTACCAATCTGAATTCCATAACCATAACCGGGATCGCTATCTATAAAGTATTCTAAGCGCTTTAATGTTTTTATTGCTGTGTATGATTCTTTTAGAAAGGTCTTAGAATATAAATGACTCCATGCATTGTAATTGTCTTTGGCTCTTAGATATACGGTGTGTATTCCACTTGCTACTTTGCTTAAATCAGCAAAAAAGTTTTTCTCTATATTTTCTACCGAGACTAGAGGAACTGGGGTTGCCAAATCATAACCCGGATCTTGGTCAATGTAATATTCAAGTTTTACTATTACTACAGTTTCATTTTTTGAAAATCTTTCCTTTAGAAACATCTTGGTAAAATTTTGGCTCCACTTTCCATGGGTATCTTTAAAACGCACTGTTAGAGTGTGAATTCCGTTTGATAATTCCTTTAGATCAAAGAGTTTGAATAAAGAAATATTGGTGCTGGGGGTAAAGGAAATACTATAACCATTTCCAATACCGGGGTCAGTATCGTAAAAATATTCCCCGTAAACTATTGTGCTAGTTACATTATTACTAAAGCTTTCCTTAATAAATATCTTGTTGTAAGTATGGCTCCATTTTGCGTCTGTATCCTTTACTCTAAATCCTAAGATGTGAATTCCATTTTCCAGACCGGAAACATCAAGTTTTGTATTGATTAAATAATCCGAAACATGTAGAACGTTTATTTTATTTGCATTCCCCTGTCCCGGATCATTATCAAAATAATATTCTGCTATGGCTAACTTGTTGCTGCTGATAATTATATCTTCAGTTACCTTAATAATATTTGATTTTAGAATATAATCGGTATTTGATCCATCATAAATAATTAATTTTACCGAGTATGTCCCCGGTTGATAATAATAATGTTCTGGATTTTGTTCATAAGAATCAATTGTTCCGTCATTATCAAAATCCCATTCCCTTTTTGTTACTACACCAGCAGATTTATCGCTAAATTTTACTATTAACGGAGCTATTCCGCTAGAAATATTATAATCAAAATCGGCAGCTAAATTCATTTCTGTAGTTTCAACTTTTATTCTATAAGGATTTTTCCACGGCTCTCCTTCTGATTTTCCCGATACATGTAAATAGTATTCTCCTGCCGGGGCATCATATTCTATTGTGAAAGGATAAACATTACCAGCTTTTTTAAATACATTTGATGAATCGAGTAAATTAATTTTTGTAACGCCGCTATGGTTGGCTACTATACCCATTTTATCATCAACAACTGTAATTTTTATTTTTGCCGAAGATGCCAACTTAAATGTAAAAACATCTTTATCCGTTGTATTATTAAACGTTTGGCGAGATATCAATCCAATATAACTTTCACCTGTCTTTAATTCATACGCAAGCTCATTTGTTGAGGGCTCGTCCATTCCCCGTATTATAGGTTGGTAGGCTGCTCCTTCTGCCATATGAGTAACCCATTTTTCCAAACCAGAAGCCACCGATATTATTGTTCGCAACGTATCCCCCGGTTCATCTAAAAATTGCCTGTCTGCTAAAACAATATCATCATTCTTACCACCGCTGTTTGTTGCAACTATCCATGTATAATCAATGTTGCGTGGCAGGCTCATATCGGGGTTATCTGTTTTATAAAACGTACTGGTGCCAGCATTTATTCCTACAATAGTTCCATCATTGTTTCCATCACAATTAATATCCTGGTTGAAAAAGTTGATACCTGTCCATGTATTTTGATAAGCATTTTTTTCCAATCCTCCAAAAAGATATGGTCCTTTAAAATTCTTACTTACCAAAAGCGCTTTTTCCTCTACTTCAACCGACAAATCTCGAACTGCTTCTGATTTAATGTTTGGGATGCCAGTTGATAATACTTTGCCTAATCTTTTAGTTTCAAAAGGCAAAATATAAGCTCGTTCAAAACCATAATGTGGCGTTCCAATTGTAACAACTTTTGCAACTTTATGCCCATCTTTTATATCGTTTTTATTAACCCACCAGCTCGGTTTTCCAATTCCATCAAGTCTTTGCAGATATTCTCTTATAGCCAAACCACCCATTGAATGTCCAATCAATATCACCTTTTTGCATCCTGTAAATTCCAATACTTGTTTTATCATTTCACCCAGAGCTTTGCCTTGTTTAAAAATTGCGGCTTCATTGCTATGATCAAAAAAATCATTCACTCCCCACGCGCCTCTAATTCTTTCTTCAGCAAAATTTATTGCAAATAAGCGAACGTTGTTATCACTCCATCCTGTTATAAAGTTATTCCTATCCTCATCAAAATTTCTTTTCCCAACAGTAATATATCTTCCTTCAGAACTGAAATTCTCCCATTTTACATCATCGGACATTATAGAAGAGTTGTCATTATTATCGGCATTAAGAACTGCATCAAAAACATAAATTGACTTGCTTTGACCTCCCCATAAAAATTGATCACGCATGTAACCCATTGTTACCTTGAACGTTTCGTCGCTTCCGCTTAATCCATGAACAAAAATAATTGGATAAGGAAGCTTTGCTGCTTGGGCAATTACTTTAACAACAGATGCCAACAAACAAAGTAAACAAATTGCTGCAATTAATTTTTTCATTTTAATCACTTATTTGTTCTTGCTTTTATTTTTATAGGTAATCCATCTTTATTTGTTACTGTAGAAGGGACCACTGCTTCATAAATAGTTGGTATTGGCGGTATGCCGGAAAGAATATATGGCTCATCGCCTCCAACCCTCTTTTAATTGGTATTTGCCATCAGGCGAACTATTTTGTAGACATAAAGAAGTCCAAGAGACATTAAATTGATTACCTGGATATGATGACATGGACCCTTCGGCGCTAAAATTTCCACGAACATCTGCACTTGCACCTGTATAAAATCCTTGACTTATAATAATATTATTTAGGAAAACACCTCCAGCAAACAAATATACATGCCCAGAAAATACATTATTAATAAGTGTGCATGAACCTGTTTCTGATCTAAATGTCTGGCTACCATTACTATCAAAATAATTGTTTTTTACTGTAATATTTTGTGAATTAAATCCAATGTATAACACATAAGTATTGCCTGTTCTAGAGAAATAACTTCTCGATATCAAGCAGTTTTTGCTGTTCTCAATGTGTATACCTCCATTCTTTACATAATTTCTGTCAAAAATAATTCCATCTGCCCTTATTGCTACCGGCGCTTGTATTTCTATAGAGCGAATTACAGAATTACCAGCACCTGGAATAATGATTAATGTGGACAATTTTGACGAAAAAATGTTTTCATATTTGTAATTATTCTCGGATAAAAAATATCCATTACCAATTATTGTAACTCTTTTTTCTAAAGTTAAATTGCCATAAGTTGTTGGGTGCCCAGCCAAATAAATTGTATCTCCGGCTGCTACTTTGGTATCGTTTACAGCTGCTTGAATGTTTGTAAAATCTGGATTGTTTGCGCTATTCATATCCACGCGCCATACTTTACCATAATTTACATTTGAAGTCAGGGTAACAACAATAATTCCAATTATTAAAAGCAGTAATCTTTTCATATCCGCCTCGTAATTTTATTTATTTGTTCTTGCTTTTATTTTTATGGGTAATCCATCTTTATTTGTTACTGTAGAAGGGACCACTGCTTCATAAATAGTTGGTATTGGCGGTATGCCGGAAAGAATATATGGCTCATCGCCTCCAGCCAGCGCCTTTTGCCGGGCTTCCATCTTTGAGAATATATTTTGCATCTTCATTTCCTGTTAAAGTAAAAAGAGAATTTTGTTCTCCAACTATATTATTTCTTTCAATACAATTAGTTATTCTACTAATTCCATCAATGAAAATATTATTTTCTAGAACTGCACCGTAAACATCCTCATATCCAGATATAACATTGTTTCTTATTGATCCGCTAGTTGATAATAATAATGCGCTTGGCCCTAAATATGCATTTTGGCTTCCAAGTATGAAGTTATTCGTTATTAAAAAATTGTCTCCATTTAATTTAATACCAGCTTTGATGAAACATTGTTGAACGATAATTCCTGAACGAGCATCTCCATAAATATAAACTGCATAATTACCACCAGCCCCAAGTATTTTGTTTCTTTTAATAATAATATTATTGCATTGAATCTCTATATAACCAACCGTACAACTCATTATGATAGAGTTTTCAGCACCATTTTTAAATACTATTAAATCAAGTTTAGATTCAAATGGATTAACACCTTTATCTAAATTTTGTTCAAGAAAATATCCAGTTCCTATTATTACAATCTGCTTATTAATGTGAAGACTGCCATAGCTGTTCCCGTGACCAGCAATATAAATTGTATCTCCGGCACTTGCCGCATTATGAGCCTCTTGTAAACTTGTAAAATCCGGATTGTTGGCGGTATTCTTATCCACCCGCCAAACCTTGGCGTTAGTTGTTGTTATACTTAGTAAAACAAGTAAAAAGATTATCCTTTTCATATAAACTCCATTTTATTTCAACAACATCATTTTCTTTACTGAGATTTTATCGCTGCTTCTTATTTCATAGAAATACACACCACTGCTATGTTGAGATGCGTTCCATTCAACTTCGTGATAGCCGGCTTCTAATTCTTTGTTAATTAGTTCAACTACACTTTCACCAAGTGTATTATAGATTGTTAGTTTTGTGCTTCCGTTTTGCGGCAATGCGAATTTTATCTTTGTTGTTGGGTTAAAGGGATTTGGATAGTTTTGGGATATACTGAAGTTTGTTGGTACAAGTTGTTCAATTACATCCGAGATTACCTTTTCAATACTGTAATCGGAAGTTACGTCTGCATTATAACCCTTAACACGGTAAGTGTAATCTTTGTTTTTAACAATGTCTGCATCTGTATAGGTAGATATGTTAGCTAAAACAGAACCAACTTCTTTGTAAGCGCCGGTTCCTTCTTTACGCTCAATCTTGTAACCGGTTTCACTTTGAGAGTTATCCTTCCATGTAACAGTAATCTGCATCTTATTGTTATCCACGGCAAGTTTTGCAGTAACATCGGAAGGAGCAATCATCGGCAAAGTTAGTGAATCAACAGCCGTTGGATTTGATGAAGTTGTTGCACTTGTTAATCCTGCAATTCTGTAATAGTATATTTTTCCATCTGCTAAATTGTCATCGGTGTAAGTAACAATGTTAGCAGCCGTTTTATTAAGTTCTTTAAACTGAGCTTCACCTTTAATTTTACGTTCAACAATGTAACCTGCTTCACTCTTGGAGTTATCTTTCCATGTAATTTGGATTTTGTTTGCCGAGGCTTTAGTCAGCTTCATATCCGAAGGCATATAGAAAGGAATATCAATGGTTTGAGTATTTGTAACTATTGAAAGTTCAGTTGCAGAAATAACTGCATAAACACGATACGAGTATGATTTATTATCAATTACAGTTTCATCGTTATAAGAAGAAACATTTGCTGCAGTTTTTACAAGTTCTTTAAATGCAGTTTCATCAGACGCTTTTCTTTCTATCTTATAGCCAATTTCACTCTTCGAGTTATCGTTCCACTTAACTTTAATGCTAAATGCAGCTTCTTTTGCCACAGTTAATTCTGTTGGCGCTTTGAAGGCAAACGAAACAGAATCTGTATTTGTTGGAGCAGAGAAACCAAGCGTACCGCTGTATGAATAAACTTGATAGTAGTAAGTTTGACCATCGGCAACTGTATTATCTGTAAAAGAAGTAATGTTTGCAGATGTCGAATCAATTAGTTTGTAGCGGTTTCTATCTTGTTTATCAGTTCTTGTAACATAAAAGCCTGTTTCTAAATTCGTGTTGTCAGTCCAAATAAGTGAAGCGGCATCACCTTGTTTAGTTACTTTAAGCGCGGTAGGAGCTAACAGTGTTATAATTGGAGCTTTTGGTACTGCAGGCACAGAAAGTCCTTTTGTAGTATAGTTAGAAACTCTATAATTGTATCTAACTCCTTCTTTAACATCTTTGTCTAAATACTGAGTTGAATTTGGCGGCAAAGTATCAATTGCAACAAATGAACCCATCGGCGAGGAGTATCTAAGTTTTATAGAAGAGTTAGGAGTTTCATAAACTTCTCTTTCAACAATTACACCAAGTATATCATTCAGAGTGCTGCTCATAATATTGCCGCCGATACTATTTGATGTACCAAACTGCCATGTTAACAATAACCAGCCTGTTGGCTGCGGCTTAATTGTAAGATCTACAGGAGGAATAATTTCTTTGATAGGAATTGTAACTTCTTCTATTTCGCTATAAACAGAGTACAGCTCATTCTTCTTAGCTCTTAACCTGTACTTGTAACGTTTTCCCTCAACTACTTCACTATCTTGAATTAAAGTAGTATTTGCAGAAACTGATCTCAACAGAGCAAAAGTATTGCCATCGGGTCCGGTTCGTTCAATATCAAAGCCGGTTTCATTATTAGCATTATCTGTCCAAGTTAAATTTACTTTGAGTTCTTTATCAACAATAGCAGAAACATTAGTAGGCTTAAGAACAGTATCTATTGTAGTAAAGCTAAAAACTGTTGAAAACTCGCTATTGCCTGCGGGGTTTGTGGCGCTAACCTTCCAATAGTATTTTTTATCGTGCTGGAGCTGTGTTAAATTGTAGTTTGCTGATGTTATACCTCGCTGATCCACTAACAGCGATGAAAAATCTTGGTTGTTAGAAATGTGCAAATTATATGTAATTGCTTCAAAACTAGGCGACCAATTTAATTGCAAATTAATTGGTGTGTTAAGTGCGTTATTAACTGGAGCAGTAAGCACAGGAATACCCGGTTTCTGTACTATTGATCTGTAATGCCTTACTTCCGACCAAGCACTTATATAAGTTCCTCTAATTGCTCTTACTCTCCAGTAATAAACTGTTTTATAAGTAGTCAGTACTTCTTTTGTTGTATCCGGAGTAGTGGCATCATGAAACAAAGATGCGAACCCAGAGCTTGTAGAAACCTGCAATTGATATTTTTCTGCTTTTGAACTTTTCCTCCAAGCAAATTTTGCCTGTACAGGCACATTTTCTTCTTGCGGAATAGGACTAACAAGAATTGGCGCATTTAATGTTTGAGTAATAATCTCTTTAGAGGTGCCTGTTAATTTTGTATTATCATTTGCAGTTATATTATGCTTAACATTTGCTGTTGCCGAAGTAGTAAATTCAACAGAAGCTTTGCCGGTTTCATCTGTTTTTGTAGTTTGTTTATCAAAAGTACCGCCGTTAGTGCTTGTCCACGTTATATCTCTTCCTCCAATACCAACAGGATTATCTTTATCATCAACTAACTGTGCCGTAATACTCACTTTCTCTCCAAAGAAAGGCTCGTAATTTGATGAAGCAACAAGGTATTTAACCGGCGAAATATTTACAGTAGTAATTTCATCTGAAGAACCGGTTCTGTTTTGAGCATCAACTGCTTTGATAATGTGTTTTGTGCCAGTTGTATTGCTTGTTGTAAAATTAACGCTTGCTTTACCATCAGAATCAGTTTTGGATGTTAAACTTGAGAACACTCCTCCGTTTGTACTGCTCCAATTGATTTCTAAATCTGCTTGTTTAATTGCATTACCTGCATCATCAGAGAATTGAGCAGTTAAAACAACAACAGAGCCGGAAGGAGGATTATAGCTAGATGAAATTACTAAGTATTTGCTGCCTGCTCCAGACCTTGTAACTATACCATCTATTTCACCCTCTATTCCATCAGCATCTTTTGCCTTTATAGCGTGTCTTGTATTTGTTTTCTTATTAGTAGTAAACTCAACTTTAGCTTCTCCATTATTAACTACGCTGGCAGCACTAGAAAACGTTCCTTCATTTGTGCTTGTCCATCTAATTACTTTACCAGATTGAGCAACCAGGTTTAAGTACTCATCTATTAATAATGCTGTTATAGTAATTTTATCACCTGCAACTGGGTTATTATGACTTACAGATAGATAATACTTAACTGCCATGCCGGCTTTTACATCAATGTAATCGGTTTTTCCAGTTAAAGCTGGAGAGGAGTTATCTGTAGCAGTAATAATATGTAAAGTGCCAGATTGGCTGTGTACATTAAAATCAACCTTAGCTTCGCCCGAGGCATTAGTTATACTTGTAGCGGAGCCGAATTTACCGCCAAATGTTGAGCGCCACGTTATTACTTTGCCTGCTTCAAGAACAAAATTATCATATTGATCTACTAAACGAGCTGATATCTGGATTGTACTGTTAGCAGAAGGATTATAATCGCTCGCTTGTACAATATACTTGCTGCCTGGTCCAGGAATTGTTTTAATATCACTTTTTCTGCCTGTTAAACTTGGAACTGAATTATCATAGACACTTACAACATGAAAAACGTTAGCAGCTTTTGAAGTTGTTAATTGGAATATTGTTTTACCAGTTGCATCAGTATTTGAAGTTACACTTTGCAATGCTCCATCAATTACCCAAGAAACTACCTTTCCTGGAATGCCAATTGGATTATTATCATTATCGGATAACTGTGCTGTTAAAGTAATTTGTTCACCAGCGTCAGGATTATCCTTACTTGCAGTTACTATATATTTAGTAGGCGGGCTGAAAACTGTTGTAAACTCATTTGAGTTTCCAGTAACCGCCGCATCATCAGTTGCAGTAATTATATGTTTTGTCCCTACCACTTTATTTGTAGAGAAAACAATAGAAGCTAACCCTAGTGTATTAGTATTTGAAGTTGTGCTAACAAAAGAACCTCCATTTGTAGAACTCCAACTAACTACTTTTCCTTCAGTTAAAACATTATTATCATATTTATCCTTTAGTTGAGCGTTAATTATTACATTGCTACCAGCAACAGGGCTATTATTGCTGCTTATTACAGTATATTTTATAGCTACATCAGCTTTCGTAATAATATCTCCGCTGCTTCCTGTTATGAAAGGCGTTGAGTTATCTGTGGCTGTTACTTTATGTGTTGTTAACGCTGTTTGACTTACAGTTAACACTACACTTGCTTTTCCATTGGCGTCTGTAGTACTTGTTGAACTTCCAAAATTTCCACCTGTTCCGGTCTTACTCCATGTTACAATCTTTCCTGCAGTTAGAACTACATTTCCATATTGATCTGTAAGCTGTGCTTCTATTGTTACATCTGAACCTGCGGCTGGATTATTTTGGCTGCTTGTTACCACATACTTACTTGCAGTTCCTGCCTTTGTTGTAATAAGCGGAGAGTTAGCTTTGATTGTATTGTCTGTTCCATCTTCAACATTTACTGTATGAGCTACTCCGCTCTTTGTATCTGTTGTTAAATCTACAGTAACTAACCCAGTTGCCCTCCAGCTACAGGCGTAACAGTTGATGCAGTTATTTTTAACTTTGCATAGGCACCTGACTTTGTTGTTATTACAGGTGCATCAAAGTTAGTTGTTCCATCATTTGCTGTTACTTTATGGACTGTTCCACTTTTAGTATCTGTCGTTAATTCTATTGTTGTTTTTCCTGTAAGAGCATCCGTAGTTTTGGTCGCCGGGTTTTCTAATGTTCCCTTGTCTGTTGTAAAACTAATTTGTTTTGCTTCTTTTACATCATTTCCATTTATATCTTGTAACTGAACCGTTATTACTGTCTTCTCGCCAGCTACTGGATCTAATGGCGCTGCTGTTACTTTTAATTTAGCATATGCACCAGCTTTGGTGGTAAACGTATTTGTTGTTCCTTCTCTCGGCACTGAATCCTTTGCTGTTACTGTATGTGCTGTATTTGCTGTTTTACTTGTCTTAAATTTTACCTCTGCTATTCCATTCTGATCCGTTTTGCTTTTAGTATCAGCTAATTCTCCGCCAGTTCCGGTAAATGTCCAATTGACAGTTATATTTGGAATCTTATGAGGGTTATTTCCTTCGTCTGTTAGTTGCGCCTTTATCGTTATATCTTCGCCAGCTACTGGTGTTGCATTACTTGTTGTTACTATATACTTCGATGGCGGACCAGCTACTGTTGTTATTGAGAGTGTTCCCTTTATTGTTCCATCCACGTTATCCGTTGCTGTTACTTCATGGGTGGTGTTTACTACATTACTCACCTTAAAGTTTACCGTTGCCTTGCCGGTAACATCTGTTCCAGTTGCACCGCTAAATGTTCCACCATTTGTGCTTGCCCAATTTATTGTTCTTGGTGTTGCTGTTGGAACAGCGTTATTATTTACATCTACTAACTGTGCATTGATTATTATTTCTGTATCAAACTTTGGTGTTGCATTTGCTGTGGTCAGCAAATACTTCACACCTATTCCCGCTACTGTAGTTATCAACTGCGTATCTGATTTTATTTCTGTATTTGCATTATCAACTGCTGTTACCGTATGACCTATACCGCTTTTGGTATCTGTGGTTAAATCTATTGTTACAGAACCCGTACCTGCATCTGTTGTACCATTTGCAGCTACACTTCCTTTGTTGGTACTAAAATTAATTTGACGTGCAGCTTTTATATCATTTCCGTTTTTGTCTTGAAGCTGTGCCGTTATCTGCACTTTATCACCGGCTACCGGGGCTAATGTTGAAGCCGTTACTTTTATTTTTGCGAAAGCTCCCACTTTAGTAGTAACAAGAGGAGAAGTGGCTTTGATTGTATTGTCTGTTCCATCTTCAACATTTACTGTATGAGCTACTCCGCTCTTTGTATCTGTTGTTAAATCTACAGTAACTAACCCAGTTGCCCTTGTCTTGCAACTGCACTGTTATCTGTACCTTTTCTCCAGCTACAGGCGTAACAGTTGATGCAGTTATTTTTAACTTTGCATAGGCTCCAGCTTTTGTTGTTATCAAAGGTGAATCAGTTTTTATAGCATTGTCCACATTATCTGTTGCTGTAACTGTATGATTTATTCCGCTCTTTGTATCAGTAGTTAAATCAACACTGACTGAACCAGTGCCAGCATCTGTCATTGCGTTTGGTGCAATCGTTCCTTTAGTTGATACAAAGTTTATTTGTTTTGCCTCTTTTACATCATTTCCGTTTACATCTTGTAACTGAACTGTTATCACTGACTTTTCTCCAGCGACCGGATCTAATGGCGCTGCTGTTACCTTTAATTTAGCATATGCACCAGCTTTGGTGGTAATGTCAGAGCTTGTTCCAGTTAGTGTACCTGTTGTTCCAGTTATTTTGTGAATTGTACCAGCTACTGTATGTGTAGTAAATTGAACTGTAGCTTTTCCATTTGCATCTGTTGTGCTTGTTGGGCTTCCAAAACTTCCGCCCGTTCCTGTCTTACTCCATGTTATTATTTTTTCGGCTTCTGCAACAGATGTTCCATTATCGGATGCTAATTGTGCTGTTACCGTAATGTTAGAACCAGCCACTGGGTTTAGGTCAGATGGTGTTATAATATACTTAGTAGCTGTGGGTGGTAATAATTTATATTCAATGGTTAGTTTAAGCTTATTAAAAACACCTGGATTATTAACCGTATAACTCCCAGCACTATTCATTGCTACATCTATTATTGTTCCCAATACTACATCTTGTAATTTTCCGGTAACACCAGCAGGTAAATTCCACGAAATAGTAATAGTCGTTCCAGTCCCAACTTGATACTGAATTTCATGCACCTTGCTGCCAGTAAAATATGGCGCATTTAGGGCATGTCTAATATCTATCAAAGATGCCTCTGTTGCGTTCAAATTAAATCTTGCATCAAATACACCGGCTGGCGGCAATGGAGGAAGCGCTTGTTCTTCTAAACTTGCGTCTAATCCATCTGTTGCTGTTTTGTCTAAACCAAAATGAAGAATTTGCGAGCCGCCGGCTCCATCAGAAACTGTAATGGGTATTTTGACAGCAGGTGTTGCAGTTAGTTGTGATTTGTTTTGTGCGAAAATTTGCAGATTTAGAACTAATAAAACGGAAAGCAAAAATTGCTTCTTCATGTTGCCCTCATGTGGTGTTATAATTTTATTTTGATTATATCCTTTCTGTAATTGTTTTTAACTGTATGCCACCAAATTTGTGCTAATACAAGTTTTTTATAATTACACAATAATATCATTACGGAGTATTGTGTTTGCAGAAATATGGACAAATTGTCGCTGTTTAAAAAATAGAATTGGGTAACTATTTTTTTTGCTGCGTAACTGGTATTTTGACACATAACTTTTAAGAAATAGAAATACACATACTCAGCAAATTTTAACCATTGCAATGGATTACAATGATCAATATCCTCAGTAAGCGCACTTATTATCATTAAGTTAATTTTCTTCAGAACCATACGAGTATAAACGGCTATTAATTTACTTCTTTGTTCAACTTTCGTATTAACCCAAATTTTCCGTTAGGAAAATTTGCCCTTTGGGCCGACTAGCATTAAGTCATTTAGAGTAAATAGCTTATGTCGAAATTCTCAATTTTCAACAAACAACGTCTTACTATCGGCCTTCGGCAAAAAATTCATTTCTAATGAACTTTTTGGGATTAATTTGTTTTCCCATCATCACCAAGCATTTATGAGCCTGCTCTAAAAAGCCATAATCATTATGAATCTCCTCGCCGCAACCTGCCCGCCGCTTTGCATTGGCAGGCGGGGCAGCGAGGTTTCTGAAAACAAATTTTATTTATTCGCCTCAAGAGGCGGGGAATTTGACCCTCGTCCGCCTCTGATAATGCCAAAATGACCTTTCCTGCCCACCATGTTTGGTCTAAAGAGGCAGGCGGGTTAGATTCGGCTCATTTATTGAAAAAAGACTAACCGCATCCACCCTTTGCGGTTAATCTCTTGTTTACTTTACAAGCCAGCTTTTACTTTTTTTGAATACTGTACTAAAAAGACCCCGTTTTTTCATAACAGTTTCTTTTCCGCACCACTTGCATCTTAGCGCCTTCTTCTGGATTTCCCTTCCACAATGCGGACAGTTAATCTTTTTGTTCCAAAAAAAATTCATTAATTTTCTAAAAAAACTGAGGTGAAATTATTGTTTGTAGGTTAACAGGCGGGTTACTATTTGGGTTAATTAAAAAATTATTTTAAAAAATCTGAAAAAGACTTCTTGTACTCTTCATCATATATGCGGGAATATTCTTTTCTGAAAAGATCGTAGGTGGTTTTTGCAAGTGTGTGGTTTCCAAGCTCGGTTAGTGAACTTATTTTGATAGCTAATCCTATTTCATCCACCAAATCTAAAAGCAAAATAGAATCTGCTATCTTAATTTTGATTTCTGGGTTAATTTTATTCGAGGTTACAACTTTTTTAAGTTTAGAAAGGGATTCCTCAGTTAATTGGGTTTTTTGCCCATCGAACCAATCATAAGCCTCGCCTTGTAAAAGTTCCCCGCGAGAAAGTATTTCATTAATTTTTTGTGTAGCGTCCAGAATGCTGCCGTTATCATTTAACACAGAGCGGAAGTAAATGTAATCGCAAAAGAGACCGTTACTTACGCTTAGATTCCAAGAGTTGTGTTCATACTTAATTTCAATAGTTTCCAGCTTAGAAAGTATTTTTCTCAATTTGCTTATCGTAACATTTCTATTATTCTTTGTGCTCTCGCTATTTGCATCTGGCCATAAATATGTGGTTAATGCTTCAGTAGTTATGCCGTGGTTAGAACCATTGTAAGATTTCATTAACAATAAAACGAACAACTGCTTTATTTTAGGAGAAAATTCTTCTGTAATCTCATTTGAGTTTTTATCAAAAACCTTAAAATCGCCGAATAAATAAATGCAGTTTGATTTTCTTAATTCATTGTTCGAGGAATAACTTATTGCGGCAGGAGAAACAGATTTTTTATTTTTCTTTCTGGTATGTAAAATAAGCGGAATTATTGCAGACAATAAAATCGCTATTACAATTAATGGTTTATACTTCTGCAAAAAATTTGGGTGAATGCTTGTTTTAGGCAATAGATTAAAATCTGCTTGAGTGAGAAGCGGATACTCTAAAGACTGGATATAAAGAAATAATGAGTCTTTACCTTCTTTTTTTGCACGTACTGTAATTATTTTGTTGTTTAGTTTATCATAAAAAATCGGTGGCCTAAAATTATAAGGAGTTTGAAAAGAATCACTCACTACATTAAAAGTTTTGGAATCTAGTGAATAACGTAAAATTTGGGTCGCTTTTACTTCGCTGGTAAGAGTTAGATTACCAATTAAAAACATTTCATTCTTCAGCGAATCAAAATGAAGTACTGGATAATCAGCGTTCTTGCCTGTGCTATTTTCAGTTTCTATAATCTTTTTAATAGATGTATCCTTCATACTCAATAGATATAAATCGCTAAGTGTTCTATATTTTTCTATTTGTTTGCCGCTTTCATTGCTAAATCCACCAAATAGAAAAAAGTCACCATTATTATTTTTTCTTCCAAGCGCCGCGTGACTTATAGGCAATAATTTATCTCCCTTCAATGGAATTTTTTTCCACTGCTTTAGCTTAAAATCATATTTTTGGAGATCATTTTTGTTTGTATAATATCCGTATCCTCCAATCATGTATAATTCACTGTTTAACGGATTAATAAATAAGCTGCTGCCGTGGTAATGCCCTTTAAGAAAAATGGATGAATCAACGTCACTCCAGATTTTCTCTTTTTCATCATAAACAGAAACTTTACCTCCGCCAGTGTATAGCGCATATAATTCATTAGTGTTTTCATTATAAATGGCTGTATAGCAAATTTGTTTTAGTGGTAAAACATACTGTTCTTTTTCGGCAGTACTTTTAGTTAAATCATAAAAGTAGAGAAATTTATTCCCAATCAGTACGAGCCGGTTGTTTTTAGTATCGTAAACAACTGGAGGCAAAATATCTTTTTCTACTCCGGGAAACGGACCCAGCTTTGCTACGGTCTTAAACTGATAATGACTAAGAGCTAACCATTGCGGTTTTAAAACTTCGGCATCTAGATCTGATTTTGAATCCCTTGCAATATTCCCCGCGGATTCGCTTAATTTCCAAAAATGTCTTAACTCATTTTCATCATCGTAAATTTTTACGTTTCTCAGACGAAAGCTTGCTATATCATTATTCCGTTCATTAAACTCAACAAACGAGCCGAAAACTATCTCTGTTTTGTTCTTGGGCATTTCCCCAATTTTTGTATTAACATGTTGAGTTTTATTGAGAGTAAAGATGCTGTTGCGGTTTTTCAAATCCACAATTAAATCCAGATGAAACCAATTACCGCCGGTAAAGAATCTTTTATTTTTTGTAAATCTATTTTGTACAGGCTTGTTATCAACCACTAGCTGCAAACTTGCAGAATCTCCTTCAGGAATGTAAAGTAAAGCAATAGAGTTTTGATTGCTGAAAATGTTAAAAATAAATCCGTATTCATTTGGGCTGCAGATGGATAGTTCGAATGAAAGGGTGTATTTGTTTTTTATTAATAGTTTGCTGCCAGATTTTATACGTAGCGAAGTTCTGTCTTCATGTTTTCTATTTTGAAAATTAAAATCGAGTCCGCCAATAGATTGGTTCTGTGCAAAACTAACTTGAAAAGCAAATAATATTAAAAGTAAATACAATTTTTTCATGAATTGATGTTTATAGTTTTCCCTAATAAGCTGCTAATGAGCTGCTCCCTGAATAATTATATTCTTAAAAAGAAAATTACGCAAAATTTTCAAATTGAAAAATTCCTTGCTGCATATTCTGAGACTTTTAAGCCAGCGATGGCTAAGGCATTGAAGGATTGATGACTAAAATAATCAAGGAGTGTTTATTCTATATAATGGAAGCAGTATAGAGTACTCGGATCGAATAATTGCAATAAATTACAAAACGCATTTAAAATGATATCGCTTATAGTTAAAGCAGTAACCTTGTAATAATAAAGCCACTTCTTACGTCTGAAGTTCTAAAAAACACAGGAATGCATGTAACATATTATTCCTCGGTTTGAAATCAGAATTCAAAGATGTTAGTTATAATTCTCTGCTTGCAAAATCTTTAAGCAATTCTAAATATTGTGCTATGAATTTTGTTCCCTAGGCGAAATATCTCATAGTTTATAATGTAAAATAGCTTTTCACTTGTTTAGTTGTGATAGTTACAAATTAGTACTTTTTCATTTCTTTTAATACTTGTTCGCCAGTTAGAATAATTTACCAACCGCAATATGGGGTTAAATGCAAACCGTGTTTCTTTTATGCAAAAAGAATTGAGCAGAAAGGCAAGTAAATTTTTACTCGCTTCTACATAAATATTACATTGATATTGGTTGCGGATTTAGGAATATTTTGGCAGCAAGTTTTGGATATACTTTGAACAAACAAGAAAATATAAACTCCAAATTTCTTTACGGCTTAGGAATAGCTTCTCTTCTTGTTGCTTTTCTCGCTTACACTTTTATTGATGTAATTGTTTTGCTCGCTGTTTCAATTTTAATTTCTATGATATTCAATCCTGTAGTAGATTTTTTTGTACAACGAAAAATTACAAGAGTTGTTGCCGTGATTTCAATTTTTGTTTTAAGTGGCTTATTTCTTTTTACTGTAGTTTCTATCTTGCTGCCAAAATTAGCAAACCAGTTTGAAGCAATAGCCAACTCGCTTAATGATGATGAAATAAAATTGTCTTTAACACAATTTGAGCGGTCTTTAAAAGAAAAATTTCCAGTTCTATCTTCGGTAAATCTATCGGAAAGAATATCTTCTATTTTTAATAGCACAATACTGGGATGGATAAATAACCTAAGTAGTATCGTGCAAGGTCTGTTTTCATTTTTGGCGGTAATTGTAATTATTCCTTTTATGACTTTCTTCATCATGAAAGACAGCCAGAATTTGCTGCACGGAATTATTAGTCTTGTCCCAAACAAATATTTTGAAGTCTCTTATAATGTGCTAACAAAAATCGGATTTCAACTTAGCCGTTACGTGCGAGGCTGGATTTTAGATGCTGCAATTGTTGGTATTTTAGCTGGTATTGGCTTAGCGCTTTTAGGTATTAACAATTCTATTTCTATTGGATTTATTGCCGGCGCGGGGCATTTAATTCCCTACTTCGGACCAGTAATAGGCGGGCTTCCGGCAATTTTAATTTCTATACTTCAGTTTGGTGATCTTTCTATGCTGCCTAGCGTATTAATTTTATTTACTGTTATTTACACTTTCGATAACGGATTCATTCAGCCTAACATTATTTCGAAAAGTACAGATATGCACCCCCTTGTAATAATAATACTTATTATAGCAGGAAACGAAACTCTTGGATTACTTGGAATGCTGCTGGCGGTTCCAATTGCTACTGTTCTTAAAACTGCTGTTAAAGAAATTTATTTTGGATACAAGAATTATAAAATTATCAACCTTTAGCACACACTTTGAAAATCAATTCTTACACAACATCGAAAAAATATGAAAATTAAATTTATTGGCGCAGCACAAACAGTAACTGGTTCAATGCACCTTATTGAAACCGAAAAAGCCAAGTTCCTTTTGGATTGTGGATTGTATCAAGGTAAACGAAAAGAAGCCTTCGAAATAAACCGTAATTTTGATCAGTTTATTCCATCGGAAATTGATTTTGTTATTCTATCTCACGCTCATATTGATCATGCTGGAAATTTGCCAACTCTTGTAAAGAAAGGCTTTGATGGAAAAATTTATTCGACTTTTGCTACTCGCGATCTCTGCACTATAATGCTCCAAGACAGCGCGCACATTCAAGAGAGAGATGTAGAATTTGTAAACAAAAAAAGAAAGCGCGATGGGAAAAATCTTTTTGAACCTCTTTATGTTAAAGAGAATGCTTTAGAAGCCCTTGAAAAATTTGTGGGTCTTTCTTACAGAAAAGAATTACAGATTACTCCAGAAATATCTTTAACATTCTTTGATGCCGGGCATATACTTGGCTCTGCTATTGTGTTTCTAAAAATTTCAGAACAAGGAAGGCAAACTACACTTGGCTTTTCGGGTGATTTAGGAAGACCGAATCTGCCATTACTTAAAGACCCAGAACAAATACCTAACGTAGATTACTGGATTTGCGAAAGTACTTACGGAGGAAGAGACCACGATAATCCAACCGACTCTGAAGCTCAGCTTTCTGCTGTGTTGAATAAAGCAACTGCTAAAAAATCAAAAATTATTATACCGGCTTTTAGCGTTGGCAGAACTCAAGAAATTGTGTTTGCTTTGCATAAAATTTTTGAAAATAATAAAGCTGAAAGAATGCCTGTTTATGTTGACAGCCCGCTTGCTGTAAACGCAACAGAAGTTTACCGCCTTCACCCCGAATGCTTTGATAGTGAAACGATGGAGTTTTTAAGAAAGAACGAAGACCCGCTCGGTTTTAATAAGCTTACCTATATCAAAGATGTGGAAGATTCTAAGAACTTGAATTCAATCAACGGACCTTGCATAATTATATCTAGCAGCGGTATGGCAGAAACAGGCAGAATTCTTCATCATCTTGCTAATAACATTAGCAATCCTAAAAACATAATCCTAATGGTTAGTTACGCCGCCGAACACACTCTTGGTAGAAAACTAATTGATGGTGAATCAATTGTAAATATCTTTGGCGAACCATACGAAGTGAAAGCCGAAGTAATTGTGTTAAACTCTTTCAGCGCTCATGCAGATTCCGAAGAACTGCTTGCTTATACAAACCATTTTGATAAATCGTTGATGAAAAAAATCTTTTTAGTTCATGGCGAATTAGATCAGCAGCGTTCGTTTAAGATTAGACTTGAATCCTCTGGTTTTACAGATGTTAAAATACCTGTACGCGGACAGACAGAAATTTTGTTATAGCGATATAACTCAATGAAAAACCCGAATGATTAGAAAAATATTTTTTTTGTTGATAGTAATTTCAATTAACGCTTTTGCACAGCTAAGCAAAGACAGTCTACTTTTTTCTACACAAGCCTATTCCGATAAACAATTATCCAACTCTTACGAAAAACTATTAAACACACATAATTTCAACTTTTTTGCAAAGTATTTTTTTTCAAGCAAAAACTTGTTTTTCGGTTTTAAAGAAAATTTTAATTCAACCGTAATTAAAACAAGCTCAACAAACATTAAGGATGAGCAGTATCTTTGGGCTTTAGGGCAATTTACTTTAAACCAG
Source organism: Ignavibacteria bacterium (assembly GCA_009773205.1). Taxonomy (GTDB): domain Bacteria; phylum Bacteroidota; class Ignavibacteria; order Ignavibacteriales; family Melioribacteraceae; genus Stygiobacter. The sequence continues at coordinate 19,625 of WPAE01000020.1, forward strand.
CACTTCAAAGCTGGGCTTCATTTTAACAACAATATTTATTCTGATGATAGGAATATTGGCTTAAACAAAGCATCGCTTCTTACTTCTTCTGTCTTTGTAAAGTATATGCCGGCAGAAAAAATTCAGATTACACCTTTTGTGGGATTTGAACAAAACAATCAAATTGGTGTAAAGGATGCCGGATTAATTTACGGCGCCGAAGCAAATATTGACCGTTATGAAACTGGCGACTTTGAAATCAACTCGCTTTTCAAGCTGCACAACGAAAATATCAGTCCAAGAAAAAATTCTTTGAGCGTCTTTAGCTTCGATTTAAAAAACTCTTTTGAAGAAAACTTTACTAACACTATTTCCGCTTATTATTCCCAGCAGCGCAGAGATTTTTATTTTCTTGCAGATCAAACAACGGCAAGCGAGTTTGACATTATTAATAATATTCAAAGCAGAACGGAATCCAGTTACTTTATTCAAGATAGGATTCGTTTTCTGCCGCAAGATTCTCCCTTTTCATTCGACTTGCAGGGAAGAGTTGCCTGGAGAGGAATTGAGAGAGAAACACGTTACATTTCTACTAAAAGTGTTGCCGTTTCAAATTACGATACCCAAATTGAAGAATTTAAACTTGAGTTTGCTTCTTTAGCCGAGTACACTTCAAACGATTTTTTGCTTTCTCTGAGATTTACTTTTACAGAAAGAGATGAGAAACATCAGCCGGTTCGCTACGAAGGACTTAGCACAACAATTTTTGAAGAAAGGGAACGACTTGAGGATCAGAAAAACAATTCTTCACAACTTGCTAATCTTTCTGTGAGCGGTATGTGGAGCCTAAGCCGAAATGATAAAGTAGTTTTCAATCTCTTTCATCGTAAACTTAAATATGATACTCCAGCAAAGGAAAACTTCGATGATAGAGATGAGCTACTATCAATCGGCAGAATTATGTACGAGCATCAGTTCAATCCTTTTTTCAAAGCGTTTGTAAATTTAGAAGGTAGTTTGAATAAAACTATTTACATCTTTGCGGAACGAAGCGCTAATAACAACATAAAGCGAACTATAAAACTTTCTTCCGGCGCTTTTTTCCAAACCGGTAACCTTACTTCTATGAACTCTGCCGAGGTTTCTGCCAATTACACAGTTTTCGATTACGAAGAACTCAATCCTAACTTTCGTAGTTATTCTTTCCGCCAATTTGTTTTCCGAGATTCTTCACAATTTACCTTTACTAAAACAACCAAGTTGCTGCTTGCGTGCTATGTGAAGCTAAGCGAACAAGGAGATTTTAAGTGGTCAAACTTCTCGGGGAAACCTCAGCGTTATTTACAAGAAATATTTGCAGAGCCTAAAATTAATTACAATTACTTCGGGTTTATTCTGGGCATTGGCGCAAGGTATTTCTCTTTATCAACATTTAATATTAAGAACGGAACTATAAAATCTAAAGCCTCTAATTACGAAAGTCTTGGCCCGCTTGCAGAACTTACATATTTTATTTCAAGTAGAATTTCTTTAAAGTTTCTTGGCTGGCTTGAGTACATCAAAGCCGAAGATAAAACAACACGCGAAATGGCAAATTTGAGTCTTCGTTTGAATTATCAATTCTAAATTTGTTTGATAAGCATTTGCACATAAACAAGTGTAGTTTTATTTTACCCTAAGTTGAAAATTATGGATTACCAGATTGGCAGAAAAAGTTTACAAGAGAGTTGTTTCCAGCGATCCGGATTTATTACCAGAACTTGAAGAATTTGTTATTCAAATTGCTAAAGAAGTTAATTTGGATAGCACAAAGATTAATAATCTTGCTCTTTCATTTTCTGAAGCAATCTCAAATTGTATGAAGCATGGCAACCGCTTCGATAAATCAAAAACAGTTACTATTGTTGTTACTGTTTCTGAATTAAAGCTAACAATAATGCTTAAAGATGAAGGTAAAGGATTTGATATAAATTCTGTTCCCGACCCCACTAAGCCAGAAAATATTCTTAAAGACAGCGGGCGGGGAATTCACATTATGAAAAACTTTGTTGATGATCTCCGCTATAACTTTACACCGCAAGGAACAGAAATTATTCTCGAGATTTCTCTTCGTTAACTTTTCATAATTTCTTTTATGAAATAGCCGGCAAACTCCCTATTTTAAAACTGAAAACAATGAATCTCCTCGCCGCAACCTGCCCGCCGCTTTGCTTTGGCAGGCGGGGCAGCGAGGTTTCTGAAAACAAATTTTATTTATTCGCCTCAAGAGGCGCGGATTAATCAACCATTTTTGGAGAAAACAATGGCAAGAAAAAAAATTGCATTAATTGGAGGCGGTCAAATCGGCGGTGTGTTGGCACAACTTATAGCAATTCGCCAGCTTGGCGATGTTGTGTTGTTCGATATAGTTGAAGGATTGCCTCAAGGTAAATCTTTAGATATAGTTGAAGCATCGCGCGTTGATGGCTTTGATGTTTCTATTAAAGGCACTAATGACTACAAAGATTTGGATGGCTCAGATTTAGTAATTATTACTGCTGGCTTACCGCGCAAACCCGGCATGAGCCGCGATGACCTTCTTACTGTAAATGCAAAAATTATGAAGTCAGTAGCAGAAAATGTAAAACAGTATGCTGAAAACGCAATTGTAATTGTAATCTCTAACCCCCTTGACGCAATGGTTACTCTTTTCCAAAAAGTATCCGGCTTTCCTTCTCACCGTGTTATTGGTCAAGCCGGTGTTTTAGATTCTTCAAGATTCGCCACTTTCATTTCTTGGGAACTCGGCGTTTCTGTTAAAGATGTTAATGCTATGGTTCTTGGCGGACACGGCGACACAATGGTACCTATTGTTCGTTATGCTAATGTTAATGGAATTCCCGTTATGGAATTGTTAGAGCGCAAATACAAAGACGCTGCTAAAGCAAAGGAAGTAATGGCTGCAATGGTTAAACGTACTAAAATGGCAGGCGGCGAAGTAGTTGAACTTCTTAAAACCGGTTCTGCGTTTTACTCTCCGGCTTCTTCTGCTATTGCTATGGCAGAAGCTATTCTTTATGATGAAAAAAGAATCATGCCAACTTGCGCTTTCTTACAAGGCGAGTTTGGAGTTAACGGTTATTATGTTGGCGTGCCAACAATTCTTGGCGCTAAAGGAGTTGAAAACGTAATTGAATTTTCTCTGGATGATGAAGAACAAGCCGCTTTGGATAATTCTGTTAACGCTGTTAAAGGTTTAGTGGCCGATATGGAAAGATTAGGTTTCTAAAATATATTTTGAAGCCCGCACAAAACAGTGCGGGCTTTAATATTTCTCGCTTGGTAAAAACAAATGCAAATTGTTAAGCAGTTTACATACAATATTTTAGCCGCTGTATTTTTATTCCAAAACAAAATTGGTAAGAATAACAATGCTCTCTATCTCAACTAAGTTTTTTTCTTTTCTTCTAATTGGTTTAGCATTTGTAACTTGTTCAATAGAACCGGAAAACAAAAACGATACTTCAAACTTGCCACAGTTCTGGCTTTCTAATACAGATAAATCTGCGATGTTTAAAAAGCAAACCTTTCTACAAAATATTACAACAGATGCCAGTACTCAAACTATTGTGATAAACGAGAACGAAAAATTCCAATCAATAGATGGATTTGGATGCGCTCTTACGGGCGGAAGTGCCATCTTGTTAAATAAAATGAATGCTTCCAACAAAGCGGCGCTTCTTAAAGAATTATTCGCTGCCGATGAAAATAATATTGGAATGAGCTATTTGCGCATTAGTATTGGAGCTTCAGATTTGAGCGACAGAGTTTTTTCGTATAACGATATGCCAATCGGACAAACTGATACTGCAATGGTAAATTTCAGCATAGAACCCGAAAAAAAAGATTTAATACCTGTGCTCAAAGAAATTCTTGCTATAAACCCAAACATAAAAATTCTTGGCTCACCATGGTCTGCGCCCGTATGGATGAAAACAAATAATTCTTCTATTGGCGGTAGTTTGAAGCTGCAATATTACCCCGCTTACGCTAAATATTTTGTTAAGTATATTCAGCAAATGAAAGCAGAAGGAATTAGAATTGATGCAATTACAATTCAAAATGAACCGCTTCACGGCGGCAATAACCCAAGTATGTTGATGCAAGCCGCTGAACAAACTTTATTTATTAAAAAACATTTAGGACCTGCGTTTGAGTCAAATAAGATTGACACAAAAATCATCATCTATGATCACAATGCCGATAGAACAGATTACCCAATTACTGTGCTTAACGATCCTGAAGCAAAAAAATATGTAGATGGTTCTGCATTTCATCTTTATGCAGGCTCAATAAGCGATCTTTCAAAAGTACATTTGGCTCATCCCGACAAATCAATTTATTTTACAGAGCAATGGATTGGTGCGCCGGGCAATTTTGCACAAGACTTAAAGTGGCATATAAAAAATTTATTTATTGGAGGAACACTTAATTGGTGCAGAAATGTTATCGAGTGGAATTTGGCTTCCGATCACAATTTAAAACCACACACCATAGGCGGATGCACGCAATGTTTAGGCGCTATCACCATTAACGGAAACACGGTTACACGCAATCCGGCTTATTACATTATTGCACATGCTTCTAAATTTGTAAGACCTGGTTCTGTAAGAATTGAATCAACGTATCTAAACAATCTGCCAAATGTTGCATTTAAGACACCTGATGGGAAAACAGCTCTAATAGTTCTTAACGATACGCAATCAGTGCAAATATTCAAGATTAAAGTCGGGGCAAATACTTATTCATCTATTCTTAATGCTGGTTCTGTTGGTACTTATGTTTTGTAAATGGAAAACTTCTCAAAACCAATATGGTAATTCTATGAAACGAAATTTTTTGTTACTCTTCTTTTTATCTGTTCTTTTACAAATAAATATTTATTCACAGCAATCCGCAGCTCCAGAGCGAATTATTCTGAACTTAACAGAAAATCCAAGCAGAGAAATTGCAGTTACCTGGCGAACCGAACAACAGTTTACGAATTCCGAAATTCAGTTCGCTCAATCAACTTCTTGGATTGAGTTTAAGAATAATGTTATAAAAGTACCGGCAATAGAAGAAAACTTTATGACAGATGATGGTAAAGCAGTTTATCATTATTCTGCAATTCTAAAAAACTTACAGCCTAAAACAAATTATTTGTACAGAGTTGGTCATGATTCTATTTGGAGTGAATGGAACCAATTTACAACAGCTTCAAACGAAAACATTCCTTTCAAATTTTTATTCATTGGCGATCCTCAAAATGATATAAAAGAACATTGTTCGCGAGTTTTTAGACAGGCTTACAAAACTGCGCCTGATGCCGCATTACTACTTTTTACAGGTGATTTGGTTACAAATACATCGGATATATTATGGAGTGAATTTTTTGATGCCGGTGGTTTTATCTTTCGAACTATTCCATCAATTCTAACTCCAGGCAACCATGAGCATAAGCTGGTTAAAGTTGATGGAAAATTCCAACGATCTAAAATTCTTGACCCAAGTTGGAATGTTCATTTCACTCTGCCAGAAAATGGACCCAAAGAATTTAAAGAGTCTTCATATTATGTTGATTATCAAGGCGTGAGATTTATTATTCTCAACTCACACTATAATGTTAAAGAGCAAGCTGTTTGGGTAGAAAAAGTATTACAGAACAATTCTAACAAATGGACAGTAGCTGCTTTCCATGTTCCAATTTATTCGATGGGAAGTGGTAGAGACAGCAAAGTTACAAGAGAACCATTAATGCCTTTGTTTGATAAATATGGAGTTGATTTAGTTCTAACAGGGCACGATCATGCGTATGGAAGATCAAAGAAAATTTACGGTGGTAAGGTTGTACCGGATAGTTCGAAAGGTACTGTTTATGTTGTTTCGGTTAGCGGACCAAAAATGTATGCTCTAAACCCTCTTTACAAAGATTTGATGGCAAAAACTGCGGCAAATGTTTCACTATTCCAAGTTATCTATGTTGAGAAAAACCAGCTGAAATACCAATCGTTTACTGCAGATGGAAATTTGTTCGATACTTTTTTCTTAACAAAGTAATTACAAGTAAAAAAAATCCCGCTGCAAAAGCGGGATTTACATTTCAACTATACTTAAAGTGGTTTTAAGCGCGTGTTTCCAAAACACTAATAAATTTGCGGTCGTTTTTGCCTCTTTCAAACTTTACAAATCCATCAATTGTAGAAAACAATGAATGATCTCCGGCTAATTTAACATTTTTGCCTGGATGAAAGTTTGTACCTTTTTGGCGAACCAAAATAGAGCCGGCAGATACTTTTTCTCCGCCGAAAGCTTTTACTCCAAGATACTGCGGATTGCTATCGCGTCCGTTACGAGATGAACCTTGACCTTTTTTATGTGCCATTAAAAATACCTCCAGCTACTAAGCAATCTTAGTAACTTCAATTCTTGTTAATTGTTGTCTATGTCCCTTTTTTCTCTTATAAGAGATACGAATTTTTTTCTTGAAGACAATTATTTTATCATCTTTAATGTGTTCGAGAACTTTGGCGTGAACTTTTACACCATTTACAGTAGGCGCACCAACTTTTGTAGCTTTATCATCACCATATAATAGTACGTTATCAAAAACGATTTCAGCATTTGGCTCAGCTTTAAGATGTGGTACGTAATACTTAGTATTCTCAGTAACCTTAAATTGTTGTCCTGCTATATCAACTACAGCAAACATCATTCCTCCGATGTGTCAAATTTTGAGCCGTAAATATATAGAAATGAGCCTGTGTAGTCAATAAAAAGGAAATTTTTAATTCTTATGCGGTTTTAACCTGGTATCTACTTTTTTAGTCTAAAAATGAACTCACTGCCAGTTCCAAGCTGGCTTTTGACCTCAATTTTGGACTCGTGTGCTTCTATTATATGTTTTACAATGGCTAACCCCAATCCGCTGCCACCCATTTCCCTAGAACGATCTCTTTCAATTCTATAAAATCTTTCAAAAATACGAGCTATATCTGACGAAGGAATGCCTAATCCTGTATCTTTAACATAAATTTTCCCAAAACTACCTTCTTCTATTACACCAATTTCAACAGAGCCAGATTCAGTATATTTTATCGAGTTAGTTACGAGATTAGACATAACTTGCTTCAATCTTTGTTTGTCGCCATATAAATCCAACTTAGGATTTGGGGAATGTAAGCTAAAGACCAAATTTTTATTTTCAGCGGAAGCGCGGAATTCGGATTCTACTGATTTTAGGAACTCGTGAATGTTAAAAAAGCGAAAACTCATTTTCATCTGCCCAGATTCTATCATAGAAATGTCAATTAAATCGTTAAGCAGATTATTGAGGTTAAGGGTATGGTTTATTGCTTTTTGAAGAAATGCACGGTTTACTTTTGTATCTCCGAGTGCACCATCAAGCAAAGTTTCTATATATCCTTGTATAGAAAAAATTGGTGTTCTTAATTCGTGAGAAACATTCCCCAAAAACTCAGTTCTTACTTGTTCAAGTTTTTTGAGGTTTTGAATATCGCTCTGAGTTCTGTTAAACATTGCTTTAATTTCTTCTTCTAAATCTTGCAGATTTTTACTCAAAGAAATATCAATAGAATCCTTGTATTCATTAAGTCTAATTTTTCTTATTAAATTTCTAATCTCTTGTAATTCAATGCTTCGCGCTTTTCTGTTCAAAAACAAGAGGAAAATATTTAGTAGAAAAAATAAACCTAACAGAAGGATGGTTTGAGAATTAGTATGCGACAAATAAAGAAAGATAATTACAAATAGAATAAATAAACAAAAAGAAATGAGACCAGAAAAATTCCTTATCCAAATAATTGTTTTCATTTATTCAGTATTCTTAAATCTGTATCCAACACCTTTAATTGTTTCTATCATTTCGGCATATTTACCAAGCTTTTCGCGGATTTTTCTTACATGGACATCTATAGTACGGGCAACTACAAAGATATCATCACCCCAAACATCGCTTAGTATTTTTTCTCTATCAAAAACTTTACCTGGGTTTGAAGCAAGATAATGCAATATCTCAAACTCTTTTTTCGGAAAGAAAATTAATTTTCCCTTAATTATTACTTCATATTTTTCACGGTTAATAATTAATGGTCCGATTTTAATAATTCCCGCGTTGATAGTTTCGGCTTGAGAAGACTCCAGCTTTCGTGAATTTGCTTTAACACGAGCAATTAATTTCTTCGGAGAAATCGGTTTTTGGATAAAGTCATCGGCACCAATGTTCAAACCATGTACTTCATCGAGTTCGGATGATTTTGCTGTTAAAAACAATATCGGTGTATTTTTGAATGCTTCTGTAGCTCTAATACGAGAACATGTTTCGTAACCATCCATTTTTGGCATCATAACATCGAGAATAATTAAATCGGGGTTTTCGGAAAGTTTTACTAAAGCTTCTTGCCCGTTGCTGGCAGTAATAACTTCAAATCCTTCGCTTATAAGGTTGTATTCTAGAAACTCAACTATATCTTTTTCATCATCAACTAGAAGAATTTTAGTTTTCATTATAGGTTAATTTCCTTATTAAGTTCTGCAGATTTATATATAGCTTCTAGTAACTGCATCAGCATAACGGCATCTTCGCAAGAAGAAACCATTGGAGAGTTATCTCTAACGGCTGCAACAAAATGCTTTAATTCATTCTCAAATGCTTTTTTGTACAGGTTGGTTGGATTAGCACTTGTTGGCAAAGTGTAATCTATGTGTCCAGATTCTAAACGCTTATATGCTTTTAGAGGATTCAAGTGTGCTGTACCTTTAGTTCCGAAAGCAGCTAAATGAAACTTATCCCATTCGGAATGCAAACCCCAGCTTACTTCAAAAGAAATTACTCTTTCATCAGTAAATCGAATCATTCCAATGGCTGTATCTTCAACTTCTTTAGTAGTGTGAGAAAAGGTTTCAACAGAAACACTTTTTATTTTGTGACCATTCATTATCCATAAAGCAAGATCAAGAACAAGAATGCCTAAGTCAATCAAAACGCCGCCGCCGGATTGGTTTTTGTTTAGAAACCATTTTTGCTCGCTGCTTTGTTTTCTGAGCCAGCCGCAGCGAACATAAAATATATCTCCAAGCTCTCCACTGTTAACCAAACTACGCATTAGCATTGCATCTGGCCGGTAGCGTAGTTTCATTCCAACCATAACTTGCTTTTTATACTTTTTAGCGGCGGCTTGTATTTCTTTAGCTTCTTCGTAGTTACGTGCAATTGGTTTTTCGATGAGAACATCTTTTTTGGCTTTTAAACAATTAACTGCTATTTCGGCATGAGTATCTGTTGGCGTTGCAATTATAACGCCATGTATTTCTTCTTTAGCCAGCATTTCTCTATAATCTTGATATAAATTCTTAAGAGAGTATCTATCTCCCACAGCATTTAAGCGGGCTTTGTTTGTATCGGCTACTGCAGCAACTTGCACATTAAGAAGTTTTGTTAAAATTGGAAGATGCGCCAACTGCGCAATACCTCCGAGACCTACAACTGCTAATTTTGTTTTTTCCATAAGCGAATGTTATTTGTTCATCATCAATTGTTTAACTTTTTCAACTATACCGTCAGGGTCTATACCAATAATTTTGTGCAATTCTTCCTGAGTGCCGTGTTCAACAAAACTATCCGGAAGAGCTATGCGAAGTATATCATTTTTATAATTTTTTTCTGCAAAGTATTCAAGAACAGCCGAGCCAAATCCGCCTACAATAGTGCTTTCTTCTAGTGTAACAATTTTGTTAAAACGTGCTGCGGTTGAATCCAGCATCTGAATATCTAACGGTTTTACAAATCTCACATTAATTAATTCAACAGAAATATCATCAGAGGCGAGTATATCTTGAGCAGATTTAGCGTACTCAACCATGTTTCCAACAGCAAATAAAGCAACGTCTTTGCCTTTACTTAAAACTTCGGCTTTACCAATTTCGAGGTTAGTAAAATCATCTTTCACATCAACACCAATCGCAGAGCCGCGCGGATAGCGAATAGCTATAGGTCCTTTTCCATAATTAACAGCAGTAAATAACATATCGCGTAACTCAGATTCATCTTTAGGAGACATAATTACAATGCCGGGAATCATACGTAAGTAGCTTAAATCAAACGAGCCATGATGAGTAGGTCCATCTGCGCCAACAAGTCCGGCTCTATCTAACACAAAAACTACATGCAGCTTTTGTAGCGCAACATCGTGAATAATTTGATCGAAGCCGCGCTGTAAAAATGTTGAGTAAATTGCCACAACAGGAATAACACCTTGGGTAGCGAGACCGGCAGCAAAAGTAACTGCATGTTCTTCTGCAATTCCAACATCATAGTATCTATCCGGAAATTCCTTTTGGAGATAATCCATTCCCGTTCCATCTGGCATTGCGGCGGTAATGCCAACTACTTTTTCATTTTGTTTTGCAATTTCTACAAGAGCGTTACCAAAAATTGATGTATAAGAAGCAACGGAAGATGGTTTTTTGTATGCTTTACCTGTTACTTTATCAAAAGGAGTAGCAGCATGATAGCGCTGAACATGTTCTTCTGCCGGTGTGTAACCTTTTCCTTTTTCACTAAGAACGTGAACAAGTATAGGACCATTGAGTTGTTTAATGTGGTCGAAAATTTTTACAACTTGAACAAGATTGTGCGCGTTAATTGGACCGAAGTACCTAAAGCCAAGCGCTTCAAACAAAATACCCGGAGTAATTACTGATTTGATTCCACGTTCAAGCCGGGCTGCAACTTTGCGAATTCTATCTCCAAATTGATCAAGCTTGCCTGTTAAATCCCAAACTGCGCCTTTGAATTTGTTGTATTCGGGATGAGCAATCATTTCGTTGAAATAATTATGAATCTGCCAAACGTTTGGCGCAATAGACATTCTGTTATCATTGAGAACAACAATTAAATTGCTGCTTTTAACTCCGGCGTTATTCATTGCTTCGTAAGCCATACCGCCAGTCATAGCTCCATCTCCAATAATGGCAATAACTTTTTTCTTTGTTCCCCGCTGCTTACTTCCTTCTGCCATTCCTAATGCAGCAGATATAGAAGTTGTTGCGTGTCCGGCGCCGAATGCGTCATATTCGCTTTCCGATCTTTTTAGAAATCCGCTTAATCCATTCAACTGACGAATTGTATGCAGTTGGTCTCTTCTTCCAGTAAGAATTTTATGAGGATACGCCTGATGTCCTGTGTCCCACACTATTAAATCGTTAGGAGTATCAAAAACTTTATGTAAAGCAACTGTTAATTCTACAGTTCCAAGTCCACCGCCAAAGTGCCCGCCAACTTGCGAAATAATATCCACCATATATTCACGTACTTCGGTACATAGCGTTTTCAATTCTGATGTTGTAAGCGATCTAATATCTTTAGGCGAATTAACTTTGAACAGTACTTGGTACTTTGATTGATCTGCCATTAATTTTTCCTTGCTATTGTTTTATACTTTCTTCAAGCTGTTTTTTAAGTACAGTTACTTTTAACTCGGCACTCTTTAATGTGGAGTAACATGATTGAGCAAGAGCAATTCCTTCTTCGTAAAGACGCATTGCTTCTTCCAAACCAACATTGCCGCTTTCTAGTTGCTCAGAAATTTCTTCTAATCTTGAAAGAGAACTTTCGAAACTATTTTCTTTTTTCTTTGCCATCAATCTTAATCTCTCCATCATAAAATTTTATTGAAAATGAATTTTCACTGCTAAAATTCTTCATTCTAGTTACAACACTTTCATTCTGTTTAATGTAAGAAAAACCTCTTTTCAGTACGCCATCAACACTCATAGCTTTAATTCTGCTTTCTAACAACTCAATACGTGCCTTGCCTGTAGAAATTTTACTCTCGGCAAAGTTAGAGAATTTATATAACACGCTGTCTAACCGCTGAGTTTTACTCTTTATAAAATCTTGGGGCATTTTAAAACCATAAGAAGTAATGTAAGAAGTAACTTCATCGCGGTAACTTCTAAGAATCTCAAAAATTTTCTGAGAGTTATAATATGAAAAATCACTTACATAACTCAACAGATCATCTCGATTAGGAGTAGCAAGTTCTATTGCAGCCGAAGGCGTAGCGGCGCGTAAATCGGCAGCAAAATCTGCAATCGTAAAATCAATTTCGTGTCCAACCGCACTAATAACCGGAATTCTTGAATCAAAAATAGCGCGCGCTACAATTTCTTCATTGAAAGCCCAAAGGTCTTCAAGAGATCCGCCTCCTCTTCCAACTACAATAACATCAATATCGTTTTGATTATTGAGAAGTTTTATACTCTTTGCAATTTCTTCAGCGGCGCCATCACCTTGCACTCGGCTGGAAGCAATAACCAACTCAACAAGCGGATATCTTCTTGCGGCAATACTTTTCATGTCTTGAAATGCAGCGCCATCAATAGCAGTTACAATTCCTAACTTATTAGGAAATCTCGGTATCGGTTTTTTATGCACTTCGTCAAACAAACCTTCTTCAAAGAGTTTTTGCTTCAACTTTTCAAAAGCTGCTTGTAGTTCGCCAACTCCAGCCGGTTTCATCGAGCGGATATCAAGCTGGTAGCTCCCTCTTGGCTGATAAACAGAAATTTTTCCGTTGGCAATTATTTTCATACCATCTTGAGGCGTAAAAAAAACATAGCTGTTAAGTCCGCGCCACATTGTGCAATTTATCTGTGAGTTTGAATCTTTAAGAGTGAAATACCAATGACCAGAAATGTGAGCTTTGAAATTTGAGATTTCTCCAACAACACTTACATCGCCAAACTCGCTTTCTAAAGTTTGTTTAATTAATCCGGTTATTTCACTAACAGAAAGAATCGTACTCATTTTTCTTTTCTAAAAATTAAACAGTATTGATGATGTCTGTTGCCTATCCAAGCATTATTAACTCCAAGCGCAATAAGTTTTTTATCATCTTGAAGCCAAATTTTCTCATCTTTCAAAACCCAGCTTTTTTCGCCGCGCTTTGTAAGTGAAGAAGCGGTATCAAATGCAAGCGGATAAAGTTTGCCGTCTGCATAAACATTATTTGTAATTATTGTAAGATAACTATTCGTTTTAGTAACGTCATAAACTTGATCAAAAACTAAAGCTTGCATTTCGATAAACTCATCGTAACTTTCTAAATTTCCTAAATCTAAATTGTTCTCGCTGCTGTAACGTGTATCGAGACCTTTTTGTTTTCGTTCACTTTGGCGAATGCTGCTTCGCATCAACTGATTCCAATATGGAGGGGAAGTTATAACGAAATCAAATTTTACGCTTGAAAGTTCCTCTGATTGCAAGCTGTTTTTCAGCTCTAATGAATTTCCTAAAATGGGATATATATCTTTCGTATTGCCAAGATTGCTAATTCTCTTCTGTGTCAGATTATGATACTTATCGTTTAATTCAATTCCAACAGCTTTTCTGTTAATTGATGCGGAAGCAATTAACACGCTTCCGGTTCCACAGAATGGATCAAGAACCCAAGCATTCTCTTTTGTGAAAAAAACTATAAACTCCTCAACGAGTGATTCTGGAAATTTTGCTGGGTGCAGTATTTCGTTTTCTTTTCTTCTTATCGGGCGATGAATAAACCAGCTCTTTGTAAACTTTAACCATTCTTTTCCGGTTAAGTCATTCATCTTGTTGTTAGTATTGTAACGACCACGGTCTCCCAAATCTACATACACAGATTTTTTACTCATTGTCTCCTACAGGTTAATCGAAAAAATATTTGAATATAACCCAAGTGAGAACTCGTAGAAATCTTTGCCGCCACTCTTAAGCTGGAAATTATATCTGTACCTTGTATAAACTGTAAAAATATTTTTGATCTGGAAAAGTCCAAGAGAAATTTCTGCACTCAAGCCGTTATATCCTTTAAAATTCCCAAAGAACGAAATTCCAGGCGAGATATACTTAATTTCTCTAAACTGAAACATGTGCTTGTAACCCAATCTCAAAAAGTTTTTTGTTGTAGCTTTTAGATAATGGGAATACTCAACGCCAAAATATCCTTTTGGATAATTATAACCGTCACCATAAAAATTGAATAGAGGAATTTCTTTGCTCAATCCCCAATATTCTTTGCCATCAATTACTAAGTATTCTACTGCCGGAATTGCAAAAACTAACCCGCCAATGCACATTTGATACCAATTTATTTCTGTAGTTGGTGTAAGCAAAAACTGATTTGGAAGCGCAACCTCATATTCATCGCTTATCGTTTCTTTTTTCTGTTTATTCTTTACAAGCAAACGGTATTTAATTTCTGTTAATCCATAAAGATCAGTCATATCAATTTCTACACGATGATCTTCTGTAAGTGAATCGGAAACATTAAAAGTTTTTCCGGATTTTATTTTGATTACAGAAGTACATTCTTCACTTGTAGAAAAAGTTACAATCAGTCTAAAAGGATTTTCCGGTGTTATATAAGAATCAATAACATAAATTTCAGTAGCATCATTTTGAGCAAACAGTTGAAAAGTAAGCCCGAGTAGTATAATTGCAAATATTTTCTTCATTCGTTTCAGAAATTTGTTTGCAAAAAATAGTTCTTTTTGAATTAATTCTCACTTTCAACTCTTAATTCATCTTCAATCTTAACCGCAAATAACTATATTTGTGAAAATTATTTAACAATCACGGAAAAAAATTGAAAATTCTTGTATCTAATGATGATGGAATCTCCTCTCCAGGAATATCGGCTCTTGTAAAAGCCTTGAAAAAAATTGGTGAAGTAACTGTAGTTGCGCCTTTAACAGAACAAAGTGCTGTTGGACATGCGATTACAATGAAATATCCACTCCGCGTTTCTGAATATTTTAAAAACGGAGATTTTTTTGGTTACGCTGTTGATGGAACTCCTGCCGACTGCATTAAGATGGGTGTAAGAAACATTCTTCAGCAAACGCCAGATATTGTAATATCTGGAATCAACCTTGGCTCTAACGCAGCAATAAATATTATTTATTCTGGTACTGTTTCTGCTGCGCGGGAAGCAGCTATAATGGACATTCCCGCAATAGCAGTTTCTGTAACAAGCCACACAGCAAAACATTTCGATTTTGCTGCAAAATATTCTGGCGAACTTGCACAAATGATAGTTAAAAATGGTTTGCCCGCTGGAACTTTGCTCAATTTAAACGTTCCAGATTTACCAGAAGAGAAGTTGAAAGGAATTATTGTTACACAGCAGGGCAAAACCAAATGGGATGATGTTTACGAAGAAAGGCGCGACCCATACGGAAACAAATATTACTGGCTCACCGGAAATTTAATTGAACAAGATAACTCTCTTGAAGCCGATCACTTTGCTTTAAAAAACGAATACGTCTCTATTACCCCAATCCATTTTGATTTGACAGACTATACAACTTTTGAAGAAATGAAAAAATGGAATTTAGAAACTTCGATGAAGAAAAAATAAGTCTGCAATGTTTGGTTTAGAAAATATTCGGCTATCACTTAACGGTAGTTTCTGGCTGTATCTTCTTTACGGAATTATTTTAACCGCGTTTTCGTTTTTTGTTTACAGATACACACTACCAAAAATTTCGGGTATGTTGAAATTTAGTTTAACAATTTTGCGCGCACTAATATTTGCCCTAATTCTTTTTTTGATTTTTGAACCGCTGCTTAGTTTAACAAGCCGTTCATACACCAAGAAAAACACATTCGTATTTATAGATAACTCAGAATCAATTTCTATAAAAGACAGCTTACAAAGAAGCAAAGCTATATTGAGTTTGGCGGCCAAGTTAATTTCTAGAACTGAACTAAATGTAAAGATGTATTCATTCGGAAAAAGAATAGATTCAGTTTCGGCGCATAATCCAAAATTTACTTTTAGCGAACAGCTAACAAATTATTCTTCCTTTATAGATTTTTTTAAGAAGAATGATGCAGCAATTCAATCCGCCGTAATTATTAGCGATGGAATTATTACCGAGGGTTCTAATCCATCCTATTATTTCGAGAAATTGCAATTTCCTATTTTCACCGTTGGAGTTGGCGATTCTACAACAAAAAAAGACGTTGAAATTTTTAGAGTGAATCACAATCAATTTATCTATACTGGAACACAAACAAAAATTCAAACAGTTATTCGGCAAAACGGTTTTGATGGCAAACAGATTCAAGCCAATTTATTTGAAGAAGGGAAACTGATTGATTCAAAAGAGATTCAACTAAATTCGTCAGGTGTTAATCAATTTGATTTTTCTTATTTGCCTAAAGAAGGTGGGGAAAAGAAGTTAAGCATTTCTATTTCGCCTCTTTTAGATGAACACACACAAGTAAATAACTCTAAAACATTTTTTGTTACTGTTCTCGAGACAAAAGCAAAACTTGCTTTAATTGCCGGCGCGCCCTCTGCAGATGTTTCTGCAATTGCTAACATAATTGAAAGTGACAGAAACTTGCAGGTTAGTAAGTATGTTCAAATTTCGCGTGAAAGAATTTGGGACAGTAAGAACGTAAACGCGCTCGATAGTTCTTCCGTTATGTTTTTAGTTGATTTTCCTTCGGCAAATACTTCGCAGCAGTTAATCAATCAAGTTGTTTCAAAAATTGAAGCAGGAACACCATTTTTTATTTCTGTTTCATCTGCAACAGATTTTGGGAAATTGAAACAATTAGAAAAGTTTCTTCCATTCTATGTAAAGAGTTTTACTCAAGATGTTGTGCAAGCTCAAGCAGAAATTCAAACGGGAGAATTTGCTTCTAACTTCTCACAAATAGGAAATGCAGCAAATGTATGGAATGCGCTTCCACCTGTTTTTCAATCCACTTCAGAAATCCTGGCAAAGCCGGAAAGCAAAGTCCTCGTAAAAGCAAAGGTAAGAGAAGCGATCTTAAACTCACCTCTTGTGCTGCTTAGGTCAATAGGCAGCCAAAGATCTTTTGCCATAAATGCAGGTAACTATTGGCGCTGGTCTTTGCAAGCTGCCGAAAGGAATCCAGAATTTTTTAGAACATTTATCACAGAGATTGTTAAATGGCTAAATCTCCCAGGTACTAAAAAACAGTTTAATATTTCTCCTAATAAAAAAGTTTATTCTCCAGGCGAACAAGTTGATTTAACAGCCGAGGTGTATGATAATTCTTTCAATCCAATTGATACTACTCAGATCGAATTATCAATATCACATGCCAGAGGCAAGCAAGAAATTGTAATGACACCTCAAGGCAGCGGAATTTATACTGCTTCATTTATTCCAGATTCACAAGGTGATTTTCAAGTTACAGCAAGCACAACAAGTAGTTCTTCTACAGCAGCTACAAGATTTTCTATCACATCATCTTCAATAGAATTGATTGATACTAAAATGCGTGTGGAATATTTAAAACATTTGGCTAATTCAACTAATGGTGAGTATTTTTCAATTGAAAAGGCGGATGAACTACTAAAACACCTTGAGTTTACTCATAAAAAGAAAGACAGCGCTGTAATCGTAAAAAGTGAATATGAATTATGGAATTATTCTTGGGTCTTGATAACTATAATTTTACTCTTTGCAGCAGAATGGTTTTGGAGAAAGCGTTTGGGTATGATTTAACAAATTGAGATATATATGGTTTTTGTAACATTTACTGAAGCAGAAAAAGTAAAAAATTGTTTGATGGATGAACAACATAAGCAAATGACTCATATCATTAATAAAATTTACACAGCGTTCATTCTTAAAAAGAATAGAACACTGCAATCGCAATTAAGGATTCTTGTTGGGCATTTGCGCAGCCATTTTGATTACGAAGAAACATTGATGCAGCAGACTCAATTTGAAGGCTATTATTCCCACAAACTTGAGCATGATCGTTTTTACTGTAAAGTTGAAGGCATTTGGCAGTCTTACGTAGACAAAAATCCAAAACTTACATTGGAAGAATTGTATAATGTAAAGAGCTGGTTTTTTAATCACATAGAAATAAACGATAAAAAGTGCGGGGAGCATTTTGCAAAGAACGGAATTAGCTGAGAAATTATGTGTATCTGCAAATCAATTGTTAGACTTTTTCTTTCCAAGTTTTTGTGCGGCTTGTAAAATTAAATTGAGCTGCACAGAAAGATTTGTCTGCCCATCTTGCATTTCGAAAATACAAAAAGCTTCACAAGAAAGGATTGAACATGAGTTCCAGCGCAAGTTTTTGAGCAGCCAAATCATTGCCGGCTTTCATTCTGCATTTGTGTTTGAAAGCGAAAAAGAACTCCAAACAATACTACATTTATTGAAGTATAACGGTAAGTTTTTGCTTGGTAAGTTTCTTGGAGAAATTGCCGCAGCAGAAACTATTGCGAAAATTAAATTATGGAGTGCTGATTTAATCTTACCTGTTCCACTCCACTCGCTCAAAAAAGCTGAGCGCGGGTACAATCAATCGGATTTTATTTGCAAAGGAATAAGCAAAGTTTTAAAAATTCCTTATAAAGCTAAGATTATAAAGAGAACAAGATTTACTCTTTCTCAAACAACGATGACTTTAGAAGAAAGAAAGCAGAATGTTCACGAAGCATTCGAGATTAAAAGGAAAAAAGATATTGCAGGGAAAAGAATAATTATTGTGGATGATGTAATTACAACTGGGGCTACAATAACCGAATGCGCAAGAGTTCTAAAAGAAAATGGCGCCGAGGAAATCTTTGCGTTTTCTGTTGCTATTGCAGATTAACTACATTCTGTCAGGCGCACTAACACCAAGAATTGATAAACCGTTTCTTAATGTTGTTTGAGCTGCAATGCACAAAGCTATTCTCGCTTCGGCTAAATTCTTTTCGCTGCCAATAATTCTGCACTCCGTATAGAATCTATGGAACAGCGAGGCTAATTCTTCAAGATATATTGCAATTCTGTGAACTTCGTAATTTTCTGCGCTTAGAAGCACTTCATTCGGAAACTCAAAAAACTTTTTAAGCAAATCTTGCTCAACTTGTTTAGTAAGTAATTCTAAATGTTCCAGCGATGGATCCAAACCTTGCTCTTTTACCATTCTTAGAATCGAAGCTATCCGTGCGTGCGCATACTGCAAATAGAAAACAGGATTTTCATCAGATTGTTTCTTCGCAAGCTCAAGATCAAAATTTAAGTGGCTTGAAATACTGCGCATATTGAAAAAATATCTAACAACATCAGCGCCAACTTCATCTACTAATTCATCCAAAGTAATGTAGTTAGCTTTTCGTGTGGACATCTTTACGACCTCACCTTTTTGCATAATAGTTACAAACTGGTGAATAAGAACATTTACTTTGTCGGAATCGTACCCAAGAGCACGCAACCCAGCAAGCACATCCGGGTAAGCAGCGTTATGATCCGACCCAAACAAATCAATCATCAAATCATAACCGCGTTCAAACTTTGTAATGTGGTAAGCAATATCGGGCAGTCTGTAAGTAGGTTCGCCGGTTTGTTTTACTATCACTTTATCTTGTTCGTTACCAAGTTCAGTTAGTTTAAGCCAAATTGCATTTTCTTTTTCATAAGACAAGTTTTTCTTTTTGAACTCTTCTAACAACCAGGTAATTCTGCCATCTTCATACAAAGTGTGTTCATTGTAAAAATTTTTCATCTTAATGCCAATCTCATTCATTGTCTTTATAATATCTGCAAAGATTTCTTTTTCGGCTGTCTGTTTAAAAATTCCCTCTGCATCATCTTTGATTAATTTATCGCCGTGTTCAGCAATTAATTTATTAGCAATTTCTTTAATGTACTCGCCTTGATAATAATCTTCTGGAAAATCAATTTTGTTTTCCAACTGCTCCAAATATCTAAGGCGTACAGAATCACCGAGCACTCGCATCTGCCTTCCGGCATTGTTAAAATAGTATTCACGGTCAACTTCATATCCAATCCACTCAAGCAGGTTTGCTACCGTATCTCCAACTACGGCATTTCTTCCGTGCCCAACAGTTAATGGTCCGGTTGGATTAGCGGAAATAAATTCTACCATAGCTTTCTTCCCGTAATACTTTTGCGATCTTCCAAAGTTTTCTTTCTTAGTTAAAATTTCTTTTATAATGGAAGGAATATAATTTGGAGAGAAGTAAAAATTTATAAAACCTGGTCCAGCAATTTCAATTTTTTCAATTACGGATTTGTCGCACTCAAGATTCTCGATAATTTCATTAGCAATTTCGCGCGGGTTTCTTTTCAACTTCTTAGAAAGAATCATAGCTGCGTTAATTGAGTAATCTCCGTGGCTTTTCTGATTTGGTACACTGAAAACGTAATCAATATCTTTAAGGTAGGTTAATTTTTCTGCCGTCTTTATGAATAGATCCGATAAATACTGTTTCAAACTGTTCTCCGCAAAAATTATTTGTCATCTTCAATAGAAATAACTGGAGCGTCGCCCCAAAGTTTTTCTAAATTATAATAAGCGCGCACTTCGTGTTTAAAAATGTGAAGCACAACATCAAAGTAATCCATCAAAACCCAATTAAGCGTTTCCAAGCCTTCTCGGTGGAAGCATTTTATTCCACGCTCAATTAGCTTTTCATCAACATCATCGGCTATTGCTTTCACTTGCCTGTCAGAATCTGCCGAGCAAATAACAAAATAATCAGCAATTCCGCCGGATACTTTTCTTAGATCCAGAATTTTAATGCTATAGCCTTTCTTCTCTTTAGTAAGATCAGCTATTAGTTTAGCAAATTTGAGTGCGTCCAAAGTTTCCTCACTTAAATGGTGTCAATGAAAAATAATCTTTGCCAATAACAACCGAAACATCTATAAAATAATCTTTGTTAAGCTGCTGAATAACATTTTCGTTTCTAACTCCAAGAGCCGATGCAACTTTATATGCATTTGCCATATTTCCAATTCTGTCAATTATTAATGTCTCATCAACATCAGATGAAATATAATTGCCTATATCGGCAACATCAAAACCTTTGCTTCGCAGATAATCTGTGTAACGGTCTGCCACACCACTAACTCCGCAGCCGTTTCTAACATCAATTTGTATAATTTCTTCTGCCCCTTTTGTATCCGGCAAAGCAAACTCTTCTTCTCCTTTATAAGATAGTTTTAAAAAAAGAGAGTAAGCCATGAAAATTATCGCTGCTGTTAGTAAAAAAATTGAAACATTAATTAGAATGTTTACAGTTGGAGACTTCAGGTTTGCCGGTTTTTGTTTTGGCTTTGCCGGTTTATACTTTTCCAATTTATCCTGTTTTGAAATTTATAGCACTTACAAAGCCAAATTTAATAAAAATGCGTTACTCTTTCCCGAATTCATTGTTGTTGAAAAAATAATCTCTAAAGCCAGAATAAAAACCGTTTGAGTGATAAGGAGAATAATAACCGAAAGGATAACTATTGTATTGAAGCGAGACTTTCATGTTGTTGCTAATTTTATAATTCATCTGAACGCGGTTTAGGTAAACTCCGTTTACCTGCTTGGCAAAATCTTTTCCGAAAGAGCTATAAGGCGAATTAAGAACACTAATATCAGCTTGTAAATTCAGTTTATCATTAAATTGAAAGAACATACTATTAGTATAATTGCCAAGTGCCATTCCTCCTCCGCCAAAAGCCGAGTATGAAAGACCAAAGCTATGCTTCATCTGAAAATCTTCGATGCCAAATAAGCCGAATAACGAACCAAAACCGCTCTTATTCAAAATTCCACTTTTCACATCAATGGATTTGTTAAGATCATCCCTAAACTGCGCATAGGAAACTGAAACTGATAATACCAGAATAATTAGTATGGTCTTTTTCATTTGCTCACCACTTTTGTTCTTTAACAATGTTGCTAAACTTAAGGTTTCCAAACTCATTTGGAAAATATTTTATTTTCGCAAAGTGTTCAAGTCAATTTTACGGTTATTTAATTCTCACAATCATTTCAATTTCAACAGGTGCATTAAGCGGCAGTTCACTTACTCCAACAGCGCTGCGTGCATGTTTCCCTTGCTCACCAAAAACTTGAACGAGAAATTCTGAAGCACCATTGGCAATTTTTGGCTGTCCGCTAAATCCATTTGCCGAATTAACGAAAACTGTTAGTTTAGTTATTTGTTCAATTTTTTCAAGATCGCCAATTACACTCTTAACTGCGCTAAGACAATTTAAAGCACACTGGCGGGCGCATTCTACAGCCGTTTCTTCAGAAACTGTTTCGTTAACTTTTCCTTCGGCTAATAGCTTTCCATCTTTAAGTGGAAGCTGACCTGAAGTAAATACAAGGTTTCCATTTACTTGCGCAGGAATATAAGCGGCAAGCGGCTTGGGTGCAGAAGGCAATTCAACTCCAGTTATCTCTTTAATTTTATTTTCAAACATTTTCGTCTCCATTTTTTTCAGCAAATATATTCAATTTTCATTACTTGCTCTCGATCATAATCTTGATCTTGCTTACAAAAAATCATTCTAAAACAAGCAAGATTACGAACTAGAATAAGGTCAAGGAAAAACAAACAACTATTCAGTTATTGTATGTTGGAAAATCCTGAGCAAGTGATTTCAATCTTTTCTTTTACCGATAAAAACAATGACTTATCTTTGCACAAAAATTCTGGAGATGCAATGGTAGGAGAAAAATTTCAAAAATTGTACGATATAATGAAAAAGCTGCGTGAAGAATGCCCTTGGGATAAAGAACAAACTCACGATTCGATTAAAGCTGCAACTCTTGAAGAAACTTATGAATTGATTGAAGCTATAGATCAAAAGGACTATGTGGAACTTAAAACAGAACTTGGAGATTTACTTTTACACATTGTTTTTCACTCTGCTATTGGTGAAGACAATAAATTTTTTACTGCCGAAGAAGTGATAGATACACTTTGCGATAAATTAATTCGCCGCCATCCGCACGTTTTTGGCGATGTAGAAGTTAAGAACACAAAAGAGATTTTAAAGAATTGGGAAGAGATAAAACTAAGCGAAGGGCGCACTTCTGTACTTGAAGGTGTTCCAAAGCTGCTGCCCGGTTTAGCGCGTGCTTACAGGCTGCAAGAGAAAGCTTCTAAAGTTGGTTTTGATTGGGAAAAGAAAGAGGATGTTTGGAAAAAAGTAATAGAAGAAATTGAAGAGATGCACGAAATGGAAGCCGATGGCAATATTGAAAAACTTGAGCAAGAACTTGGCGATGTTTTTTTCGCGCTCACTAATTACGCAAGGTTTTTAGGTATCAATCCGGAAAACGCTCTTAGATTGACAAACGAAAAATTCATCAAGCGTTTTTCCTATGTTGAACAAAAGATTAATGAGCAAGGCAGAAAACTTTCGGAATCTAACCTTGCCGAAATGGATAAATTTTGGGAAGAGAGTAAAAAGTTAGACTAAGAGTTTTTGTTTCCGTTGTAATGTTCTTCGTAAGCCTCTATGATATCTTTAACTAATCTATGGCGAACGACATCAACTTTTTCAAAATAAATAAAAGCTACGCCATCAACACTTTTTAGAATTTCTTTAACTTGCACTAATCCACTCTGAGAGTAGCTCGGCAAATCAATTTGAGTAATATCGCCGGTAATAATGGCTTTAGAGTTAGGACCAAGCCGTGTTAAAAACATTTTCATTTGCATAGCAGTTGCGTTTTGGGCTTCATCTAAAATTACATAAGCATTATTCAAAGTTCTACCACGCATAAATGCAAGCGGAACAATTTCAATCACACCTTTTTCTAGATAATTTCTTAACTGCTCGCCGGGGATCATCTCCTCCAAAGCATCATAAAGCGGACGTAAATAAGGATCTATTTTTTCTTTGAAATCACCAGGCAGAAAACCAAGACTTTCTCCTGCTTCTACCGCCGGTCTTGCCAAGATAATTTTCTTCACGGTTCCTTTTTTAAGAGAAGCAACTGCAAATGCTACTGCTAAATAAGTTTTTCCTGTACCTGCCGGGCCAATGGCAAAACAAATATCATTTTCTCTAACAGCTTTCCAGTAGGCAATTTGGTTAGGCGTTTTAGCTTTTATTACATCTTTCTTTGAATAAAGAACAATGCTGTCAAAATCATTTTCGTTAATAATTTCTTTGCCTTGCAGTGTAAGATCTATAATAGTGTAAACGTCATTAGGAGAAAGTTTGCCTGTTGTGTTCAGAACGAAAATCATTTCTTTAATTATTTTGTCAATAGCTTCAACTTCATCGGCTGAACCTTGAACGAAGACATTTTCGCCGCGTACCACAACGTTTGCAGAAAATCTTTCTTCAAGCGGTTTAATATTGCTGTCTTTGAATCCTAGAAAGGAAAGCAAATCAACGCTTTCAAGTTTAATTGCTTTTTCGTTCTGCGTAAACACCTCCGTTTTTGCATCCAAAAATATAAAAAGCCCTTCTCACCAAAATGAAAAGGGCTTTACCGTTTAGAATAGTTTTAACAACTTAAATGTACTTCCTTATTTTACTGCTTCTTGAGTTTGTGTTGCAGGAGCAGGTTTGTAGTTCCTTCTAATTTTTTCGTACTTAGATTTTTCTTCTTCTGTTAAGTTAGGTATTTGGAACATCTGTTTTGGGAAGATCAAATCCGGGTTCTTAATCTGGTCGCGGTTTGCTTTATATATAATTGGCCAAGCAAATGGGTTTGTATAATGTTCTTTCTTTCTGGCAATTCCCCAAAGATGATCGCCTCTAACAACTTCGTAAGAAATTTCTTTTGGTTTTTCCTGCCAAGCATCAAGTTTTCTCTGAAGCTGATTATGAACTTTATCAAAGAATTCTGGAAGAGCAGAAATTTTGCTTTTCTTCATAGCGTCAAGTTCTGCTTGTCGGTCTGCTTTTGGCGCTTCCATTGCATCTATCTTTCCGCTCAAAGATTCCAATTGCTTTCTGAAATTATCAATGTCGGATTTTGTAGCACCAAGCATTGTGTAAAGTTCGTTTGTGCATTGTTCAAATGTTTTAAGACCATCGCGCATTTTTTTCAAATTAGAAATTTCGCTTTTAAGAGAATTCAATTCTGTTGTAAGAGCAATTCTCCTTTCTGTTAAGCGATTAATTTCGCTCTGCCATTCTTCTTTTGTCATTTCCTCTTGAGCAAAAATGTTTGCTGCAGAAACAAAGAAGAAAGAGCCAAGTAATAATATTCTTAATGTTTTCATTATAATTTCTCCTTTGTTCTAATTACAAACCAATTTTTTCGAGGTTCTTTTTAGTTTCAGCTTTTTCTTTGTTGCATTGCTCCAATTTGGAATTTTTTTCTGCAATTTCTCTTTCTAACGCAGATTTTTCCGATTTCAATCCGTTAATTTCTTTTTCTAAAGCTTTAACTTCAGAACGAAGGGCATCAAGTTGTGCCATTTGTTCCTCAGAAACACCGCTGCATGCTGTAAAACTCACAACGCCAGCAATCAGCACCGCCACAAGGGCTTTGTTGATTAGTTTCTTCATTAGTATCTCCTGTTTTTAATGAGTTTATCTTGGGTCGTAATATAAAGATTTTTTTGTCCGGAGAAACTGAAAAAGGATATTTAATGCTTCAGATTATTCTTTTTTCTACAAGGCTTGAATAAGAATCTCCGGCTACTATAACGTGGTCAAATACTTGTATTTCCAAGAGTTTGCCTGCTTCTGTTAACTTGCGGGTTATACTTATATCTTCATTGCTTGGTTCCGGGTTTCCGCTTGGATGATTATGAATTAAAATAATGTTTGCCGAGCTGTTTTCTATTGCTACTTTGAATACTTCTCTTGCATGAACAACACTGCTGTTTAAACTTCCCTCGGAAATTTTCTGGTATTTAATTATTCGGTTGGAAGAACTTAAACACACAACCAAGAATTGTTCTTTAAGTTCATCTCTAAGTAAGGGAATAAATATTTCTGCAACATCTTTTGGGGAAGTAATCTTAGTAGTAGAAAGCCACTTCTTTTCATAATCTACTCTTCTGCTCAATTCAAAAGCGGCAATTAGAGTTGCAGCTTTGTCTTTACCAATTCCATGAAAATTTGTAAGCGCATCGTGAGTTTGAGCTGTAAGAAAATTTAGATCATTATATTTTTTAATAAGGTTTTGAGCAACTTCAATTACAGATTGCCCTTTGGTTCCGGTTCTAAGCAGAATTGCTATTAATTCTGCATTAGAAAGACTTTGCACGCCTCGTAAAATTAATTTTTCACGCGGGCGGTCATCAAATGGCAGTTCTTTTACTTTCATTTTTATAGTTTAAGTTTATTCCCACTCAATTGTTGCAGGAGGTTTAGAGCTAATATCATAAACAACTCTATTTACGCCGCGTACACAGCGGATAATTTTGTTAGAAACATCTTCTAAAAATTCACAATCAAACCGATACCAATCTGCCGTCATTCCATCTGTAGAAGTAACAGCACGCAATGCAACAACATTTTCGTAAGTGCGGCTGTCTCCCATTACCCCAACGGTTTGAACCGGAAGAAGCACAGCAAATGCCTGCCATATTTTATCATAAAGATTAAACTCGTGCAACGCGCTAATAAAGATGTCATCGGCTTCCCGGAGAATGTCTAATCTTTCTTTTGTTATTTCTCCTAATACTCGAACAGCTAAACCCGGTCCTGGGAATGGATGCCGTTTAATGAACATTTCCTGCAGACCAAGTTCGAATCCAATTGCTCTTACTTCGTCCTTGAATAATTCTCTGAATGGCTCGATTAATTTCAAGTTCATTCTTTCCGGCAAGCCGCCAACATTATGATGAGTTTTAATTGTTACGGATTGCCCTTTAACAGATACAGATTCAATAACATCTGGATAAAGTGTGCCTTGAACTAGAAACTCTGCGTCGAAAAATTTTTCAGCCTCTTTCTCAAAAACATCTATAAATGAATTGCCAATTATTTTTCTTTTCTTTTCTGGATCAATAACACCAGCCAAACGAGTAAGAAACAATTCTGATGCATCAACATGAATTACATTGAGGTCGTAATTATCATTAAACATTTTGATAATTGTGTCGCTTTCGTTCTTGCGCATCAAACCGTGATCTACGTGTATGCAAACAATCTGCTTTCCAATTGCTTTATGAATTAGGATTGCAGCAACTGATGAATCAACACCTCCGCTGAGAGCGCAAATAACCTTCTTGTTACCAACAGTTTTTCTTACTTCTTCAATTTCTTCTGTAATAAAATGTTGTGGAGTCCAATCAGCTTTACAGCCGCAAATTTCAAAAACAAAATTGTCTAAAATTCTTTTCCCAAATTGAGTGTGAGCCACTTCAGGATGAAATTGAACTCCAAAAATTTTTCTTTTATTATCCGAAACAGCACAAAGCGGAGAGTCTTCAGTTTTGGCTGTTACTTCAAATCCGGCTGGCATTTCAGTAACATAATCTCCATGGCTCATCCAAATTATAGAACCATCGCTAACTCCCATCAACAATATATCACTTCCAACCAATTCTATATTAGCTTTTCCATACTCGCGGTTTTTTGCCGGTTCTACTTTGCCTCCAAAATGTGTAGTTATTAGCTGAAGTCCGTAGCAAATTCCCAATACAGGAATGCTTAGATTGAAAATCTCCGGATTTACTTTAGGGGAATCATCTTCGTAAACACTCATTGGTCCGCCGCTTAGGATAATCCCCGATGGTCTTAAGGCTCTAATTTTGTCAATAGAAAAATCATTGGCGTGAATTTCAGAATATACTCTGCTCTCGCGGATTCTACGCGCAATCAATTGAGTGTACTGAGAACCGAAATCGAGTATTAAAATATTTTGTTGATGTAACATAGGGTAGTCTTGTTAGAAAAAGGGCAAAATCCATTAGAGAGATTCTGCCCGTAAATTTTAAATCGCTTTATTATTGTGCTAACTGAGCTTGATAACCATCAGCATCTAAAAGATCATTCAACTGGCTTGCATCAGATAATTCAACCTTTATTAACCAGCCTTCACCATATGGATCAGTGTTAGCAAGCTGAGGTTCATCATTTAATTTTTTGTTTAACTCAATTACTTTTCCCGAAATAGGGGCATATAAATCACTAACGGTTTTTACAGCTTCAATTGTTCCGAATGTTTCGCCCATAGTAATTTCAGCAAGGTCCGGTTTAATATCAATATAAACAATATCGCCAAGTTCGCCTTGAGCGTATTCTGTAATGCCAATTGTTCCAAAGCTGCCTTCAACTTTAATCCATTCGTGATCTTTTGTGTACTTAAGATTTGCTGGAATGTTCATGTTAGTGCCTCATCAATTTGTTTT
The DNA here is from genome assembly GCA_009773205.1 of Ignavibacteria bacterium. Lineage (GTDB taxonomy): Bacteria > Bacteroidota > Ignavibacteria > Ignavibacteriales > Melioribacteraceae > Stygiobacter. The sequence goes on from WPAE01000020.1 coordinate 47,758, forward strand.
AAAGTGTTGATCTATAAATGATGTATCGAACTCACCTTTTAGAAACTTTTCGTTTTGCAATACTTTCTGATGAAATGGAATTGTAGTCTTTATACCTTCAACCTTAAATTCATCTAAAGCCCTTCTTGCACGTTTAATTGCATGAAGACGATCAGTTCCCCAAACAATCATTTTCGCAATTAAAGAATCATAGTTTGGAGGAATTACATAGTCATTATAAATATGAGAGTCTATGCGCACTCCAAATCCGCCAGGAAAATGTAAGAATTCAATCGCTCCGGGCGATGGACGAAAATTTGCGTCCGGGTCTTCTGCATTAATTCTAAACTCAATTGCATGCCCGCGAGGAGTTGTTGGCTTGTTGGCAACTTCTAAACCCGCCGCAACAAGAATTTGATTCTTAATCAGATCAAGATTGTTTACCATTTCTGTAACTGGATGCTCAACTTGAATTCTAGTATTCATTTCTATGAAATAAAAATTCATGTGTTTATCAACCAAGAATTCTACAGTTCCGGCACCTTCGTAATTAACAGATTTAGCGCCAAGAATTGCGGCTTGTCCCATCTTCTCACGCACTTCATTATTAATAAATGGTGAAGGAGATTCTTCAATTAATTTTTGGTGCCTCCTCTGAATTGAACAATCTCTTTCGCCATAATGATATATGTTTCCAAAGGAATCGCCCATAACTTGAATTTCAATATGATGCGGATTCTCGATGTACTTTTCCATGTAAAGATCGGCATTAGAAAAAGCAGAATTAGCTTCGTTGCCCGCAGTTTGAAAAGCTTTTTCAATTTCGTTTTCTTTCCAAACTATTCTCATTCCTTTACCGCCTCCACCGGCAGATGCCTTTAGTATAACCGGATAACCAATTTCGGCAGCAATTCTTTTGGCTTCATCAACATCTTTAACTACACCATCGCTTCCCGGTACAACAGGAACGCCTACTTTCTTCATAGTCTCTTTAGCAAAAGCTTTGTTACCCATTTTGCGTATTGCATCAGGCGAAGGACCAATAAACTTAATTCCGCTCTCTGCACAGATTTCGCTAAAGTCTGCGTTCTCTGCCAAAAAGCCATAACCGGGATGAATTGCCTCTGCGCCGGTAATAGCAGCGGCAGATAATATATTTGGAATTTTAAGATAGCTTTGGCTGCTCAAGGCTGGACCGATACAAACTGCTTCATCTGCAAAAATAACAGGAAGTGAATCTCTATCTACTTCACTATGAACTGCAACGGTTTTAATTCCCATCTCTTTGCAAGTTCTAATAATTCTTAGTGCTATTTCGCCTCGGTTAGCAATTAGGATTTTCTTAAACAAGATTTCCTCTTAAATGTGTAATAACGCTAATTTTTATCTACTAAAAAGAGCGGTTGGTTATATTCAACAGGAGTACCATTCTCAACAAGAATCTTAACAATTTTGCCGGTGCAATCGCTTTCAATTTCGTTCATCAGTTTCATCGCTTCAACAATGCAAAGCACTGTTCCTTGAGAAACGGAATCTCCGACTTGAACATAAAAATCGGCATCGGGAGAAGGAGCGCGGTAAAACGTTCCAACAATAGGTGAACGTATTTCATGATGATTGGATATTGCATGTTCCGGCACTGCAGCTTTCTTTACTTCTGTAATTGGCTGTGTAGCAACCGCATATCTTGTAACCTCTGTTGAAGCGGGTTGAAATTGAACGGAAGTTTGATGCGCGTTTTTGGAAATTTTTATTTTTAGCTCACCTTCTTGAACAGAAAACTCTGTAACCTCGCTCTGTTCAACTATTTTGATGAGCTTCTTAATTAGGTTAATATCCATCTTTCTCTTCTATTAGTTTTTAACTCGTTCTACGTATCCGCCCGTGCGGGTATCTACTTTAAGAACATCACCTTCGTTGATGAAAAGTGGAACTTGAATCTTAACACCAGTTTCAAGTTTTGCAGGTTTAAGCGCACTGTTTGCTGTATCGCCCTTAAACCCCGGTTCGGTTTCAATAACTTTTAAAAACACAAAGATTGGAACTTCGGCAGAAATAATTTGATCATTGTTATCTCTAAGCAATTCAACTTCATCACCTTCTTTAAGATAATCAGCACCATCGCCAAACTGCTCTGCTGGAACTGTAAACTGTTCATAAGTTTCATTATCCATCAAAACTAAACCGCCGGTTTCTTTATAGAGGAATTGATATTTTCTTCTTTCTACACGAATAACTTCAACAGACTCGCCGGAACGGAAGGTGTTATCTAAAACTTTTCCGGTTCTCATGTTTTTTAATGTGGTACGAACAAAAGCGCCGCCTTTGCCAGGTTTTACGTGTTGAAATTCTGTAATTACAAACGGATCGCCTTTATATTTTATAATCAGACCATTTCTGAAATCGGAGGTATCAGCCATATTTCGCCTTCTAAAATTTGTAAAAAAATAACTACAGGATGCTGTTAAATCAAGCTGGTGCTTTAATTAATTTTCTGTTTGAACAAGATACTTCTCTAATTCCATATAAGGAACTGCAGTTGTATAATCTTTTTTTATTGTTTCAAAAAGAACTTTTGCTTCCTTTTTATTTCCCAGCTTCAAGTTAGCAATACCAGCTTTAAGCAAGAATTCTGGATTAGAAGGATTTGTTTCATCTATTATTGCAGCTTTTTGATAGAGACCGAGTGCTTCTTCATATTCTTTTTTTGATTCGAGAATGCCTGCTTTACCAGCTAAAGCGCTTGCTTTTAATAATGTATTGGAGCCGGAATAGTCATCATAAAGATTTAATGCCTCTTCAGATTTTCCGGTAATTATGTAAGCATTTGCTAGTAGAATTTTTGCTAATTCGCCTTCTTCGGTGTTTCCATAATCATCAACAATTTTTTTTAAGCCAGTAATGTTTTGAGCGGGAACCCCATCTACGGCAACTTGGTAAGCGCCTGTTTCTAACAAAGGAATTACTTTAGCAACCATTGCCGATGCTGCTTGGTTATCGTTTTTAACTTTATTTGTGTAAAGTATGTATGCTACTACAATTACTGCAATAACACCAAACCCAATTAAAATTTTGGCTTGGCTTTCCATAAAAAAATTCTGAAACTTATAATAACTTGTTACAAGTTTGTCTTCTTTCAACTCTTTTTTGGAAATCTTTTTTTTTGCTTCTAACACTTTTTACCTCGGTTTTTGATAATTCTTTATAAAATTTGGGCGAAAATCTAAGAAAAATTATAGTCCTATTCTAATATGATTTGAAAAAATCCACGCACTCTGGTTAAGGTGAACTTCAACTCTGTAAACTCCGGGAGTAGCTGCATCGAACTCTGCATCGAAGCCATCTGTACTGAATAAATACTCTCCGTTACAAACCAGCTTAATAGTTGCAGAAATATTTGGTAAAATAACCCGCAGCTTTATTTTTTCTGCAAAAGGGAGCGTTTCGCCCATCTGATGAATATGCTCTCCATCTTCTGCAAAAAATCTAAAACCTTTTGCATCGCCATAATAATAGTTCGAAATAAAACAATTCCCGTTTTTGAGTGAATTATAAATTAAATTCCTCGAATGCTTAATATCTCCATCATCGTTAGATGGATTTAATCTTTCTTCCAGAAATACATGAGTTCTAACCGATTTGAAAAGAACTTTGTAAGGGAAAACTTCCATTTCAAAAAAACCAAGAAGATTTACCTTGTGCGCATGTGCATCTACTCCGCCAATTCCAACAACTTTTCTTTCGAGATTTAGTTTATCCCACATAGTTAGTGTTTCTTCTGTAGGCCCAATTATAGAACGAAGAGGATGGATTATGTAATTGTACTTATTTTGCTCTGTTAAGCCTTCCATCCACTCAGACATATGATTCCAAATTTCAATTCCGTCAAAATCTTTGGAATTCCATTCAACCCAAGGATATGGCGGATGCTGAGCCATTGATTTTCGTTTTTCAAAGGGATGAGCTATAAAGCTGATTCCGCCAAGTTCTTTTACTTTTTTAGTGTACTCAATAGCAGGAATTCTTGTAGAAATAGTTTCGTCTATTCCCATTGCCAAAAGATGGTTCTGGTTTTGTTTATCGTTAATCTCGCAGCCAACGAGCAATAGTGTATCATCATACCACTTCTGATAACCTTCATTTAAAGCTCGTAATGTATTGTGATCTGTAAGAATAAGAAAATCTAACCCGCACTCTTTACCATAGGCAGCTATATCCTGCACTTCGCCGGAGCCATCTGAAAAAATTGAATGAATATGTATTACGCCTGTGTATTCAAGCATATTTGCCTAAGATAAAATGGTGGGTAAATTGGAAGCAGTTACTAAAACTGCTCCCTTAAGACACATAAAAATTATTGAACGTTATTAACTTCAAACAATGTAGTGTACTGTGTTGTTTGTTCTTTTATCATATCAGAGAGTTTTGTCATCAAAATGTCAATTCTCTCATCGGTGTTTTCTTCAAATCTATCATAAGCATCTTGTGTTTTGAAGATGTAAATTTCTTCAAAATTGTTTGCTTTGTTCTTTTGCTCAAACACCGAATAACTTTCCAAACCTTCTGCCTTAACCAAGTTTTTTAGTTCGCGTACAACATCTAAATAATCTA
>WPAE01000360.1 GCA_009773205.1 Ignavibacteria bacterium
TAAGTGAAAAAGTCAGAGCCAACGAAATTTCAGAGCCAATCACCATAGCAACCGCATACGTCATGCTTACTTCGGGCAGAGAGTCGATGTGCCTTTCACTGGTTCGTCGCTCTGGATTGAGAAACAATGAAGGAATAGTTGAACGATACAGGAGCCAACAAAGCAGCAAATAAAATCGAATAACAGCTGCGTTAGATGGGACATTTTAAATAAAAAGATAGAGCCGAACAGCTGCGTATCCCAAACAGAAACAGTTGAACCCGAGCCAGCTAAGTACAATCACGTCTTCGAGAGACATTTTCCAATTTTTGATGGGTGGATCCGAAACCCTTTTATATGCATCCCCTAACTTGATTTATTCGGATTGACAAAAGAAAATTCGTCTACCTTATTACGAGCTTTCTCCACCAGCGAATCAGCCCAGGCGAGGTACCACCTTGCTGTCGACTTCCTTGGTGCTAAACGAGCTTTCTTGATTAGTTTCGCAATATCTTTAGCATCCTTTTCGTCAAGGTAATCAAATTTTATCGAACAAACCCTTTCATGAATTTCGTCTTCAATATCCATTCTTAATCATTGACAATTATGATGATGAGATACGATTGCGTCAGTTTATATACACCAGTCTCGAATCTGTTTCTATTTTTAGAATCCCTGTTTCTACTTTTAGCTCAAGTTAATGCGACTCCCAATATAATTTTGATCCTGCTTAGTTAAGTCGAAGCGTCTACCTGTTGGAGGTGGGCGATGAGCAGATTCAGTGTCTTGATTATGTATCGAGTGGATTCTGCCTTGGATGTTGCTAACAAAATTTTGGTCTGAAGATCGTAAAACTTAATTGCTGTCTCAGCGGGGAGGGTGATTGTACAGATCTCAGAACAAAGTGGATGCAAATCACAATTCATTCTTGTTAATCGCGATGTGGTGAGGTGAATGAGATGGTGGGGGAATTTATAGTAGAGATGATGAGTGAATACCGATTGGACGTGGAGGATATGGAGGATATGGATGTGGGAAAGGAGACATGTGCGCTATGAGATGACGTCCTGCATCGGTGATG
>WPAE01000361.1 GCA_009773205.1 Ignavibacteria bacterium
TTTGTTTGATTAAATACATTACCGAAATTCTTGCTGAAAGTTTTAACCTCATTGAGTGCGCCATTGAGGCCATGGCAGTTCTAATAGAATTATTTAAAAATTCTTCAGAAACTTCCAATTTTGCCTGCGCTTAGCGCACTCAAAAATTGGAGGTTTCTCTTTGTAAATTTGCCCATTTTCAATGTTTTAAGTTGTATAAATAATTACATAATTATTCGATATCCATAATTAGAAATTATGTAAAACAGGCTAAATTTTGGTGAAAAATCTTAGCAGAAACCCCATTAGAAAAATTTGATTTCTCATCAGTTGCCCAAAATTTTCAATGTGTAATGCGGCGTCTATTCGAGGGCGGCGTTTATTAAATTATCCTTCTCGGATGCGGCGTTTAATCGAGGGCGGCGTTTATTCGATGAAATACGGTAATAAGTGTCGTCAACTGATATTACCTAAAGAGCTTAAGATATTTAAATTAATTTAAAGAAGAACCCTTAGATTTTCAATTGGAAATCAACATATGGGACAAATAATTTATTTGATGAACACCTGCTTTGTAGATCCTACAGTAATAACTTTGGAAAATTCAGGATAATTTTGTGTAAACAGGTAGCCTTAAATGGCTAAAACATTTGTCTTAATTATGGATTATCCTTTCAGTGATTACGTAATATGAACATAGTGATTTAGTTTCTTACTCGGAATGTCAAACTTTTTCTCCGTCAAACCTTTTCGCTTAAAGCGACCCTGCGAAATGTCAAACCTTTTTTTACGTCAAACTATTTCCGCTATACAGTATATACGAAAGCTAATCTCCAAATTTCTGCGCGTTTCGCTAAAACCCAATTTATATTTGAAAGTTTTGAGAAATAACTTTGAATTTACTTACGAAAATCTCGATGCAACATTGATTTTTACGAGTTATTTCTCCCATAGTGTTCTCGCACATTTGTCAGTGTATACAGCTCTGTATAATAACCCCCATCTTTCTACAACATTTTTTCTTGCTCGGGGTGGAGCTTCCACTCAACCTGTTCAGCGTTAAATTTTCCATTAAAATT
>WPAE01000362.1 GCA_009773205.1 Ignavibacteria bacterium
TTCAAAACAATGTTACCTAGAATTCGTTTATCCTGGTGAAAAAGATCTTCATCTGGGCGCCTGATTAGGCTCCCTACAATACTTTCCCAAACCATGCAGTTCTTGGGTAATCCTGTTTTTTTCGGAAATTTAAGAACTAGCTTCGGCGAAGGGGCGGCACACAAAGCCTCCCTGACCCCTGCGCCAATATTTTTTTCAGATAAAAATGACATCCTTTCTATATTTTTGTCATTAGGCTCTCATATTTTTTATAATATCCTATAAGGATCAGTGGCGTATGCTGGAGGGGTTGGGGGTTTGAACCATCTTCGAACCGGGAAAAAAGGTTGTACAAAACTGATGTTATTTCCGAAGTTTCTATTTTTAGCAACAAATTTTCACAGAAAATAGAGAAAAATTCAATTTTTCCATTGCATTTTCATCAAATATTTATATAAATTTCCCAAACAATTGTGTTTTTAGTCCAAACGCGCAAAATTTGAACGCATGGTTTTCTTTTTTTTTGCAAAATAGGCGAAAATACAGCATTTTTTGCCATTTTCTTCGGGAATTTTTTGCAAATTTTCGAAAATTTCTCAAAATTTCCCAAACAATTGTGTTTTTCGTCCAAACGCGCAAAAATTGACCGCATGGTTTTGAAATTTCTTTGCAAAATAGGCGAAAATACAGCATTTTTTGCCATTTTCTTCAGGAATTTTTTGCAAATTTTCGAAAATTCTCCGGCGTCCGGGGGGCTCCGCCCCCCGGACACCCTACGAGGCCGGACCCCCTACCTTGAACCCCCCCCGAATTTTTTTCCTGCGTATGCCACTCCTATGGGATACGATGTTAGTGAATAGCGTTCATGGCGGAAATAAACACACATTAATATAGCCTCTGAAAATAGTGGAGAGAATGCAATATGGAAATTGCAAAATCTGATGAGGCGGATAAATTCAGCGACCCCGAAAACCCCACAGTGTGGTCGAAATAATAATGGATTCAGTCAAATTCCCTGTCGCAAAAGTTATAGAATATTTATTAATTTGATAATTATGACTAAATATTTAATAAGCA
>WPAE01000363.1:0-991 GCA_009773205.1 Ignavibacteria bacterium
TATAAATTTGACTTCTAATGCAATTTTCCAGCAATCTGTTGACAAGGTCCGATGCTCTGGGATGAACATGGTTGGCCATGCAAACGGCCCCGCAGAGAGGCTAGAAAAAATTTCAAAAATTTGAGCAAATTTGAATAAAATATTATAAGTTTTTGATAAATTTCTGGCGAAAATAGAAAATTAGCGAAGCCTATATTTTGTATGGCGCCCGACCCTGGCGAATATATAGAATTTTATCAAATTTTTCGCTTTTCTTTTTTCTGCTGGGGGAATTTTCTCGTTGGTGGAACGCCGCCAGTTGGGGGAGAGTTCCCATGCATATGTGGACATTGGGAGTGAGTAGGGCGAGTTATTCCCCAGAGAGCAATTCCTCTCCAAGTCCAAAAAAAGGAATATACCCTCACCAAGGTATGGAAAAAAGTTAGCAACGAAGTGAGGGATGCGTAAACAAAGAAAACGGTAAAAAGCTCAGATCAAATAAGGGACAATCCTAAAGAAATACCTTCCCTGAGGTCCGAAACCTCCGGAAATACTCTCCCCGGGCCGTTTTCCTTAAGAATTACCCTCCTTTGGGCCTAATCCTAACTTTTCCAAATTATCTATATAAAATTATGTGCAATATTTTCATAAATTAATATAATATATGAATTCTCGAGATATACAGATTTAACAAATGATTCGCTATTTCACTGCTGTCCACGGAATCTTTTCGGAAAAGTTTTTGAACGTTTTAAGTTTTGGGGCAATGGTTTTTTATGTTAACGCGAATGCTTCTTATTATTCTGAGGGAATCTATATCAGCGAGTGAAAATTATTTCCAAGCGTTTTCCATCTGTTAAAAACTGATCTTTATTTCTATTCATATTATGCAGTTAACAGCCTAAATTTCGTAGGATACCATCATACATTGACACGGGGTGGGATTGGGGTGGGAAAATTCCCCCCCCCCAACTTTGGAAAATCGCCGCTGGGGGTCCGAGGGGGAAAAAGA
>WPAE01000363.1:1048-2103 GCA_009773205.1 Ignavibacteria bacterium
GGAAAAAGAAAAGAAAAGAAAGAGGGAAAGAGAAGAAAAGGAAGAGAAAAGAGTAAATTAAAGGTATTTTTGAAATATTCGTTCTGGCTGGGGGTCCAGCCAAGATAGATTCACTTTGGCTGGGGGTCCAGCCAAGATAAATTCACTTTGGCTGGGGGTCCAGGCAAAATAGATTCACTTTGGCTGGGGGTCCAGGCAAAATAGATTCACTTTGGCTGGGGGTCCAGACTAGATTGATTCACTTTGGCTGGGGGGCCAGACTAGATTGATTCGATTTTTTTTGAAATTATCCCAAAATAATGCATTTTTAGCAATTTTCTTAAGAAAATTTTTTGAAAATTTTCTCAAAATTTCCCAACAATTTGCGTTTTTCGTCCAAACGCGCAAAAATTTAACGCTTTTTTAATTTTTTCAAAAATATATTAAAATAATGAATTTTTAGAAATTTGTGTCCCCGAAAAAAGTCCCCCCCCCCTCCGAAAAAAAGCTGGCTACGCCCATGGCTATACACACGTGTCAAGATTAAATCAGACCACCTGAAAACTAGACAGCTTATTTTCAAATACATTTTTTGCTTCGAAAAATGACCTCTTTGTAGAATGGCGATATCTTCTTACTCAATCATGCTAACATCGTCCTGGAAGATAGAAGAGAAAATCGGTAAAAAATCAATTTTCCATCGAGATTTTTCTATGTAAATTTTAAAATTTTCTCAAACATTTCAATTCTTAATTGGTTTTTCGCCCGAACGCGCAAAAATTTGCCGCTAGGTTTCTTAATTTATTTTAGATTTACTAAGGATTTTCAATAAGCCATCAAAATTACTTTAATTTTTATTTAAATTAGCTTCTAAAAATTAAATTTTCTCTCGTGATTTATGAAAATTTCGAAAAATACGAAGTTTCCATTGCTTTTTGGACTATTAATAAAATCGTGAGCCACGAACCCCCTATAAATTCATAATTCTAACTTTTTCACAAATTTTCGCCAAAATTCGAGAATTTTTTTAAAGAAATTTTTGTAAAAATAGCAAAATTTTCATTAAAATTATGAAA
>WPAE01000364.1 GCA_009773205.1 Ignavibacteria bacterium
ACTTGTCCTAAAGAGTGCATCAGATCCGAGGGAGAATCAGAGTTCTTCAGGGATCGGGCATCCTTTCGGACATGTTTAAATTCTAGTAGACATATAACAAAAAAGTGAACGAAATGATTGGGCATATGAAAGGTTCATTCTACAGAGGGGTATTCAATGAATGATATGATTGGGTGGATGAAGATTCCAATCTACAGAGGGGTATGCAATGAATGGGTGGTGGATTCCCCCTAGCAGGATGATAGTTTCCTAGTCCTATATCTCAAGCCTATTCTACCGGTGCTAAATTGTGCACATCTTATGTACACATGATTTGGAGCCTTGACTGAATAATCATTTTGTCCTCAATGGAGGTACAAGACGATTATACTCTGTCGTAGTTCTCAAAAGGATTCTTTTGAGGAAGTACTACTATTCCTATGCCTATGTATAAGATTTTACATGCTTGTTAGACATGTAAGGGCTAGATACGTTGCTACATGCTCAGTATAATTCTTTGTCTGCTTTTCTCAGCAGAGTCATACCCTCCCCAACCCTCACATCATATGGCATTATATTTGATAGTATAGATGAGTGTGCCAATATACATCTAATAAAAAACGACTGTCTTTGAGCCGTTTAGAAAATAACTGCCATATCTCTGTTAAAACTAAAAAATTTTGAAATTTCTATAGATTTTTAATCTTAAACTATTTTTAAAAAATCAGGTGAATGGTTTTAATGCGTTTTTTCCTGCAGATTCGTGTGCGGGACGAGGAGCGGAAAATTGGTCTAAATAAATTGACCCATGACCCCTTCAAAAAGACAGCGTAAAAGAGCAAAAATTGGTGAATATAGTACGTTTTATGAAAGTTTTCAAGATTTTTGAACTTACACTATTTTTCATTATTCAGGGGAAAGATTTTCGGGAATCTTTCTTGGAGATTCGTGCGTAGGATCGTGGGCCGAAATTCTTCCTATATAATATTCCTATGCTACCCATATTTTTGCACTACCTATCCATCGATTCTTAGGCCACGACACAATTTTCTATACATTTTTGACTTTTTGAACT
>WPAE01000365.1 GCA_009773205.1 Ignavibacteria bacterium
CCGTATTTTTTATCTATATTTTAGTAGTGTATAAAGAATACATAATAAAATCATCAAAATTTACCATTCGAAAAATTTCGAGGGTAAGGGTCCCCCCTTGGGTTTTTAGGGGTCATTTTTTGCATCCATCAAAAAGTACCCTTAGGATCGACGGCCCGGTCTCATTTTTTTATGGGACCCTCCCATACTCACTCCGAGCATCCATGCCAAATATGGGAGCCATAGCTTGTTCCCTAGGGGCTCTAGCCTGGGGACACCAAAATGGCGGCGACAGCAAAAGGCCGACGTGCGACACCTGCAGCGCGACAGGGCACCACGAGGACAACTCATTGCAACATAGAAAAGGTATGATGACACTAGGACGGAAATAGGTAAGTCTAACCACACCCTCCTGCTACGCACCATACCTATACAACTACGTAGTATAAAGTACTGGCCAAAAGTTTGAGTACACTATATTGCAGGCAAACTTAGTAAATAATTTTCTATGAAGCACTTAAGATTCTAGTAAATCAAAGTTGCTGATTCAAAATATGTGACTAGATTTAGGTCATAATTAAGAGAATTTATATTAAATGATGCGGAACTTCCACTTCCCAGAAAAATGAATAAGTAATATGCAATATTTTTCAAAACAAATGAGACCATTCGATTCGGCACCATCGAAAACCTCCCCCTGGGTTTGAAATGAAATCCATTTCACAAAGGATCATTGCATTGAAAAGAAATAAACGAATATGAATTGATAGTTTTAATTGAGTAGAACCTTCTTCTTTGTAGAGGTAATTACTCAATTTCCTTTTGCCGATTACATAAAACCTTCCCCATTAGATTCTATTAATATTGTATTCATATATGTATCTGTATTCCCGACCCAGAGGGGGGTTTTCAACGGTGCTGAATCGAATGCTGCAATTTAATTTGGAAAATTCCGAATATTTCTTATTCATCTTCATGGAATATGCATGTTCTCTATCTATTTCTTTGAAATATAAAGGGATTCACAAAAATTGATCCACAGATTTAGAATCAGCATGTTTGATTTTACTAAAGT
>WPAE01000366.1 GCA_009773205.1 Ignavibacteria bacterium
ACTAATACCCATCAAAACCCACTAATACCCATCATACCCACTAAAATCCAACAAACCCACTAAAACCCATCAAACCCACTAAACACCATCGAAACCCACTAAACACCATCAAAACCCACTAAAACCCATCAAAAACCCACTAAAACCCATCAAAATCCACTAAAACCCAGTAGAAACGATCAATACCTACTAAAACCCATCAAAAACCACAAAAACCCATCAAATTCCATTAAATTCAATGAAAACCCAGTAAAAACCATCAAAACCCACTAAAACCCATCAAAACCCACTAAAACCCATCAAGACCGACTAAAACCCATCAAACCCAACTATACACCATCGAAACCCACTATAACCCATCAAAAGCCACTAAACCCCATCAAAACCCGCTACAACCCATCAAACCCACTAAATTCATCAAAACCCACTAAAACCCATCAAAACCCACTATACACCATCGAAACCCACTATAACCCATTAAAACCCACTAAACCCCATCAAAACCCACTAAACCTCATCAAAACCCACTAAAACCCATCAAAACCCACTAAGACCCATCAAAACCCACGAAAACCCATGAAAAACCCACTAAACCCATCAAACCCACTAAGACCCATCAAAACCCATTAAAACCCATCAAAATCCAAGAAAACCCAATAAAACCCATCAAAACCCATTAAAACCCATTAAAACCACTAAATCCCATCAAATTCCACTAAAATTATTCAAAACCCACGAAAACCCATCAAAAGCCACTAAAACCCATCAACATCCACTAAAACCCAAGAAAACCCATTAAAACCCATCAAACACCACTAAAACCCATCAAACCCACTAATACCCATCAAAACCCACTAATACCCATCATACCCCCACTAAAATCCAACAAACCCACTAAAACCCATCAAAACCCACTAAAACCCATCAAAACCCACTAAAACCCATCAAAACCCACTAACACCCATCAAACCCAGTAAAACCCATCAAAACCCTGTAAAACCCATCAAAACCCATATACACCCATCAAAACCCACTAAAACCCATCAAACCCAC
>WPAE01000367.1 GCA_009773205.1 Ignavibacteria bacterium
GAAATAGCTGGAAATAGCTCGAAAAAGCTCGTATTACGCGAAAAACCTGGAAATAGCTGGAAATAGCTCGAAAAAGCTCGAAATACGTGAAAAAGCTTGAAATAGCTCGAAAAAGCTCACAATACGTGAAAAAGATGGAAATAGCTGAAAATAGCTCGAAAAAGCTCAAAATACGTGAAAAAGCTGGAAATAGCTGGAAATAGCTCGAAAAAGCTCGTATTACGCGAAAAACCTGGAAATAGCTGGAAATAGCTCGAAAAAGCTCAAAATACGTGAAAAAGCTGGAAATAGCTGGAAATAGCTCGAAAAAGCTCAGAATACGTGAAAAAGCTGGAAATAGCTGGAAATAGCTCGAAAAAGCTCAACATACGTGAAAAAGCTGGAAATAGCTGGAAATAGCTGGAAATAGCTCGAAAAAGCTCGTATTATGCGAAACACCTGGAAATAGCTGGAAATAGCTCGAAAAAGCTCAAAATACGTGAAAAAGCTGGAAAAAGCTGGAAATAGCTGGAAATAGCTCGAAAAAGCTCAAAATACGTGAAAAAGCTGGAAATAGCTGAAAATAGCTCGAAAAAGCTCAAAATACCTGAAAAAGCTGGAAATAGCTGGAAATAGCTCGAAAAGGCTCGAAATACGTGAAAAAGCTGGAAAAGGCTGGAATTAGCTCGAAAAAGCTCAAAATAAGTGAAAAAGCTGGAAATAGCTGGAAATAGCTCGAAAATGCTCAACATACGTGAAAAAGCTGGAAATAGCTGGAAATAGCTCGAAAAAGCTTGAAATACGCGAAAACCCTGGAAATAGCTGGAAATAGCTCGAAAAAGCTCAACATACGTGAAAAAGCTGGACATAGCTGGAAATAGCTCGAAAAAACTCAAAATACGTGAAAAAGCTGGAAATAGTTGGAAATAGTTGGAAATAGTTGAAAATACGTGAAAAAGCTGGATCTCGCTGGAAATATCTCGAAAAAGCTCAAAATACGTGAAAAAGCTGGAAATAGATCGAAACAGCTCAACATACGTGAAAAAGCTGGAAATAGCTGGAAATACCTCGAAAAAGCTCAAAATATGTGAAAAAGCTGGAAATAGTTGGAAATAGTTGTAAAAAGTTGAAAATACGTGAAAAAGCTGGACATAGCTGGAAATAGCTCGAAAAAGCTCGAAATACGCGAAAAACCTGGAAATAGCTGGAAAAAGCTCAAAATACGTGAAAAAGCTGGAAATAGCTGGAAATAGCTCCAAAAAGTTCGAAATACGCGAAAAACCTGGAAATAGCTGGAATTAGCTCGAAAAAGCTCAAAATACGTGAAAAAGCTGGAAATAGCTGGAAATAGCTCGAAAAAACTCAAAATACGTGAAAAAGCTGGAAATAGCTGGAAATAGCTC
>WPAE01000368.1 GCA_009773205.1 Ignavibacteria bacterium
TCAAGAAATTTCAACAACACAGACAACGCCCATTCCCCCCGCCCCCGGTGCCACACCCGAAATACCCCCTTCAACTTCCGTTCCAACAACAGAAGTGGAATTGGGCAGGAGAGTTCCCGAAGAAGAAACGATTTCCCCAGAAACAACCGAGACTCGCCCACCAGAAGAACCCGCAGCCCCACACACGGGCAGCAATTCAACAACGAGCAGTACGATAGTCGTAGTGGCAGGCGTGGAATCGAGGAAAACATCGGGCGCGGCAGCACCAACAACCCCGTCAAGTTCTACTGGGGCCAGGACACCCACCCCTGCGCCACTTGCTCGAATGTAAGTTGTTATATCTTCGTGTTATCCCCCATTTAAGTGTTCCACTGGCCAATTTCTTGGAATTTATGCGTGTACATGAACCAATCCAAAGCCAATCCAACAAGGAGAGAGTGTTGGATTCCTTTATACATATAGTGTATGAAAAGTGGAATTACTTTTAAGGTTTTAATTCTTTCGAAGTACCCCAGAAAAAAATGATGATGAATTTTCATCTGAATTGAAAAAAATGATGAAATTCTCCGACTGGAATTTAAAAGTATCATTTACAAAATAAATTGCATACCAAGGCGCCAGGAGTTGAGAAAAGAGAAATCCTCCTAATTTAAAAGGGGAAAATTGTCGCAATCTTCAAGAGGCACCTAACCTACATATCATAATATTTGAAAATCGTGACATTTCTAAAAGTTAAAAGTATATTAAAGTTTCAAAAAAATTTTAACATTGCATTTTCCTAATTTTCCCTGCTAAATTTTTTGACAAATTCCCCATCGTCCAATGGAGTCATCCATGGTCTCCGCCAGTGATTTATACAGACCCCCGCCAACCCCCCCCCAGACCCCCCAAAGTTTTGAAAAAAGGTGACTTGACCCCCCCCCAAACCCTCGAAAAATTAAATTTTTATTTTGGGCGATTCTCCATTAATTCAGGTGAGATCGTGATTTTTCAGTAGAAATTGAAGTCAGAAAATGCAAAAATCGCTTAAATCTTCATCAGCTCTTTGTTTT
>WPAE01000369.1 GCA_009773205.1 Ignavibacteria bacterium
GAAGACTCTGTAAATCCCCGTAATGGCTAACTATGGTCCGGGGACTGTAGGAAGCCTGATATCTAGGGATTGGCCAACTGGATGTGTAGGATCTGTTACAAGTACCTGATCCCTTCGCCAATAAATAATATTGACTGCGGTTGCCCTCCAGCTACAGACTAAACTAACGAACTAAAGCCACGAAGACTCGACTGAATCGTATCACTGAGATAACGAGTTGAATTTAATCAATTAGTATAATATGTAGCGGGGGAGGGTGAACATGTACAGAGAACTTGCTTATATAGCTACGCTTAGAAGGAAATCATGTGAGGAAAAGGATATGCATAGAACTACGAACTATGCATATAAGTAGGCTAATGAACAGTGTTCACATACATTGAGGAAAGGAATGAATTAACAGAAGTTCTGAGAATAAGTGAAGCGACGCTAAGCTCCTTAAGAACAAGCAATGTTGAACCTAATTAAAGAGCAATTATTTATGAAAAGAATCCGGTTCTCAACACTGAATACTAATAAATTAATTACAAACACTTGCCGGGTAAATACATAAGAGAAATCAGTTACTTAGATTTCTTTGATATTCAACTGCAAAATCCAACAAAATTCTGCAAATATTTTTCGATTTTTATTTTTGCCAAGGATTCTAAGAAAACCTCTATTTATTTCTTATGTAATTTTCTTTACAGTTTCATTCCAAGTTAAATTTACTTAAAAATTTCAAGTCGATTTTTTCTAACATTGAAAATTTCTTCCTCCTTACGGGAAACTCTGCCTTACGAACCTCCTTAAGCACCCAGTCACAATTAGTTAGACGTTGTCCTGCGGGCAGGCCCTGTATTTTGAGGAAGAATTAAGCTGAAAATATGAAATTTTAAGAAAATATTCCAGAAATTCGCTCTCATTGCTGGGTCTTCGTTCTTGAACTGCATAGTCCAATAGAACTTTCAATTATTCTCATATTTTTGACGAAGTTGGTGCAAAGCTCCTTCCGGTTTTTGAAGAAATGAATACTTTTGCGCAATTTACATCGAGTATTTCCATAAAGATT
>WPAE01000021.1 GCA_009773205.1 Ignavibacteria bacterium
TCAATAAAGAATTACATTGATGCTCTTAAAAAGCATTTTGAGATAGAAAGTGTTTTTCTTTTTGGCTCATATGCAACTGGTCTAGCCTCTAATGACAGCTATATAGATTTGGCATTATCAGAGGCGGACGAGGGTCAAATTCCCCGCCTCTTGAGGCGAATAAATAAAATTTGTTTTCAGAAACCTCGCCGCCCCGCCTGCCAAAGCAAAGCGGCGGGCAGGTTGCGGCGAGGAGATTCATTGATAACGTAAAACTCGGAAAACTAACATGGGGAATTAACACAAGAATTGAACCTATAGGTTTTACACCTGAAGAGTTTGAGAGCCGCTTACTCGCTCAAGAAATCAAAAAGAAAGGTTTAAAAATTCCTATAACTAATGATTGCCTGTTGTGGCTAAATCATAATCCCAAAAAATTCATTAGAAATGATTTTTTTGCCGAAGGCCGTCCCGAAAATCGGGACGGGGTTAACCCCGACAAGCATGTAAGATTTTAGTAAGTGTTGAAAATTGAGAGTTTCGACATAACCTATTTACCCTAAAGGACTTAATGCCTGCCCGCTGCAGGCGGGCTTGTCGGCCCAAAGGGCAAATTTTCCTAACGGAAAATTTGGGTTGAATTATAATTATACCAAGTACAAGGAAGTTTGTTCTTTTGAAGAATTCGGGAAACATGCTGTTTCGAACTTTAAAGCATAAAATACAGCGAAACTTTACTGCATGTTTAATCTCATTACATATAATCAAAAAAATGTTTCTATGATTTCGTTTTTAGATGCACATTTATTTGTGAAGGGCAGAAAGATTTATCGCGGAGCAAACAGGCGTGTTTGGAAAAACAAGACTTACATCAATGAGCCTACTATAAAAAGGTATTTCGGATGAAAAAATGCTTTGATTATTGCTCAAATTCAAAGTGCAAAAACTCAATTTGAGGCTTTTTAGAGTATAAATTTTACAAAAAGGAAATGTTAAATGGAAAACAAAATAAAACAGCCTCTTTACATTTTAAGTCTCGCGGTTGTATTGCTTGTGGCTTTATCGTTTGTAAAGGTTGAATACTTTATTGAAAGAATTAATTTTACAATTAGAACCTTTGATTTACTTTCCGATATAAAAGATATAAATGTAGAAGAACCGGCTATTAATTTTCTTGTAGGCACGCCAGCCGTAAATAAAGCCTCGCTAAATATTATTCCATTAGTTATTGAAGCAGCAAAACGGGCTGATGAATTATTTAGAGAACCCTCTCCTGCGCAAGGAGTAAAAACACCAATTATAGGAAACACAGCTCAGTTGCGTAATTTTTTTGAGGCAGTTAAACTTGCAAAATCAAAAAGCGTGCGTGTTGCGCACTTTGGAGATTCTGCAATAGAAGGAGATTTAATAACTGCCGATATCAGAGAAACTATGCAAAACAAGTTTGGCGGTAACGGTGTTGGCTGGTTAGGAATTGTTTCTCAAGACATTACTTTTCGGTTAACAACAAAGCATTCTTTTTCACAAGGCAATTGGGACGCAGCTTCGGCTTATACTAACAATCCCAAAGGTCTTCCTTTTGGAATTAGCGCAGAAGCAGCCGTTCCAAAAGGAAACGCATGGGTTCAATATGAAACTACTCCGATGAGAAGATACCTTCGCGATTTTAACACAGTAAAACTTTATTACACAAACGCAAAGACTTCATCAATTAATTACACATTTGATGGCGGTTCAAAGCAAACAATGGCTCTTAAACCGGGAGCAGGTGTTCAAGAGTTAATTTTAAAAGCTGCGGGTAAGGCAAAGAAAATTAGAATTGATTTTCCGGTTGCTGAACAAGCTGTTGTCTTTGGTGCTTCTTTAGAAAATGATCCGGGCGTTTATGTTGATAACTTTCCTCTTCGCGGAAACAGCGGCGTTGATCTTCAGCAGGTAAGCACTGCAACACTTAAAGAATTTGCAAAATATATGGATTACAAACTCATCATCCTTGAGTTTGGTTTGAACATTGCAGGCAACAAAACCGATTACACTTGGTACGAACGCGAAATGACAAAAGTGATTAACAACTTCAAAGCCGCATTTCCAAAAGCAGCTATAGTTTTGATTTCGGTGCATGATAAATCAATGAAAAAAGGAAGTGAGTTTATTACCGATCCGGCAATTATCCGTTTAGTAAACGCACAGAAAAATTTAGCAAAGACTACAGATGTTGCTATTTGGAGTTTATTTGATGCAATGGGTGGACAAAATTCTATGCCTTTATGGGTAAATGCAAATCCTCCATTAGCATTTAAGGATTATATTCACTTCAATGATCAAGGAGCTAAAAAAGTAGCTCAGCTTTTTACAGAAGCATTATTTGAACAACTCAATAAGAGCAAATAAATGAGTGAGTTTAATTTCGACATAGAAGAAGCTAACACGCTTTGGAAAAGATGGTCTCTTAACGCTAAAAAATATACAAACCGTGAAGCTATTATTCATTGGGTGGCAGATGGCGAACCGCACCGTTGGACTTTTGGCGATTTACTCAATTCGGCAAAAAAGTATTCTGTTCATATAAAAGAAGCAGGAATAGAACCGGGCAATGTTTGCGCAATTGTAATGAGGCACAATCCAAACTTTTATCCAATTTATCTCGGAATCAGCAGAACTGCCGCGCTTCCGGCTTGCCTTGCTTATCCAAATCCAAGATTACATCCAGATAAATTTCGGCAGGGAATTGAAGGAATGTCTCAGCGTTCAGGGTTGGATTATATTTTAACCGAACGCGAACTTGAACCGCTTATTCGTCCTTTAATTGAAAAACCGGGCAGCACAATTAAGGATATTCTTTTTCCGCTTGAGTGGGAAACGCAAAGCGAAGTTGATCCAAAAGTAGATGAAAAGATTGAAGCTATTGCAGAAAGTGTGAAAGATACAGACCCGTTTTTACTTCAGCATTCAAGCGGAACAACTGGTTTGCAAAAGCCTGTAGTGCTTTCTCATGCCGCAGTTCTTAATCATGTAAAATATTACGGCAAGTCAATCGGTTTTAAAGAAACAGATAAAGTAGTAAGCTGGCTCCCTCTTTATCATGATATGGGATTAATTGGTGCATATCACATTCCGCTTGCTTGTGGAATTCCATCGGTTCAAATAGATCCGTTCCAATGGGTGCTTGCGCCTGTAATTCAGCTCGAAGCAATTACTAAAGAAAAAGGAACACTGCTTTGGCTTCCAAATTTTGCTTACAATATTTATGCAGAAAAAATTGATGCAGAAGAATTAGAGGGAGTTGATCTTTCAAGCGTAAGAAGAGTTATAAATGCAAGCGAACCAATCCGCCACGATAGCCACCAAAAATTTGCAGACCGTTTTGTTAAGTTTGGATTTAATCCGCTTGCATTAACCGGAATGTATGGAATGGCAGAAACAACGTTGGCTTGCTGCCAAACTGAAGATGGAAAACCAATCTCTGAAGTTGCTGCTGATAGAAATGAATTATCGAACGGGAAATTCAAGTTTGCAGAAGCAGATGCTGTAGTTCGTATTTGTGTTTCTTCCGGTGTGTTAATTGATGAATGCAAAATGAAAATTGTAGGTGAAAATAGAAATGAAATTGCTGATGGTTTAGTTGGCGAAGTTGCCGTTCACTCAATTTCGATGTTTGACGGCTACAGAAACTATCCCGAAAAAACAGCGGAAGTTTTTGCGGGCGGCTGGTTTTACACCGGCGATTATGGATTTAAGCACAACAACGAGTTTTACATCATCGGAAGAAAGAAAGACATTATTATTGTTGCCGGAAAAAATATTTATCCAGAAGACATAGAAAATGTTGTAAACCATGTTGAAGGCATTGTGCCAGGACGCGTAATTGCTTTTGGCGAAGATGATGAAGCAATGGGAACGGAGCAAGTAGCAGTTGTTGCTGAAACAAAAACAGAATCTGAAGAAGAAAAGAAAAACACTCGGATGGCAATTTTGCGCGCAGGAATGAGTATTGATGTTAATATTCATAAAGTATATTTAGTTCCTTCGCGCTGGCTTATAAAAAGCTCTGCCGGCAAACCAAGCCGTAAAGCAAATAAAGAAAGATTAATAAGTGGAAACGATCCACAAGTTTGGAGTAAATAATGATTTCGCAAGAATTAAAAACAGTAATTTTAAAACAGCTTAATCTTGATGACTTCGATCTTCAAGGTGAAACAATTGCACCACAAGTTCCAGGCTGGGATTCTCTCAATCACATCAATATCATTTTGGCGGTTGAGCAAAAATTTGGAATTAAGTTTAAGAGCCGAGAGCTGCTTCAGCTTAAATGTGTTGGCGATCTGCAAAAACTTGTTGATTCAAAATTAGGCAAATGATTCTTCCATAAGCGTTCTTTGCGTTTTTTTGTATGTTATAGCGTGGAAAAAAATAGCGAGTTCATGCAAAGTACGATAAGCTAACGCAAAGCCGCAAAACTAAATCATTCTATGTTCAATATTAATATGCAATATGTTTGGGATTTGCTAAAATACAATCCCTCCGACCCGCTGATTTTCAGCACGAGCTTATTTCTCTTTTTGTTTGTCTTCTTTTTACTCTTCTACAATTTGTTTGGCAGAAACAAAATGGTTCGGCTTGGTTTGTTAATTGTCTTCTCACTTTACTTCTATTATAAATCTGCTGGATACTATGCCGGAATACTTGTTGTTTCTGCGATTGTAAATTTTTTCTTCGCAAAGTTTATTGCCTCAACAGAAAATTTTACATGGAAACGGATTCATCTCGCTCTTGCTGTAATTCTAAACATTGGGATACTTGGTTACTTCAAATACACAAATTTTATCGTACAGATTTTTGCAGAAATGAGTAGCAGCCGGTTTGAGCCTCTTTCAATATTTCTGCCTATAGGAATTTCTTTCTACACATTCAAATCCCTTAATTATGTTTTTGATGTTTACTTAGATAACATGGAGCCAACTAATAGTTTCCGTGATTTTTGTGTTTATGTTTTCTTCTTTCCTAATTTGTTGATGGGACCAATTGACCGCGCCGCTGATTTTCTGCCACAAATTCAAAAAGAATTGTTTCTCTCCAAAGAAGATTTAGGCAAAGCAACTTTATTAATCATCGCCGGCTTATTTAAGAAAGTTGTAGTTGCAGATTACATAGGCTTAAACTTTGTGGATAGAATTTTTGATTACCCGCTTCGCTACACAGGCGTAGAAAACTTACTTGCAATTTATGGTTACGCTCTGCAAATCTATTGCGATTTCTCCGGTTACACCGATATGGCAATTGGCATAGCATTATTCTTAGGCTTTAAGTTGATGGATAATTTTAATGCACCATTCAAAGCAACAAGCATTGCAGATTTTTGGCGGCGCTGGCATATTTCTTTAAGTAAATGGCTGCTTGATTATTTATTCAAGCCAATGCAATTCAGTATGCGCACGCTTAGAATTTGGGCAAATGTTATTGCTTTATTTATCACATTTGTAATCTGCGGTTTTTGGCACGGCGGGGCTTGGAATTTTATTATCTGGGGTGCGCTTCATGGCTTTATGATGTCAGTTGGTTTATTAATCCAAAAACCAAAGCAATCACTTTACAAACTATTGCGAATTAACGACACAAAGTTTTTACGATTCTTCCAGGCAATTATTACTTTTCATTTAATTGCGGCTTCGTTTCTAATTTTTCGCACAAATGATTTCCAGATAATTAAAGATATGTTTTCTCAAATCTTCTATTTTTTCCACGCTGCGGTGTTCTTGCAGTTTGCAGAAAAACTGCCAATTATTTTTGGATTAATGACATTGGGTTTTGCTTTACATTTTATGCCGGTAAAACTGGAAAACGGAATAAAAAAAATATTTACTTCATTTCCTTGGTTTGCGCAAGCATTAATTTTGGTTGTTGTAATTTGGATAGCGGCGCAGTTCAAATCCGCTGATATTACCCCGTTTATTTACTTCCAGTTTTAGGCGTTTTTGTTCTCTTTTATCGTTCTTTCTTTTTTTTGAAATAATGCTATCTCATTCGGCTAAATAATGTACTCCGTCAAGCATGAGTTGCTTTTAACGATAAGGTTACGGACGAGACGGACAATCGGGAGATACCAACCTATAATAGCATAATATTTATGAGCCTACTCTAAAAAGCCTCAAATTGAGTTTTTGCACTTTGAATTTGAGCAATAATCAAAGCATTTTTTCATCCGAAATACCTTTTTATAGTCATGTAAGAAGTCTTCCACTTGAGTTCTGGTTGCATTTTCATTTATTTTTAGCTATTAATACTATTAGAGTATATTTTATTATTTAATAGTTATTAATTTCAACTAAGCGGATATATACAAAGGCAGGTATGAAAATGACGGATCTAATATTTAGTAAAGTTTCTTCTGCTCTTTTCTTTTTTCTAATGTTTTTTTTATCTGCCAGACTATATGGAATAAGTGAAGGGGTGATATTATATATAGACCCGGGCACAGGCAGTCTTTTTTTTCAAATTCTCTCTGCAATAATACTTGCAATATTATTTTACTTATCGCTTATTAAAAAGACCATTGCAAAATTATTCAATAAAGTTAAAAGAATATTTGTAAAAGAGAGCGTGGATGTTTAATCTACTCTTGCGAAACAAAAATGTAGCAATGCATTTTATTCGCAAATCTCAAAATCATTTTTAAATCTTTTAGATTGAACAATAATGTATTTTCAATAAAGGGTAAATGAAAATAACTTTTTCACGCGATCCAAGTGGATTTATCTTCAGGCATAATGGCAGAATTTATCGAGCCATCAACTATTCTTACCAGAAGGATTATGAACATTTAATTCAATCTGGTCTCTACGAAAACTTGGTTTCCGAAAATTTATTAATTCGGCACGAAGAACAGAAATTAGAAAACTTTTTCCATATCGGAAATACTTTCGAAAGCTGTTATAAAATATTAAAACCCGTTGAGATTGAATTTTTATCATATCCATACGAATGGTCATTCGAACAATTAAAAGACGCTGCAATTGTAACACTACGACTTCAAAAACTTGCTTTAGATTATAACATGTGTCTCAAAGACGCTTCAGCTTACAACATTCAATATCTGAATTGCAAGCCGATTCTTATAGATACTTTGTCATTTGAAATTTATAAAGACGGATATCCTTGGATTGCTTACAAACAATTCTGTCAGCATTTTCTTGCTCCACTTTTGTTAATGAAATATAAAGATGTAAGATTGCATAGGCTGATAAGCGATTTTGCTGATGGTATTCCGTTGGATTTAGTTAATTCCTTACTGCCTCTTAGATGTAAACTTAACCTCAGTATATTTTTACACATAAGTCTGCACTCGAAGGCACAAAAAAGATTCACAAACAGAAAAATTACCTCGTTAAAGGGTAGGTTTTCCAAGAAGTCGTTCTATGGTCTGATTGATAACCTGATGAACTTAGTCAAAAATCTTGAGCTTGGGCATGTAGAATCAAAAAAACTTATTGACAAAAACTCACATTGGTTAAAATATTATGAAGAAGGGATACTTAACACTGAATATCTAAACACGAAGATTAAGTTGGTAACTAAAATTCTCGAGAAAGAAAAACTTTTAACGTTATGGGATTTAGGCTCAAACATCGGGATGATTAGTAAAACTGCTGCTGAAAAAAACATCAAAGTTGTTTGTTTTGATTTGGACCCATTAGTGATTAATAAGGTTTACTGCGATTGTAAAGTACACAGCCAATCAAATGTTCTCCCTTTAATTATGGATTTAGCAAATCCAAGTCCCTCATCTGGCTGGATGCTATCCGAACGGAATTCATTTGTGGAGCGCCCGCTTCCCGATATGGTAATGGCGCTTGCAATAATTCATCATCTTGCAATTGCCAACAATATTCCTCTTGGGTCTTTAGCAGAATTTTTTTCAAAAATTTCAAAAAGGTTATTGATTGAATTTATACCTAAGAACGATCCGAATGTAAAACTACTTTTGCGTAATCGAGAGGATATTTTTGCGCAATATGATCAATTTAATTTTGAAAAGGAATTTGAAAAATATTTTAGAATATTATTATGCGAACAGATTGAAACACCGGATCCTAAATGCGGCATAGGAAGAATATTGTACTTAATGGAAATTAAACAATCTGCTCAAACAGTTAAACCAGCGCAAGAAAGTGTAGGAACATTGTTAAATGAAAACTATAAAGAATAAAAAATCTTTACTAGCAAAGTGTGCTGATTTGGCAACCAGGCAATTTTTTTTACATACGGTTTTGGTTTGTTTACTACATATTCTTATTGTGTTTCGAACCATTAAGGAATCGGGGTACCCGTTTTCAAATGTTGAAATTATTTTATCCATTATTTTGATGTGTGTAATTGCTTTACTTAGTTTTTTTCTTTCGAAGTATCTGCTAAAAGATAAAGTTAAAGCCGCAGTAGTTGCCACATTATTTTTAGGAGTAAGTTTTAGTTATGGATTTGTTGGTAAAAACTTGTTTCAACTAAATTCTTTTGCGAGCTTAGCCGATAAATTGTTTTTTGGAAATTATGTTTTGGCATCAGTTACAATGCTTTCGTTTACTTTTGTTTTAATATCTTATATTATTTCAATTATTCCATTCAAATTAATTAGATTCAGTAATTACCTAAACGCTCTGCTGATCTTGCTTCTATTTTTCGAAATCAACAACCATTTTTCTTATAAGCCTAAAACAATCAAGCTAGAGGATGAAATAAAAATTCCCTTAAATTCAGTAAAAGCCGATTCAACATTTCCAAATATTTATTACATCGTTTTAGATTCGTACACAAGCATCGAGAGCCTGAAGAAATATTGGAAGTATGACAATATTGAGTTAATTAATTTCCTTAAAGAAAGAGGTTTCTATCTTGCAAGTAAGAGCAAGAGCAATTACAACCAAACGCATTTTACAATTGCCTCGGCAATGAATCTTTCCTATCTGCATTATGCATCGTTTGATAAATTAACATTTGCTCACTACCCGAATCTCTACAGGCTTATTAAGGATAATGTTTTGGTTCGGGTTTTAGAGAATTATGGATATGAAACAATTAATTTTTCACTCTTCAACATTTCGAACACTTCAAAGTATTATAGATTTGATCTTGCAGATGAACCCCGTTTATTCAAAAATACTCTGTTCGAAGGGATCGTAAATGCTACGGAAGTTGGTTCGATGCTCGGTTTAAGTTCTGCTCCAGAAACTGACATCATTAAAACAACCACGGGCATAACAAATCTACTTAAAGACACTTCATTAAAAAGATTTAGTCGAAGTATTTTTGTTTATGCTCATTTTATGTTACCTCACCCTCCATATTATTTTGATGCGAGCGGAAACATAATGCCGGATAATTATGCTAAGGATGATTATAATAAATGGAAGTATTTGGAACAGCTCAAATACAGCAATAAACTTATAATGGAAGTAATTAATTTCATTTTAACAAATTCGAGTGTTAAGCCTGTAATTATTATCCAAGGTGATCATGGTTTCCGTTTTCTAACCGACAAGACAGCTCAGCACGATGAATCGCACGCAATTCTTAATGCATTTTATTTTCCAGACGGAGATTACAAAATGCTTTATCCTACAATCTCATCTGTTAATACATTTAGAATTTTGTTGAACAAATTTAATTTCTTAGATATTAATGCGCTGCATGATCAAACCTTTTTCGTTGCAAAGGGAATTGGATTTAATTGAACTTAAATGAGTTGTCCGGTTAACTGCCTTAGTTTGAATAAAAAGAAAGAACCACGCCATCAAAAACAGGGCGGCAAGTTGAGCTACTGACATGCCCAGATTTGTCTTTAAGATTTATCTTAAGGGCGCCTCTAAAAATATCAATTTCCTTTGCGGGCTTTCCTTTTTCTTTGTCCAGCTTTGCGGGATGAAATATTTTAAAACAAAAGTTTTTAGAGGTGCCCTTAATAGATCATGAAATCGTAATTAATCCGCGTGCTAAAAATTTTAACCCAAATTTTCCGTTAGGAAAATTTGCCCTTTGGGCCGACAAGCCCGCCTGCTACGGGCAGGCATTAAGTCATTTAGAGTAAATAGCTTATGTCTCGGGACGGCCTTCGGCAATCCCGCTTATATTTAGCGGGACATTTCTAATGAACTTTTTGGGTTTAACATAACTGCACGCGTTAAGCCCAAACGCATTGTACAGTATAAGTAATTTGTTATGTATTCCTTAAGTCCTGTTTAACAAGAGCGCAAAGTGCAAAAGGCGGATTCTCGATGGAAATTTGGTTTATAGATTGCCAATCTACAAAAGTTAGATTATGTTGTAGCCGTAAAACAAACTAAGTTTCTTATGAAAGGATTCTATCATCTTCTAATAGTTTTACTTCTCTTCTATTTTCAAATAATTGTACAAGCAAAAGACAATCCTTCCGCGTCGCTTCCAGATTCAATTAACGGCTGGAAAAAACTTGGCGCCGACCGAACATTTAACGAGCAGAACTTATACGAATACATTGACGGAGCGGCAGAGCTTTATATAAGTTTTGGCTTTTCAAAAGTGTTTAACAGAATTTATTATGCCGGCGAAGGAAAAGAAATTATTGTTGATATCTTCTACATGAACACATCACAAGACGCGTTTGGAGCGTTCTCTTTTACCGTTGGTAAAATCAGCAGTGATTTTGGAATGCAGAGCCAAATAACAAGCGGCTCTATTGTTTTCTGGAAGAATAATTTTGTAGTGTCAATTATGCAAAACCCGGAAAGTGATGATGCCAAGGAAACAAGTTATGCTCTTGCAAAACTTATAGATGAATCAATTAAAGAAAATGGTTCTTTCCCTGAAGTGTTAAAATATTTACCTGAAGAAAATCTCAACAAAGAAAGTGTTCGTTATTTCCGCCATTATGTTTGGCTTAATACTTACTCATATATTTCTGATGGGAATATTTTAAACATCACTCAAAACACACACGGCTTACTTGCAAAATATGGAGGTAAAGAAAACTTAATTTTTTTGCTGGTAAAATATCCTAATGAACAGCTATCTCTTGCTGCTGCAGAAAAATTTAATAAAGAATATTTCAAATCTGTACGACCGAAACCGGTTGTAAAACAAAAGAACAAATTCAGCGGTACGCGGGTTGTAAAAAATTTCTTTATAGCAGTATTAGGCGGAAGCAAAGAAAATAGTGTTAAGAATTTACTTACCCTTGCACAAAAATCAATCAGCGGATTTATTTCAACAAAATAAATAGTGAGGTGAAAATGAAAGAGCAAAGCCTTACAAGAAGGGAGTTCATTAAAACAGGAACTATTGCCGCGGTGGGCGCAATTGTTGTCAATTCTCCGCTTAAATTCTTTGCAATGCAAACTGTGAAATCAAAAGTAGTTTTGATAAGAAATGAAAATGTTTTTAATGACAATGGGAAAATTGTTGCTGGAGTTTTAGAACAGATGCTCGATGATGCTGTTAAAGTTTTGTTCAACACAAATAACTCTACTCAGGCATGGAATAAGATACTTAAACCAGAAGATGTACTCGGCATAAAATCAAACGTATGGAGAAATTTAAGAACTCCATTTGAGCTTGAGCAGGTGCTTAAAAAGCGGGCTATAG
Organism: Ignavibacteria bacterium; assembly: GCA_009773205.1. Lineage (GTDB taxonomy): Bacteria > Bacteroidota > Ignavibacteria > Ignavibacteriales > Melioribacteraceae > Stygiobacter. The sequence continues at coordinate 11,587 of WPAE01000021.1, forward strand.
ACGCCGGGATCAAAGAAAAAGATATTTCAATTAATGATCATGGCGTGTTACGAGATAATGTTTTTAAAAGATCAACTGCGTTAATAAACACGCGCCCGATGAGAACTCATTATTGGTCGGGCGTAGGAAGTTTAGTTAAGAATTACATAATGTTTGAGGAATATCCAGCTTCGCTTCACCCAGACTCATGCGCGGACTTAGGGAAAGTCTGGCTGTATCCTATTGTAAGAGGAAAAACGAGATTGAATGTGCTTGTATTGTTAACTCCACTTTTTCATTCGGTTGGCCCACACGGCTTTAGCAAAGATTATATTTGGCGTTACAACGGTTTAATTGTAGGTACAGACCCGGTAGCTTGCGATGTAATTGGCTTAAGAATAATTGAAGCTAAAAGAAAAGAATTCTTCGGCGAAGATAATCCGTTAAATCCACCCGCAAAACATATTAAACTAGCTGATACGCGCTTTCATCTTGGAACGGCAGATCCTAAAAAAATAGATTTAATAAAGATTGGTTCGAAAGAGGGAATATTAATTTAACCATAAAAAAACCCGGCACAAGCCGGGTTTTTCAATTATAAAAGCAATTAAATTTAATTACCTAACAACTTTTACATCTGCAGCCTGAAGTCCTTTTGGACCTTGAGTTACTGAGAATTCAACTTTGTCGTTTTCGTTTAAAGTTTTGTAACCATCAGATTGAATAGACTGAAAATGTACAAATACATCTTCTCCGCCTTCTTGAGAAATGAAACCAAAACCTTTAGAACTGTTGAACCATTTTACGGTTCCTGTTTTGCGCTCTGCCATTACAGAAGCTCCTTTGTAATTTGTTATAGATTATTTACGACAGGCTTAAGAACTACTGTGGGGTAAAACGGCTTGCGTCTACTTCTACATCTACTTCTAAAGTTACTGCCTTACGAAAACAAAATTACGAGAAGATTTATTATTAACCTAATTAATTTTTTAATAAAGACGCGCAAGTGTTTTGATTATATTTAGTTATAAAATTGAGAGCCAATGAGAAATTTAATCCAAATTGCCGGAGTAGTTGATAAAGAAGAAGCACAACTTTTGATGAAACTCGGAGTTGATTATCTGGGCGTGCCGCTTCGGCTTCCTGTTAACAAAGAAGATTTAACAGAAGATGAAGCTGTTGAACTTATTAAGTTTATCACACCTCCGCATAAATCTGTTTTAATAACATACCTTAATAATGCCGATGAAATTATTTCTTTCTGTGATAAGTTGAACGTAAAAATTGTTCAGCTTCACGGAGATATTTCTTTTGATGAACTTTTCCGCACAAAAACTTTGCGCCCCGATCTTGAGATAATAAAAAGTCTTGTGGTTGCAAGCGATAATTATGATAAGCTTGTTAAAATAGTAGAAACGTATTCTCCTTACCTTGATGCATTTATTACAGACACTTTTGATCCCGCTACAGGAGCTGAAGGCGCAACCGGCAAAACGCACGATTGGAACATCAGTAAAAAGTTGGTTGAGATTTCACAAAAACCAGTAATTATAGCAGGAGGATTGAATCATAAAAATGTTAAGCAAGCTATATTGGAGATTAAACCTGCCGGAGTTGATGTTCACACGGGCGTTGAATTACCAAATGGAAGGAAAAGCGAAGAGTTGGTTAAAAAGTTTATTGAAAAAGCAAAAGAAGGATTTGCTTTGATGTAGCACTTAAAAAAATCAGCAATGTGTTTCTTTTTGTTCAAAAGCAAGAAGCAAAAAACGATTTAAGCAAGTTTCTAAAAAAGGGAATACCATTTGCGCTTTCTTTGCCTCGCTGCGGTGATTAGATTTTTAGAATAGAAAACGCCATTAAAACAATTGCTCAATACAATGTGATATTACAACTTCTTAACATTTTCTAATGGTGGGTATTTTAATTTTTGTTATGTACAAATCTGAGTATAAAATTAGCTTGTTAAACCAAGTTTATGATTATGAAGGTTTTAGAAAATAACCTTTGTTGTTTCAAATGACTGCTAACTAAACTGCGCCTGGTATATTGTTCAAGAAACAAGCACAAAAAATCCCGCCGAAGCGGGATTAATTTTTATCCTCTGCGATCTCTCATCGCTTGTTCACGCGAAGCTCTTCTTTTAGCCTTAATCTCATCCATTCTTTTTTCAATAGACGGTTTAACAAAAAATGTACGCTTCTTGTACTCTTTAAGGATACCTGAACGTTCATATTTTTTCTTAAAACGCTTTAACGCTTTATCAATATTCTCGTTCTCACCGATAGTAATGCCTACCAACTTATTTCACCTGCCTTCTTTGTTGATAATTTTTGCGCCGTAAAGCTAAAGAATGCACATCAAATATCCAAAGTTTATCTCTTAAGGTGCATGTTAGAATTTGAACTGCATGAAAAGAAAGTGATTAATGATGTGAATCTCGGTTGGATATTTTATTGCTAATAATATTAAACAGGCTGATTGGTATGTATTTGCTCGAAAATCTATCTTTAAGAAGAAGTTTAACCGTCTTTTGAATCATATATGCGCCGCGGATCTTGGGATTTGTCTCTACTTCTTCTTTTACCATAGGACAAACCTTTCCATCTTTTATGGCTTCGTCTATATATTCTTCATCGTTTAAGATCATCTTGCTGCTCACTTCTTATTTTCTTTTTTCCTGCTTAAGTAACCTTTGTCTTTTGCATAATCAAAAAGTTGTGCATAAAGCATTTTACGCGCTCTATGAAGCCGAGAACGAACTGTTCCTACTGGAATATCAACAAAATCTGCAATTTCTTCGTAAGTAAAACCTTCAATATCACTAAGTATTATTGCAGTTCTAAAATCTTCCGGAAGCGCTGAAAGTACTTTGGTAATTTCATCATCCAAAAGGTTGCTGAAAGCGTCTTGTTCGTAATGCTTGCTGTTAATTTCTTCGGATTTTACGTTTTCATAAAAGTTCTGAACATCTTCATAATCAACTTTGTTTGGCTCTTTAACAGATTTACGGTAATCGTTGATGTATGAGTTCTTTAATATCCTAAACAACCAAGCTTTGCAGTTCGTTCCCTTTTCAAATTTATCGAAAAAGCGAAATGCTTTCAGATAAGTTTCCTGTACAAGGTCGTTTGCGTCATCTTCATCGCCTGTCATTCTAAGAGCAAAATTATAAACCGCATTCATGTGTGGAATTGCCTCGCGCTCAAAATCGGCGTAGAAAAGCTGAGTTTCCTCTTTACTTTTATTTTCTTCTATTATTGCCATCAATCGTTTCGAATGTCCGAGACAAAGTTAGTGAAATTACTTTCAAATTGTTTTCAATTAAGACTACAAGCTCTTTAGTAATCCGTTAATTATTTCATATTTAGTTATGCCATTCTGCGCTATCTTAAAATTAGCAGGTTCGTCAATCTTTAATTCGTTGTGGTTTTCTATTGTATATCCATTCATATTCATTTCATTTATTCCATAGAAAATAGATAAATCTCCTATATCTGCTATGCATGCTTCATGGTAGAACTCATTTTTCCCTCTATTGAGTTTTTTGGTGATATTAATTCCGATATCAACAACAAATTTTCTGTGGTTGAATTCAAGTGTGAGATTACGCAGCAAAAGGTCGAATAATAGTTTATTGTTTTCCGGAATAGCAAAGTATTCAGCATAGAATTTTTTTTGATAATCTGATTCAACAATTGATTCGAAAGCGGAAATCAGTGCGGTGAAGTTTAGTTTTCTTACAAAATCTTTATTGTAATCGTCTCTGTAAAAACCGGATTCTATTAGTATTGTGCTGATACCAAATCGCGTAAAATTATCACCAAAAGCACGCAGCTCAAAATCATCGCTGTAACGAGCAATCTGATTTGGAATGAACTGTTCAAGCGCTTCTCGTATTTTTATAATTATTTGCATACTCTTTTCACGTGTGTAGTTTATGCTTTTCACATAATCCATTGGCGGCGTAAGTAAAGAAATTGATGCCGGGTTATTTGTTCTACCTGCTGTGTAATAACTATTCTGGTCATGCATATTAAACCCAAATTCCGGTTTGAGTTTCTCTGCATAATTCCAAAGCAGCTTAGATTCATCAGCTTCAAGTCTTAATGCATCTCTGTTTAAATCAATGTTAAAAGCATTTTCGCGCTGGTATCTTTCTGCACCATCGGGGTTAACCATTGGAACGAAATGTACTTCCAAATTATCAAGAATTGATTTTCTTAATTCGTTAAAAGAATCGTTAGAAGAGAAAAAATTTAGCAGATCAAAAAAAGCTGCAGTTGCGGTAGGTTCATCGCCATGCATTTGTGTCCAAACAAAAATTTTTGTTTTTCCTTTGCCAAGTTTCAGCGAGTAAATTTCTCTGCGCTCTACAGAAGTTCCTATTTGCTTTATTTCAAACAGATTATTGCCCGCCAAATTTTCAAGTTTTACTTTTACCTCATTATGTTTAATAAAATCAGAACGAATATCATAAGCAGTGTAATTATGGTAAGATTCAAAAAGATTATTCAATAATTCTTTCTTCAACTTTTCTCCAGTAACATTTGATTTTCAAATAGCTTTGCTACAATTTACTTTTAACATTATTAAAAATTAAGAAAATATTTGGAGAAGAAATGGCAACTTCAGCTTTATCATTGGGTTCAAGCGCACCGGCTTTTAATTTGAAAGGAACTGACGGAAAAAATTATTCGCTTGATTCGTTTAACGAAAGGAAAGCCTTTCTTATAGTCTTTGCATGCAATCACTGTCCTTATGTACAAGCCTACGAAGAAAGAATCAAGAAGATTCAAAGTGATTATGATGCAGATTTATACGTTGTTTCAATTAATTCGAACGACGATGTAAAATATACGGACGATTCTTTTGATGAAATGGTAAAGCGAGCTAAAGAAAAACAATTCAATTTTCCTTATCTCAGAGACGAAGACCAATCAGTAGCTAAAGCTTACGGCGCAACTCACACACCGGAAATATTTTTATTCGACTTGGAAAGGAAACTTGCTTTTCACGGCAAAGTTGATGACAACTGGCAAGATGAAAGCAGTGTACGCTCTAATTATTTACGTAACGCTATTGGTGAATTGTTAGCGGGAAAACAGATTTCTGTTCCGGAGACTTTTACAATTGGCTGCACGATTAAGTGGAAATGAGACGATTTAGGAATTTGGATTTTGGAATTACGATTTGGAATTATTAGTTATAGAATAATTTGCAAACCAAATTCTATACCACTTCCCCAAACTCATCTTCAAAACGCCGAAGTTCTTTTAGAGGCTGCGGAGAAATAGCAAAGCAGTAAAGCGGGTACAAACACAAAATCATTTTAATCATTTCTATAACTATGGTGTTGGAAAAAAGAACCTTTTGTGCAACTGGCTTAACACTTTGCAATAAAAACATTTCGTACTCGTAAAACTTATCAAAGTGTTTTTCGGCATCAAACTTTGCAATAAGTTTTGTTGGTTCCATTTTTGCAAAGTAATAAAAAGAGTAATTACCATTTATTTTGTACTTAGCGCAAACTTCGCGTATTTCCTTTTTGTACTTTTCTAAATTCTGTTGGAAACAATGTTTGCCTTCCTGCGAACGATTTATAAAAATTCCCATTTCCGCAGAACCGGCTTCGAAATAAAGAAAAAACTCGCTGTCTAATTTGAATCTGCCGAAATGAATAAGCCAGTAATTTCTGTAAGGTTCGCCCTTAGCAAAGCGCATATCTTTATTGATACGCATAATTGTTTTATTAAACTTTGGCTCAGTTCTAATTGCGGGGTTGAGTCTATTCAAAAAAGGCTGCATTTCTGTTACAAAGGCTTTCGAAGGTTCAACAACAAAATTTTGGTAACATTCTTTGTTTTTATGAAACCACTCAACATTGTTGTGCTTTTTCAAATCTGTCAAGAAAGAAAAAATCCCATTACTGAACCCACTGAATACAGCAGCCGAGTTTTTCAATACATAATTCCTATGTTAAGTGAAATGAAAAACTGACCGAAGTCCTTTCTGAAATCCCCGACGAGATTTTCAATTCCGCCGCCAAATAAATGAGTATAAAAATAGCGCACGTTAATACCAACCAAGTTAGATGTGCTTTCGCCAAAGTAAGCGCCAAAACCAATATAACCACCTGCTGCGTAATGTATTTTGGCATATTTGAAAGAACTAAAAAATTCTTCTTCGTAAGGAGTTGTTACAACAAAAGTTGGTCCGGCTCCAGCCATAATATACGGGCGTAAGTTTTCAGTGAGCACTCCATCAAATAATCTGTACTGAGCGCCAAAGTTAACCGGCATTAAAAAAGAACGGTTTACTTTGTACGGAGTAAATGTTGTCCCAAAGTAAGGGTCGTAATATTCAATTTCTCTTTCATCCTTTGTTTCGGAAATTGAAAAATCAATCACTCCGCTAATGTTTTTTGATAAAGCGAGTCTGTAAAACGTTCCTAATCCAAAGCCGCCTTCGCCAAACATAATATCTGCGCCCCAACTGTTAGATGGAAAAACAATTGGCGGTTTATCCGGCGCGTAATCTCCGATTTGCTGTGCGGTAACAAAACCAGCAAAAAATATTAGCGCCGCAATAGTTAACACTTTCATCTTTAATTTCCTTTTACTAAGATTCAATTGAAAGATATTGATTCTTTGTCAAAAATCAACGGGATAAATTTCTCACTTGTTTAACAGCTAAAACCGGCGGAAAGTTTACGTATGCCATTAAATTTAGAACTCAAAATTAAGCTGAATTCTCATAAGCAAATTGAAGCAATTTTAAAAAAGAATAAAGCGGAATTCAAAGGGATATTAAAGCAGAAAGATGTTTATTATAAAACAAGCAAAGGATTGCTGAAGCTTAGAGTAGAAGGGGAAAGGAACACACTAATAAAATATCTACGCGATGAAAAAGGAAAACGCTGGAGCAATTACGAGCTGCTTGAGTTGAGAGGCAAGAATCCGGAAAAATATCTTGAAAGCATTTTTAAAATAGAAGCCATTGTTGAAAAAAAACGAAAACTTTATATATACGATAACACTCGCGTTCACCTTGATGAGGTAAAAGGACTTGGAAAATTTCTTGAGCTTGAAACTTTGCTGATTGGTGAAAAAAGCAAAGCAACAAAGAGATTTAATTTTATAAAGAAGCTGCTTGGAATTGAAAACGAAGAGCAAATTCGTACTTCTTACAGAAACCTTATTTTTAGTTAATGATACTAACCAAAGAAAATATTAGATCTGTTGATATTGATGAAATTGTAAACTCCAAAATTTCAACCGGCTCAGTTAGCGAAATTCTTTTCTTAGTTCCGACCAACCGAAGAGCAAGAACACTCAAGAAAGAATTGATTTCGCTAATGCCAAACTCAGCGGCTTATCAAATAAAAGTTGAAACACTTAACACAATCTCATCTAAACTGCTTAACGAAGTAAAACCGTTTCGTCAAATAAGCGAAGCAGCTTCATCTGTTTTTATTAGACAGATTTGCGCTAAGACAAAATTCCGTTATCTTTCTCTCTATAGAGATGAAATTCCCGCAGGAACTTTAGACAAAATTAGAAATGTAATTGTAGAGTACAAACGGCATGGAATTGCTCCCGAGACGTTAATTGCCGAGTCTGATAAACTAACAGGCTCAGAAAGAAATAAGGCGCTAGATATTGCAGATGTTTACAAAGCGTACCTTGAAAAATGTTTATATCTACGCGCTTTTGATTATGGAGACGTTTATTCTGAGTTAAACACTGCAAGTAATACAGATTTTGCTGCAAGATTCACTACAGTATATGGAATTGCAGATTACATTATTATAGATGGCTTTAGTGAGTTCTCTAATCCCGAAGTAGAAATTATTTACAAACTTTCTAATGCAGCTAAACTGTTTATTGCTTTTGATTATAACGCTGATAACGATTTTCTTTTTGCTCACCTTGAGAAAACTGTAGAGGTTCTAAATCGCTTCGGATTTTCGGAAATAAAAGATTTGCGTGCGCCTGATATGAATGAGTTTCATTCCTTCATTCGAGAAAAATTATTTAAAGTTCGCTCCCCAAAACAAAAGAAAAAACTTCCGATTCCGCCAGTAGTTTTACACGGAACAACCAAAGAAAGAGAAGTTGAATTACTTGCTAAGCAGATAAAAACCATTCTGCTCGAAGGAAGAACGGAACCGCACAAAATCTGCGTAACATTCAATTTGGTTCAAGATTATTCTTCAATTGTAAAAGATATTTTCGCAAAATTTGGACTGCCATTTAACTTAACCGATAGGACACTGCTGCAAAACTCCGCTCCTGTTATAGCGTTAATTAATTTTTTAGAAACCGTAGAGAATGATTACTACTTCAAAAATATTTTTCGCGCACTAAACAGTGGCTTTATAGAATTAGCTGAAATTGATTCGGCTAATCTTTACCGTGTTTCATCAGAACACAAAATAGTTTCTGGTAAAGAGAACTGGATTAACAACATTAACATTGCATTGGCAAACCTTTCTCATATCGGCGATGAAGATGATTTATCCGTAAGTAAAACTAAGCTGGAAAACGCTAAGAAGGATATTCAGAAACTGTTTCTATTTCTGGAACCGTTTGAAGTGAAAATGACTGTTAATGAATTCCGCAAAAAACTTTCTTCATTTATAGTTGATTCGAAATTGGTATTTACAGCACTAAATTATGGCGTTGAGAAAGAAAAGAATGTTCGCGCTGTAGCCCAACTTCTTAATGTTACAAACGAAATTTTTGAATTGATGGAAGAGGAATTTGCTGCTGAAAAGAAATTTCCTCTAAGTTATTTTGTAGAACAATTAAGAACGGCTTGCGGCTGGGCGCGCTTCAACGTAAAAGAAAAATCCGATTACGGCGTACTAGTTACTTCTCTCGATGAAATACGCGGCTTACAGTTCGATTACCTTTTTATAGGCGGATTGTGCGACGGAATTTTGCCAACTAGGTTTAATCCCGAAATATTTTTCTCCGGTTCTTATAAGAAGCAGGCATTTATTCATCAAACAGAGGAACGCTATTTATTTTACCGTGCGTTGTGCAGTTGGAAAAAGAAACTGTTCTTGAGTTATCATCAAAGCAATGAAAGCAAAGAAACTGTTACCTCAAGTTTCCTTAAAGATTTTACAGCGCTTGTTCACATCGAAGAAATTAATTCCGATGTTTTTACAGATTCAATTTTCTCACAAGAAGAGCTTTTGATTGAAGTAGGAAAAAATCTTTCCAGTGAACTTCGTTTTGCTTTAGAAGAGTACACAGTTAATAAGATGTCAGATTCGCTGGAAGTTGAAAAGAAGCGTAACACTTCTCCTTTTGGTGGTTCTTCTTTTACCGGCGATGTTCTTAACGAAGATGATCTGACCATCACAAAAAACGAACTTGAAGAAATTGAAAACGAGCTGAAAAAATTAGCTTATAAACAGTATTCAATTTCGCAACTTGAAAACTATGCCAAATGTCCTTTTAAATATTTTGCCGAGCGGGTTCTGGGAATAGAACCAATTGAAGAACCGACCGAAGACATCGAAGCGATAGAAATGGGAAGACTGCTTCACTCAATTCTATTTGAGTTTTACACAGATCTGAGAAAAAAGAAAATTGTCCTTCAGCAGTGTAGTAATTCCGACTTTGAGAAAGCAAAAGAACTAATTTTCGAAATAGCTGAAAGAGAGCTTGAAAGCACGGCTTTCAAATCTCCACTCACTTTTTATGAGAAGGAAAAAATTCTAGGCATTGGCGGCAGCGAAGAGGAATCCGTGCTTTTCCGCTTTATTGAGAATGAGAGAAACTCCGATAAAGATTTCGTTCCGCAGTTCTTTGAAGTTGGTTTTGGAAGATTAAGAAGCGAAGAATCTGATGGCGAGCTTACAACAACAGAAGCAATTGCAGTTGATGATATTAACTTGCGCGGCAAAATTGATAGAATCGAAATAAACGAAGAAGGTAATTCTTTTAATATTGTTGATTACAAACTGAGCGGAACAAAACCAACTTATAAAGATTTTAAAAACGGGGTTTCGCTTCAACTGCCTGTTTACCTTTATGCCTCAGCCAAACTTCTTAGCAAAAAGTTCAACCGCACATTTACACCTAACGAAATGTTTATTTATTCTTTAAAGTACAACCAAGAGGAATTCGGCAAAACGAAAGTATCTTTAGGAAGAATTAAAGATGCCAAATTCAATTCTGTTGATGAGCTTATACAAAACTCCTTGAGCTATATTAAGAATTATGTGGAACGAATTTTGCAAGGCAAGTTTAACCTTTCTATTTTGGAAGATAGAGAGAATAAAGTCTGTCGCTTCTGCCAGTTTAGATTGGTTTGCAGAATTGATGATATAACAAGTAATTACGCTGGTTCTAGATAAGTAAGCATGACTAAGTATTTAGTATTGAGTACTTAGAGGCTGCGACAAGCGTTAAGTGAAAAGGAACAAACAGAGCTTCACTGTAATGAATGTGGGTTTTCAAAATTGTTGAAAAAAATTAGAAGAGTGTTTTGTCTGCTTAAATAGGAATTTTGAGTTAAAGGCGTCTCTAAAAATATCAATATCCTTTGCCCCGCTTTGCGCGATTAAAATTTTTGAAATACTAATTTTTATAAACGCCCTTAATTAAGTAATGTAAAAAATTAGGAGTCATTTCTCACCTCATATCTAGAATTTTTAACCAACAGAAATTTTGTAGTTCTTAGTTGAAATTGTCTGCAATTTGGCAGTTCAAAAAAGACACTTGTGTTAAATAAAACAAAGAACTGCGTAATCGCAGTGTGTAATAATTTAACGAGAGTAACAGTCAATATTAGCAGTAAGGAACAAGAAGATTACACGTAAGTTTACCTGCTTGATATCGGACCGCCAATGCTGATGAGGAATATTCTGTTGATCAAGTACGCTGCCTTTGACCACTTTATAACCATAGCGATTTTTTGTATAGTAAACAACTAATTCTTGTGCTAATAGTCGAGACTTTTTCCACTCCACTGTGTCTTTGATAGTTTTATAAAAATAGAAAAATTAATTTGACTTAGATTATGTGTATAAATAAATTAAAACTAAACTTTTGAGCTTCCATACGAAATTTCGATGGAGTCTAAAAAGTCTTACTTATAATTCACGAATCGAGCTTTATTTAAAAAATTAAAAATCGTGAAAACAATTAAAATCAAAAGGGAGATTTTATGAAAGTAGTAAGAATCAATCCATTGCAAGCAAGCAGTACAAACAAAACAGCTGCCTTTTTTGATATTCAAACAGCAGAAGGAATAGTCATCAAAGGATTTAAGCTGATTAATGGTACGCATGGGTTATTTATCGCGCCGCCTAATCAAAAAGGAAAAGATGGTAAGTATTACGATTCGGTTGTCATTCCTAAAGAAGCTGTTGAAGGTTTACAAAAAGCTGTAATCGAAGAATATAACAAAGCAAGTTAATAGTAGTAATTAGGATGTGCTTTATTCCCAGCACATCCTTTTTTGTGCCCCAATAATAAACCAACTTCAACTTCCCTTTGTCAATATTTCATGTATTACAGTAAACCTCAAGAAATACTGTAAACTACATGTAAAACTTAACGATAATATTACGTAGAGACGGGTTTAAGAAAATACAGGAACTGTTATGAAATACAAAGTAACTCCTAACAATAAAACAAGAGAAATGCGGGATGATGATTTTATAGTTTCAAAGACTGATCTAAAGGGGAAAATAGAATATGCAAACAGAATTTTTATGGAATTTGCACAAATGAGCGAACAAGAATTGTTGGGGCAGCCTCATAATGTCATCAGACATCCAGATATGCCGCGTGCAATATTTAAATTACTGTGGGATACAGTTCAAAGCGGTAAAGAAATATTTGCATATGTTAAAAATATGGCAAAAGATGGTTCGGCATATTGGGTTTTGGCTAACGTAACACCCGTACGTAATGATAAAGAAGAAGTTGTAGGATTTTATTCTGTGAGAAGAAAACCATCTAAGAAAGCTTTGGATGCTGTTATTCCGATTTATAAAGCTATGCTTGAAGAAGAAAAAAGAAATGAAGCAAGAAACCAAATAGAGTCTTCTACAAAAATTTTGCAAAACTTACTACAAGAAAAAGGAATGAGTTATGAAGAATTTGTTCTCAGTATTTAACAAAATGCCGTTAGACAAAAAAATAAGCACTTCTTTTATTGTTGTAATAGCCAGTTCATCTCTTTTTGCTTTTTTAATAATAATAAAGCTGATGGCAGTTGAAGATATTCTCGCTGCAAACGCATCTTTAGACGCAATAAAAACACAACTTTACGAGACGGCTAAATTTTCAATTTACCTAATTTTAATTTCGATAGCTGTGTTACTATTAATTATTATACCTATCAGATCATACTTTGTAAAATATGTAAATAATTTTTCTTCAAATATGAACAGAGTAATTGATAAGACATCGCATGGAATCTTTACTGAACGCATTACAAATATTAAAAGAATGGATGATTTTGGCATTTTACAGTGGAAATTTAACGAGATGATAGACCAACTTGAAGCATTTTTGAAAGAAATAAGCACTTCTATAGAGTATGCAGCAGAAAAGAAATTTTTCCGCAAACCGTTAACAAGCGGCTCGCACGGTATGTTTATTAAGGGCGGGAGAAACGTTCAGAAAGCTATTGAACTGCAAGAACAATCTTTTAGAACCATCGAAGATCAGCATAACTATTTATCAAGAAGTATAGATAATATTCTTTCTGAAATGAACAAGTTTTCTCAAGGAGACTTAACCGTGCAAGTAGTTCCAGAACGAAAAAATGACGAAATCGGTAAATTGTTTTTGGGATTCAATACAGTTGTAAATAATATGAACCGGATTTTACAATCTGTTACAGAAGCAGTTCATGCAACAGCCAGTGCTAGTAATGAAATATCTTCTAGTGCAGAGCAAATGGCTGCTGGAACTCAAGAACAAAGCTCACAATCCCGGGAAATTTCTCATTCTGTAGAGGAAATGACAAAAACAATTTTTGAAACTACTTCTATTGCGGCAAAAGCTGCTAATGCAACAAAACAATCGGGAGAAATTGCTAAAGAAGGTGGCAAAGATGTTGAACAGACAATTAATGGGATGAACAGAATTGCCGATGTTGTGAACAAATCTGCTGTTACTGTTCAGGCTCTTGGCAAAAGTAGCGATCAAATTGGCGAGATAGTTCAAGTAATTAACGACATAGCAGACCAAACTAATTTGCTCGCCTTAAATGCAGCCATTGAAGCAGCTCGTGCAGGCGAACAAGGGAGAGGATTTGCTGTTGTTGCCGATGAAGTAAGAAAATTAGCCGAGCGCACAAGCAAAGCTACTAAAGAAATTGCCGCTATGATTAAGCAGATCCAAAAAGATACCGAAGAGGCTGTTGTTTCTATGAGAGCAGGGACCCAAGAAGTTGATAGAGGAAAAACTCTGGCTGATAAAGCCGGCGATTCATTAAAGAAAATTATTCATTATGCTGATGACGTTGTTGATATGGTAAATAAAGTTGCAGCGTCAAGCGAACACCAATCCTTAACCGCAGATCAAATCAGCAAGAACATAGAAGGTATTACAACTGTTACGCACGAAAGCGCACAAGGCGTTCAACAAATTGCAGTTGCTGCAGAAGACCTTAATAGACTTACAAACAACTTGCAAGAATTAGTTGCCCGCTTTAAAATTTTAAAAGAACAGAAAACATTTAAACGAAACGATCTTTTGTCCGCTAAGAATTAACGAAAGTTTTAAAAGTAGCAAAATCATTCGAGTTTTGATTTTCACCGCTTAAGCAGATGTCTTAGATTAAGTTTTTATAAAAATCAATTTTTAGAACTGCTATAAGGGGATCTCTAAAAACCAAAAATGTTTGTCATTCTGAGGAGCGGAGCGACGAAGAATCTTCGTTTTCTTTCAAATAGACAAAGCTGAAATTCTTCATCTGCTAAAGCGGATTTAGAATGACAATTTTTAGAGATGCCTATAAGTTAAAACTCCACATTATTAAGTGCTTTTACTTCTCTCATTCTCAAGTGTATAAAGATATAATTCTTCAACCCTCTTTCTTGCCCAAAGTGTTTTTCTTAAAAACTTTAGGCTGGAGTGCTTGCTCGGATTTTCTAAAAAACAATTTATTCTTACTCTGTAAAATAAATCTTCCCATGTGTAGTGCTCTGTTAAGTAATCTAAAATTGCAGCCAGAGTTACTCCATGCAATGGATTATTCGGTTGTTCATTTGTTTTCAATTAAAGCCTCAAAGCTCATAACCGTGTACATTTGAAATTCTTTTAATGTGGTCAAATTTAGCAAGAAAACTGATCAGAACCATTTAGCATGATAAAAACTCAAAACCACGTAAATATTGGGCACTTCTAAAAACTACAATTTTCTTGGCGCGCTTGTATGCTAATAGTGAGTAAAAGAAGTTCTTTGAAGTATTGAATGAATTCGTTTCCTTAACGGAAGAGAAGGTTAGCGTTTTGAGCTTCGAACTTAGCAAAACCCGCGTTAAAATTTTTAAAACACTAATTTATAGAGGTGTCCTAAAAAGTAAGATTCACCAAGTTTCCACTTTTCCTTTTTGTTTCCGAAATATAAAATTCCTTTAACTGCTCTCTTATCACATCCTCGTTTGCTGGTTGTAGAAGTTTTCCCTTTTGGGAAAAAGCATTTCCGCTAACAACATAAAATCCTTTACCAATTAATTCGGTTTTGGGTTCAGTAGATATCTCTTCATGCTCCGTTTCAGATGCTTCTCTTGTTTTGGCTAAAGAACTGGAGGAAACGGAGTTTGGCTTTTTTACCTCGTTAAAAACTCTAATTGTTTTTAGTGTATTTGTAACAGGCATCATTTCTTGAAATCTGTACGAGGAAGTGTTGCTAGGCTCGTTGTTAATTTTTTCGGATGCTTTGAGTAATTGCTCTTGGCTAATCTTAGCATCTCCAGCTTTTCTATTCACTTCGTCTTGGAAGCGATTAGAGTGATTTTGGTTTTGCTTAACAAATATTGGGTTCGAAAGATTATTGATGAATTCGATTGCCATAAAACTCTCTCTTAAATTGAGCAAACAATACCAAATCATTATCGGTTTAGATGAAGAAAAGTTGAGAGCAACCCATCAATTATTATTTAGAATATTCTAGATAATAAAAAAGTATGGCAGCAAGACCTTGCTAAGCCTCTCTTTGGAAATGATAAAAGAAAAAGTCCGCTGCTATTAACGGACTTTTTGCATTCTACTGTTTTGTAAAATCTAATGTGATGGATAAACTGCCAAAAGTTGGATGAGTATAAGGATAATTCTTAATCTTTAGAAGAGAGCCAGAAATAGAATACTCATAAGTAGCGCTTGTGCCATCAGAAAACTTAAGTGTAAGTTGAGAACCCGAAATACTCCACGTGCCTGTACTTGTTCTAGTTCCGGCGCCGTCGGTTGTAGTCATCGAAAATGTATTGTCAGCTTTAGCCACAATAGTCATTTGCGTTCCGGCTAATTCGGGTGTCAATTCCATTGGAGTGCCGCCTATCAACGCACTAAGCTTTGTCAATTTCCAAGTGCCAACAAATGTGGAATTGTTTTCTGTTGGGTTACTGTCATCCTTGCTGCAAGCGCTTAATCCCAATAACATTAAAACTGTTATTGCAATCATTTTTATAGAAATGGTTTTCATCTTGCCGCCTTTCAATGTTTGTTAAAATTGGTTGATATCTGATTTCAATGTAAATCTATTTTTGTAATGTTTCAACCACCTGTGCAATCTTTTAAGTTCCTTTCAATTTATCTATTTTCGTGCGGCTTTATTTGATAACAAACCGTTTTCTTAATAAATATGTTCTCGAATCCCTAAATAAATTATGAGCAGTCATTCCGCTAATTTTGAACAAACTAAGAAAAGTAAAAGTGCTTGGAGATGGGTTCCTACTCTTTACTTTACAGAAGGGTTAGCCTATTCAATTGTAGTATTTCTTTCTGTAATTATGTATAAGAGAATGGGAATGTCTAATGCCGATATTGCTCTTTACACAAGCTGGCTTTATTTGCCTTGGGTTTTAAAACCTTTTTGGGCGCCATTAGTAGATGTTTTACGCACAAAACGATATTGGATTTTAGTACTACAATCTTTACTTGCAGTGGGCTTAGCCGGCGTTGGTTTAACTATTCCTTTACCGGAGTATTTTCAATTTTCTATAATATTTTTCTGGCTGCTCGCATTTGTTTCTTCTACTCACCAAGTTGCGGCAGATGGTTTTTACTTGTTGGCGTTAACCGAAAGCAGTAAATCATTTTTTATCGGATTTCGATCTGCTTTTTTTAGCATAGCAATAATTGCGGGACAAGGTTTAGTTGTGTTATTTGCCGGACAGCTTGAAACTGCTCTTTCGGTTTCTCCGGTTGAGTTAAAAGTTGCAGCAAATCCCAAAAGATTTTTTGAAGAAACAATTAGAGTTGATTCTACAAAAGCCAAAGAACTTTCTGGAGCGCTTAGGCTGATTGCAAAACCATCTTATGTGGAAATTAGTACACGTCCAAAAACAAAAGAGCATGTTGGGTTCTACAAAAACTTTGCAAAAAGTTTTAATATAATGAATGGTTTTACAAAAGAGTACTTAGAAATGCCGGATACTTCCAACCTGAGTAACCTTACCGGTAATGTGGGAATTGTAAAATTTGTTCTTTCTAAAAAACCAAGTGAAGGAAGCGAGTATTTAGTTAATGTAGATTTTCTAGAAGGGAATGAAGGTATAAAAGTAATTGAAGGAAAAGAATTACGCTTTACAGATAAGAACTGGAATAAACCGGCTTTCACTGTTTTTCAGGTAGATTCAACTATAGCCAAACAAGCAGTTTCAGTTTTTGCTGCTCGTTCTGCAGGTCTTCCTTTAGTTTGGTCAATTACGTTTTTTGTTTTAGCTGTGTTGTTTATTCTTTTGTTCTTCTATCACAGAAAAGTATTGCCGGATCCAGATGAAGATATTTATGCGGGCAGCAGAAGAGTTTCATCGCCGGGCAAAGAGTTTTTTAGAAGCTATGCAAGATTTTTCGAAAAGAAGAAAATTATACTCATCATTTTATTTTTGCTCTTTTTCAATTTTGGCGAAGCGCAGATCTTAAAAATTTCTTCTCTATTTATGCTCGATTCGCGTGAACATGGCGGCTTGGGTTTAACTACTACAGAAGCCGGTTTAGCTAATGGAGTAATAGCAGTTACTGCAATTATACTTGGCGGAATTCTTGGCGGTCTTTTCGTTTATAAAAAAGGTTTGAAGAGTTTGCTCATGCCAATGTTTTTCGCAATTAATATTCCTAATCTTACTTACGTTTATCTTGCATGGTCTCAACCAGAATTAGTTTGGATTACTTACGCTTGCGTAGCCGTTGAATCATTTGGTTATGGTTTCGGGCTTACTTTTTATCTCATGTACATGATAAATATTTCTGAAGGTGAATACAGAACCTCTCACTATGCGTTAGCAGCAGGTTTCATGGCGCTCGGTATGATGATCCCAGGAATGTTAAGCGGAATTATTCAACAAGCAATTGGCTATAAGTTTTTCTTTATGTGGATTTTTATTTCTGCTGTTCCAGGATTCATTTTAGCAAGATACATTCCGTTAGAGTATCAGTTCGGTAAAAAGAAACTCGCCGAAAATTAATTTACAGGATATGACTATAGTACACCTATAAAAATATCAATATCCTTTGCGGTCTTTGCTTTTTCTCTGCGAACTCCGCGGTAAACTTTTTTGAAATACTAATTTTTAGAGGTGCCCTATATTAAAACTAAACACAAACATATCCGTCTTATTTCTAAATTATTCGGAGGAACATGAATTCCGAACACATAATTGAAGTTCGCGGACTCACGAAACGTTTTAAAAATCTTACTGCAGTTAGCAATCTTGATCTAAATGTTTATCGTGGAGATGTTTTTGGTTTTCTCGGTCCTAACGGAGCCGGAAAGAGTACTACAATTAGAATGCTTCTTTCTTTGATAAAACCAAATGATGGTAACATCAAAATCTTTGGTTTGCCTCTTGAGAAATGCAGAAATGAAATTCTACGCAAAGTTGGAGCCATTGTAGAGAAGCCGGATTTCTACATGTATCTCTCTGCATATAAAAATTTAGAAATTCTCGGAAAGCTTTCCGGCGCAGATATTTCTAAAAAGAAAATTATGGAAATGCTGGAGCTTGTTGGTTTAGATAAGCGTTATAAGAGCAAAGTAAAAACATTTTCGCACGGAATGAAACAGCGGCTCGGCATTGCGCAGGCGTTGCTGCATGATCCGGAATTAATAATTCTTGATGAGCCTACAACCGGACTTGACCCGCAAGGTATGAAAGAAATACGCGATCTTATTCTTTATCTAAGCAAGACAAAGAATAAAACAATTTTTCTAAGCTCTCACATTCTTCGCGAAGTAGAAATTATTGCATCGCGTATGGTAATCATCAACAAAGGTACAACACAAGTTGAAGGAACTGTTGATGAATTGCTAAACACCGATACAATGTCTGTCTCTATTGAAGTTAATAGAATTGAAGATGCGGTAAGCGAAATTCAAAACTCAAGATGGGCGGAATTATACAAAGCTAACGTTAAAAACGAAATGCAGTTTGAAATGTTTAAAAGCGATGTTGCCGAGCTGAATAGATTTTTAAACGATAAAGGTTTTATGGTTGGCTCGGTAGTTCCAGTTCGATCGCTCGAAGATTTCTTCTTGAAAATTACCGAAGGAGCTCAAAAATGATGACACTGGTTTATATAGAACTCCAAAAAATTTTTAGGAAGTGGAGAACTTACATTGGGTTTATGGCTTTGTTCGCAATGACTTTAATTGTGCAGCTTGCTTTGTACTTTACGCAAGATGATTTTGTACGTGGTGTAACAAGAAGTATGAGCGATCAATTTGTTTTGCAAGGAAATTTCTTCAATGGTTATTCGGTTGCCTATATCATTCTCAACGCAATGTTCATACACATTCCGTTCTTAATAGTTCTTGTTGGCGGAGATTTATTTGCCGGCGAAGCTACAGCCGGAACTTATAGAATGATTCTAACTCGCCCTGTTTCAAGATTTTCTCTCGTTACTTCAAAATATTTAGCCGGATTTTTCTACACTTTTCTGTTTATACTTTTTCTGTTAGTAATCAGTCTCGGTGTAAGTTTAATCTTTTTTGGCTCTGGTGAATTAATTGTTGTTAAGAGTAAAATATTTATTTATGCTCCAGAAGATGTACTGTGGCGAATGATTTCAGCTTATGCATTCGCAACTTTGAGCATGATGACTGTTATGTCGCTTTCTATTTTCTTTTCTTCGCTTGTAAGCAACGCCATCGGACCAATTGTAACAACAATGGCGGTTATTATTGTTTTCCTAATTTTATCCACAATACCAATTGAATTTTTGCAGAGCTTGCGTCCTTATTTCTTTACAAGCCATTTAATACAATGGGATGAATTTTTTGCAGATCCCGTAGATTATACAGAGCTTTCTAAATCAGCTTCAGTTTTAATTGGACACATTATTGCGCTGTATGCTTTAACTGCATTTTCGTTTATTAGAAAAGACATTTTGAGTTAAATGAGGTGAACTAATGAAAAATTTTTTTGTTTTATCTATTCTTGTTTCTATTACTCTTGCCGCTCAAACAAAAGACCCAAATAAATTGTTAGATGCACTAAAAACAAAATTTGAAAAAGTAAAAGACTATCAAGCGGATGTTGATGTTAAGTTAGACATGGAGTTTATAAAAGCACCGCCAACAAAGGCTAAAGTATATTTTAAGCAGCCGGATAAGTTCAAATTAGATTCAGATGGCTTTGCAATGCTACCTAAGCAGAGCACAAATTTTTCTCCCATGCAGCTTCTTAAAGGAGATTACACTGCCGTGTATGTTCGATCTGAAAAGGCAGAAGGTAAATCGTTAGATGTTGTTAAGTTAGTTCCTAATAACGATACTTCCAGTTTTATTATCTCTACACTTTGGATTGACACAGATAATTCTGTTATAAGTAAAGTAGAGACAGCAACAAAAAGAAGCGGAACTGTTAAAACAGAGTTTAGCTATACGCAAGATTCTATGCCGCTGCCAACAGTTTTAAAATTAACATTTAACCTTGGCGAAGCAAATTTGCCCGTCAATCCGATGAGTTCTAAAAAAGATAATGAGCAGACAAGAAGACCAACCAGGATAAAAGGGACAGTAGTTATGACTTATACTAACTACATAATTAATAAGGGGATTCCCGATAAGTTTTTTGAAGAGAAGAAAATGTAATCCGCCAGAGGCGGACGAGGGTCAAATTCCCCGCCTCTTGAGGCGAATAAATAAAATTTGTTTTCAGAAACCTCGCTGCCCCGCCTGCCAAAGCAAGGATTTTCACTCGTATTTTTTTGCGTTTATGAAACTAAAAAATGCTCGCTAAACGAGCGAGCTGCAGAACTATAAGAAAAGTATTTGGGGACTTTCGCATTCTTAGAGACAATAGCGGTTTGTTTTAAAAACTCAAGTTGATCGCTTGCAATTATAAACGGTTAATACTTTCAATTTTTTCTTGCTAACCTACGGATTAATCCCTAGAGTAATTAAACGTAAAACTAGTTCTTATAACTGTTTCAACCGTTTTTGGTAATGTAGAATGGTTTGAGTAAGCCTTTAAGAAAGCCTTGAAGATCAATCAAAATTCTTCAAGGCTTTTACAAAATTATTTTTTCTTCTTCTTTAATATATCTTCTATCTGATCCATTACTTTATTCATTTTTGCCATTGTAAGATCAAATGCTTCTGATGATAAAGGATCTAACCCGGCTTTCTTAATTAAGTCAATTGGATAAGCAGAACTACCGCCTTTAAGTATATTATAAAATTTATCTACTGCCGGTTGTCCTTCATTTATAATCTTTTCTGCAAAAGCAGTTGCGTAAATGAGAGAAGTTGAATACTGATAAACATAATATGTGTAGTTTACGTAATGCGGAATGTAAGCCCATTCGTAAGCAATGTAATCACCTACTACGCAAGCAGCATTATCATGGCCGTAGTACTTTTTTACAATCCCGTAATAAATTTTGCTCATATCTTCGCCTGTAAGCGGTTCGCTGTTTTCTATGCGCTTATGTATTTCCAACTCAAATTCTGCAAAAGAAGTTTGGCGGAAAATTGTTGTTCTAAGCAAATCGAGATACGATCCCAGTAGATAAAGTTTTTCTTCATCCTTCTTAACTTTATTTAACATGTAATTGTTAAGCAAGTTCTCGTTTAAGGTAGAGGCAATCTCTGCAACGAAAGTTGCATATTGGGCATCAACAAAGTGTTGGTTTTTGTTAGAGTAATAACTGTGCATTGTGTGTCCAAGTTCATGCGCAAGTGTAGAAACTGATTCATAATCATCCGTCCAGTTCATCAAGATGTAAGGATGCAAATCATACTGTGCACCTGATGAATAAGCGCCGCTTCGTTTTCCTGTTGTTGGAATGTAATCAATCCATTTTTCATCGAAAGATTTTTTTACTGTAGAAACGTACTCTTCGCCCAAAGGTTTGAGGGCATCGAGAAGTAATTTTTGTCCTTCTTCTACACTGTACTTAAACTCAACTGATTTAACAAGCGGAGTATATAAATCATAGTAGTAAAGCTTATCAACGCCTAACATTTTAGCTTTTAATTTTAAGAAACGGTGAAGAGTTGGCAAGTTCTTATTAATTTGATTTATCAGATTTTCGTAAACTGAAACAGGAATGTTATTTGTGTTGAGTGAACTTTTTAACACAGTTTCATACTTTCTGTTTTTTGCATAGAAGTGATCTGCGCGCAATTTACCAGCGAGATTAGCACCCATTGTGTTCTGAAACTTTTTATAATTTTCAAACATTGCTTTCATTACAAGTTCACGGTCTTTGCGATTTTTAGCTGTTCTATATTTGTTATAGTTTGCCGCATTTAACTCAATCTTTACTCCGCTTGATAATTTTACCGTTGCATTTGGTCGTTCGGCATTATCAAAAATGCTGTGTACTTCAGTTGGTGTAGATGTTATTAGACCTGCACTTGCAAGTATTTCTTCTTCGCGAGCTGTTAGTGTATGAGGGCGCAAACGTAAAATGTCATTTATATAGAATTTAAATTCACTTAATTCTTTTTTCTCATCAAAGAATTTTCTGATCTTCTCTGCGTCAATGCTCAGAATTTCTGGATTAATAAAAGACGCTGCTTCACCAAGTTTAGTGCCTATTGTTGTAGAGATTTGATTCAAAGATTGATTAGCATTAATGCGTAAATCTTCATCTGCAACACGGAAGGCATAATCAGAAAGTTTATAAAAAAGTTTGTAGATATCGAAATAAATGCGAAGTGTTGTATAAAACAATTCTGCATTCTTTCCCATCTTTCCTTGAAACGAACTTAGAGTTTCTATTTGAGCAAGAATTGTTTCTTTGTCTTTATTCCACTCATCAACATTTTTATAGATAATAGAATTATCCCATTTATATTTATCTGCAACATCCTTTCGCTCTTTAGTTTGAGCTGTAGTAATTTTAGCTGCCATTGCAATCACCAATAAAATTGTACAAAGAGTAAATATTTTTTTCATTGCGCACTCCACAAAATTAAATATAGTGGACGAAAAATTATGAAATAACTTTTTATAAAAAGAGTGATGGAAGAGAAAACTTTAACCCAAATTTTCCATTAGGAAAATTTGCCATAAAGCCAATTAAAATCTTACCATGCTTGTCGGGGTTCGGCAAAAAATTCAGCTTCTAATGAATTTTTTGGGTTTAAGATTTTTGTAGCGAAAAGTGCTTTGATGAACTTTATTCTCGAGATGCAACCAATTTGTGTAGAGCAATATTATAGGCGCAAGATTCTGCTGCGGATTTATTTTAACCACAACATAAAAATTGCGCCTACAAAAAAACTATAGAATTTATTTCTTTGCTCTCATTGAATCCCAAATTGTGTAAGCACAAAGCAAGCAGAACATAATAAAGGATAAAACCTCTGCTGCGTGAGATGCTGACCAATCTTCCATAATATAATTAGCGCCAGTAGAACGAATAATTACACTAACGACACCCATTAAAGCGCCGCCTGCAATAAATCCAGAAGCAATTAAAGTACCTCTTTCTCTACGCGCATTATTCAACGCTTCATCTTTGCTGCGTGTAGAAACGAAATGCGAAATTAATCCGCCGATTAATAGTGGAGTGTTAATTTCTTGCGGTAGATACATGCCTAAAGCAAATGCAAGAACAGGAACTTTAATCATAGCTAAAATTAATGAAATGCATGCGCCTGCAATATAAAGCATCCAAGGTGCAGGTTGATTAGACATAAGCGGCTGAATTATAGCCGCCATAGCGTTTGCTTGTGGTGCAGGCAATGCGTCATCTCCGCTAAATCCATAAATGTTATTCAGAAGCGAAATTATCCATACAACTGTTGCCGCAGAAACTATAGCTCCAACAAATTTCCATTTTTCTTGTTTCTGAGGAGTAGCACCGAGCCAGTATCCAATTTTTAAATCTGTTACAAAAGACCCAGCAACTGATAAAGCTGTACAAACAACTCCACCTATGATTAATGCGGAAACCATTCCGGTTGGGCCAGACAGTCCAACAGATACTAGAATTATTGATGAAAGTACTAAAGTCATCAAAGTCATTCCGCTAACAGGGTTGTTTCCTGTAATTGCAATAGCGTTTGCGGCAACTGTAGTAAACAAGAAAGACATTATCATTACTATTAATAAACCAACAAGAGCGTGTACAATATTATCAACAACACCAAACAAGAAGAACGCAAATAAAACAATTGCTGTAGCTGCAATGCCCATCACAATAATTTTCATTGATAAATCTTTTTGCGTGCGTAGTTCTTCATTACCAGAAGATTCTTTTTTCCCTGCAATTTCGTTAAACGCAAGCGATACTGCCGATTTAATAACACTGGAAGAGCGAACAATACCTATAAACCCAGCCATTGCAATTGCACCTATACCAATATTCCTAACGTAATTTCTGAAAATTAATTCTGGCGACATGTCTTTAATTAATGTAGTTACATTAGAACCAATTGCTACTGTAAGTCCATCTCCAAAATAAGCTATAAGCGGTACGAGTACGAAGTAAGAAAGAAATGAGCCTGCAACAATAATAACAGAATACTTGAGACCAATTACATAACCCAAACCAACAACTGCAGCGCTGGTGTTCAATCTAAATACTAATTTGAATTTGTCTGCTAAAATCTCTCCAACGCCAACTACGCGTGAAGTAAAAATTTCTGCCCAAGTTCCAAATGTTGCAACTAAGAAATCATAAATTCCGCCAATTAATCCGCTAACAGCTAATATTACTGCAGAATTTCCACCTTTTTCTCCAGCTACTAAAACCTCTGTGGTTGCAGTTCCTTCTGGAAATGGAAGCTTACCGTGCATTTCGCTTACAAAATATTTTCTGAACGGAATTAAAAAGAGGATTCCTAAAAAGCCACCTAAAAGTGAGGCAAAAAACATTTGAAAAAAAGTAGCTTCGAGATTCAAAATATAAATACCTGGCAAAGTAAAGATTGCGCCTGCAACTACAGCGCCGGATGAAGAACCAATGGACTGGATAATTATATTTTGTCCCATTCCATTTTTTTTCTTTAGAAGGTTTGTTAAGCCCACAGCTAAAATTGCAATTGGAATTGCGGCTTCAAAAACCTGGCCTACTTTTAATCCTAAGTAAGCTGCAGCTGCGGAAAAAACAACAGCCATTACAATTCCAGTTAAAACTGAGTAGGCTGTAACTTCCGGATAAATTTTACCAGGCGACATAACCGGCACGTATTTTTCGCCTGGTTTTAATTCTGTATAAGCGTTAGATGGTAATCCGCTTGTTATTGGTGTCTCGTGTGAAGACATTAGTTTTATCTCCTTTTATTTACTTTTTAGCTTGCTCTTGATCTTGAACTTACTCTTGATTGAAAGTGGAAAGAAGATCAAGATTATGATTGAGATCAAGAAAATTATGTGTTTATTCAGTATCTGGTTCGCTTACTCTATCCGAGTTATCTTTTATGAGACCAATAAGCATGACAACTATCTCTTTTAATTGTATTTTACAAGCAACTCTTGTTTCATCGGTTATAACTTTTTTCTTGAACATTACATCTAGACAAACTGCGCATTCCAAACTCGAGCCTCTGCAATATCAAAATAACGGCATTTGTCTTTGCCAGAGTATTTACCATTTCCTTCTGCTATATTTTGCAAAATAAATTATGAAGCCCTCCACAATTGGACTGCAATATTATTTCTAATTTTAATCTGTTCAAGAAGAGTGAATATCCATTCAACATACTCAAGAGATTTATGGTAAACTTTTACCTTTTCGTGATCAAAAAAACTTGATTCAACATTCACTCCTTCATACTCTTATTCATGCTCTTGTTCTTATTCTTCGTCAAACACTATGCGGGATTATATAAACAATCATCATTAAAATTGCTGCGAGAGCAACAAAAAGTCTAGGCATCAGATTCTTTTTTACCATATAAAATGCTATAAGCCAGCCAATAAACGCAATCAAAGTTTTGTTATCAGTTATATCGTTTCCAAATGGAAAGCCGCCCCACATTTCTCCGAACGCATAACCATTCATTGCAAAGCCAAGCGGAAAGCCGCCTATGAAAAGAAAAACCAAAGTCCAAATTGTAAGTTTGTATAGATTTGCTGTTTTGCTAAAGACTTCAAGAGCAGTTCTAGTTGAAAGCATCATAGCTCCAAACATAAAAATAACATGAAGAAATAAAGCCCATGCTGGTACATCGTCTTTAAAACGAATAATTATTCCCTTATCTCCAGGAATATTTATTTCCTCTTCACCTTTTTGCAGCCGAATATAATATTGCCACTTTTGTAATTTTTCTCTTGCCGGAAGTTCTGCTTTCAAAATTTTATCTCCGGTCATCTTAACAAAATTAAATTCACCTGTACTTTTGAACGGTCTCCAGTATAGTTCACCAATAGTTTCCGGATCGTTAGTTTCAATTTCTACCAAATAATTTGATGAGGAACTATGACTTCTTTCCAGATTGTAGTTAATGGATTTACCGGATAAAGTAACTGTACCGCTTCTGGGGTATGTTGGGCCTGTCATCCTTTGATAAATAGCTGAACCTGCTGTAATCAAAAACGCCAGAGTCCAAAAAAATATTTGTTTTGCCATCTCTATATCCGTTTAGTTGTTGAATCAGTGTTACTAAAATAATTTGTTGATTTCTTCTGCTGGACGCGCTAGAATTGCTCTATCGCCAACTTCTACAATTGGACGTTGAACTAAATCTGGATCCACAATCATCAGACTGAGAATATCTTCATCACTCATTCTGTTAATTTTTGCTTTCAGATTTTTAAAGGCATCCTCATTTTTTCTCAAAAGCTCGCTTGGTTTCATCCCCATTTTATTTAGCAGTGCTTTTAATTTGGTTTTAGAAAATGGTTCTATGTAATAATTAACTTTTTCAAAATCAATTCCTTTTTCCATTAGAATTTTAGAAACATTACGGCATGTAGAGCAAGTGGGTTTTTCGTAAACT
Source organism: Ignavibacteria bacterium (assembly GCA_009773205.1). Classification (GTDB taxonomy): domain Bacteria; phylum Bacteroidota; class Ignavibacteria; order Ignavibacteriales; family Melioribacteraceae; genus Stygiobacter. The sequence continues at coordinate 38,167 of WPAE01000021.1, forward strand.
GTAATTTTTTGCATAGTTTTTTTTAGAAAGATTGCACAAACTTAATGAATGAAATGCACTCGGACAATCATTTTTTCTAGCTGCAAAGAAACTGTATTACCCGAATCTTTTTTATTTTGCGCCTATTAATCGAGGCAATAATGTTAGATAAAGAAAAAATAATAACCGAAACGCTACAGGAAAGCGCCGATGTAAAACTTAAAACTATAAATGCGTGCAAAGGAGAAATTTTAGTTGCTGTTCGGACTATAGTTGATGCGTTTAAGAACGGAAAAAAACTTCTACTTTGCGGAAACGGCGGCAGCGCTGCCGATTGCCAGCACATCGCGGCCGAGTTTGTAATTCGTTTAACAGCGCAAGTAAACAGACCATCACTTCCGGCAATTGCGTTAACTACTGATACTTCTAATCTCTCCGCCGGCGGCAATGATCTTGGCTGGGAATTTACTTACTCAAGAATTTTAGAGGGATTAGGAAACGAAGGCGATGTTCTATTTGCGCTTTCTACAAGTGGAAATTCTCAAAATATTATACGCGCTGTTGAGCAAGCAAAGGCTAAGAAGATTTTTGTAATTGGATTTTTAGGCGGTACAGGTGGCAAGCTAAAAGGTTGTGTTGATCTTCCAATCATTATTCCTTCAAATTGCACAGCGAGAATTCAAGAAACACACATTACGGTTGCCCACATTATTTGCGATTTGGTAGAAAAAGAAATGTTCTGCTAAGTTATTGATGAGCCGAATCTAACCCGCATGCCTCTTTAGATCAAACATGGCTGGTAGGAAAGATCATTTTGACAATTTCTGGTTACGATTTCCTACCCGCCAGGATTAGACTGATGAGGCAGGCGGGCTTGTCCGCCCGCCGTTTTATCGAGGGTTGGGCGGGTAAGTCGAAAACAACGTTTTTTAATAATGATCATGGCTTTTTAGAGTAGGCTCATTGATGGTTTTACAGTTTTTTTAATACTTTAATTTCTAAAACGAAGTGATGACGACATTAGAACTTAGTGGAGATTAATGAAAGAGACCCATTGCTTAGTAATTTTGAATTGACTTTGGGAATGCAGTACAAGAGGATCTCAATGAGTTAAAGGCACCTCTAAAAATATCAATATCCTTTGCCCCGCCATGCTGGGCTTTTTCTTTGTCCGGCTTTGCAGAATTAAAATTTTTGAAATACTAATTTTTAGAGATGTCCATAATTCCAAAATGTTTTTAATATCTAAGTGAACCAAATCATTAAAAATTTGGTTATAATTTTAATCTTGACTTTATTTTCCAGATAAAATAGGTTTGAAACTCGAATCGTAAAGGACTTGTAATGAACGAAATAAAAGAGAACCAAGCCGAAGAGCTTTCTGATGATATGAAAGTGATTGATGAGGTTACTTCTTCGGAGTATAAATGGGGATTTGTAACTGAAATTGAATCTGAAACCGCTGCAAAAGGCTTAAACGAAGATGTTGTAAGAATGATTTCCGGTAAAAAGGGTGAACCGCAATGGATGACCGAGTGGCGCTTGAAAGCATTTCGTTATTGGCAGAAAATGGAAGAACCGAAATGGCACAACGTGCATTATCCGCAAATAGATTTTCAAGATATTAGTTATTACTCCGCACCTAAACAGAAACCACAGTTAAACTCGCTCGAAGAAGTTGATCCGGAATTATTAAGAACTTTTGAGAAACTTGGCATTCCGTTGGAAGAGCAAAAAATTCTTTCCGGCGTTGCTGTTGATGCTGTCTTCGATTCAGTTTCCGTTGCAACTACCTTCAGAGAAACGCTGAAAGAAAAGGGGGTAATCTTTTGCTCAGTATCGGAAGCTGTAAAAGATCATCCTGAGCTAATAAAAAAATATCTTGGCTCGGTTGTTCCTTATACTGATAATTATTATGCTGCGCTTAACTCAGCAGTGTTTAGCGACGGCTCATTTGTCTTCATACCAAAAGGTGTTCGCTGTCCGATGGAACTTTCGACTTACTTTAGAATTAACTCGCAAGAAACCGGACAGTTTGAACGCACTTTGATAATAGCTGAAGACAATGCTTACGTAAGTTATCTTGAGGGCTGTACTGCACCAATTAGAGATACAAATCAATTGCACGCAGCTGTTGTTGAATTGGTTGTTTTAGATAACGCAGAAATAAAATATTCTACTGTGCAAAATTGGTATCCGGGTGATAAAGAAGGTAAAGGAGGAATTTATAACTTCGTTACTAAACGAGGCGCTTGCAAGGGTAAGAATTCAAAAATAAGCTGGACACAAGTTGAAACCGGTTCTGCAATAACTTGGAAATACCCAAGCTGTATTCTTCAAGGAGAAAATTCTGTTGGTGAGTTTTATTCTGTTGCAGTAACAAATAATATGCAGCAAGCAGATACCGGAACAAAAATGATTCACATCGGAAAAAATACTCGCAGTACAATTGTTTCAAAAGGTATTTCTGCTGGAAAGAGCAACAACTCTTACCGTGGGTTAGTTAAAATTGGTAAAAATGCTGAGGGAGCGAGAAATTATACACAGTGCGACTCGATGTTAATGAGCGATAAATGCGGAGCGCATACTTTTCCCTACATAGAAGTTGAAAACAACACAGCCAAAGTTGAGCATGAAGCAACTACTTCAAAAGTCGGTGAAGACCAAATATTTTATTTAAACCAGCGTGGAATCTCAAGCGAAGATGCAGTTAATATGATTGTAAACGGATTCTGTAAAGAAGTATTCAACAATTTACCTATGGAGTTTGCAGTAGAAGCGCAAAAACTTTTAGCGATTTCACTTGAAGGATCTGTAGGATAGTGAAGAGTGAAGAACGTAGAATTAAAACAAAGGAATAAAAATGTTATCGATTAAAAATCTACAAGCTACTGTAGATGGAAAAGAAATCTTAAATGGAATTAATCTTGAAATTAAGGCTGGAGAAATCCACGCAATTATGGGACCAAATGGTTCAGGCAAAAGTACGCTTGCTAACGTACTAACCGGAAATAAAAGCTACGAAGTAACTAACGGCGAAGTTTCTTTTGTTGATAAAGATTTGTTAGAAATGAATCCAGAAACACGCGCTCGCGAAGGAATGTTTTTAGCGTTTCAATATCCAATTGAAATTCCGGGTGTAAGTAATGCAACTTTTCTAAAAACAGCTTTGAACGAAGTGAGAAAGTACAAAGGACTTGAAGAGCTAACGCCAAAACAATTTTTGGATATGCTTAAAGAAAAAGCAAAAGCACTTGGAATGGATGAATCTATGATAAGCCGCTACGTAAATGTTGGTTTTTCAGGCGGCGAAAAAAAACGAAACGAAATTTTACAAATGCTTATGCTTCAGCCAAAATTTGTTTTACTTGATGAAACTGATTCCGGTCTTGATATTGACGCGCTCAAAATTGTTTCTAACGGTGTAAATATTTATAAAAATCCAAACACTGCTTTTCTTGTTGTAACACACTATCAGCGTCTGCTTAATTACATTGTTCCGGATTATGTGCATGTTTTATACAAGGGAAGAATTATTAAGTCCGGCACAAAAGAACTTGCGCTTGAACTTGAAGAGCGTGGCTATGATTGGCTTGTTGCCGAGCAAGCAGAAGTTGTGTGATTGGAGAAAAGATGAACAGCAAAGATTTCTATATAGACAGTTTCAAAAAATTTGAAAGCAAATTGAACGGAGAATCGAAGTTGTTTATACATCAACTTCGCAAAGAAGCATTAAAACAATTTGAGACTTCAAACTTTCCGACTCAAAAAAACGAAGAATGGAAGTACACGGACGTTTCACCAATTGTAAGACAAAGTTTTATTCCGGCTGTGAATGCGGTTCAAGTAAGTTTCAGTAAAGAAGAAGTCGGCAAATATTTATTCAAAGATGTTGATTGCCATTTACTCGTATTCATCAACGGATTATTCAGCGAAGAATTAAGTTTGATAAACGAGCTGCCGAAAGGTGTGGTTGTTGGAAATCTGAGAAATCTGTCAAAAGAAAATCCGGGTTCGATTGAAAAATATTTTGGCAAACTTTCTAAAATCGAAAACTCATTCAATTCACTTAACGCAGCATACTCCGTAGATGGATTAGTTGCTATAGTTCCGGATGGGAAAATTGTAGAAAAGCCGATTCAAGTTTTGTATTTGAATTCATCGGCAAACGAGGAAGTGCTTTCTTCACCAAGAAATTTAATTGTCGCCGGAAAGAATTCACAAGTAAGCGTTATTGCTAATTACAGAGGCGTTTCCGATAAGTCTTATCTGAGTAACAATGTAACAGAAGTATTTGTTGATGAATACGCTGTAGTAAGCGTTTATAAAATACAGAACGAACTTGATGAAGCTTACCACATAGAAAAAGTGCAGGCAAAGCAGGGTAAGAACAGTGTCTTTAATCATTACAATATTGCTTTTGGCGGAGCTATTGTGCGCAACGATATAAATGCTGTTCACAATGGTGAAAACATCGAAACACATTATTATGGTTTGTACATGATTAACGGCAAGCAGCATGTTGATAACCACACTTTTGTTGATCACGCAAAACCAAACTGTATGAGCAATGAGCTTTATAAAGGAATTTTGGATGAAAACGCGCGCGGTGTTTTTAATGGAAAGATTATTGTTAGACAAGACGCGCAAAAAACAAACGCTTATCAGCAAAACAAAACAATATTGCTTTCAAAGAGCGCAACAATTGATACAAAACCTCAGTTAGAAATTTTTGCTGATGATGTGAAATGTTCGCACGGTGCAACAGTAGGTCATTTAGATGAAGTAAGCGAGTTTTACATTCGTTCTCGCGGAGTTCCGCAAGAGTTAGCAAAGAGTATGCTTATTCGTGCTTTTGCAAACGATGTAATCGAAACAATAAAAATTGAGCCGCTGAAAGAGCAGATTAATCACATGATTTTTGAGCACTTGCATAAAATTGAAGTAAACAACGAGTAGAATAGAACGCAGATTAAACTGATTGAACACCCGCCCGACTGTGTCGTTCGAGGCGGGGATGTGAAACTCATAAATCAGTTCTCATCAGTTGAATCTGTTAAATCCGTGTTCCATTAATAGGTGTATTGTGATAACTACTATTCAAGAAGTAAAAAGAAAATTTGATGTTGATGAAGTAAGAAAAGACTTTCCAATTTTATCAAGGTTTGTTAATGGCAAGCCGTTGGTTTATTTGGATAATGCCGCCACATCGCAGAAACCTCAAGCAGTTATTGATGCTCTGACTAAGTATTACACTTACGATAATGCGAACATTCACCGCGGATTGTATTTCTTGAGCGAGCTTGCAACCGAACAGTACGAAAGCGCACGTTTGAAAGTAAAAGAATTAATTAATGCACTAAGTGTTTCCGAAATAGTTTTTGTGCGCGGAGCTACAGAAGCAATTAATCTTGTTGCCTCATCGCTATGCAGAGCAAAACACTTCAATGAAGGTGATGAAGTAATTGTTTCTTATATGGAGCATCACGCAAATATTGTTCCTTGGCAGTTGATGAGCGACCGTAAGAAAATCAAACTCAAAGTTATTCCGATTAATGATGCGGGCGAACTTGATGTAGATGAATATGAAAAGATGATTACTGAAAAAACTAAGCTGGTTTCTGTAGTGCATATTTCGAATGCACTTGGTACAATTAATCCAGTTAAAAAAATTATAGAAATTGCTCACTCAAAAAAGATCCCTGTATTGCTTGATGGTGCGCAGGCAGTTCCTCATTTGAAAGTTGATGTCCAGGAACTCGATGCAGATTTTTATGCATTCAGCGGACATAAAGTTTTTGGCCCAACTGGTATTGGTGTTTTGTACGGAAAAACAGAATTCTTGGAATTGATGCCTCCATATCAAGGCGGCGGAGATATGATTCGCTCTGTTACTTTTGAGAAAACTACTTTTGATGATATTCCCAGAAAATTTGAAGCTGGAACTCCAAACATTGCTGGTGGAATTGCACTTGGCGCTGCAATAGATTATCTGATGCAGTTTGATAGAAAAGAATTAGCCGAATATGAAAATGAACTTCTTGTTTATGGCACAGAGAGACTTTCGCAAATTGATGGATTGAGAATAATTGGCACAGCAAAACATAAAGCAAGTGTAATTTCTTTTGTGATTGATGGAATTCATCCTTATGATATTGGAACAATTATAGACACAGATGGAATTGCAATTCGCACGGGGCACCACTGCACTCAGCCTATAATGCAGAGATTTAATTTGCCAGCTACAGCGCGCGCTTCATTTGCTTTCTACAACACTAAAGAAGAGATAGATAAACTTGTGCTTGGCATTCACAAAGTAAAAAAGATGTTCGCATGATTGACAAAGGAAAATTAGAACAAGAAATAATTCGGAAACTAAAAACTTGCTACGATCCGGAAATTCCCGTTGATATTTGGGAACTTGGCTTGATCTACGAAATTAAAATTGATGACGAAGCAAACACTTACGTAAAAATGACTTTAACTTCACCAAACTGCCCGGTTGCCGAAAGCTTGCCTGCAGAAGTGAAAACAAAAGTTACATCAGTTAAAGGCGTTAAAGATGTTTATCTCGATCTGGTTTTTGAGCCTTCCTGGACTATGCAAATGATGAGCGAGGAAGCAAAACTTGAGCTCGGTTTTTTATAAAACCACTTCCCAGCCTCGAGCGACGAGTCGGGCGGGCAACCTTCCACAAAGTGGAAGGCTTTTTAAAATAAACGCACACCAATTCTCATTCACTTGGGATGGTTGCATGAAAGGATTTAATATGTTTAACATAAATCAAAAAGCGCCTATTTACGATCCTGCTGCTGTTCAACCAATGCGTGATGAACTGACTTATGTCGGATTTCAAGAAGCGGCTACTCCACAGTTGGTAGAAGATTTTCTTGGTACAAAAAACGACGAAACAGTTTTAATTGTTCTTAATTCTGTCTGCGGTTGTTCTGCCGGAAGCGCGCGCCCCGGTGTTTCAGAAGCATTACAAAACTCTGTTATTCCTGATAAACTTGTTACACTATTTGCCGGGCAAGACCGCAATGCAGTTGATTACTTCCGCGAAAAATATTTGCCGGAAGCAGCGCCATCTTCTCCATTCATCGCGTTATTCAAAAATGGAACCGCATTGCATTTGATGCCTCGTTACAAAATAGAAGGCAGATATGCAGAAGAAATTGCTGGCGAGTTGATACAAGTTTTTAATAATCTTTGTAAAAATTCTGGCCCTTCAATTTCTAAAGAAAAATACGATAAACTTGTTCATGCAAAAATGTGCGGAAGTAAAATTCCAGCCCATCCCTAAATCCCTTCCCAAAGGGAAGGGACTTATTAATATTATGGAAATGAAAAGTTCATATAAAGGATTTATTTGGTTACTCCACTTAGTGGAGGTTAGGAGTAGATGTGAAATTTAGTGCGACAGAAGAATATGGTTTACGATGCTTGTTACGGATTGCAAAATTCTACGAAGTGGAAAAAGCTTTTACAATTCCAGAGATAAGCAAAGCAGAAGGATTAAGCGAACATAACGCCGGTAAAATTTTGCGCTCGCTTCGCCTTAACGGATTTTTAGAAAGTTCGCGGGGACAGATTGGCGGATATGCACTTACTCGCCCACCCGAGCAAATTTTTGTAGGCGATGTTCTTAACACACTCGGCGGAAAACTTTTCGATGACGAATTCTGCAGCACGCACGCCGGAGTTTTCGATATTTGCACAAACTCAATTGATTGCTCGGTACGCTCCCTCTGGAAAAAAATTCAATCATCGGTAGATTCGGTTGTTTCTAAATTGACTTTGAGGGATTTAATGGGAAATGAGCGTGTTTTCAACGGTGTTAATAACGAAATTATTCCATTCTCTAAAACATAATACATTGAATTGCTAAAACCAAATAACTATTTTGCCATTAAATCATGGAGGAAATTGCTTGAGCTCGCGGAAAATGTTATTAATGGTTTTTGTGGTAGTATCTGCATTATATCTTACAGCGTGCAGATGCGGCGCATGTAAAACCGAAGAGAACGCCATTAAAGGATTTATTACTGTAATTGGCAACGAACCCTTTACCAAACTTGCGCTTAAAACCGACGATGGCAAGTTTTATGTTTTGAAATGCAGCAAGGAACTGAATGCCGAATTAAATATGCGGCAGGGGTCATATTATATTATTCAGTATGGTTCTAAACTTAGTGAAGAGAATAATGAAGTTCTTGTTGTAGAAAAAGCAATTCCAATCAAAAACGAAATAAAATAATTTGTGAGAAACTTATGAAAGTAAAACTAAGCATTCTTCTTTTTCTATTTACTGTTACGATTAATCTTAACGCCCAATTTAAAGCGGCTTATGAGAAAATTTCCGAAAGCGCTGCACTTGAAGAAGTTGTAAATAGGTTAGACCCGCAGCCATTTATTGATAGGTTTAACAAAGCCAACGCTATTGATCCCGAAAAATTGTTGGCTGAACAGCAAACACAAAGTGTGTTAAGAAAAGCAACTTCATACAATGTTGGCGATAAAAAGAATTGGTGGTCTTCAAATTTTGTTACTAATCAGTTTTATCAATCACCTTCTACTTGTAGGGCTGTTGGTACTAACTGTTATGTTTTTGTTGAAGATTCTATGTGGACTTCGGGCAATGTTAATCAGACAATTGTTGATGCAGTAAAAAATGCTTTTGATAATTCAACACCTGCTAATGCCACAAAAGGTATTTATCAAACTTGTACAGAATCATTTGGAAACCCACCTAATGTTGATGGCGACTCTAAGATTATCATTTTCTTGCTCAACATACCTGATGGTTACAGCGGTAAACCAGGGGAAGGTTATGTTGCCGGATATTTTTACAGCGTTAACCAATCAATTAGTCATCCAAACAGCAATAAATCAGAAATTTTTTACTTGGATTGCAAACCGGCAAATTTAACTACAGCCAGCGGGCTTAATAATGGAATGAGTACCACAGCCCACGAGTTTCAGCATATGATTCATTACAACTATCATCCAAGTGGACAGGAAACTTTTTTTAACGAAGCAATGTCTTTAGCAGCCGAAGTAGTTTGCGGCTATGGATTGTACGGTCAGTCCGGCGCACAAGGCTACGCAAACAATACTAACAGATATTTACTTAACTGGAATAGAACGGATGGCACAGATGTTCTAAAAGATTATTCTCGTTCAGCAAGGTTTGCTTTGTATTTGTATGAACAATTTGGTGTTAATGTTCTAAAGAATTTTGTTCAATCTGTTAGAAAGGGAGTTGATGCATTTGATAATGATGTCTTTCCAAAACTTGGAACAACGAGAAGGTTTAATGATGTGCTGCAAGATTGGTTTATTGCAAATTATGTTAATGATAAATCCGTTAATTCTAAATGGGGCTACTCTTATACGCCTCTTGCTAAAGTTGCAGGCGCAAATCTTACCGTAACAAGTTCTGCAAATGTAGCAGAAGATGGTGTTTACAAAGCAGCAGCGCAGTACTTAACATTTTCTGCCGGCAAAAATCTTACAATAAATTTTAATAGAGGAACAAACAATACTGTAAAAGTAAAAGTAGTAAAAATTGGATCGGGCGCACCTCAAGTTTCTGATGTAACTACAAACACAAATGTTAATTTTAGCGATTTTGGTTCCGCATATAACACTTTAACTTTTATAGTTTATCACAACGATATGAATGTTTCTTCAAGCGGACCTTTTACTTATACTTATACATATTCCGGAACTGCTGCAAGTGGCATTAAGGAAATAGCTTATGATACTACTGAGCCAACCGGTTATTTGCAACTTACACCTGGAGATAGTGTAGCCGTTCAATTTGATGGAATATTAGGAGCAAAATTGGATTCAATTAAAATTGCTCTAAGGGGAATAGTACCAATTGATGGAAGGGTTCTAGAGTATACCGGATTAGCAAATAAATTTGGTGATAAACTACTTTCTAATTTTACTGCTACATCAAAACTAACTGCTCCGCCACCGGTTGTTAATCAAGGAGGAGAATATCCCTACGAAACGCCTTATAAAAACTGGGTAAAAGTAGATTTGAGAAATTCTAACATAGATGCCTCAAAAGCATTCTGCGTACAGCTTCCTATTGGGGCTGCTTATCCAGCAGCTAATAGAGTTTTGTCAACGTATTATCCATCTACGTCTGCATATTACAGCTTCTCTTATAAATCGAACGAATCACCGCCAAGATGGCTTTATTACTCGGTTAGTGGCAGAGATGGCTTTATATTTTTATTTTTGATTCGTGCTTACATCAGTTACGGCACATCAGATATTTCAGAACCAATTGAAATTCTGCCATCTGCATTTACACTTGATCAGAACTATCCTAATCCGTTTAATCCAAGTACTGTTATCAGCTACACACTTCCAAAGCAAAGCAGAGTGCAAATTAAAATTTACGATGTAATTGGAAATGAAGTGCGTTCTTTAATTGATGAAGATAAAAATGCCGGTAAGTATAATATCCTTTGGGATAGCAGAAACAACACAGGTTCAAGAGTTACGAGCGGCGTTTACTTCTATAAAATTTTTGCTGATGGATTTACTGAAACAAAAAAAATGGTTCTACTTAAATAATAATATGAGCATATTTCTCCCTGGACAAAAACGACAGTATAATTTTCTACTTAAGAATTATAATGAAAAGCCAAGCTCTATTCTTGTTATTGGCTCAGCGAGCGAGCAGCTTGCCATTCTGTTAAACACAAAATTTAACGCTATTGTTGATTTAATTGTAGAAGATTACGACTCGCTGATGAACACGAAACTTGCTTTAAGCAGTAACCAATCTATAAATGTAAGAATGATGAACTTTGATTCTACAGACTTTTCCAGCGAGCAATTCGATTTGGTTTATGCACAGGCATCAATTTCGCTAACCAACAGAAACAAAATTGTTAAAGAAATTAAAAGAATTCTTAAGATTGGCGGTTATTTTTCTGTAGGCGAAACAACAGCTTTAAAAAAAGAACTTCCACTATTTGTTAAAAATTTGCTTGATGAAGCGAACTTACTTCCATTAAATTCGGAGGAAATCGAAAAATATTACACGGAAAGAAAATTTAAAATTATAGCCAGAACTAATCTTACTGATACTCTTGCTTCATTTTATTCTGAAAGTGCGAATCTGCTAAAACAAACTGAACCCGGATTAAATGACAAAGAAAAAAGCTATTACAAAAAATTAGTTAAGAGAATTAGCCACGAGTCTAATGCTTACTTAAAACTTGGCGGCGATAAATACATCGGTTTTGAAACTCTGTTATTGCAAAAGGAACAGTCTTGAAAAAAGGCGATATTTTAGATTTAGAAATATCCGGCTACGCATTTGAAGGAAAAGGAATTGCTAAAATTGTAAAAGAGGCTCATTCGCTTAACGAAGAACCAAAGAAATTTGTTGTGTTTGTTGATGGCGCTTATCCCGGAGATGTTTTAAGCGCGCAAGTTCGAAAGATTCGAAAATCTTACGCTGAAGCCAGAATTAAAACTTTGCACAAGGAATCTTCTTTAAGAACAAGCCCGCATTGCAACCACTTTGGTACTTGTGGCGGTTGCAAATCTCAAAACCTTTTGTATCATCAGCAAGCAAAGTTTAAGGAAGAACAAGTAAAAGATATTTTTGAGCGTTTAGGCGGATTAAAAAATTTTGAATTGCTTCCAATTGTTAAATCGGAAAAAATATATTTCTACAGAAATAAACTTGAATACTCTTTTGCGGATCGGCGCTGGCTTTCCGAAAACGAAATTAACTCGATGCAGGATATTCCAGATAGAAACTTTGCTCTCGGTTTTCACATTCCTGGAATGTATGACAAAGTTTTAAATATCGAAGAATGTCATCTTCAGTCTCAATCAAGCAACAAGATTTTAAATTTTACCAGAAATTTTTTCAAAGAAAGAAACGTTTCGATCTATTCAACAAAAATACACGAGGGCTTTCTCAGAAATTTAGTAATCAAAGAAGCTTCTAACACTGCCGATTTGATGGTTAATCTTGTAGTAAACCAAGAGAATGATAAATTGCTCGGCGCTTACAAAGAAATGCTGCTGAGCGAAATTCCTTCAATTACAACGCTTATTTTCAACATCAGCAAGAAAAAAGCAACTGTTGCTATTGGAGATTACGAGATTGCGGCGCACGGCAGCGGATTTATAATTGATAAAATAGGCAAGAGTAAATACAGAATAAGCGCCAACTCATTTTTTCAGACAAATACTTTGCAAGCAGAAAATCTTTACAATACCGCTTTAGATTTTGCCTGTTTTACCGGTAATGAAATTGTTTACGATCTTTATTCCGGCGCAGGAACAATTCCAATCTTTATTTCTGATAAAGTAAAACAGATTTATGGTTTTGAAAGTGTTGAACCAGCAATTCAAGATGCTTTTGCAAACAAAGAATTAAACTCTGTTTATAATTACGAACCGATACTTGCCGATCTTAACAAATCATTTTTGTCAATTGTAGAAGAAAAGCATATTCCTAAACCAGATGCGATAATTACTGACCCGCCAAGAAGTGGAATGCATACAAAAACCGTTGATGATATTCTAAAACTTAGTCCTGCAAAAATTGTTTATGTTAGCTGCAATCCCGCAACACAAGCCCGTGATATTAAATTGCTTTGTGATGGCGGCTATAAGCTCGTAAAAATTCAACCTGTTGATATGTTTCCGCATACTTACCACATTGAAAACGTAGCTCTTCTTACAAAATGAAACAGGCACTCTAATTTTCATTTATGGGCACCTCTAAAAACTATCTTTTTTAAAAATGGAACGCTGATAAACGCGGATAAAACAGATTTCCGCGGATAGCATTTGAGGTTTTTAGAGGTACCCTTTTGTCTTAATAATAGAATATGCTTCTGTCTAAGCTTTATGAAATGGGTGTTTAAGAGCGTTCATCATTTCTTTAAAAAGAAGAAGGCGAAGGACCTTGTTAAACTTTTTACCCTTCGCCAATCTTAAGGACGGAGTCCGTTGTGTGTGTTCTATAATAGAGCAATGAGCGTGCCAGAATTGTGTATCTATTAATGTTTCAAAAACGAAACATTTTAATCAATTTAGAGCCAGTACAGCAAACCGATACGAATATTTTTCGTTCGCAATGAATATTATACACTAATTCATTGGAATTGAAATACTAATGCTTACGGTATTTTCTTTGATTTGATTATTCATTGTCTCATTTAATTGCGCTTCTGGTAAAGAATTGCTAAAAAAGTGTAAATCTATTTGAGAGTAAACCCACAATGCAGCATAAGATAGAATTAACGAATTTCTAACTTTATAAGCTGAGTTATAAGAAGAGTATTTGCTTTCTACAAACAGCTTATTTGTCTCTTTGAGATAAACCGCTTGCTTATTGTTAGTATCAAAAATAAAATAAACCATTGCAGCCAAATTAGCTGTAGATAGTCCGCCTAAAATCATTCCTTTTGTTGCAGAACCTTTAGAAAAATGTCCCCATCCGGGAATAAAAATATTTTTAACAGCGGCATTTTTGATTTTACTTTCCCGCTCTGCTGCTAAACTAATAATCTTGGCAATATCTTCCGGCGTTGTTGCCTGCATTGGGTTTTGGCGAATGAACTCTGCTTTAACCTCGTTAAAAATTAACAAGATTTTAGGAGATACTTTTCTTACATCTGGCGTGTACGTTTTTCTGATTTTCAGAATGTTTTCGAAATTAACACGGGCTAAATTTTCGTTGCCGAGAGCATACAAAGAAATTCCTCGCATGAAAAACAAATCAATACGTGTTGAATCATCAAGTTCTGTGTTGTTAATTAATTCGTTCGAAAGTTGTATAACTTTTTCGTAATCATACTCTTCGTAACAGAGTTTTTTAATTCGCTCAATTGTGCTTTCTTGAGCATATAAAACTGCAGCAAATAGAAAAAGGGTTAGTAACAATTTTTTCATTATTTCACTAGCATCATTTTTTTTGTTTCAGTAAATCCATCAGCAAAAATTTTGTATAAGTAAACTCCGCTCGTAACTCTTGAGCCTGTGTTGTTTCTACTATCCCAAAGGATATTATACTTACCGGCATTTTTATCTTCATCAATTAAAGAACGAACTTCATTTCCAATTACATCGTAAATTTTAATTTGCACTCTGCTCTGCTTTGGAACTGTGTAGCTTATAATTGTACTTGGATTAAACGGATTAGGATAGTTTTGCTCTAATTTAAATTCATATGGGGTTGTAACTTCTTTAACATCTGTTTGTACGCTCAAAAGAGTTTCTACGTAAGGAACTACATTACCAACGGAATCTTTGCCGCCAAAAACAGCAATAATTCCTTTGTAATCAACAGCCATAGGGTTGTATCTTGCATATCGTAAAGATGGCATTTGAGTAATTTTTAGCGAACCATCCCAATAAACAATAATTTCTTCTACAGTTCTTAACGCCTTGTTAGACTCGTTATAACCGGCAATTAAAAACCCTTTTCTATGAACAGTACTATAGACAGCCGAACCGCCTGCTCGCTTTTCCAATAATTTGTAATTAAGAAATTCTCCTTTCTGCGGGGGAATATCAAACCTCTGAATTTTGTCAATAATACCGTTAAAGGCTCCGCCAAAAACATAAATATTATTATTAACTAAAAATGTCATTTGTTCGCGGGGTTTTTCTTCCGAGACAAAATCAAAACTCCAAGTTATTTTTTTGGCAGCAAGATTATAAGAAGCAATGTAAGAAATTTTTCCTCCGGCAGATGGCGAACCACCAAACATATACAAGTTATCGCCAGCAACATAGCCTGTAGCAAAGGAGCGCCCAAAATCTGCAATAACGTCGTAAATACTTGGGGATAACTTAGAACTTATATTCCAAATTTCGAGAGTTGTTTTTGCGCTTGAGGTCTCTAGAGCGCCGCCAAAGTAAACTACATTTCCATTCCAAATTCCCGCTACAAATTGTTTACGAGGCTGTAACATTCGTCCAACCATTCTCCAAGTGTCGGCTTCGGCATCATACTCTTGAATCCAATCTACAGTTTGCTGAAGGGAGTCAGAGTATCCACCCAATATATAAACTTTTGTTCCGCCAGAAGTTATATCGTAAACCGCCTGCCCGCCAGAAACAGGAAGCGGCATTTTACGTGGGGCAAGTTTCCAATAAGGGGTTTGGCTATGCAAAACGTTCGCACAGAAAATTATGCAAATTGTAATTACAAATAATTTTTTCATTTCAACTGCGCTCTTTTATACAGATGGACAATTATCATACCATCTATTTTTTAAATTTATAACTGAATATTAGTGTATCCCCTTTATTTACGTTAATTGTAGTATCTACATCTTTACTTGTAGAATTTCTTAGTGTTATTCTTCTAATGCCTGGTTTAAGAGGAACCATTCTTAAAACGGGCGGACACTCGCCTCTTTTACTTCCATCAATATATATTTGAGCTTCCGGGCGGACATCAAAAGTTACAAATGCAACAAGGTTGTTAAAATCTGCTCTCACAATAGTTTCTTGCTTAGAATCAATTTTTACTTTTTCTGTGTAAGATGGAAAATCATCGTTCTCAAATCTTACTGTGTATTCACCTTCCGGCAGATATATAACTTTAGAAAGTGCTTCGGGATAACTTTCCCCATCAACAATTACTCTTGTACCAACTACAGCACGAACTCTTAACCAGCCGTTTCTAACTGTTTTTTCGGTTTGCTGCTCTTGTAAATTGGGTTTCTGCTCAAGTTGAGTTGTTGATTGATTATCAGTTTTTGGGTCACCAATTAAAGGCAAATTATTATTTACGGTATCAATTTTAGCATTGGCAGACAATGCTTCTTTGGTTGGTTTGGTATTTTGCTGCGTTGTTGTATCTCCAAAAGTGATGTTTGGATTTGCAGTATTATCTGGCGAATCAAACATTCTTAATAGCAAAAAAACAATTCCAATTACAGCAATTAAAGTTATAGCGGCAACAGCCTTAAAGCGACCCTTGTTTAATCCAGGTTCTTTTGCATTTATTACCAATGTTGGCTGCTCTACTGAAATATTTAGATCATTCAAAGATTCGAGCGCGGTTGTACATCTATCCTTAACATTTTTTCTAATTAGATGATATATAACATCTTTAACTTCTTGTTCCTGTTCACTTAGTCCTTTTGAAATAATATCTTCATCATAAGCCATAATTTCATTTAAAGTAAGGCTAACATTTTCTTTTAAGAATGGATTTTTGCCGACATACATTTCGTACAAAACAACACCGGCAGAAAACAAATCGCTTTGTGCATTTAGTTTTGCACCACGAACTTGTTCCGGGCTCATGTAACTTGGCGTGCCAACAATAGAATAAGGATTAGTTACAAAATTATCTTCTTGAGAAAGAGCCAAACCAAAATCTCCAATTTTTAGATTCAGGCTGTTATCAACAAAAATATTTTCTGGTTTAATATCGCGGTGAATTATTTGAGATTGATGTGCGTAGTACAAACCTTTTAACAACTGCACCATTAGATGTTTTTTTTGTTCGTTGTTTAACTGTTCTTTCTTAAACAGATTGCGTAGAGAAAATCCTTCGATGTATTCAAAAGAAATGTAGAAGTACTCTTTGAACATTCCAAAATCGAGAACTTTAATAACATAAGGATTATCAAGTTTAGCTAATATTTTTGCTTCCCGCTTAAACCGTTCTACAAGGGCATGATCAGAAATTTTTTGTGTGTTAAGAACTTTAAGAATAATTTTTTTGCTTAAGTATATGTGATTAGCAAGAAAAACAGCGGCGTGTTCATCTTTCTTAAGAACTTCTATAATCTGAAATTTTTCAAAAAGGATTTCTGAGCTTAAGCCTGTTATCATTGAATGCCAAGCTCCTTGAGTTTAAGTTGAATCCATCTTACAGAAACATCGAGCGATTTTGCGGTTAAGGTTCTGTTGCCGTTAAACTGTTCTAATCTTTTTTTCAAAAGTAAAACTTCAAACTCGGCAAGAGTTCCGTTAAAGTTTTCCAAACTTCTTTCATCTTCTAATGTTACATTATCGGTAAGTACTTTATCTGATTCATTCAAAATTATTGCACGCTGAATAACATTAATAAGTTGACGAATATTTCCGGGCCAATAAAAGCTTTCGAGTTTTTTTAAGAAAGCCGAATCTATAGCCAGCGCTTTGTTGGTAAGTTTTTTAATAAAGAAGTGCGCTAGGATGGGAATATCTTCTCTGCGTTCGCGCAGCGGCGGCATTTTAATTGGAAAAACATTTAAGCGATAAAATAAATCTTCTCTAAATGCGCCTTCTTTTACAAGTTGTTGTAAATCTTTGTTGGTTGCAGCAAGAATTCGCACATCAACTTTTTTTACTTTTACATCGCCAAGCCTAATAATTTCTCTGTTCTCTAAAACACGCAATAGTTTTGCTTGAAGAGCCGGGGATATATCTGCAATTTCATCAAGAAAAAATGTTCCTCCATCGGCTGCTTCTAATAATCCTTGTTTATCTGTGTTGGCGCCTGTAAACGCACCTTTTTTATAACCAAACAATTCGCTTTCAAGAAGGTTATCTGGAATTGAGCCGCAGAATTGAGCAAGGAAAGGTTTGTCTTTTCTTTTGCTTAATTGATGAATTGCTTTTGCTGCAACTTCTTTGCCTGTTCCGCTTTCACCGGTAATTAAAACAGTTGCATCAGTTTGAGCAACTTTGTGAATTAAGATAGCAAGGTTTCTCATCGTTTGGCTGCCGCCTATCATCTCAGGCACTGTTTCTGTTGACTGAAGCCGGTTAATCAAAATCTGGTTTTCTTTTTCTAACTCTTCTAATTTTATTATTCTATCTAAAGCAAGAGAAACTAAGTTTGAAAAGAAACTTAAGAAGAGAAGATTTTCTTCAGTGAACTCTCTTCTATCAAGCTGGCTGTCCGCAATTATAATTCCCCAAACTTTTTCTTCGCGGATTATTGGAACGCCTATTACAGATTTTATTCTATGTATTTGAACGCTTTCAAATTGAGATAAATTTGGGTCGCTCATTACATCGTGATAAAGCAGCGGTTTTTTTTCTTTAATTACCTTCTGTAAAATTCCAGATGAGAACTGGTGTAGATCAGTTATGCTTTCGTTAGAAATCTTTCTTGCAGTAATAATTGAAAAAGAATCGGTCGAATCAAAGTAACGAACAAAAAGCCCGCGCTCAGCATTAATCACTTTAATTACAACATCTATTGTGTCTTCAATTAAACTATCCTGCCTTGTAGCACTATTTAAAATTTCGGTAAACTCGTAGAGCGATTCGAATTCGCTCTTTGTTAAATTCTTAATGTGATTAATATTTTCAGCTAAAAAATTATTCATAATTCCTAACCATTATTGCACTGTAAATGTTGCTGGTCTTGAAGATGCACGGTTTCTAAAATCATCTTCGCACCAAATAATCCAGAAATAATCTCTTTTAGGCAAGTTTGTACTTACAGTAAATGAAATTAAATCTTTAGAAAAACGGCCGCTTGTCCAAACTAACGTAGCCGGAATTTCATCGGTATAAACTTCTATATAGTACCTATAATTAAACTCAAGGTTAATGTTTTGCCAGCTAAATGTAGGTTGCGAGCCGACTTTAGCTCCATCTTGTGGAGAATAAACGCGAAACTGCTGTGAGATTATTCTTTTTAATTGCGAGGGACCAAGAGTAAACTTTTTGCCGGTTACATCTTTAACAACTATATCAAAATTATTTCCAATAACTTCATCTAAGTAACTCACATTTAGTTCTGCTGTATTAAGTTCCCGCTGAAAACTTTTTGTTGATATGTTGTAAGAAAGCGGTCTTAAAACATTAAGCTGTTTGCATTGAATGAAAACACTGTCTATATCATTTTCTTCATCAGAAACTTTAGCTTCTACATTCATTCGTTTAGTTTTAAATTCATCTGGAAACTTATTTGTAACCACAGAATAAATATCAATATTATCTAATACAGGAATTGCGTTGAGCCGAACATCTCTAACAGAAATTGTGTTCTGAATTCCCCACTGAACAAAAATTGAATCTGGAGAGTATCCTGCTTTCTCAAAAAACAAAAAACCGTCGTTCATTGGAATGTTAGATATTGTGTACACACCACTGGAGTTGGTTATTTTTACAATGTTCTGGTTTTTCCAATTAACTTTTACTCCACTCAAGTATATTGGTGTTGATCTGTCTTTTCTAACAATGCCGGTTAAAGTTCCGGTTTTATATTTAATGTAACCGAATACTTGTCTAATTTTTCCGCTTTCCCAAGTAACGGAAATAGTATCTTTTTTGAAGCCTTCTTTTTCAATTACTAATTGCCCGCTTTTTATTGGAATGTTTGAAAATTTAAAAGATCCTTCGGCATCAGTTTGAGCGACTGTAGTTGTACCCGACCAATGAACAAATACATTTGGAACGCCGATATTTGGTTTATCTAAATAGTATATCTTGCCTTCCAAATCTCCGTGAGTATCGCGCATTTTATAATCTGCAATTACTTTTGATTTAATATCTTTCCATTGAACATCAAGCGTATCATTTCTGTAGCCCTCTTTTTCAAAATAGAGCTTACCATTTTGAATAGTGACATTAGAGAATTTGTATCTCCCATTACTTTCTGTAATATACGTTGTGGTTGGTGCGCCGCTCCATTTAACAGCAACTTTTTCTAATGGCAGCGAGCTTGAATTTAGAACTCTTCCTTCAATATCGCCAATGTTGTATTCGAGTGTTTTTCTTTCGAAGCGAACTAATTTTTGATCTTTCCATTCAACAAAAAGCGAATCCGTTTTGAAGCCCTCTTTTTCAAAGTAAATCCATCCATTCATAATTGGGACTGCATCAATTAAGAAATAGCCAACGCCATCTGTTTTAGCTGTTATTTTTTGATTTTTCCAAAAAACTTTTGCGTTTGCAATTGGTGTTTGGTCGGTTGTGTATAAGTAGCCGTCAATATTTCCTATAATTGAAGAGAGTTCTACTACTCCAACTTTAATATAATTTCTGTTATGCCAATCTAAAAAAAATGTAAATTTTGATAACCCCGCCTTCTCGAAATGAAGATTTCCGTTAACTCTTGGTATGTCAGTAATTCTGTAATTTCCATTAGAATCGGTTCTAACTGTAACATTTTGATTTTCCCATGTAACCACCACATCGGCAATTGCCCGTTTAGGAAGTTCGGCTGTGTAAACTGTTCCGTCAAGCTCGGCAAACTTATAATCTTGTCCAAGCGGATCAAAAGGATTAATGCGCGGTGCATCGCACGAAAGGAGCATGCTAACAAAAAGCAACAAAAACACACCACGAAAATTTTTCATATAGACTCTATCTTTGGAAAAACACCCGGTTTTATTCTAAGTAAAAGCACTGAATGCTGAAAATACTTAAGGCTAATATGCAGAGATTTTTCTTAATTATAAACCCAAAAATAAATTTCCGGTGGCATAAAGCACAGCTTTGCCGCTAATTTTAACTCTATCGCCTAAGTCTTCGCAAAAAAGTTCTCCAACTCTTTTAGAAACCTGAAGCGCGCGAAAATTTTTCTTACTAAGTTTTTCTGCCCAATACGGAATTAGAACGGTGTGTGCAGAACCTGTAACCGGATCTTCATTAATTCCTTGGTTAGGGGCGAACATTCTGGAGACAAAATCAACATACTTTCCTTTTGAGGAAATTATTACCCCGTGCGGATGGATTTTTTTTACTAATTCAAAATTCGGATTGACTTCTCTAACATAGCTCTCGTCATCGAAAACTATTAATGTATAGTTGCCTCCTTCCAAAACTTCGAGAGGGTTTTCAAAAAGAGATTTAATCAAATCTGTAGTTTCAACTTTGTAGGGCTTGTTTGAAGGAAAATTGAGCGAAAGCATCTCTAGATCGCGATCAACAATTAGCTCACCGCTCATAGACATAAATTTAATTTGCACCGCATCTGTTTCGATGAAATTGAAAATTACGTAAGCTGAAGCTAAAGTTGCGTGCCCGCATAAACTTACTTCTGCAACCGGCGTCATCCAGCGAATGTGATAATGAGTTCCTTCTTTTACAAAGTAAGCGGTTTCAGAAAGATTGTTTTCCATTGCAATGTTTTGCATAGTTTCATTATCTAACCATTTATTCAATGGAACAACTGCAGCCGGATTACCACCAAATAATTTGCTTGTAAATGCATCAACTTGATAGAATTTCATAATTTCTCCAAGAACGGTTTTAAGGAGTAACAAAGAATTCTTGTTTTATGCTAGAATATCTTTTCATTGCAATCTTGTTTTGTCTTTACCACTTTACTTACATCAAAACCATTAGCTTTACATTTTTCTAATAACGAGTTGTAGAGCGATTCGTCCATCTTTGAAGTTCTGCTAAGTATCCACAAATATTTTCTGCTTGGTGTTCCAACAACAGCATAAGTGTAATTTTCTTTGTCGAGTTCAATTATCCAATAATCGCCACGGAATGGCCAGAAGAACTGAACTTTTAGTTTTGCGTTGCCTGTGCCTTCAACAACAAAAGCCCTGCCGTTAGCCTCATCTAATTTGCCATCTTTTAGACAACGATTAGTAACCCTAAGAGTGTTGGCATCAATTAATTTGTATTCTGCAGAGGTACAAACACAGCCTTTCTGAAAATTGTTAGGAATGTTTGCAATTTCGTACCAGTTGCCTAAATAACGCTCTACGTCAACATTATCAACTGTTTCAAGAGGTGGGTAGTTAGCTGTTGAGCAGCCTGAAACAAGCGCTAATAATGTAATTATTAATAGCGAAAAATTTCTTTTCATAAAAAAACCTTTTATTAACTAAGATATTATCTTCACTCTTCCTGCCTCGACTGGCGCAAGGCAAGGCGTGCGTTCTACGTTCTACACTCTTCGTTCTTAATTCTACACTAATCATAGTACGGAATAATTTCGCTGCCCATAAATTTTAATACAGCGGCAATAACACCAAGATCATCTAAATAGCCAATAAGCGGGGCTAAATCTGGTATTGCATCAATTGGGCTGATAAAATAAATTAGAGCACCTACAACAATTGATTTTCTGTACCATGAAATATGGCGATCCAGCATGTAACGGTAAAGCGCTTTTAAATCTTTAGCAAAGCGGATTTTGCTGCCGGTCTTTTCAACTTTAGACCAAAGATTTTCTTGAACGTAAGTGCTTCCACTCTCAACTTTTTCCTTGCTGTTGTACTGCTCGTCCAATTCGTTAATATTGTAATTCATGCAAAGCCCCTTTATTTTTTGAATTGTTCAATCCAATCGAAAAAAGTGTTATACCACAAACGGGAGTTTTGAGGTTTCAAAATAAAGTGAGTTTCATCCGGAAAGTAAAGAAACTTACTCGGAACACCTCTTCGCTGCAAATAAGTAAAATGCTGGAATGCTTGTTCTTCAGAAACTCTAAAATCCATTGCTCCGTGAATTACCAACACCGGGGTTTTTACTTTATGAATATGTTTATGAGGAGAAAATTTATCATACAGTGCTTTGTTAGACCATGGAGTTCCCTTATTCTCCCACTCTGGAAACCAAAGCTGTTCAGTTGTTCCATACATACTTTCGAGATTAAAAACACCAGCGTGACAAATTAGTGCGTTAAAGCGGTCTGTTTGAGTTGAGATCCATGCTGTCATGTAACCGCCGTAAGAGCCGCCGGCTGCAAAAAGATTTTTCGCATCAATAAATTTGTATTGCTTAATAGCGTTATCAACACAGCTCATAATATCCGTATATGGCTTGCCGCCCCAATCACCGCTTATTGCATCGGTAAACTTTTGTCCAAATCCGGTAGATCCTCGGAAATTTGGCGCAATAACAACATAACCTCTCGAAGCGAACAATTGTAAATTCCATCTGTAATGGAATTGATCTGCGGTTATTCCCTGAGGACCGCCATGAATAACAACAAGCATTGGATATTTTTTATTAGGATCGAAGAAAGGCGGTTTAACTAACAATGATTGAACCTGCACGCCATCTTTTGCTTTTGTCCAGAAAGCTTCTGTTGCATTCATTTCGAGCTGGGCAAGCAAGTTTTTGTTTAAAGTTGTAAGCTGTTTTATTTCTCCTGTTGTAAGGTTTAATGCACAAAGTTCGATTGGCATGCTGCTTTTTTGATGTTTGAAATAAAGTGTATTTCCATCCGGCGAAATTTCCATATCGCTGCTGTAAGCATCTTTTACAATTAAAGTAAGTTCGCTAGTTGCTACGTTCAACTTAAATATTGAGTGAAAAGATTCCCGGTCAGCATCAAAGAAAATGTATTTTGAATCGGGCGAGAAAACAACTTTGCCAACAGAAAAATCAATTTTGTGAGTTATGTCTTTTGTTTGCTTAGTTGTTCTATCATAAATCATTAGGCGAAGTTTATCAGCTTCAAAACCGGCTCGCTCCATCGAAAGAAATGCCAAGTACTTTCCATCTGGTGAATAAACCGGTTGATTGTCGTTTCCTTTGCTTGTAGAAATAGTATTGAATTGAACAGAATTCAAAGCTGGGTTAATTAAGACAACATCGTTGTTAGTGCTTGTTGCAAGTTTAGTTCCAGTGCCCTTCTTATAATTATCCCAATTAATGGTAAAAGCAATTTCATCATCGTTTGGAGCAAAAGTATAATCTCCATGTCCGCCTAAAGCAATTGGCGGAACGTCAGCGTAGCTTCCTTTAGTTAAGTCTTGAACACTGCCTGTTTCTAAATTCAATAAGAAAAGGTGGCTCACTTTATCACCGCGCCAATCATTAAAGTTGCGGTAGTAAAGTTCATCAAAAATTTTTGCTTTTACTTTGTTTGCTTCGGCGGCTTTGTCTTTTTGTTCGTTGCATTCTTGAGCAGTTCATCGTTCTTTCCATCTAAATCACAGAGCCATATTTGCCCTTTCATTTCGTAAGCAATCTTTTTTCCGTCTGGAGAGAACTTTGGTGCGCTTTCGCCGGCATCGCTGTATTTTAGTGCGCGCAGATTTGTTCCATCCGAGTTCATAATCCATATATCGCTGTTGCCTTTATTGGTTTCCATGTTAAAAGATGTAGCAGCAAAGGCAATAAGTTTTCCATCCGGCGATAAACTGTAATCACCCATTCTTTTCATGTTCCACAAATCTTCTATAGTTATTGCACGTTTCTGAGCGGCAACAAAGTTTAATGAGACAATAATCAGTAAAAAGCGGAAAAGGTTTTTCATTGCATCCTCTAATAGTTTTAACAAACGTAAATTATGAAATGTAGAGTGGAAATTAAAGTCAATTAGAAATTGATTACTTGTGCAATGGTAAAGTTCTTACACGAATTTTTTCCGGCTGAACAATAATCAATGTCCCCAAATTTAATTCGCTGCTATGGTTTTTGATTAATGCTTTTATTGCTGACCACTGGGTTTGTGGATTGTATGAAAAAAAACGGAAGAGGATTACCGATGGTAAATTTTTACCCCACTTTGAATGCAAATAGCCAAGTCGGTATCTGCCGTAATAATTACGAAGTTGTTTTCAAAAGCAAACTCAAATATTTCAATATCAGCCGCATTCTGCTTGCCAACATCTTTTAAATGAGTACTTTCATAACCGGACTCTTTTAATAGAATTGCAAGTTTTGGAAAAATGTTGTTATCAATTAAAAATTTCATTTAAATAGCCAACGGTAGTTCTCTATAACGAAGTTGTTCGGAAGCGAATTTCAGTGCTTCTTTTATATCCTCTTGTTCTAATTCCGGATGATCTTGCAGTATTAATGCTTCATCGTTGCCTTCAGCAAGTAATGCAATAATAGTTGCTACGGGCATTCGAAGATCTCAAATACAAGGTACTCCGCCCATTTTATCAGGATCAATTGTAATTCGCCTAATATTGTTCATTTCAACTCCTTTTACTGGAATTAATTTACATAATGATTTATGCAAATTAAAGTGTTTGGGAACTGAAATGATACTATCTGCGTTGTAAATTAAATGTATAGAAAGTAGAGCAACTGTGATTAAGCAAGCAAAAACAAAGCATAATGTACACGAGTTGATAAGAAACCGCTGGAGCGCGCGTTCTTTTTCCGATAAGGAAATTACACAAGATGAACTCGAAACAATTTTTGAAGCTGCAGGCTGGACCTTCAGCGCTATGAATTATCAGCCATGGCGTTACATTTACGCTCACCAAAAAGATAAAGTATATTTTCAGAAAATGGTGGATTGTCTTTCCGGCGGCAATAAACCGTGGGCTAAAGATGCTTCTGTAATTATTATGGCTCTGGCAAAGAAAAATTATGATAACGGTACAACAAATATTAGCGCACTGCATGATCTTGGCGCTGCAAATGCAACATTAATTTTGCAAGCTACTGCCATGAACATCTATGGACATTTAATGGGAGGTTACGATAAAGAAAAAGCAATCGAGCTTTTCGATATTGATGCTGACGAGTTTGAGCCGGTTGTTTTTATTGCACTTGGTTATTTAGATTTACCTGAAAAATTGATTGAGCCATTTAAAACTCGTGAAGTTACACCAAGAACCAGAAAAGATGTTTCTGAGTTTACAAAAGAATTTACATCCGATAACAAAGAATCATTCTTTCGTGAGTAACATTACGCAAGAAAGCCCTAATATCGTTCCCGAATGTTCGTTTTTTTGTCCCACTTTTATAATCTAAACTCGCTGCAGTAAGTACCCACATGAATTTTTACATTGACAATAGTTATTTTCTAATCATACTGTAGAGAGAATAAAAGGGGAATGGTTATACTGCAAAACCGTGTTCTCATTTGAAAACATTCTACTATTTATATTTTTTATTTTAACAAACAATACAATTCAAACAAAAAAATGTTAGTATCGAAATAGTGCCATCTGGCACCTCAGAAGTAGTTAAATTTCAAAAACAACTGAGGTGCAAAATGAAATTAAGAAAGACATACTTTAATCCGCCAGAGATAATGCCAAATGGCAAGTCAAGTTAAATATTTTATAAGAGTTCTTTTTCATTCTGTAAGATACCAATGTATTGTTTGACAACATGTTTAGAAATACCGGTTACTAGGCGAATAAATAAAATTTGTTTTCAGAAACCTCGCTGCCCCGCCTGCCAAAGCAAAGCGGCGGGCAGGTTGAGGCGAGGAGATTCATTAGAAGGCAGATAAAAAGTTTGGAGGGAGACATACTGAACTTCCCAAATATTTGTCGGGAATGAAAATAATTTTGTAAGTAGATCACTTTGCTCAAACTATAGCTTGATTGTCGTTTAACTTTGCAGTAAAATCAACTGTCGAAAAAATCAGTACGGGAAAAGGGAAATGGATAAAACATTGTATCTAAGAAAAATAAGTTCTTGGGATGAAGATGCAGCCCGGCATGTTCTTTCAAGATCGCTTTACGGTTATACGCAAACAGATATAAATTTTGCACTTTCTAAAACATTAGATGATTTTGTAGATAATTATTTACTCAAAGATTTACCGGAACCGCCTGCTCCAAAATATAATGGTGCCGAGTGGGTTAATCTTTCATATAACAGTTCCGATACTAACTTGACCAACTACCGCTATTCTTTGATTTGGTGGTGGGAAGATTTGATGATACAGCAAGGATATTCTCTTCGTGAAAAAATGGTTTGGTTCTTTGCTAATCATTTTGTAACCGAGTTTAATACTGTTCAAATTCCGCAGTATTATTATTTGTCAAATCTTTTATTCCGCAAATATGCTTTTGGAAATTTGATTGAGCTTACTAAAAAAGTTACCATTGACCCCGCAATGCTTATTTACTTGAACGGTAACGTAAGTACAAGAACGGCTCCTAACGAAAACTATGGCAGAGAATTGTTAGAGCTTTTTACGCTTGGAATAGGCAACTACAGCGAAGAAGACATAAAGCAGGCTTCTAAAGCATTAACCGGCTGGCGTGTTAATAATACAACTCTAACTTCCTATTTTACTAGCTCGCGCTGGGATTCCGGCTCGAAAACTATCTTTGGCAAAACCGGAAATTGGAATGCCGATGATGTAGTTAATATTATTTTTTCTGAAAAATCGGCGGCTGCTTCAGAATATTTGTGCAGAAAACTTTACAAAGAGTTTGCCTACTACGAACCAAACGCCGAGTATGTTAAGCAGCTTTCAGAGGTTATGAGAAACAATAACTTCAATTTGAAGCCGGTTCTTTCTACAATGTTGAAGTCGCAGTATTTTCATTCTGTTGATATACGCGGCGCTAAAATTAAATCGCCAATCGAATTTTTGGTTTCGCTCGTTCGATCCTTTAATATTACTTACGATAACGATTTGTTGAATCACATAAGAACTAAATCGCGCGAGCTTGAACAGGAAATTTTAAATCCACCGGATGTACGCGGCTGGGAAGGGCAGCGCAAATGGATGAACACAACTGTCTATCCAACAAGAAATAAATTTACAGATTCTCTTGTAAGCGGAATAAAAATTAATAACAAGACATATAAAATTGATGTTCTAACTTATGCGCGTTCCTATACAAGCGCCGAAAACGCCGTTCAGTTTGTTGAAGATGTAACAAAAAGTTTAATTCAATTTCCGCTGAGTAAAGCAAGAAAAGATTTTTTGCTTACATCTCTGCTTGATGGAACAGCCGTGCTAAACTGGTCAACACATTCACCCGGTGCTTCAACTCGGCTAAGTAAATTTTTCACGGCGCTGATGCGCTTGCCAGAATTTCAATTATCGTAGGAGAGCGCAAAATGAAAAGAAGAGATTTCTTAAAAAACGTTGGAATGATTACCGGCGCTGGTGCAGTTTCTCTTACAATCGGCGGCATTCCTATGAAAGCATTTGCCAAACCATTTATGAATATTCAAGCCGCAAATGGAAAAATTCTTGTTCTTATTCAGCTTAAAGGCGGCATTGATGGACTAAACACTGTTATTCCACTCGATCAATACTCTATTTATTCTGCAAACAGACCAAACATAAAATTGGCTGATACTCAGGTTATTAAGCTTACAAATGCAACAGCACTTCACCCGGCGCTGCTTCAGTTTCAAACTTTGTTTAACGAAGGAAAGCTTTCATTAATTCAAAATGTTGGTTATACAAATCCAAACCGCTCACATTTTAGAGCAACAGATATTTGGCTCTCCGCTTCGGATTCAACACAATATTTGTATGATGGCTGGGTTGCACGTTACTTGCTAAAAACGTTTCCTACATTTCCAAATACGCCGCCTCTGCATCCAATGGGAATTCAGCTTAATTCTGTTCCTTCTGGAATATTTGATAGTGATAAGGGCGGAGTTGCGATTGGTTTCAACGACCCAAACGCATTTTATACATTGGTAAGCGGAATGACAGCCGATACAGATCCGCCGCCGGCAACTATTGCCGGTGATGAATTAAAATTTCTTAAAGAAATTGCAGCGCTTTCAATGCAATATGCAGGCGTAATTAAAGAAAAAGCTGATAAAGGAAACCCAACTTCTAATTATCCAACTTCCCGTTTAGGACCGCAGCTTAAAATTGTAGCAGATTTAATACTTGGCGGACTTGAAACGCCGGTTTATCTAACACAGCTTGATGGTTTCGACACACATTCTAATCAGCTTACAGCTCACCAAACTTTGCTGCAAAACCTTGCAGATTCTGTTATAGCTTTTCAACGTGATATTGAAAAAGCCGGCTTAGCTGATAAAGTTGTGATTATGACATTTTCTGAATTTGGAAGAAGAGTGAAAGAAAATGCAAGTGAAGGAACAGACCACGGCACTGCAATACCAATGTTTGTCATCGGCAAAAATGTTCAAGGCGGAATTATTGGCGCTAACGCAAACCTTACCAGCTTAGATAACAACAATGACATAAAATTCATTTATGATTACAGGCAGCTTTACGCAAGCGTGCTCAAAGATCATTTTGGAATGACGACTGCCGAAGCTAAGGATATACTTTTGAAAGACTTTACCACACTTCCAATTCTAAAACCAACAACCGAAATACAAGATTATGATACCGTACCAACTGAATTTTCTTTAGCGCAGAATTATCCAAACCCTTTTAATCCGAGTACAACAATCAGCTATCAGTTATCAGCTTTCAGCAATGTTACACTAAAAGTTTTTGATGTGCTTGGAAACGAAATTGCAACTCTTGTAAATCAAACACAGCATGCAGGTAAATATCAAATTATGTTTGATGCAAGCCGCCTTGCTAGTGGAACTTACATTTACACGCTAATTAGTAGGGTATGGTTATACTGAAAAACCGTGTTCTCATTTGAAAACATACTACTACTTATATTTTTTATTTTAACAAACAATACAATTCAAATAAAGAAATGTTATTATCGAAATAGGTTTGTTATGAGACAATTAGTTATAATAATGCTATTTATCAGTGCGTTTGTGTTTTCTCAAGGCAAAATTAATTACAAATTGCTTAACGCAAATAATGTACGTCTCGGTTTGCAAAACATAGGTAATCTTAATAATAAATTTGGCGATGGCAGCGGCGGTGGATATTGGAACATGCTTAACAAGGATTCTGTAATTGTTTTTGATCAAGGGCCATGGATAATCGGCAAAATAAATAATAAAATTCATATCGCTTTATCCCAATGGGGAACAAACTTCTCACCAGGTCCAATTATAAATAACAAGGCGGCGATGCAATACAAGCCCGAAGACTCTCTTAAATACCGCATTTATAAAATTTCGAAAGGTGACAACAACACAAACAAAGATTATGCTGAATGGCCCTTTGAATTTGGCGCTCCCAAAACAAAAGACGGAAAGCCAAAATTATATCAGGGCCAAACTCTTTGGACAGTATTTAATTCTTACGACCCTAATTCAGTCTATAAAAAATATTGGATTGATTCTTTATTTATTATGCCGGTAGAAATACATCAGTTAGCTTATTCAAAGAAGGGAACTAAAAAAGATGAAGTTGATGCATTTTCCAATACTGTCTTTTTTGAATGGATAATAATAAATAAAGGTAATCATACAATAGATTCAACTTATTTTTCGCTATGGGCTGATATTGATTTTTCTAACGCTTTAGAAAATTACCCAGCTACTGATTCAATAAATAATATTTGTTATTTGTGGACAAATAAAACAAATACTCAACCTGCAGTTGGATATACTCTATTATTTGGACCTGCAATATCTTCGGCGGGAAAAACTGCAGTAGTTAAAGGGGTTGAAAAAAAGGGCTTTACAAATCTAAAAGTAACTTCATCACATTCTTTTATTGAAAATGCGCAAGTACCAAACTCGATAAATGATCCTGCTGCTTCAAGACTTACCACTGCTGCTTCAAGACAGCAGACTTGGAACTTAGTACGCGGGTTACATCTTGATGGCACAAAAAAGATTGATCCTACTAATGGGAACTCGACCAAATTTAATTACAGCGGAGATCCAATAACTGATATTGGCTGGCTGTGGAAAGATAGAACCGGCGGTGAAGCGGGTTTCAATCTTTTTTCGGGTCCGTTTAATATGGCGCCAAATGATACGCACTGGGTAATGATGGCCCTAGTTCCGGCTCTTGGTAAAGATTATAAAGAAAGCATTGCAATTATGCGTAACAAAGTAAAATTGTTAAAATCCATGCCGTATGATAGTCTTGCTTTTGGAAGAAACGATGTAATGGTTGGCTTTGAGACGGAAAAAGAAATTCCAAAAGAGTTCAGCTTAAAGCAGAACTATCCAAATCCGTTTAATCCAAGTACAGTTATAAGCTACAAGCTACAAGCGGCAAGCCACGTAACTCTTAAAGTTTACGATGTTTTAGGAAGAGAAATTGCAACTCTTGTAAATCAAACACAGCATGCAGGTAAATATCAAATTATGTTTGATGCAAGCCGCCTTGCTAGTGGAACTTACATTTACACGCTAATTATATGATAAAAAGTGCATTCGCGCTATTATTTTTATTTTCGGTGATTCTAAACGGGCAAACGCAGACATATTATTATGAGCTGAATAAAATTGACATTAATAATGCTAAGCCAAGTGAAAAAACTATTTTTTCATGGCAGCCAACAAACATTCAAAGTACTCAAATAAATTCAGTGTTTTTTGATGGCGACAAAACCAATTTTGTTTATACTGTTTATTCTTCAACTCATTTTATTACAGAGCTTCAAGATGCAGTTATCACTTGGGGCGATGAAATATCAAACAAGAAAAAAGAATTAGCTAAATACGTAACGCCATGGTGTGGTACAACACAAATTTATTTTAGTAATACTGTTGTTGCAAAGAAAGTTAGTTTTGGACAGGTTATTATTAACAACTTAGCTAACCTTTCAGCAATAATTTCTAAGGGGCAAGTTTCACAAATTACGCTGAAAGATAAATCTGCATCTTTAGGAAAGGTTTTCTGTACTTTTAATAACAAATCTTTATTTGTTGTTAAAAGTAATGATAATACTACCGCATTTTATTTAGAAGAACTACATCCAGATAAAGAGATTGAATTAACAGCGCCAATTAGCATGCCAGGCAATTATAAACCATTTAGTGGAATTGCAATTAGCGACTCACTTTATATTCTATCAGATGTTGCTTGCCATTTATTTCAGTTAACGGGATCAACCTTCAGCAAGATTTACACAATTGGCAGTTTTATTCCTACTGCATTTGCTAATAATAATCTTTATTACACAGATCAAAACTATCTTTATAAAAGTAGTTTCGATAATTCGATGAATAGATTTGAAAATGGCAAAAAGATTAGGGATATAGGCTACTTTACTGCGATAAGCAATGATGGCAAGTTTTTGTCATTTCGTTTGAATGATTCGTTATTTGTGTTTTCTTTTCAAAGAGATGCTATTGTTTTTAAATCGTTCATTAAAGACGCATCCCAATTAAGAGCAATACACATGGATTCTACTTTTTTATACTTAGAAAGGCATCATATTGGAGTAAGTGTTAATTGTGGTTCACTACCTAACAATTACTTTCTCAATCAAAACTATCCAAATCCGTTTAATCCAAGTACAGTTATAAGCTACAAGCTACAAGCGGCAAGCCACGTAACTCTTAAAGTTTACGATTTACTCGGAAGAGAAGTTGCAACATTGGTTGATGAATTTCAACAACCAGGCATTTATAATTCTCAATTCTCAATTTCTCGCCTCGCTGGATCCGCCTCGGAAAGCCGTGGGCGTGACTGGCGCGAGTCGAAGCGAGCCAATTCTCAATTAAGCTCCGGTGTATATTTCTATCAACTTAAAGCCGGAAGTTTTACTTCGACAAAAAAAATGAATTTGTTGAAGTAATTAGTATTGAATATTTAGTAGTTAGACAAAATAGCCCCGGTTTATCAGTTGGCGAATCGGGGTTTCATTTTATCTTGAGTGCTCATGTTTTACCAAATGGCTAATTTTAGCCAAAACTTCATATACAAATTCCTCAAATAATCCGTTTTTAAGCTTTTTTGCTGGCATTGATTTGGCAACAGTTTTCCCAAAAGCAAAAAGGTCAAAATGGCGTCTTCAGTAAAATTATTAAGCAATCTCTTGGATTACTGCACAGAAAAGAACCGAGTGATTGCTAAAAACATTTCTAATCTCGCTACCGAAGGCTATCAAAGACAAGATGTTATATTCAAAGATGTTCTAAATGAAAGCTCAAGCTCACTTATGAAAGTTTCAAACAGCAAACACATCACATCAATGCAAGAGCAAACAGAGGGAACCAGCAAGTTCGAATATGTAAATGATAACAGCGAAGACATGGTTTCTGGCATTAACAATGTAAACATCGAAAGAGAAATGAGTGAACTTGCGGAAAACACTTTGCGGTTTAAGTTTGCTTCAAAACGTGTTGGCGACTATTACCGTTCAATGCAAAATGTAATTAGAGGCGGAGGCAGATAATGAAAATTGGCGGAAGCATTTTTGGCTTAAATTTTAGCGCACGCGGTATGGCTATCCAAAGAAAAAAAATGGATGTAATTGCGCAGAACATTGCCAACAGCGATAACGTAAGAACCGAAAGCGGCGATCCATACAAAAGAAAAACTGTAAGAGTTGAACAGGAAAGAAAGAACTTTGCTAACGAATTAGAAATTGAAGGACAAAATATTAAACTGAATACAAGCAGTCCAAACCATATGGTTAAACTCAGTATGCCTCAATCTTTAAGAATTTCTGCAGACCAAGGCAAAGTTGAAATGACAGAGGTTACAGATGATAGACCAGGCGACATTGTTCATATGCCGGAACATCCTAATGCCAATAAAGACGGTTATGTGGAAATGTCTAATGTTAATGTTATTAACGAAATGGTTGATATGATTGCCGCAACAAGAAGTTACGAAGCTAACCTTCAAGCATTAAACTCAGCCAAGCAAATGGCAAAAGATTCATTGGAGATGTAATAAATGAAAGTAACTACAAACAATATTGGTAATTATTCACCTGCGTACTTTAAAGCTGAATTAGCTAAAACAGAAGCTGCTCAAAAAACAAAACCTGGAAATATTTCTGCGGAAGAAAAAAAGTTCTTTGCGAATTTATATCCGGCACATAAAGAAGAAGTTCTTGGTTACCAGATTTACAATGCAAAGGGCAAAGTATCCGGCGTTCATGTAGGTTCACTTTTTGATAGAAGAGGTTAATATGAAGATTGAAGGATTTGGAAGTATAATTCCGAAGTCTATAGAGCTAACTGAAAAGAAAGGTTCTTTTGGCGTAGAAGGATTTGGAGAAACACTTAATGGATTTATCAAAGATGTGAATCAATCTCAGTTAGATTCTCAAGGTACGGTTAAAGATTTTGTAAGCGGCAGCGGCGTTGAACTACATGAAGTTATGATTGCAAGTCAAAAAGCCAAAACCAATCTTGAACTATTGATGGAAATTAGAAACAAAGCAGTTGATATGTTTAAAGAATTAACAAGGATGCCTGTATAATATGAATGCTAATCCATTACAAGCGTTTACCGGAATATTAGGCAAACTAAATCCTAAGCAAAAAGTTATGCTTGGCGTTGGAGTTATTGCCACGGTAGTTTTATTTGCTGTTCTAATGTTTATTCTTAACGAACCTACCTACTCAACGCTGTATTCCGGGCTTGCACAAGAGGATGCAGGTAAAGTTGTAGAGCATTTGAACAATCAAAAAATTCTATACAAGATTGAAGATAACGGACAAACTATAAAAGTACAGCGAGAGAAAGTTGCAGAACTAAGATTAACACTTGCAGGAAAGGGGCTTATTAATTCAGGCGCAATAGGTTACGAAGTTTTTGATAAGTCAACTATGGGAATGTCTGAGTTTATGCAGAATTTTAATTTAAAACGTGCGCTCGAAGGCGAAATTGCGCGTACCATTCAACTGCAGGAAGGCGTATTAACTGCAAAAGTTTCTATTGTAATGCCTAAGAGAACGGTATTTAGAGAAGAAGAAAAACAGCCAACTGCTGCTGTTACATTAAAGCTCAAAAGCAATTCAACTCCTACTAAAGAAAATATACAAGCAATAGTAAACTTGCTCTGCGGAAGTGTTGAAGGATTGCAGCCATCAAAAGTTTCTATAATTGATACAAAAGGTAGAATATTAAACAGCGATACAGAAGATGGGCCTGTGGCTTTTGCATCTGCAAAACAATATGAAATAAAAAAATCTGTAGAGAACCATTTAATACATAAAGCGCAGTCTATTTTGGATAATGTACTTGGTTTTGGAAATGCTGTCGTTCAAGTAACTGCAGATTTGAATTTTGATCAAGTTGAAAAGACAATGACACAGTTTGACCCCGAATCTCAGGTTGTTATAAGCGAAGGAATTGCCAGAACAGAAAACAGCGGGCGCCAGCAAGCCGATACTTCTTCTGCTGCAAATGAAAATACGGTTACTAATTATGAAATTAACAAAACTGTTCAAAATGTAGTTGAAGGAACGGGAAACATAAAAAGATTAAGTGTAGCGGCAGTTATAAATGATATTCAAAAAGAAGTAAAAGATGGAGACAAGACTCAAATTGTAACAGAAACAAGATCTCCCGAACAAATAAGGAAATTAGAGGATCTAATTAAGAATGCTGTGGGAATTGACCCTGCAAGAAACGACCAGTTCACAATTGTTAATATTCCGTTTGAACATAAGGTAGATGAAACCGTTACAGAGGCAGGTGTTTCTGCACTGCCAGACGCAAACGAATACATTAATTTGGTTTTCATTTTAGTTGCTATAGTTTCATCGCTTTTTGTACTAAAGAGTTTGATGAAACGCCTTAAAAACGAAAAGATAGTTATTGGAACTGTAAATACTGGCAACTACGCTTATGCGGCAGAATCAGCCGGAGCATTAGCATCCGGCACCCGAGAAAGTAAAGGAAGCTCTTCAAACATGATTGCTGCTCAGAAAAAGAAAAAGATGTTACTGCCAATGGGCGATATAGAAGACGAAATTTCTGAAGATGCTTTAGCAAAGAAAAATCAACAAGAAAGAATTGTTAATTACGTTACTAAAAATCCTATGGATGCCGCAAAACTAATAAACGCATGGATGCACGAAGATGAAGCATAATAAACATGCCTTAGCCGAATCTAAAGAAGAAGTAACCGGATTGCAAAAAGCAGCTATGCTTATGGTTGCGCTTAATGTAGAAGCCGCTTCTTCTGTATTAAAACATTTAGACCCATCCGATGTAGAACTGATTACCGCAGAAATATCTAAAGTAAAAAACGTTTCTTCCAAAACTGTGGATACTGTGATATTTGATTTTTATAATATGGTTACAGCCCGCGAGTATGTTCTTGAAGGAGGATTAGATTATGCACAAGCAGTTCTCGAAAAAACGTATGGACCAAGTAAAGCAAGTGAAATAATAGATAAAATAAAAAGATTAACAACACTTAAAGGGTTCGATGTATTAAAGAAAGCCGAGCCTTCTCAGCTTGTTAACTTTTTGAATAAAGAACATCCTCAAACTATGGCTTTAATTCTTTCGCAGCTTGCACCAGATCAGACTGCAAATGCATTAAAAGAGCTGCCGGAAGAATTACGTGTTGATGTAGCTTTTAGAATTGCAACATTAGGCAAAATTGCTCCTCAAACGTTAAAACAAATTGAACATGTAGTTGATGAAATTGCCGGCGCATCAATGAGTCAGTCTGTTGGAAAGCTTGGCGGCGCTAAATGTTTAGCGGCTATCTTGAACAGGGCAAATGTTGGAATGGCAAAAGATATTCTAACAAAATTAGAAGACATGGATGCTGAGACTTCTTACGAAGTTAAACGTTTGATGTTCATCTTCGATGAAATTGTTAATATCAACGATAAAGACATTCAAAAAATACTTCGCGAAATTGATAGAAAAGACCTTGCGCTTTCTCTTAAAACAGCCGATGAAAAACTGCGCGATAAAATTTTCAAGAATATGTCCGAACGTGCTGCCGACCTGCTGAAGGAAGAATTGCAGTATATGGGAATGGTAAAGCTAAAAGAAGTTGAAACTTCACAAGCTAAGATTATAGACGTAATTAAAGCACTTGAAGAACAAGGCGAAATTTCCTTGAACCTTAGAGGCGGTCCGGAAGAAGTGTATGTCTAATGTAATTAAGCTTACTTCACGTTCTAACAGACCATCGTTAAAAGTGGCGGGAATTGGTGCGGTTAATACCAAAGAAGATGAACCCGATTTATTAAAGAAGCAGCTTGATGATTATTACAAAACAGGATTTCGAGAAGGACAAGAAAAAGCAAGACGTGACCTCGAACAAGATTACTCTAACAAACTTATCCGCAAATACCAAGAAGTATTTAACATACTTCAACAGTATGATGAGAATTTACTCGATTTAGAAAAATCTTTTGAAAGCCTTGTGATAGAAACAGCTTATGAGATTTCTAAGAAAATTGTTCAGAGAGAAATTGAAGACAGAACAGTAATAAACGAGAATGTAAAAGCGGCAATAAACAAGATTATTGGCGCTAACGAAGTTCGGTTAAAGATGAACCCGGCAGATATTGAAGCGCTTTCAATTGACAGCAAAAATATGCTTAACAGCAGCTCGTTCAATAAAATTAAGATTGAAGGAGACGAAAGAATTGAAAAAGGCGGCTGCCTTATTGAAACTGAAATTGGAAATGTTGACGCAAGAATATCCACGCAGATTACAGAATTAAAAAGAAAATTAGAAGAAAGTATATAGTGAAATGTTTATTGTTGAACAAATATTGGACAAATATCAAAAAACGATTGGGAAAACAGAAGCAATACGTGTTAACGGAAAAGTTTTAGATGTAATAGGGCTGGTAATTGTCTCTATTGGTCCAAACGCCGTATTAGGAGAAATATGCACTATAGTTGATCAAAACGGAACAGAAATTTGTAAAGCAGAAGTTGTTGGTTTCAAAAACGGAAAAGTACTTTCGATAGCAATTGGCGAGGTGCACAACATTTCTCCAGCTTGCGAAATTAAAGCATCCGGAAAAAATTTTAGTGTTGGAGTTGGGAAAGAATTGCTTGGCAGAGTAATAGACGGTCTCGGCAATCCAATTGATGGAAAAGGAGAAATAATTTATCATTCTTTTAGAGACGCACACAGAGAACCGCCAAATCCATTAGAAAGAAAAAGAATTGCTGCTCCTATTCAAACCGGAATTAGAGCAATTGATGGATTGCTTACAATTGGGAAAGGACAAAGGGTTGGAATCTTTGCCGGCAGCGGGGTTGGTAAAAGTGTTGCATTAGGCATGATTGCCCGAAACACAAGTGCGGACGTAAACGTAATTGCTTTAATAGGCGAGCGGGGAAGAGAAGTAAGAGAATTTATCGAACGCGACCTTGGCGAAGAAGGACTCGCTAAATCTGTTGTTGTTTGCGCTACTTCGGATAAATCTCCTTTGATTAGAATGAAAGGCGCATACGTTGCAACAACCATTGCAGAATTCTTTCGCGAGCTAGGGATGGATGTAATGCTGATGATGGATTCTGTTACGCGCTTTGCAATGGCTCAAAGAGAAGTTGGTTTAACTGTTGGTGAACCGCCTACTACTAAAGGATATACACCAAGTGTCTTTGCACTGCTTCCTAAACTTTTAGAACGAGCCGGAACAACCGATAAAGGGTCAATTACAGGTTTATACACTGTGCTTGTTGATGGCGATGATATGACCGAACCTATTGCCGATGCGGTACGCTCAATTCTTGATGGACACATAGTTCTTTCTAGAAAGCTTGCTAACAAGGGACAGTACCCTGCAGTTGATACGCTGCAAAGCGTAAGTAGAGTTATGACCGATATTATTGACCGCGATCATTACCAGCGCGCTATGAGGTTTAACGAAATACTTGCAACTTACCGCGAAGCTGAAGATTTGATAAACATTGGCGCTTATGCAAAAGGCAGCAACCCTCAAATCGATCATGCTCTTTCAAAAATTTCTCATTTAAGAAGTTTCTTGAAGCAGGATATTTTTGAAAAAGCAATGTACGATCAATCCGTTGAAAGGTTAAACCAAATTATTGAAGCGCCGATATTATAGGTGTAATATGGCAAAGTTTAAGTTCAAGTATGAATCTATTATGAAAGTTAAGCTGATGTACGAAAAGAAAATTCAAGAAGAAATTTCGCGCATCAACAAAGATATAGATGATTTACTTTTTGAAGCGAAGCATTTGAGAAATGAGAGTAAGCGCGTTTCACTCCAAATGACAGAAAAATCAATTAAAGCTGCCGATTTTCACAGCACGAAAATGTATTGCACGCATCTTCAACATCAAATAGACCTGCTTGAAAGAAAGATTGAGTCTTGCTTAAAAAGAAAAGAAGAAAAACAAAAAGAGTTAGTTGAAAGAAAAAAAGAAATTAAGTCTTTAGAAATAATCAAAGAAAATGATTATCAGAATTTTTTGATAGAAGAAAGAAGCTCGGAATTGAAATCATTAAATGAAGTAGCATTAAGAAATTTTAATGGGAGTAACTCGTGAAAAACGTATTTGTTTATGTAGTAATATTTTTGCTTACGTTCGCTTTGGTATCAGGGGCTATTTTTTATATGAACTCCAAATACAAAAATGTTTTCGCTTTAGATTTTACTCCGGATACAGGTGTGCAGCTTAAAAATAAAAATGAGGCTCCAAGCACAGATACACTTAGCACAGAGACTGCAACTCTTCCCGATACTGGCGCAGTTGCAGCTGATTTAACTATGAATGAAGCAAACGAGGTTAATACTGCTCTAACTGAGCCTAATATTAATAACACTACCACAATCGCAAAGCAACCTTTAACAGAAAACCCAATGCTGCCCAAGACTAATAATAAAGACTCGGCAAAGAAAGATTCTGTTTATCAGGCGTGGCTAAGAGATACTGTAAAACTGTACGAGGCAATGGATTCGAAAAAAGTTGCTAAAGTAATTCTTGCTTATCCCGATAATATAGCAAGGGACTTAATACTCAGGATGAGAAAGAAGAAAGCGGCGGAAGTTTTATCAGAATTCCAGCCGGAAGTTGTGACTAGACTAATAAGTGTGAACTGATGAATTTTAGCAATTTCATAATCGAAAAACTTACCGAAACCGATTCATCTCTTGGATTAGTGAACAAAAAAACCGCCTCCAATCCTTTTTTGTTTGCAGACATTATAAAAGTATATGAACAAGAGAATGAGAATAAACAGAACAGTGTTTTGGGCTTTTCAAATTCAAATCAAACTCAAGAATTGTTTTCTGCAAATGATACTGTTGTGGTTCTTAGTGAGCAAGACTTCTTAAATCTACAACAACAAGTATCTGAATTGTTTAGCGCAGATGATGAAATTCAGCTAACCGAAACAAACCATAATGTTGATAATGCTGAAATTACAAAACTGCAATTTGTCTTACATGAAGAAAAACTTTTCAAATTAGCAGGAGATTTTTTAGAGAAAACAGGTTGTTCACTAATTCCTTTTACGGATCTTTCAGGTTTGAGCAGCAAATCACAGCCATTTTCTCTTTCATACAAAAGTGGTGTAAATAAAATTTCTGTTGCAATTACCCCAATTCTTGTAGATGAAACCTCAACTAACAAAGCAATTCAAGATGACTTCAATTTTGTTAATAAATTGCTGGCCGATGAAGGACTGATGAATAACCCGGGTTACTTTACTCACGATATAGCTTCATCCGACCAGAATAAAAGTGCTCAAGAATTAGACTTAAATGGCAGCTCAGATTTAGTTGATGATGAAGCTAATTCCAAATTAAGCGACAAAGTTTTCTACAAAGCAGAGATAATTAAAATAGAGTCTTTAGTTAAATTAAATCAAAGTTTTTTTCCTGATCAATTAAAGCATTTTTCAGACATCTCGATAACTCCTAAACTAAGTTTACCATTTAGGGAGAGTGTGAGCCAAAGCGATAGTTCCTCAGAAGCAACAGCAAAAAAAATATCTCTAGCACAAGAATCATTTTTTCCAATCAATAAAGCAGCAATAGAAGAAGCCGTTAACGCAAACATCGCTGCCAGCAAAAATGGTTCAGTTGATCTTCGCAACTTGATGGAAGGGCTTACTGTTGAAGAAAAATCGGTGTTCAAGAATTATGAAACAAGCGGTGAGCTAAAAGATGTCAGCCTCACTAAAACTTTTACTAATGGTAACAAATATGATTTACCCAAATATAATTCTGAAGCAGTTATTGTTACTCCAAAACAAGTAGGTGTAAAAATAACGGCAGAGCAAACATTATCTGTTAATAATTTTCAAACTTCAGGCACAAGCGAAAATCTAAATGCAAAGCATATAAATGTAAAAATGCAGACAGAAGTGCTGGAAGCAATCAGTTTGGCTTCTTTAAAAGAAAATCCAATTTCAAATTCGGTTATTAGTAGTAACCCCGCTCAGCTGCCAATTGAAACTGCAGAACTAAATGCCAACGCGAGTGCGGATGGAAATCCGTTTGAAGTATTTTCTGATAGTAAGCTGCATATAAAAATAAACAGTAAGGCTAATTACAAAATAGAAAGCGATGTTCAAAGTAATCTGGTAGTGAAGCATGAAGTAACGAGTAACACAGTTGAGACTCAACCGTTGAGTGTCGAAGAAGAGACTACAATAAAAGAAACAAAAATTGCTTTGAACGAAAATCAAAATAAAAGCAAAATAATACAAGACTCGGTTAGCGAGGCAGAAATCATATCCTCTACAGTAAAAGAAAAAACTGTTAATCAAAAAATGGAAGTTGATGCAAAAGAGCAGATAAACATTCAAGATAAAGAGGCAAAGGTAACTTCCAGTAATCAACAACACTCAAATGGTGATAAGGAAAGCGGTAAATCAAATACATCAGAGGGCTTCAAGAATATTTTTAACCAAACTTTAACAACAGAAAATAGTTTCGATTTAGAAAACATAAAATTTCAAGCCGAGCCGAAACATTCTGATACAACTTTTAAAACAATAAAGCAGCAGGAAATATTGCCTGAGTTTTCTAAAATGGTTTTGAATGGTGAAAAGCAGACAATGACTTTGCAGCTAACTCCAGAAAACTTAGGCAAAGTAAAGCTGACAGTTGATATGATAGACAATCAAATTATAACTAAGATAGAAGTTGAGAGTGAGCAAGTAAAACAGTTTGTCCAATCTAACCTAGATCAGTTGAAGCAGAATATGCAGTCCGCCGGCATTCCTCTTACCAATGTAAATGTAAGCTTAAGTGATGAACAAAAAAATTATAAGCTCTTTGCCCAGAGGAAAAAAGCTTTATCGCGTGACGACAAAGAAGATATTATTGAAAGTGTAACACAGCTTAACTCTAAAAAACAAATGGGTTACAATACATACGAGTTTACAGCATAAGGAATTTAGCTATGATTGAAGCAGTAAATACAATATCGAATCAGAAATCATCAGTATCCGCAAATAAAAGCGCATTAGGCAAAGATGATTTTTTGAGGTTAATGATTCAGCAGTTGAAAAATCAAGACCCGCTAAACCCAATGGATGGAACAGCGTATGCCTCGCAGCTTGCCGAGTTTTCTTCGCTCGAACAGTTATCAAATTTAAACTCAGCTATAAAAGATAGTTTGGCTGCAAACTTACAGTTAACGCAATCTGTAAATAACACAATGGTTGCTGCTTTAATTGGCAAGGAAGCAAAGATAGATGGCAACTCGCTTCAAGTAACGGGGCAAAACAACATAACGCTTGGTTACACTCTGCCGCCAAATGCACTATCTGCCAAAATTAAAATCTACAACGAGAAAGGCGCTCTAATTAAAATTATGGAAGAGATTCCATTAAATACCGGAAGCAATAAACTTTCTTGGGACTGTACCGATAATAATGGTGACAAATTACCAAATGGTAATTATACATTTGAAGTAGAAGCGAAGAATATGAGCGGCGGAAACTTGAAAGTGAACACATTCAAAATTGGATTGATAGATGGCGTTCGTTTTACAGAAAACGGAACAGTGTTAAAAGTTGATGGCGCTGAATATTCTATAGCAGACATTTTGGAAATTCTTAATCCA
This sequence comes from Ignavibacteria bacterium, assembly GCA_009773205.1. Classification (GTDB taxonomy): domain Bacteria; phylum Bacteroidota; class Ignavibacteria; order Ignavibacteriales; family Melioribacteraceae; genus Stygiobacter. The sequence continues at coordinate 80,594 of WPAE01000021.1, forward strand.
CAAAGCGGAGCTAAATGATGGCAGAGATAAATGGAATCTCCGTACCATTTATTCCTATTGTAGGAAATGAAGAGATTGCGGCGCGCAGAACCGGCAGAGAAGCTGTAAGCCAGTTCGATGCAATTTTCAAAGAAGAACTTGAGAAAATAAAATTCTCAAATCATGCAATGAAACGTCTTGAATCCAGAAATATCCACTTGAGCGATGTTGAATTGAATAAAATTCAAGATGCAGTTTCAAAAGCTGAATCTAAAGGCAGCAAAGACTCTTTAATAATGATGGACAAAACAGCATTCATAGTAAATATTCCAAATAAAACGGTTGTTACAGCAATAGAAGTAGCAAACTCGGGCGAAAATGTTTTTACAAATATTGATAGTGTAGTGTTTGCAATATAATTAATTCAAAATAACAAAACGGAGCGGGACCTTCTAAGGACGCTCCAGATCCGGCTGACCGACAGATGCTGGATCAATCCAAGGAGGATCATCGTGGCACTTTTAACTTCTCTTTTTGCAGGCGTTTCCGGTTTACGTAATCATCAATCTATGATGGACGTTATCGGCAACAACATTTCTAATGTTAATACAATCGGCTTTAAAGGCTCGCGCGTTACATTTAGCGATGCATTTAATCAATTTGTAAAAGCCGGTACAAACCCAACAGATACATCTGGCGGTACAAACTCTTTTCAAATTGGTCTCGGCGCAAAAATAAATTCAATTGACCGTAATTGGAATCAAGGGACATTTGAAAGGACGGGAATAACCACAGATTTAGCTTTGCAAGGGCAGGCAATGTTCGTTTTAAAAAGTAACGGACAAAAATTCTATTCACGTGCCGGTGCTTTTGTCTTTGATGCTAATGGTAAATTAGTTAGCCCACAAAATGGAGCAATAGTTCAAGGCAAAGTTGCTAGCAAAGACGGTGTTATTCCTCCCGGTAACAATTTAGAGGATATTAAAATTGATTCTAACATGAAATTACCAGCAGTAGCAACTACAGAAATTAACTGGGGTGGTAATTTAAAGAGCAATAGTGCTGTTACTAGAACTCAGGAGGTTCTACAAAGAGGCAACATTAATTCTACTGCGGTAGCCGTAGGTGGAAGTACGAGCGATAGTATAGTTAAAGTCTATAACATTTATGGAGAAAGCTTTGATTTTGTTTCGAACTATACAAAAACAGCTGCAAATACTTATACGTTCAATTGGAGAGTATTGGATAGCAAAGGCGCTCAATTAAGCAGTGGCAATATAGCAAACCTAGTTTTCGCAAATGATGGAACGGGAACATGGAAAATGAACGCGGCATCAATTGCTTTATATAACGGAATAAATAACCGTGTAAATATTCCCTCTTCTGAAATTCAATTCACATTCGATTCTACTATTGTAACACAAAATGCAAGCACTAGCACTTTAAGCGCTTCTGCAGATAACAATAGAGTGCCAAATGTTGTAAGCGGATCAGTAACAGTTTATGATTCGTTAGGGTCAGCTCATCAAGTAACAATGAAATACACAAAGATTGGTGAAAATCAATGGACTTTCGTTGCTTCGGTACCGGGCACAAGCACTTACAATGGGCAGCCTGCTATTCAGAGGGGACAAATAACATTTAACCCAGATGGTACATTGGATCCTGCCAATATTTCACCCAATAATCCAGAGTTCTCATTTAAACCTACTGGTGCTAATGAAGTAATAATGAAGCTGGCTTTTGGTTCTGGATTTAGCGGTGTTACTCAAACTTCTGCAAGTTCTGTAATAAGTGCACTTTCTCAAGATGGATCTCCTGCTTCAACTTTATCCAACTTAAATATAGATCAGTATGGTAATATAGTGGGTATTTTCTCTAATGGTTCTTCTCAAACATTAGCTCAAATCATGTGTGCAACATTTACAAACTTAAATGGCTTAACTAGCTCTGGAGATAATATGTACGTTGCTTATGCAAATAGCGGCGAACCAATTGTAAAGAGTTTGGGAGAAGATTCTAACACTACGGTTCAATCCGGTGCTTTAGAACAATCTAACGTAGATCTTTCTGAAGAGTTCACAAGAATGATAGTTTCGCAGAGAGGCTTCCAGGCTAACGCAAGAGTTATTACAACCGCAGATACATTACTGCAAGAAATCACAAACCTCATCAGATAATTTTTTTGATCCTTCTTAGCAAACACTAAGGCTGTGGTTTAAGACCACGGCCTTCCTCTTTTATAAAATCATACTGCTAAAACCACGCAACTGTATAATATTAGCCACTATTTTTTATCTTTTTAATTAAAATTCTCGGTATTCGTATTACTTTGCATGGCATAGCAATTGAGAAAATGTTGAGGTAAATAATAATATGTGTTAGAAATGGAAAAAGAAGAAAGCACTGGCACTGCGCCAGAAAAAGCTAAAGCTGGAATCAATATAAAAGTTTTACTTTTAGGGTTGCCTCTATTTATTATTCAGTTGGTTGCTGTTTATTTCATTACAGCAAATTTTCTTTTGAACAAGATGCAGACCCAAACAGTTGATGCTCAAGAAGTAAAGAAAAATGACAAGTCTGTAGTAGCAAAAGAAAAGCCGGCAGAGTATGGCAAGTTCATCCACGAAATTCAAGATCAGATTATCAACCCTGCAGGAACAGACGGAAGAAGACTGCTAATGGTTTCACTCGGTTTTGATGTGCCAAGCGAAGAAAACAAAAAAGAATTAGAAGCAAAAGATGTGCTTCTGAAAGATGAGGTTCTTTCTGTAATGAGCAGTAAAGGACTTGCAGAATTAGGCAGCATGGCGTACAGAGATACACTTCGCACAGAAATTACAGACCGCCTGAAAACAGTAATGCCCTCAGTAAAAATCAACAAAATTTATTTCAGCAAATATATCTTACAATAACATGGCAGAGATATTATCACAACAAGAAATTGATGCGCTGCTTAATAATATAAAAAGCGGCAACGAACAAAAGATAGAATCTTCTTCCGATAAAGAAGCAATTCTTTTTGATTTCCGATTGCCAAACAGGATATCAAAAAACCAGCTGCGGGTTTTAAGAAGTATTTTTGAAAACTTTGCCGAAAGTTTCAGCTCATTTCTGGTTACTAAGCTGCAAACCGTAGTTAATATAAATGTTACTTCTGTTGATCAAATCTATTACTCTGAATATGTGCTTTCGGTTGCAAACCCGGCTTGTCTTTTCACTTTTGAAATAAAAGACACAGATGTAAAAGGAATATTAGAACTCAATAACGATCTTGCGCTTTCTTTGGTAGATAAATTACTTGGTGGAAACGGATTAGGAACTAAGCAGACAAAGATTATTACGCCAATTGAACAAAAAGTATTGCGAGTAGTTGTTGAAAGAATAATGCAGGATCTGAAGAAATCTTGGCAGACAATAGACAGCATGGAATTTGTAGTTGAACGGTTTGAACCTGATATTGATTTTGCTCAAATTACTTCTCAAAGCGAATCCGTACTGCTAATCTCATTTGAAATTTTGATTGGCGAGCAGTCTTACTTAATGAACATTTGCTTCGCAACGTTTGCATTCGATAATATACTTGCAAGGTTATCCTCTCAAAAACTCTCTTCAATAAGAGCGATAAAACACTATGGTCAAACAGCGCGAGATGTTGTATCCTCGCATCTTTCAAAAACGTCATTGCCAATAAGAGTAGAATTAGGAACTTCAAAACTTTCTGTACACGAACTTTTAGAAATGCAAAACGGCGATGTAATTCGTTTAGAAACCAAATTAAGCGATGATCAAAAAGTAAGAACCGGAACGCAAGTATTGTTTCTAGGGCGTGTTGGAGTTTCTAACAACAGAAAAGCAATTAAAGTAACTAAGAAATTATTTGAAGAACATAAATCTTTTTGAGGTTTTAGATGGAAAACAATGATTTGAATATGAATGATGAATTAATAAACCAGAAAACTGCCAGCGCAATGGCTCAGTTTGAGGAGTTTGATGATTCTACACAAACCGGCGGCGTTTATAACGATAAACTTCATTTCTTAAAAGACCTTCCAATGAATGTTTATATAGAACTTGGAAGAACGCAAATGCAGATTAAAGATATTTTAGAACTTGAGCGCGGTTATGTGATAGAGCTTGATAAACTTGCGAGCGAACCTGTAGATGTATTTGTAAACAATAAAAAAATTGCCGAAGGCGAAGTTGTTGTTATTGATAAGCATTTCGGAATCCGAATTACGAACCTTGTTGACCCGGCTAACAGAGTAAAGGATATTCTCTAATGACTTTCTACGATATTATTAAATCCATTATACCACTGCTTGCCGTGCTCGGGATGTTGTACGGCGTGTTGGTTTTAGTTAGAAAGTATTCTTTCTCTTTATCCGGGAAAAAGATAAAAAATTTACACATAGATGTTGTTCATAACCAGCTTATTCTCCCCAAAAAATATTTATCGTTAGTAAGAGTTAAAGACAAATTGTTAGTGCTTGGAATAAGCGAAAACAATATTACAGTTCTAAAAGAGTTGGATTACGCCGAGTTTGCCGACACAACCGAAAATGACAGTGCCGTAAAAGGAAATTTTGTAGAAATACTCAAACAAAATTTGGGAATGAAATGAGCAAGAAGTTATTTATAACTATTGTTCTCCTGCTTTTTGTATTTGCTGCACAAGTGCATGCTCAAGCACAGCAAACAATTCCATTTCCTAAAATTAATTTAGGTGTTGGCACAGCAGAAAGTGGCAGCGATGTATCGGTTACTTTACAAATACTTTTGCTAATGACAATCCTTTCGCTGGCTCCATCAATTGTAATAATGACAACATCGTATTTAAGAATAATAATTGTATTCCACTTTTTGAAGAGCGCACTGGGAACGCAGCAAATGCCGCCTTCTCAACTCCTGGCTGGGGTTGCGCTCTTCATTACTTTTTTTGTAATGGCGCCAACTTGGAATAAAATTAATGATGAAGCCTTAAAGCCTCTGATGGACGATAAAATTACTACTCAACAAGCTTACGATAAAGGCATTGAGCCAATGCGCCAGTTTATGTTTAAGAATGTGCGCGATGAAGATCTGGAATTGTTTATAGGGCTTTCTAATCAAGCCAGACCAAATAACAGAAACGATGTTGCTACTTACATTTTAATTCCTGCTTTTGTGTTAAGCGAACTAAGAACCGGTTTTATTATGGGCTTTTTCCTTTTTATTCCTTTTATTATGGTGGATATGATTGTTTCGAGCATTCTTATGTCTATGGGAATGATGATGATGCCGCCGATGATGATTTCGCTTCCTTTTAAAATTTTACTATTCATTCTTGTTGATGGCTGGAATTTGATTGTCTCTTCTCTTGTTAGGAGTTTTCATTAATGACCGAAGAACTAGTTATAGAAATCCTGAAAGAAGTTTTCTTTACAACTTTTATCATTCTGCTCCCGATATTGGGAGTTTCTCTCATAGTAGGAATTTTTATTTCGATCTTTCAAGCGGCTACTTCAATTCAAGAAATGACTTTAACATTTGTACCCAAACTAATTGCTACAGTAGCAGTAATAATTTTTCTGATGCCTTGGCTTATTGATAAGATGGTTACAATTACAGTAAAAATGTTTACAATGTTTAATACTGTACTAAGATGAAAGAAATACTGATAGGCGATTTTTTAATTGTGCTGTTAATATTCTTAAGAATATTAGCAATGATGATTGCGGCGCCAGTTCTCGGCAGCAACGTAATTCCTGCTATGGCTCGAATTTTTATTGCTTTTGTAATTGCATACATAGTTTTTCTAACAATTGATAAATCGAAAATTGTTCTTGATGTAAACTTAATTTCAATATTCTTGAGCGCAATTAAAGAAATTATTACAGGAACAATAATAGGGATGGTTCTAAATTTTATTTTTTTTGGCATATCTTACGCCGGGCACATGATTGGTTTTGACATGGGCTTGATGATGGCAGAAGTAATGAACCCTTCATCGGAAGTTCAGAACAATGTTATTGGAGAAGTATTGTTCTTCGGCAGTTTGCTGTTGTTTATTGTAATTAATGGGCATCATTTTTTAATAAGCGCAACAGTTGCTTCGTTTAATATTGTTCCAGTTGCTAAATACTCAATTACAGAGCCATTAATAGGGCTAATAATTAAATATTCTTCTGCTGTTTTTATAATTGCTATGAAAATAGCAGCGCCAATTGTGGTCTCTTTTCTTTTGATACACATTGCCGAAGGAATTATTGCACGCGTAATTCCGCAAATTCAAATTATGTTTATAACTCAGCCATTAAAGATTGGACTTGGCTTCATATTTCTTTCAATTCTAATTCCATTGTATATCTATGTAATTAAAAATCTGCTTCAAGGTTATCAAGATCAGTTATCGCAAATGTTAAACGCAATGAGCACGTAGAATGGCAGACGACGGCAAAGATAAAACCGAAGAACCGACCTCAAAGAAGCTAAGCGATGCGCGGGATGAAGGACGTGTTGCTAAAAGTGCCGAAATTAATTCTTTGGCAGTTTTCGGCTCTGGATTATTAATGCTTTATATTACTAAAAGTTCGGTTGGCAGCCAGTTTTCCGATTTAGCAATTGACTTATTTGCTTCTTTAGATACACTCGTTTTAAACAAAGCCATGCTTCAAACCTATTTTGTAAAATGGGCTTTATTTTTCTTTTCAGTAACCGCGCCGGTTATTTTGGCAATTATGGTTGTTTCATTAGCAAGCAATATTGCTCAAATTGGTTTTAAGTTTTCTGGAAAAGTTTTTCAGCCAAAACTTAGCAAATTTAACTTATTTGCAAATGCAAAGAGTATGTTGTTTTCCTCGCGCTCAACAGTAGAATTATTTAAGGCTGTTGTTAAACTTACAATTATTGCACTGTTTACTTATTTAATACTGTCAAAACTTGTAGAAGATTCTTTTCAATTAGCTGAGCTTTCGGTTGAAGATACCCTGTCATTTATGATTGACGCATCATTCTCTTTAGTTTGGAAAATTGCTTTGTTCTATGTTCTTATTGCCGGATTAGATTTCTTTTTTCAAAAATTCAAATTCAAAAAAGAAATGATGATGACCAAGCAGGAAGTTAAAGATGAACATAAACAGACAGAAGGCGACCCCGAAATTAAGCAGAGAATACGCCGGCAAATGATGAAAATGGCTTTCAAGAGAATGATGAAGGATGTTCCTCAAGCCGATGTAGTTGTAACTAACCCAACTCACTATGCAGTTGCAATTAAGTACGAAATGACTAAAGACGGTGCACCAAAAGTAATTGCAAAAGGAATGGATGAATTAGCACAGCGAATAAAGAAGATTGCTTCAGAAAATAATGTGCCGCTGCACGAAGATGTTCAGCTTGCACGAGCTTTATATAAATCATGCGATGTAGGAGATGAAATTCCAACCAAACTCTTTAAAGCTGTAGCTCAAATACTTGCTTACATTTATCAAATGAAAAACCTTAAGAAACGAAGAAGCATTGTTTAACTTATGAACAGCATTGGAAAAAATAGCGATGTAATTCTAGCATTTGGTTTGATTCTTATGCTCGGATTAATGTTAATACCGCTTCCAGCTGGTATGTTAGATTTTCTCCTTGCGCTTAACATTACACTCTCTGTATTAGTGCTGATAGTTGCCCTTTACATCAAATCTCCATTAGATATTTCAATATTTCCCGGATTACTTCTTGTTCTTACACTTTTCAGATTAGGATTAAACATAAGCTCTACACGCTTAATCTTGATAGACGGATACGCAGGGCAGGTTATAGAATCTTTTGGAACGTTTGTAGTAAGCGGTAATTATGTAGTTGGCTTTATACTGTTTATAATTTTAGTTGTTATACAATTTATAGTAATAGTAAAAGGCTCGGGAAGAATTTCGGAAGTAGCTGCACGCTTTACTTTAGATGCTATGCCCGGTAAACAAATGGCAATTGATGCAGACTTAAATACCGGATTAATTACCGAATCTGATGCAAGAAAAAGAAGAGAAGCAGTTAGCCGCGAAGCAGAGTTTTACGGTGCAATGGATGGCGCAAGTAAGTTTGTAAAAGGCGATGCCATTGCAGGTTTAATTATTACTGGTGTTAATCTAATTGGCGGTTTTGTTATTGGAATTGCCCAAAGAGGAATGAGCTTTACAGATGCAGTTCAAAGCTATACAATATTAACAGTTGGAGATGGGCTTGTTTCTCAAATTCCAGCTCTAATTATTGCAACTGCTGCCGGTTTGGTTGTTACAAGAAGCGCAAGCGGCAGCTCGCTCGATTTCCAAATGAAGACACAGTTGTTTTCTAACCCGCGTGTTTTAGGAACAGTTTCCGGTGCTTCTTTCATGTTTGCCTTAATTCCTGGTATGCCAACTCTGCCATTCGTAATTATAAGTTTAGCCTTAGGGGCAGTTTCTTACTTTTCTAAAAAGAACAACTTAGCTGAGCAGCTAACTGTTGAAGAAGAAGGAAATGCGGCTACCGAACCAGCACCAGAAGAAAAAGTTGAGCAATACCTGCAAGTTGATCCAATTGAAGTGGAAATTGGTTATGGCTTAATAACTCTTGTTGATGAAAAACAAGGCGGTAATTTATTTCAGAAAATTTCTTCTACCAGAAAATTAATTGCATTAGAGTATGGGGTTTTAATTCCACCAGTTCGTGTGCGCGATAATCTGCAGCTTTCTCCTAATGAATATATTATTAAAATTAAGGGCAATGTTGTTTCTAATTACGAAATTTATCCGGATAGAATGCTTGCTATGAATCCTGGTATGATAAGCGAAGTTGTAAATGGCTTGCCAACAACAGACCCTGCTTTTAACTTGCAAAGTTATTGGATAACAATTGATGAAAAAGAAAAAGCCGAAATGCTTGGCTTTACAGTGGTGGATTGCATCTCGGTAATCACTACACATTTGCAGGAAGTACTGAAACGTAATTTCGAAAAAATTCTCACGCGTCAAGACGTTAAACAGCTTCTAGAAAATATTAAGAAAGAATATGCTGCAGTTGTAGAAGAAATTAACCCAGATATACTCAACCTTGGCACAATTCAAAAAGTTTTACAAAACTTGCTCAAAGAAAATATTCCAATTAAAGATTTTGTGCAAATTCTTGAAGCATTGATTGATTATTCTAAGACTACCAAAAATGTAGATGTGCTTACCGAATATGTAAGACATACAATTGGTGAAACAATTGCAGGTATGTACCGAGATCAAAATGGAATTGTACACGCTGTTGCGCTCAGCGAATCATTAGAAGCTGCAATAACAAAATCTTTGCAGGCGCAAAAAGATAACATTGTTACACTTGGACTTCCACCGGCGGTTTTGCGCGACTTAAATTACCAGCTTAAAGCAGCTTTAGAAAAATTTAACTCGCTTGGCTATCCGCCTATTTTAGTTACTTCGGCAACTATTCGTCCTTACTTTTATAGATTAATAAACAGCAGTTTTCCAGATTGGACTATTCTTTCTTATTCGGAGCTGCCTGCTAATATAGAGCTAGAGTTTATAGGAAAAATTGAGGTACTAAATGCAAATTAAGAAATATGTAGCTGCATCTCTTAAAGAAGCAACACAACAAATGAAAAATGAACTTGGAGTTGAAGCTCTAATTCTTGGCACCCGCGTAATTGAAAATGATAAGCGATACGGCTTGAAAAAAATGTATGAAATTACTGCCGGAATTGATCAACCTGTGAAGGCTAAAACCCCAAATCCATCAAGAGAAGAATTTGATGCAATTGATAATTTTCAAACAGAACTTGAAAAATTGACAAAGAAAATAGTTCAGCACACTGAAACAAAAGCCTCTATAGGAGAAACAAAAACAAAAGTTGAAAAAACAGACACAAACAAGAAGTTAGAAAGAGAAATTGATGAAATTGCAGATGTTCTTGAACAGCGGGAAGTTTCTAAAACAATAATTAAGTCTATCACAAAACATTTGTACGACTCGGCAGGTTTTATAGAAAGCTCTAACTTGGAAAGCTTTTTACTTTCCACCATTGCTTCTATGATACCAACTACAACTTTTAAGGTTAGCAAAAACAAAGCAGTAAAAATTGCTCTCGTTGGACCAACAGGCGTTGGAAAAACAACTTGTATTGCAAAACTTGCTGTAATATCAAAAATAATTCACAAACTGAAAGTCGGGTTAATTTCTATAGACACATACAGGCTCGGCGCAATTGATCAGCTTCGCATCTTTTCCGAAATAAGCGATATAGAAATGGCTGTTGCCTTCGAAGCAGAAGACATACCAAAACTTGTTAAGAAGTTTAAGGGTAAAGACTTGATCTTTATTGATACTGTTGGACGAAGCCAGAAAGCAAAAGATAATTTGGAGCAAATCAGAAAATATTTAGATGCCGCACAAGTTGACGAAACTATTCTAGTTGCAAATGCTACAAGTTCTACTCGCACTTTGAATGATGTAGCAGAAAAATTTAAACCACTAAAATATACTTCGGTAATATTCTCTAAGATTGATGAAGCTGTTGCTTACGGCAACATAATGAATTTGGCTGTTACGCATAATACACCGGTTATGTTTTTAACTAATGGGCAGGTAATTCCGGATGACATACTTTCTGTTAATCCGGCATTTCTAGCAAACTTAATTTTCAGCGGTAAGCTTTATAAATGAATGGACAAGCATCACGGCTTATACAACTTAGACAGCTTGAAGAAAGAGGGAAAAAATTTTCAACTTCTAAGATCGTTTCTATCTGTTCCGGAAAAGGAGGAACGGGAAAGACATTCTTTGCCGCTAACTTTGCTTACCAGCTAACTCGAACTGGTAACAAAGTATTGTTGATTGATCTCGATCTCAATTTTTCTAACCTTAATATTCTGCTTAACCAGGCTGCTAAAGATGTAATCTCAGAATTTTTTGAACAGAGAAAATCTCTCAGTGAAATAATTTATAATTATGATAAAAATCTCCACTTGGTTTTTGGCGATTCTGGCAGAGAAGACTACCCGCGTATTAGCAAAGAAGTCCTCGAATATCTTTTTATTTCGATCCTCAAAATTTCTAATAATTATGATTACATAATACTCGATTCCTCTGCCGGAGCAGATGAGCTTACTTTGTATCAACTTATCCGTTCTGATTTTAATATAATTGTAACATCGCCAGAGCCAACAGCTGTTATGGATGCTTATGTAATATTTAAGCTCTTAAGCTCGGCTAATTTCTCCGGAGAAAAGCTTGTTGTAGTAAATAAGTGTACAGAAGAAGATGCACAAACTGCATTTACAAATCTCTTCGCCGCCGCCAAACATTTCTTAGGCGAAGAGCCAAAATTTCTTGGCGCAATTTCGTTTGATGAGGCTGTACACAAATCCATTGTTCGCCAAGAACTTCTAACAGAGGCTGTTCCCCAAAGCAGCCCTGCAAAAGAAATTACTGCTATTGTAAATAGCTTTGTTAGTTTCGCGCAAGTGGCTAATAATAACCACAACCGATTTATAATCTGAACCAAAAAACCTCAAAAACCGTCCATTTTCTTTTCTTTTCAGATAAATGCCCTAAATTCTAAAGTGGTATAAGGTTTGCAATTTGTACTGTAAAAAACAATAGAAATATGAATAAAATAGTATTGCGGTTTGGACTTTTAATCTTCTTCTTCTCGGTAATATTTTTTACACAACGCGGTCTTGCAATAGAAAAAGTACTTCTTAATTCTTTCGCAATTTTCATCTTAGTTACAACAATGCTGAGTTTAATTGTCATCGGTTTGATAAAAGCAATAAATAATAATTCGCTCAGCAAATTAGGCGACATATCAGATCAATTAGCAGGAAATAAAGATCATGAGTAACGCAGCACTTTGGGCTTCGTATAAAGAGAAACCATCTCCCGAATTGAAAAAACAAATTGTGTTAAACTATGTGAACTTGGTTCACTATGTAATACACAGAACAAATTTGATTCAGAGCGCATTGTTAGACCGCCGCGATTATTTTCAGTTTGGAATTGAAGGTTTAAGCGAAGCAATTGACCGTTTCGATCCAGACTATGGAACAAAGTTCGAGACCTATGCAATTCAACGCATTCGTGGTAAAATTTATGATGAGCTGCGCAAGTACAACGATAAGTTTGAACATGTTCTTGAGCCGGAAGCAACAACTATGTTTCCTACTTCTACTTTGTCTGTTAATCAATCTATTGGCGAAGATGATAGACTGCTGGATATGATTAAAGAACTTAACGAAAGAGAGAGAACAATTCTAAGTCTATACTACTACGAAGACCTTAACTATAAAGATATTGCTCAAGTGCTCAGCATTACTGTTTCAAGAGTATCACAAATTCATTCCAGAATTCTTAATTCCCTAAAATTAAAATTGGCAAAATATAATGCTTGAAATTAAGAACGCAGAAGCTAAAGAGAAGATTAAAAAACATCTTTCTAATATCGGAACACTACCTTCGGTGCCGCAAATAATTACAGAAGTTTCAACTTTGTTAGACAGCGACAGAACCAGCGCTTCGGATCTTTGCAAAGTAATTTCAAAAGATCAAGCCATTGTTACTAAAATTCTTGCTGTTGCAAACTCTCCGCTTTATGGTTTGCCAAGAAGAGTTTCTACAATTGAATTTGCTGTGGTTATTATAGGATTTGAGCACATGAAAAATATTCTTGTAGCTCTTTCTCTTGTTGAAGCATTCAAAAGCAGAAGCACATCAACTTGGGACCATCATTCTTATTGGAGCCATTCTTTATTAACTGCAACAGCAGCAAAAAGAATTGCCGATGATTTGCATTATCCTAAATCTGGAGAAGTTTTTACTGCAGGTTTATTGCATGATTTGGGGTTAGTTGTTCTTCAGCGCTACATGAACTCCGATTTCACTAAAATAGTTAAGCTTGTTGAAGAACAACAGATTAGCCACTACAATGCCGAAATAGAAGTGTTAGGATTTACACATCAGGATATAGCCGAGTTCTTGCTAGAAAAGTGGAACTTTCCTCCATACATAATCGAATCAGTATTGTATCATCATAATCCATCGTTGGCAGAAAATGGCAAAGTATTAGCTTCTTTAGTTCACTTAGCAGATTACATGACACAAAAACTAAACATTGGTGCTTTTAATTGGGATGACAACTTAACCCTTGATGAAAACGTGATTGATATACTAGGATTTGGGAACTTGGAATACTTAGAAACATTTATGCAGACATACGAGCCGCTGTTTAGGAGCCATTTAGAATCAATAACAGAAAACAATAAAATAATGTGAGTTTTTTTATGACAACTGCAATAACAGATTTTACTCAAAGAAGAGAAAGAACAGAGCTAATATTAAAGAAAGTGAACACGTTAGCTCCGCTTCCGAAAATATTGCAAGAAATTCTACAACTATTGAATGATTTTAACACAAGTCCGCACACACTAGCCAAAGCAATCTCAAAAGACCAAAGCGTTGTGCTGAAGATTTTAACAATTGCCAACTCCCCTTTCTATGGTTTAACCAAGCGTGTGTCTTCAATTGAGTTTGCAATTATGATTCTTGGATACGACGAAATAAGAAACATTGTTTCCGCTCTTTCTCTAATGGAATCTATGAAGAACAAGAGCGATCAGTACTTGGATCAAAAAGTTTTCTGGATGCACTCTTACTTAACTGCAACAATTGCTAAAAAGTTAGCAATGGACCTTGGCTTGGAAAAACATGGCGAAGCTTTTATTGGAGGTTTATTGCACGACTTGGGCATTTCGGTAATTCACAGATTTATGCACACAGATTTTGTAGCTATATACGAGTTGGTTGCAAACGGATCTGCATACAACGAAGCTGAATTACAAATACTAGGCTTAAACCACGGAGAAGTTGGAGAATCTTTATTGAAGTATTGGAACATTCCAGAGCTGATTACCGATATTGTTAAATACCATCATCAGCCGTATATGTCTCAGCAGGCTCCTACGCTGGCTTCGGTTGTGCATCTTGCAGATTATATGACGCAAATGTTAAAGGTGGGCGAGCTGAAAATGGATACCTTTGTTGAACTAGATCATCATATTTTCTCTACACTGCACGTAAAAGATTTAACAGAGCTCTCTCATTTTATTGAAGGTTACCGCGAACCGCTTAAAGCTCAAATGGAATCGTTAAAGTATTTGATATGAGACTAATTAAAGAAAGAACAGAATGTTACGAATCTTTTCACAAATCACTTCAGTATTTTACCAAAAATTCTGAAGCGAGAGGTGATTTAAAACTTTTAAGTTTTGAAAGCCACAAGAGCAATCATAACTTACTAGAAAAATACTCTTTCTTCGTACAGAATCTTTCTGCATTCCAGAAAAAAATTCTCTTTGCGCAAGGTTTATCCGAGATTCATTTATTGACTCAAGAATTTGTAAAAAGAATTCTTCAGTCTAAAGAAGTAGAAATCTTTTTGTTTACAGAAGAAAAAAGAAATCTTGTTCCATTAAATAAAAACGCTAATCATGCTCACATTAATTCTGTTAACAAAGCGCTGAAAGATGGAATACTTGAATGGATTTTTGAAACGCGTAAGCCTACTATAATTCCGGATTTAGCTGCCTACACAATAAACGGCTCTAAACTTAACCATATGCTTTTTCCAATTTATGATTCGAGTTCCGGCTATGGCGTTCTTTCTTTATACACTACCGCTTCAAAAGTTGCAGCTGATTCGATAGAAAACAATTCTGTACAAATAATTCTTGGAATAATAGTTCCAATGATAATTGCTTTACGCCAGAAACATTCGATAAACAAGTTATACCAAGAACTGCAAGTCTATCAATCCAAAGTTCAAAACGATTTTGATGTAAATACAATTGGTAATATGGCAGAAGGATTGTTAGAAGAACTTGGAGAACCGCTTCAAGTAATTCTATCGCTTTCAAACTTAATTGAAAACGATTATCCTCAAGTAGATAATGAGATTACTGATAACATAAAAAAACAAGTTGCAAAAGTAAGTGAACTGACTAACAGGTTATCCAAGTTTGCAGGCTTAAATAAGCCTAAGACACAAAACTTACAATCATGCAATTTGAATAAGATTGTTAAAGAATTTAAAAGTGTAATAAATGCTACTTTGCAAAACCTTGGAATAGAATGCGAGCTTGATCTTGAAGATAGCATTCCGCCTTTACTTTCCAATCCTAATGAGGTGAAACAGATTCTTGCAAGTGTATTTTCGCTCCTTAAAGCTGCATCGCAAAAAGGGGGAGCTTTTATAATTCAAACAAAATACATCCGCGAAAAAATTGTACTCTCAGTTTTTACAACAGAACACATTGAAGGCTTAGGAACAGAATTTGATTCCAAATTTAATGTTACAGTAAAACTTGTAAACGAATTGATGAAGAAAAATGAAGGCTCGGCTGAATTTAATTCGCTCCCGCTTAAAGGAACAATAATTCATTTGATATTTCCATTAAAAAGAAAATTGAGTGTATGAAAACGATTTTAGCAATTCTGATTTTTGTTTCTGTATTGTGCTTTGCTCAAACTATTGAGACAAAAGAAACAGCATCTGCAGATTCTATAGATTTACACGCTCTCGTTGCAAAGCAAATTTCAGATGCAATTGCAAGGCAAAAGCAAGATGAACTTAATCCTAAGCTCGAAGAGAAACACATTACTTTAGAAACCAATACAACTCAAAAACCAGTTGAACGCGAACAGTTAAAACCTGTTCAAGCCGAATCATCTCCATTTCTTAGTGTGCTAACTTCTGTGCCGTGGCAATACAAGGTATTTGCTTTTGCTTCTGCGGTTCTACTTGGTTTAGTGTTTACTCGAAGAATTGTACTATCGTTTGCTCGCTCTTCTAAAAAAGCGTTAAAGAAAAAAATTGGTTTGATGCGCGAAGAGAAAATTGGCGGCTCTAAAGAGAACCCTAAATTGGCTAAAGTAAGAAAATCCTTAAAAGATAATTTAGATATGCTGAAGCAGCCAGACGCGAAGATTGGCAAGAAAGCCAAGCAGTTAAATATTTCCAAAGGTGAACTGCTGTTAGCCGCAAGATTAAAACTTTTTGAAGTAGGAAAATTGTGAGGTTGATATGGTAAAAGGAATATACACAGCCGGAAGAAGTTTAGACCACAGAACTAAAAACATAGATGTTATTGCAAATAACCTTGCAAATCTTGGTACAACCGGATACAAGAGAGAAGTTCCGTTTACCGAAGTGCTAAATTCTTTCGGTGAAAAATTTATACACAAAGTAACAAGCCATAAACAAGGCGATTTACTTCAAACTTCTAATCCGTTAGATCTTGCTATAACCGGCGATGGATTTTTTGTTGTACTAAACGAAAACGGTGAAAAAGAATTAACACGAAGCGGAAGATTTAAGATTAACGATGATGGCTTTTTAGTTAATGCAAATAATCAAAAGGTTGTAGGTCAAAATGGCGAAATATCTATTCAAGAAACTTTGTTAGTAAAGGATCCGGTAATTAATGTTACTAAAGGCGGAGAGATAAGAATTGGCGAGCATATTATTGATTCTTTGTTCATTATTAAATCTGATAATCCCGGGTATTTAACTCGCGGCGGCGGTTCAAACTTTTTGATGGATAATGAAGAACTTCAAGCAGCCGCAGAAGGTTCTTATCTAATCTCTCAAGGATTTTTAGAGGAATCTAATACAAACCCGATTACGGAAATGGAATCTATGATTAACATTAATAAAGAATATGAAACGGCACAAAAGATTATTGCGGCTTTAGATACTTCGCTTGGTCAAGCAAACGATATTGGAAAAGTTTAAGTAGAATTAGGAGTATAAAATGTCAACTAGAGCATTAAGAACAGCAGCAAGCGGTATGTACGCACAACAGATAAATATCGAAGTCGTATCAAACAATATTGCGAACATTAACACAACGGGCTTTAAAAAGAACAAAGCCGATTTCCAGGATTTGATGTATCAGGAAGTGCATATTAATCCGCTCACTTCATCAACTCCAGGCGTTGAAGAAACATCTACTTCCAAAATTCAAATTGGTAATGGCGTTAAGCCGGCTGCTGCTTCCAAAATATTTATACAGGGTGATATTACAGCAACCAACAATCAGTTCGATTTGGCAATACAAGGAGACGGCTTTTTTCAGGTGCGCCGCGCAGATGGAACTTTTGCTTACACGCGAGACGGCTCGTTTAAAATAAATGCCGACGGCAAGTTTGTAACGAACGGCGGTTATACTTTAGAGCCTGGCTTTACATTGAACAACAATGTTCAATCAATTTCTGTTTATAAAGATGGCTCTACAACTGCTCACGAAGCAGGAGGAAATGCCGTACCTTTAGGTAATATTGAACTTGCCCGCTTTATGAATAACGGCGGTTTAATTTCTTTAGGAGACAATCTTTACTCTGAAACTCAGGCTTCGGGACAGCCGATTTTGGGAACGCCGGGTGATCAAGGATTTGGAGAAATACATCAAGGTTATTTGGAAGCTTCAAACGTAGATATTGTTGAAGAAATGATTAACATGATTGCATCGCAGCGCGCTTACGAAATTAACTCTAAGACAGTTAAAACAGTAGAAGAAATGATGACTATGGCAAATAATCTTAAGAGAGGATAATCTTTAATGAAAATTCTGCTTTTGATATTGTTAGGATTTATTACGCTTCAGGCTAAACCGTTTGATGAAGCGTTAAGAACTTATTTGCATAACAATCTTAATTCATTTGAAAAAATTGAATACAGCATTGTTCAGATGCCTAAGAATTTCGAAAGAATTGAAATTAACAACGAAAGAAATTTAAAACTGGTTAAAAACTTTGCATACATACCTGTAAAAGTATTTGATAAAAAAAACAAAGTAAGTTTGGCTTTGATAACAGTAAAAGTAAAGCTGTACAAAACTGCTCTTGTTGCAGCGCAAAAAGTAAATGCAAATGAAAATCTTACAGTTGCGCAGTTCGAGAGCAAAATAAAAGATGTAGCTTCAATTGAAAGCAGTTTAATTGAACCTATAGATTTGTCTTTGTACAGAAGCAGAGTTTCTATGAAAGAAGGCACAATTTTATCTCAAGATTTAGTGGAGCTAATTCCAATTGTTAGCAAAGGCGATAAAGTAATTGTTCATGCAGGCAAAAATGGCGTTGATATTTCCATAGAAGCAATAACAAGAGAAGATGGAAATTCTGGAGAAATAATACGAGTGCAAGCCGATAGCAAAATTTTCAAAGCTAAAGTAATTGATAAATACAACTTAATGTTGGTAGAATAAAATGAAACGAACATATTTTTTATTAGCCGTATTGTTAATGAGTTCTGCAATGTTTGGACAGAACATGAGAAGAAATGCACAGTTCTCACTTTTCTCTGATAACAAAGCAGCTCGGATTGGCGATGCGGTTACAATAATTGTTTTGGAATCTACGCAAGCATCTAACAACACAGAAACTTCTGCCGGCAGAAGCAGCGATATAGGTTTTACTGCCGCGGGCGCTGTTGGTGAAACTAAGATACCAAATGCAGATGCCGGACTTGGAACTAAAAACGATTTTCAAGGAAGCGGATCCACACAAACTACCGGAAGCATACGTACTAAAATTAGCGCTGTTGTAGATACAGTTTTAGCTAACGGCAATATGGTAATACGCGGAAGCAGAAAAATTATTATTAACGGCGAAGAACAAATTGTAAATATTAAAGGCGTTATTCGTCAATCCGATATTAATGCCGGCAACTCGGTTTTTTCACACAACATTTCTGATGCGGAAATTTCTTTTGAAGGTAGCGGAATTATTGATAATGCTCAGAAGCCAGGCTGGCTAACCAAACTTTTCCATTGGCTGTTTTAGGTGATAAAATGAAAAAGCAAATTTTTACATACTTGGTGTTAATCTTTGCGGCTGCAAATTTATCTTTTGCACAACGCATTAAAGATGTTGCTTACTTGAACGGAAAGTCCACCGAGCAATTAATTGGTTATGGTTTGGTTGTTGGTCTGGCTGGAACTGGCGACAGCTACCGCTCATCTTTTACAATTCAATCGGTAACTAGTATGCTGCAACGGCTTGGAATTACCGTTCCACAAATAGATTTAAAGACAAAGAACGTTGCTGCTGTAATGGTTACTGCTAACCTAAACGGAAATTTGAAAGCAGGCGCCGAGTTTGATGTTGTTGTTTCATCACTTGGAGACGCAACAAGTCTGCAAGGAGGAACCTTGCTAATGACACCTTTAAACGGAATGAACGATCAAGGATTTGGATTTGCTCAAGGTTCGGTTTCTGTAGGCGGGTTCGATATTAATACTTCGAGCGGAAACAGAGTTTCTAGAAATCATACGCTTGCAGGCAGAGTTCCGCGCGGAGGCACTTTAAAAGAATCTTTTTCTGGAAGCGATTTTGATCCCGCGGAAGTTTCTGTGTTCTTAAAAGAACCAGATTTTACTACAGCTCAAAATATTGCCAATGCTCTCAACACACAATTTGGCTCCAATGCTGCAATGGCTCAAGACGCTGCAGAAGTTAGAGTTGCAATTCCGCAGGAACGACAGAATAATCTTATAGCCTTTTATTCAGAATTGGAGAACCTTACTGTAGCAGTTGATGATATTGCCCGCGTTGTTCTTAATGAAAGAACCGGAACTATTGTTTCTGGGCAGAGCGTAAGAATTCAGCCGGTTACTATTACACACGGAAGCTTGAATATTAACATTCGCAACTTTCCAATAATCTCTCAGCCAAACGCTTTTTCGCAAGGCAGAACTGTTGCTATGAATAATCAAATTCCAACTGTTCAGCAGGATTCAACAAACACAGTTGCAATTCAAGGCGCAAGCAATGTACAAGAAGTTGCAGCAGCATTAAATTCCTTAAAAGTTTCTCCAAGAGATATAATTGCAATATTCCAGGCGCTTAAAGAAGCCGGCGCATTAATGGCAGAATTAATTGTAATGTAAGATGATCGAAATCAATCTTAAAATAGCGAACGAAAAACATCTTTCTAAGCCGGTTGAAACTAATACTCGGTTCGATCTAAAGGAGAAAGAAAAAATTGCGTCGGCCTCTAAGCAATTTGAAGGTCTGCTTACTTCTATGATGCTAAAAAGCATGAACAAGACTACACAAGGAATGTTTGGAGGCGGTGAAGATGGTTATGGCAACGATATGTTCGATAGTTTATTTGAACAAGAAATCGCTTCTAAAATGTCTGAAACTAAAAGTTTGGGAATAGCAGAAAAATTATATAGAAATATAACCGGCGAAGAATTGCCCCCCGAACTCAGAAACAAAATCTCGGAAAAAATTATTCCAGCAAAAATTCATAATACGTCTGTTCCTTCAGATTCAACAAAAGTACAGCCAAGCGGCTCTGCAAGACAGCGGTTAGATAATTATCAGCCTCATATTGAAGAAGCTTCGAGAAAATTTGGAATAGACCAAAGCATTATCAAATCCATAATAATGACCGAGTCGGCGGCTAACAATAAAGCTGTTTCTAGTGCAAAAGCCAAAGGTTTAATGCAGTTGATAGATTCTACCGCCTCAGATATGGGTGTGCGTAATGTCTTTAATCCACGCGAAAATATACTTGGAGGCACTAAATATTTTGCACAAATGCTTCGACAATATAGTGGCGATGTAAAGCTTGCATTAGCAGCTTATAATGCCGGACCGCAAAATGTTGCAAAGTATAAAGGCGTTCCGCCGTTTGAAGAGACAAAAAATTACATTAATAAAGTACTAGGTTATTTAGATCATTTTAAAGAGAGTAAACAATGAGCGCCAGACTATTAATTGCATCGTTAAAAGCACAAGACGTTAATCTTAGCTTATTACTTGAAGCCATGGATTTACAGAAGCAAGCCATAATTAAAAACGATTATACAACGCTCGAAAGCGCTATTAACAATGAGCAAAAAATCTTGTTTGATGTAGAGCGCGAAGAAAACACACGCAATAAAGTTGTTAAAGAATTATCCAAAACTTGGAACTTAGAACTTCGTGAAAACTCTATGGAAAGCCTGATTAACCAAGCTGGCAATTATTTGGGAAACGAGCTTAATGAATTACAAGTTGTAAGAAAATCTATGAGAGAAAAAGTTAATAAAATTAAAAGCACTAATACACAATTGAAAGATGTTATTGATTTTTCACGCAATATGATAAAGGAAACGATGATGATGGTTGTTGGACCAAATAAAAGAGCACTTATAAACAAGAGAGTGTAAAATGGGAATTGGCAGATTATTAGATTTATCCGTTAGAACAATGAGTACATATCAAAGTGCAATTGATATTGCTTCTCAAAATATTTCTAACGCAGGCAGCGCTGATTATACACGACAAAAAGTTGTGTTAGCTTCCGAAACCGCTAACAACGGGCAAGGCGCCGGCGTTAAGATTCAAGATGTTCTGCGCATACGCGATGAAATTCTTGATAGTCAATTAAGAAAGTATCAATCTACTTATTCAGACAATACCAAGCGTTCCGAGATTCTTCAAAAAATTGAAGCGCTTTTGGGCGAACCATCCGATGAAGGATTATCTGCTTACTTTACTCAGTTTTTTAATGCTTGGGATGAACTATCTGCCAATCCTACTTCTACTCAGCTTAGACTAAATGTAATTCAAAAAGCTCAACAGTTAAGCGAACGTTATAAAGATCAAATAGACGGATTTAGCGAAATACAATTTACTACTCAAAGAGAAGCAACGGTTCAAGTTGAAAAAATTAACCACTTCCTAAAAGAAATACATGAATTAAACCAAAAAGTATATGAAACTGAAGTGCGCGGCAATGAAGCAAACGATCTTAAAGACCAAAGAGACAAGCAAATAAATGAACTGAGCAAACTCGTAAACATCTCAGTTAATAGAAATTCTTTTGGCGCGGTACAAGTAAATGTAGGCGGCGTTTATGGTGCGGATCAAACCGGGTTTAATCAATTTAAGTTATCTATTATAAACGGACAAATGAAGCTGGTTCATTCAAGCAATGAGAACGCTGTTGCCATTGTAAATGGAGGAGAGTTTAACGCTATTGCAGATATTTATTCTAATAAAATTATTAAGTATAAAGCTGATTACGAAACATTAGCAACAACTTTTGTTAATAAGGTTAACGAAATACATGTTAGCGGGAATACTCTTGTTAATAGCGGTTCATCTTCTACGGGCATTCCTTTTTTTGGTGAACTTGCACCTGGTGGAAGTGTAATAAACGCTTTTGTAGATGGAAAGATGTATATCAATACTTCAATTCTGCAAAGTCCGAAAAATATTGCGGCTTCTTCAACTGCCGGGCACGATGGCAACAGCGAGATAGCCAATAAAATTGCGGCTCTTTTCAAAACAAAATTTTCTGAGCTAGGCGAAAATAACTTTGTAGATAAATACGCCGAGATTTTAAGCTCTATTGGAATGGATAAAGTTGTTGCAGACAACGGTATTAAATCCGGCGGATTGATTATGCAAAATTTAGAGACGCAAAAAATGTCCTATTCCGGTGTTTCAATTGAAGAAGAAATGACAAACGTTATGAAGTACCAACGATCTTTCGAAGCTGCTGCTAAATTGATTAAAATTGCAGATGAGCTGTTAAACACAGTAATAAATATGGCCGTAAGGTGAGTTATGAGAGTTACAGAAGGATTAATTACAACTAAATACTTAAACGTCCACGAAAAACTATCTGAACGAAAAATTAAAATTCAGACACAGCTTGCTTCCAACAGCAAAATTGAAACTTTGTCTGATGATATAGCTGGTTCGTTAGAAGCAATTCGGTTAGATGCGCAAATTAACAGAACAAAAACTTATACTAAGAACGCTCAAAGCGCACAAGATTTTATAGACCAAAGTCTTAAATCGCTCGATCAAGTTACTACTGAGCTTCAGAACATTATGGTTGCAGTAACTAACTCTGGCAATGTAATTAACAAAGACAGCTTTCCTTCAATTGTTCAGTCAATAAAAAACTCTCTTTCGTCTATAATTCAAAATGTTAATTCCAAACACAATGATAGATACTTATTTGGCGGAACAAATTACTCGGCGGATCCGGTTACTGTTGATGTAAATGGTAAAGCAGTAGTTTCAGCACTCGATCATTCCGCTGAAATAAAAATTCAAGTAACTGCAAATGTAAGAGAAGCGATGAACATACCTGGCAACCAAGTCTTAAACAGTGGAATGTTTGAAGCCGTTAATAATGTTATTGATGCTTTAGCCTCAGGTAATGTGCCAAGTGAAGCACAAAAACTCAGCCTAACTAATGCTTATCAAAAAATCTTAGATGTGCAGTCGCTTGCTGGCGAGAAACTTAATCGGCTTGAAAACATTAAGAATGTGTTGGAAGGTCAAACATATAATTACACAGAAATGCTTGCAAGAGTACAAGAAATTGACCCGGCAGAACTTGTTATGGAACTTCAGCAGCAAGATTATTTGCTGCAAGTGTCATCTAAACTATTAGCTAATTCATTTACACGATCTGTATTCGACTTTATATGATGAAAAAGTTTGGAACCTTTATAGGGCTTGCGTTAGGATTAGCCGCAGTATTCGGAACCTTTTTTATGGAAGGCGGTTCTTTTCAAGCGCTGTTTAATATACCTGCAATAATTATTGTCTTTGGAGGAACGTTTGCCGCAGTAATTATGGGTTTTGGATTGGATAAGTTTTTATTGATTCCGCAGTTAATGAAAATTGCATACTTCCCTAAAACTTATGATCTAGCTAAAATTATTTCAACTTTTGTAGAGCTTTCTATTAAGGCGAGAAAAGAAGGACTGCTTGCAATAGAAAAAGATTTGAAAAAATTTGATGATATGTTCCCAAGGAAAATGACAAAGTTTGTACTTGACGGAACAGACGCAGAATCGCTCCAGCTTCTTGCACAACTTGAAATGAAAGCGATGCAAGAAAGGCATTTTTCTCACTTAAATATTTTTGTAAAAATGGGCGGCTATGCACCAACTATGGGCATTATAGGAACAGTAATTAGTTTAATAATGACTTTAGCTAATGCTGGCGCATCGCCCGATTTATTAATAAAGAATATTGCCGTAGCTTTTTTAGCAACACTATGGGGAATTTTTACAGCGAACTTAATTTGGTTACCAATAGGAGATAGATTAAAAAGATGTCATTCCGAAGAGAAAAACATGATGGAACTTTCTTTGGAAGCAGTTCTTACTCTTCAGAGCGGAGAGATTCCTTCAATAATGAAGGCAAGGTTGATAGGAATGCTGCCTCAAAAAGAACAACAAGAAAAGTTAGCAGCTTAAGTAACGAGGATGCTATGCTTCATGACGAAGGTGAAAAAGACAGGTATCTAATTACTTACGCAGACTTAATTACACTTCTGTTAGGTTTGTTTATTATCTTGTATGCAAGTTCCGTAATTGATGCTACAAAGTATAAAGGAATTGCCGCAGCATTTGGCAATTACCTTGGCAGCGAATCTGTTGTCCCTTCTACGCCCGAAAGCAAAGTAATTATAGAACCTAAAGATGTCTTGAGCAGCGAGTTGAGTAAACTGATTGCAAAATCAGAACATTCTAGCTCAGTTCAACTAGAGGAAACTGAGCGCGGTATTACTGTTTCTATTTTAGATGATGTTTTGTTTGAGCCTGGGCAAGCGACTCTAGCAGAAAGTTCTAAAAAGATTCTTAGAGAAATTGCGCAAGTAATTAAGTTGTTTCCAAACGATATTCGTATTGAAGGTCATTCTGATAATACACCAATCAATACAGTGCGATTTCCTTCAAACTGGCATTTAGCATCTGCACGAGCCGTTGAAACAGCGTATTATTTAATTGATAAAGAAGGATTGGACCCGGATAAAACGTCCAGTGTATCTTATGGCGAATATAAACCCAAAGATACAAACATAACGCCGGAAGGCAGAGCAAAAAACAGAAGAGTTGATTTAGTAATCTTAAAGTAGGTTAATATGAAAATTAAAACACACAATTTTGGCGAAATTGAATTTGCTGAAGACAAAGTTCTAACATTTAAAGACGGTCTTTTCGGTTTCGAAGAACTGAAAAAATTTGTTTTTATCAAACCGGATGATAGTTTATTTTATTGGATCAACTCGGTCGAAAACCCGGACCTTTCTTTCCCAATGTTCGGCGTTCGCATAATTGATGAAGATTTTCCGCAAGAAGATTGCTTCGAAGCTTTTGCCATTGTGGTTCTGAATAAAGATCCTCTTAAAATTACTGTAAACCTAAAAGCGCCGGTTTACATTAATCAAAGTGAAAAAGTAGGATTCCAAAAAATAATTGATACGGATAAATATCCGGTTTACTACAACTTATTTTCCGAGTAGAGCACTTATGTTAGTCTTATCAAGAAAAAATAACGAGGAGATAAAATTTGGTGCCGATATTACAATCAAGGTAATCAGTATCTCCGAAAATCAAGTAAAAATAGGAATAGACGCGCCAAAACATATTCAAATACTGCGCGGCGAAGTTTACGAGAAAGTAAAAGAAAGCACTATCGAAGCAGTTAAAGCCAGCGAAGCGCCAAGCCTCGACTTGCACAAATACAAAGTCAAAAAAGTGTAAGTATGAATTTCGAGAATGATAAAGTGAAAATACTTGTAATTGATGACGCGGATGTTATTCGCAATTCATTAAAGAAATTTCTTTCAGAATATGATGTTGAAGTTATCACATGCAATGATGGATTAGAAGGTTTGCAAAGTGCAGTTGAGATAAAACCACAGCTAATTATTCTAGATTTGATGATGCCTAACTTAGATGGTATCAGATTGCTCCGAGTACTAAAAGTTTTGGAAGACTTAAAACGCATTCCTGTTATTATAATTAGCGGGCATACAGATAAAACTAATGTTATGGCAGCCATGGAAGCCGGAGCAGAAAAAATAGTTTCTAAACCGCTTACTAAAGAAGTTTTAGTTAAGGCAATTAACGATGTACTTGGAAGCAACTTTTTGGCAAATACAAAAAAACTTGCTCAATTTTCTTCTTATGAAAAAGATCTGATGAACAAAGAGCTTAAAAAATATTTTATTAACACGATAGTACAGAAGAAAGAAACAATAAAACAGTCTTTAGTAAACAAAAACAAGGATTTACTCAAGCTCATTGTTCATGAACTAAAAGGTTCTAGCGGAACAGTTGGTTACACAAATGTATCTGAACTTTGCCGCGAAATTGAAATTGTTGTATTATCTCCTCAAAGCACTTGGCTGCAAATTGAAAATAAGTGTCAATTGCTTCTTGGCAGTTTAACAGAAATTGAAACCAGTTTAGCTAAGTAGGGAAAAATATGTTTGTAATTATTGGGTTTGTAGTTGTTTTGGTATCGGTTATAGTTGGGTTTATAATAGCTCGCGGAAATCTAATAACTTTAATTCAACCTGCGGAATTTCTTATAATTGGAGGCGCTGCAATCGGCAGTCTTTTGGTTGCATCTCCACTTCCATTAATTAAGAAAATTATGAAAGCAATTACTAATTCTTTTAGCAGCCACGGAAACATCAAACAGGATTATATGCAAATGCTGAAAGCCTTTAGCGATTTATTTTTAATTGCTCAACGCGAAGGCTTGCTTGCAATTGAAAAACACATAGAAGCTCCAGATAAAAGCGAAATTCTAAAGAAAGCAGAAAAGTTTATTCACGATGATTATAGAAAGAGTTTTTTTTGCGACACAATGAAAGTTATGCTTGCGGGTTCTGTTCCTCCGCACGAGCTTGAAAGCTTGATGGATGCAGAAATTGAAACCTACGAAAAAGAAAATAGACCGGTTTTTGAAAGCTTGGGCAGAGTAGGAGATTCACTTCCAGGTCTTGGGATTGTTGCTGCAGTTTTAGGAATTATAGTAACAATGGGTTCTATTGATGCTGGCGCTGCGGCAGTTGGTAAACACGTAGCCGCTGCATTAGTTGGTACTTTTCTAGGTGTTCTTTTGGCTTATGGTTTTGTTAATCCTTTAGCTGCAAATATTGCTCATTCAATTGAAGAAAGCGTACAAGACCTTCAAATCATTAAATCTTATATTCTTGCTTATGCAAAGGGAAATCCTCCTTTTGTTGCAGCAGAAATTGCAAGAAGATCAATCTTCTTAGATCAAAGACCTACATTCACAGAACTTGAGACTTCTCTAAGGAGTAAGAAATAATGGAAGGTTCAGATTCCCCCATTATTATAAAGAAAATTAAAAAAGGGCATGGCGGTCATCATGGCGGCGCATGGAAAGTTGCCTTTGCAGATTTTGTTACTGCTATGATGGCATTGTTTATTGTTCTCTGGATTTTAGGACAAGACCAAGAAGTTAAAGAAGCGGTTGCTGGTTATTTCAAAGATCCGGTTGGGTTTTCTGCAAAGAGTTCTAGTTTAATTGATGGTAAGGGTCCCGGTTCTTCCCAGCTTCCAAACTTAACTTTATCTCAAGAAGAATTGGTTAGAGAGGCTCAGAAACAAGATTTTGAAAGAATGCAAGAAAGCCTGAAACGAGCTTTAGAAGAAGATACAGGATTGAATAATTTTTCTGATCTAGTAAAAATTGAAATGACTAAAGATGGATTAAATATTGAGCTTACAGATAATGCTAATGATATTTTCTTTGAACTTGGTACTTCGCAGTTGAAACCAGACGCAAGAAAATTAATAGGAAAGATTGGTGCAGAAATTTCTAAAATGCCAAACAAAATTGTTGTTGAAGGACATACAGACGCAAGACAATTTAAAAACATAGGCACAGGTTTTACTAATTTTGAATTAAGCGCAGATCGTGCGCTTTCTGCAAAACGCGCTTTAGTATATGGCGGAATGATGGAAAAACAAATTGATGAAGTAGTTGGGTACGCAGATACAAGGTTAAGGGATAAAAATGATCCTTTCAGTTTTGTAAATAGAAGAATAAGCATAACCCTTAAGTTCAATGAAGCGAAATAGATTATTATGCGAGTATTAATTATTGAAGACGATACTTTTCTACAAGATTTTTACCGTTTATTTTTCAAAAAAATAAATAGTGAAGTTATTATTAGAGAAGATGGAAACGATGTTATTAACGAAATCATTTCCGCCAGAATTGACCTTATAATTATGGATATTAATCTTAGAAATACATATTTACACGGTAAGAGAGTTGATGGTATTCAATTCTCGCGTTATATTAAAACTAACTACCCGAGCAGCGGAATTCCAATTTTGTTAATTACAGCTTATCCTATCATCACAATTGGCGAAAATAAATTTGAAGAAAGTTTGGCAGACGATTATTTAATTAAACCAATAACAGATTATAATTTACTTGTTGATAAAATAAACAGACTGGTGTTTACCCGCTATGAAAGATAAAGTACTAATTGTTGAAGACGAAAAAGACACAAGGTTCATTCTCGAAAAATTGTTAACGAGAAATAACTATGATGTTCTTACTGCTGTAAACGGGCAGGAAGCATTAGAAATTTTAAAAAATTTTGTGCCTAAGGTTATAGTTGCCGATTGGACTATGCCCGTGTTAGATGGATTGGCACTTTGCAATATCCTTAAAGGTGATGATAAATTTAAACTAACGTACTTTATTATTCTTACAGCACGTTCTTCTTTAAAAGATAGAATATTGGGATTAGATGTTGGAGCAGATGACTTTTTAGTTAAGCCTGTAGAAAATCAAGAATTGCTGGCAAGAATAAGATCCGGAATACGAATTTTTAATTTGCAAGCAGAGCTGCGTAATATAGAGCATTCTAAAGCTGTAATAGAAATGGCTTGCACAATCGGGCACAAAATTAATAATCCACTTAGCAGTTTAGTTCTATCAATAAAGAACATCGAAAACGAATTATCGGAACTCGAAAAGACTAAAATTGGAGAGGATTTGGTTAATGTCAATGCTTCCGTTACTAGAATCCGAACTTTTGTAAACGAACTCCTTCATCTTCAGAATGCAGAAATTGTAAACTATTTTGAAGACAGCAAAATGATAAAAACAGACTGATTTAAGTTTTTGTAAACCCTTTCGATAATAAGGCGGAGAATTAGGCATGTTAGAAAGAATCCTAAATATTTCTGCCGGTTCGGATTACAAAAGCTCCACCTCTAAATCGGGCAGCTATCATAGAACATCGCAGTTCTTAACAACACTGCAATCTTCTCTTAGCGATTCTATTTCACTTTCTCCAGCAACTGCTTTCTTAAGCAGTGTTCATTGGCGCTTAAAAAAAATTAACTTCGAAAAAGAAAAATATATAATCACTTTTGAGTTTGATGGTTTTGAGTTTACCGCATACTTAGGGCAGCCAGATATTTTGATTACACACAGCATTGAGTACGAAGTAAAAAGAAAAGTAGAGCATTATACAAAACTATATGAAGCATCCTTGCAAATTATTAGTTCTGTTTCTGAACAGAAGGAAAAACCCGGTTCAAGAATAGCAATGCCAGAACTATTTTTGTTTGTTATAGAATTACTCGATCTCGAAGATTTGACTTATAGCTTAAACTCAGAAAATGCTGAAGTAAAAAAAATATTTTATCAAAAAAGTAATATGCTGCAAACAGAATTTAATTATTTGAATTCGTGCTTAGTAGCATTTTTAGAAAAATATCTTTCAATTAAATATAATTTTACAGCCAGTGCATTAAGTAAAAACGAAAGTCTGCTCTTGCGTAAAGTTCTGATAAACAAATTGTAACTATGGTATATTCAAATAATCGAAAAATATTGCCGGCCGAAACAGAAGTTGATTTCCAGAGTTATACCGAACTGCCGAACCACAACCCACTCATTATTATTGATCTGGATCTCAAAATTGTTTACTGTAACGAATCCTTCAAAACTACTTTTAACTTAGATACTGGTGATGACATTTCCGGAATGAATTCCAACCCCGAATTTGTTTACTTGGTAAAAGGATTTCACGAAAGCAGATATAAGAACATATCTATTGACATCACTCTTTCCAACGATTCCGACACTCAAGTAAATAATTACTTTGTTAGAATTGAACGTGTAATAATAAAACTGAATCAATATTTCGTTTTAGTGATAGAATCGCTAGAGCAAAGAAACAGATTAGAGAATAAGATTACTTCGCTGCACAACGCCTTAGACCAGGGCAAACTTCCGTTAATGATTCTTGATGGAAACCGCAAAGTATCTTATGTGTCTAAGTCGTTCGAAATAGTTCTATCAAAAGAAATTGAAAGCATATACAATAAAGATTTATTAGAAATTATCAGCGATCATTTAAATTCTGTTGAATCTGAAGAACTAAAGCTGGCTGTGCTAAACAAGCGTGTTTGGAAAAAGCTGATTTGCCTTCAAAAGAAGTATCCAATTGAGTATTGGGAGTTTACTCTTAATCCGGTCTTCGAAATTGACAGACAAAGCCCTAACTACATTTTAATTGCTAGTAATTTAACAGAGCATATAAATCAAAAAAGAGTAATTGAAAGATCAGAGAAAAAACAAAGGCTGATTATAGATAACATTTCGGACTTGTTGTTGATAGTTGAGCGAGTTGGAGCCTCGGCATTGTTTGATAATGCCAATGACAATTTTTGTAAAATCTTTGGTTTAGACAAAAATAAAATATACTCTTTCAAGATAGAAGATTTTATTCCAGAGCCGCTCTCGGATGAAATTTACAATTCGATAACCGAGCTTAACAGCAAGAGAGTTCCTTATTTTGAATTCAACTACCGGCACTTTGATGAACGTGATTACAATTGTAAGATTACCTCTGTGCCCGAAAAAGAAAAGAGCGCAAGCTATTTTATAATTTCGATGAAGGATATTACTGAAGAAGTTTTATACAGCCAGCGTTTAAAGAAAGCATATCATAAAGAAATGCAGCTCAATAAAATGAAATCCGATTTTCTTGCAAACATATCGCACGAAATAAGAACTCCTTTTAATGCCGTTGTTGGCTTTTCCGAAATTATTGATGAAAGTATTGAAACACAAGATTGGGATATGATGCGCGAGCTTATGGATTCGATGAAAGAAGTTTTGGGCAGAGCGCTTAACTTATTCACAAATATTATAGAAGTCTCTCAAATTGAATCTGGTGAAGTTGAGTTGGAAAAGGTTGATTTAAGCTGCAACCGTGTTGTACGAAATATTTACGAGAAGCTTGGTGCAGAGGCACAAAAAAATAATATCGAGTTCATACTTAATCTTACAGAGGAAAACTGTACAATAGAGGTTGATTGGGTTAAATATGAAAAAATTGTACACTCGCTTGTTGAGAATGCTATAAAATATACAAGCGAAGGTTACGTTTATGTTGGCACTCAAGTTTATAATGGTATAGCTGAGTTAACTGTTTCTGATACCGGAGTGGGAATGGACTCTTCTCAGATCGAAAGGCTTCTCAAACCTTTTACTCAAGAGATAGAAGGATACACAAGACCGTTTGAAGGCGCCGGCTTAGGATTAACAATTGCTTACAAGCTAACGCTGCTTATGGGCGGAAAGTTTGATATAGTTAGCGAAAAAAATAAAGGAACAAAAATAACCGTTTCGTTTCCTCTTTCAGTATAAATAATTTAATGTCAGTAGCGGCAGAAAAATATGGCAAGTCCGTAATCGGCAGTGAAATGCAGATTACCAGCTTTAATAAACTTGGGAGAGATCAGTTTCAAATAATGCTGCGCGGCGAAAGCGACCAGATTACTCTAATTAAGGAAAGCATTAGATTTTTTTCACTTGATCTGCCAGCCGAGATTAAAGAAATATTTATTTCTTACAACGAAGCGCCACTATTCTGGATTTTCGAATCCTCGTTATTAAACCAAATCGAAGAATTTATGAAGTTTAATTTCAAAGGCGGCGCCTATGCAGAGCTTCATAAACAAACAAAAGAGAACTACTCTCGCTGGGCAACCACAAAACTAAAAAGTGAAAAAGAATACTATTCTACTACAACAATAAATTTTATTGAAAGAGATGTGAATAAGCATAACTTCTTCAAGATGATTTTGAAAGGAATAATATTTACTTATCAAAGTACCTATTACAACCCATCAAAAGCGCTTGAACTATTTGCCAACACATTTGAACTTGTAAACACTCTTAGATTAAACGAACAAACTAAATCTGAAATAAAATATATACTAAAACTTTATACTGGTTTTGTTTATCTAAAAGAAAGTGATAACGAAAACGCAAGCTCTGCCTTCAAAGACGCTTTGGAAGTAAAACCTCAAGGATGTACAGCTAAAATTTATGCCGCTCTAACAGAAGTAAATATGGGCAGCGTTGACTTAGCTGCTTATTATCTTAAAGAAGTTTTATCTTATGATATTCAAAGACTTAGCATTGCACTTAAAACAAATAACGTGGGAATGTTTAATTACTTTTTTAAGAATGCGTTTATCTATAATGTTTTTTATTACAAAGATTTCGCAAAAGCTGTTGATTCAATTCAGATCATTCTCAATGAGTACCGTCCTTTGGAAGCAAACCTTCTAGAAAAATGTAGGGAAGATTTGGAGAAGATTAAAAAAAGAAAGTTGGATGAATACTACGATGACGAGATAATTAAAACACTGGCTTTTGCAGATAAAATTTTTCAGCTTTATGCAAAATCTAAAAGTACACTATTGTTAGCTGCATATCCTGAGTTTAAGAGAAAACTAAATTCTATTGTTGATAGTATTGTTTTTAAAATAAAAGATAAGTTTTATAAAGAAGTTAAAGAAAGTCTAAACTCATTCGATTTGGTAATTAAGGACAACTTAAGCGCCGAAAAGCATTTGATGGAAGAGCTTGAAAATTTCAAAACAAAATCTAAAGAAATACTTAGTAATACAATTAATACTGTTCAAAATAGTTTTGATTCTGATGCAAAAGCAATAGAGGCAAGAATTGAAAATCTGCCGAATATAGATAAATACAATCCACGTATTTCTTTAGCTAACAATATGACTTATAATACAATAATAGCTTTGGTAGTTTTCGTTATTGGGGGAATGAGCAGTTATTCAAACAGATTTGTTGATAATACTTCTGAATTCAATTCTCTCTTTGCTCAGGTTCTTGTTTCAGGGTCTAAATGGGGAGCAATTAGTTTTCTTTTAGGAGTGATTATTTCACTTGTAATAACAGGCGTAATTCTGCTTGAACGCTTCGATATAAAATCGAATCTTCAGAAAAGACTAAATCTTCTTAGATTAGAAAAAGAAAGTGCAATTGCAGAACTAAAAGAAGCCAGCCGGCATAAAGAAAAAATTATGATTGAAAGCATGACAAGCAGCATTCAGGCGCATAAAAAGAGAGTTGAGGAAACCAATGAGATTAGAGCCGTTGCAGAAAAGGAACGAATGAATGCCGCCAATCTTAAAATAGAAGAATTAACTGCAGATTTAGTGAAGATACTCGCGTAATCCATCAAGTTTTTCACCACAAGTAAACAGCTTATCGGCTAAAACCAACTGGCTAATATTAGCCTGTATTATAAACATCACCACTAATGATATAAAAACTTTCAGAAAAGTGCTTAGTACACAACTAAGTTATGGTATAGATATTGTGTTAAATTCAAAAAAATGGTGCGCTATTATTCCAATAAAGACAAATAGTAGAAAGCTATTGTTAACAACAAGACGCTGGCACACGAATACATTAAACTCAAATCCACTTGGAGTTTATGATATTGCCAGTTATGCTAGAAATTACGGTTACAAGGTAGATGTGTACTACATAGACAAAATACCATTAACTAATAAGTACGACATAATTGGGTTATCTGTCTTTGAATCTGAAAACAACTTTGTATTTGAGGATATTCGGTTTTTGCAAAGTGCCTTCCCGCAAACTAAATTGGTTGTTGGAGGCAGATGGACAAAGCATATAGATGAAGAAACAAAACATTGGTTTATGCAAAATGATGTGGAACTGT
This sequence comes from Ignavibacteria bacterium, assembly GCA_009773205.1. Taxonomy (GTDB): domain Bacteria; phylum Bacteroidota; class Ignavibacteria; order Ignavibacteriales; family Melioribacteraceae; genus Stygiobacter. Next base: position 114,459 of record WPAE01000021.1, read on the forward strand.
GGACAGAAGAGGGGGAAAAGTATTTCAATCAAAACCAAGAAATTGATTATGAAAACTATCCAGGCTGGTATAAGAAAGATTTATTAACTACGCACGCTAATGGAAGAAATGTGATGAGCTCACGAGGCTGCCCGTTTCACTGCTATTTCTGCCATAATCCAGAAAAGCAAATATTCAACTTTAATTCGCGATACACTGCTGATAATATTCAACTGCTGCTCGAGCAAAATGTTAATGAGATTTTCTTTGTGGATGACATATTCACATTGAAAGAAAGCCATATGCTTGATATTTATTATGATTTGAAAAAGAGGTATCTCAATATACTTGGTAGGAATCTTTTTTTTACTCATGTAAATCTTGTAAACGAAAGCAAAGCCGAAGTGATGAAGAAATTCAAACCAAGTGAAGTTCAAATTGGGTTGGAATCCGGTGATGATAGAATGCTGAGCTTAATCGGTAAATCATTTAATACAAATAAGGCGTATGAAAAAGTAAAACTGCTTTCTAACTTTGTGCCTGTTAATGGTTTATTCCTTATTGGCTATCCAGGCGAAACTCTAGAAAGCCTTAATAACACACTTAGCTTTGTGCAAAACCTTAATCCTTTTCTTTCCAAAAAGTGGGTCAGTCTATATCAACCAATTAAAAATACAGTGGGGTACTTCAAGTCTCTTACAGAAGGAAAATTTTATGGCGAACTAACCAATAATTCGACTGTACATTACGTTCCTGAGGGGCTATTGGCTGAAGATTTATTGCGGTATCGTGATTTAATAATGCAAACTTAGAGGTGGAAGTGAAAGTTAAAAACAGACTTGAATTTGGAAATTATTTTAATGAATTGGGATTCATGGGCAATGGAGCAGAAATAGGTGTTCAGAGAGGAGATTTCTCGGCTGTAATAAGAAATACTTGGAAATCGGGTTCGTTATATCTAATTGATAGATGGATTTATGATGTTGATTATTATGATGTAGCACGGTTAACATATCGGGAGCAGCTTAATAATTACCTTTATGTTGTTAATAGATTTGCTGAGGATTATAGTGTAAAAATATTTAGAATGGATTCTGTTGAAGCTACCATTCATTTCCCAGACCAATTTTTTGATTGGATTTATATTGATGCCGATCACTCGTATGCGGGTTGTAAGAGAGATTTGAACGCTTGGTATAGAAAACTAAAATGCGGTGGTTTTTTTTGCGGACACGATTATTTGGATGGAATTATACCAGCAGGAAATTTTGGGGTTAAATCGGCAGTGGATGAGTTTGTTAAAGATATTAACGCTAATCTTTACATAACAGAAGAAGAAGAATGGAAATCATGGTACTTCGTAAAGCCGGGCGTTCTCAACGAAAATATTGAGGAGGGTCTGTCTTCAGAGATAGAGTCTAAAATGGTTTTGATCACTAAAGCGGAAAAACTTATTGAAAACGGTGACTACCAGAACGCTAAAACTTTAATTGACAGAATTTTGATGCAAAATCCATTAGACATTGATGCACTAAATGATCTATCTGTGATTTTAATATTAACACAAGATTTCATCGAAGCTGAAAAAAGAATTCAGATAGTTTTAGGCATTGATAATACAAATGAAATTGCGCTTGGAAACCTTAAATATCTGATTGAACAAAAAAATAATACGGAAATGTGAGGTTGTCTTGACTATTTGCTTTGCTTCTAGAGAATGTTTTCCGGCATATTATGGCGGAATTGGCTCTCATTTTTACTTTCAGATGAAAATGCTAAAAGAGAATGGGCATAAAGTAGTTTTTGTAACTCATAAGTATCAGAATGCAAACATAGATGAAATGATTAAATATTATGAAGGCATTGAAGTTGTATTTGTAAATAGCTCCAGGCAATTCTTTCCAACCCACGAAAACTTGAATAACTCACATTTGTTGTGGCTTTCGATCCATGATTTAATAGCTACAGAAGGATACCAATTCGATTTTATAATATTTCCGGATTGTGGAGGGGAAGGTTTTTTTACTATTCTGGCAAACACGATATATGGATTGTATAATTACTCAAAGGTACTAATCGAAATAGAAGGACCGATGAAAGATGTAGCTGTTAGGAACAAAAACATTTTAGACGAACACTATGAGTTAACAAAACTTATTGAGGAATACTGTTTCAATAACTGTTACTATTTTACATCTCCAACCAAAATAATGATTAATGAACTGCATGATTATCTAAACAATAATAAAAGTGAATTTGCTATTGTACCCAATTTAGTGAACCCTAATTTTTTAGAGAATAATAATGAGGCTTCTCACAAAGAAAAGAATATTTTCTTTTTGGGAAGATTAGAGTACAGAAAGGGGCCGGATTTGTTGATTGAGGCTTTCTCAGAAATTATTGAAGAGTATCATGGAAGTCTTCTTAAATTAAAGTTTGCCGGAAGAGACCAGTATTGGAGCGACTATAATAAAACATTTATGCAAAATTGGAAACATATTATAAAAGATAATAACAGTATAGAGTTCTTGGAGTTTTTAAGCCACAATGATTTAGAAAAAGTTTTTTCTTCTACTTGGGTTGCGGTATTTCCTTCAAGATGGGAGCCTTTCGGAAATGTGGCGCTTGAAGCTATGTTAGCCGGAGTTCCGGTTGTAGTACCAAAAGGAACCGGGCTTGAAGAAATTGTAGGAGATAATTATAAGTACACTTTTGAAGCAGGCAACAAATTAAGCTTAGCAAAAACTTTAAGAAGTATTCTTGAGCTGAGCGATGAAGAACATAAAATTCTTTCGAATAAAGTTAAACAAACAGGACGTGAACTTTTGCTGAACTCGCAAGAGGTTTTTGTGAATTTTCTTACAAAAAACTATGCTGATAAAAAAGAAGCGCACATATCATCATCGGCAGATAAAATATTCGAAATATTTCATTCGTTCGCTCTACTCGGCGGAGATAACCATCAACGTTATGATAATTTATATAAGGACTACTCTAAAATTAATGAGTTATACCAGCAGAAATCTAAAGAGTATGCCGAAATCGAAAAACGTTTTGAAATAATTAATAGGGAAAATCTGTTAATGAAAGAATATCTAAGAACTATTCAAATCGGAAAGAGTTAAAAAATGGAAATGAAAATAAATACGATACCTACAGAATGCACACTGTATTTTACCGATGTATGTAACTTTAGTTGTGCCGGCTGCAGAAGGCAAACTGTTGATAAACCAGATCATAAAGAAATCACTTTGGAATTAGTAAAAAAGATACTCGATGAGTATCCTTCTCTCAAAGCTTTTTGCATAGCCGGCTATGGAGAACCAACGCTTGGAAAACATTTTCCGGAAGTTGTAAACTATCTTATTGATAATGATATGTATGTTGGAATTATTACTAACGGCTCTTATCCTGATAGACTGCTGCAACTGAAAAAAAAGCCTAACTATATATCTATCAGCTTATATGGGTTTACTGATGAACAATACAAAAGCTATGTTGGGGCCGGAGTTTTTTCTAAAGTCATAGACAATTTTAAAAAGATAAAAGAAAAATTTGGGAACGTAGGGTTTTCATATTTCTTGAATAAGGACAACTATAGAAGTTTGGATAAAGTGTTAGAGCTATGCGATGAGGTGCAGCCTGCGTTCCTAAATCTAGCAAATTATTTAGCGTACGATTCAGTTGAAACAGAAGAAACGAAGAAAATTATTCAGACCACTGATGTGGATATTATTAAGTACATTGAAGAGCGATGCTGCAGCAGAAAATATATAAATGCCCGCCCTATTTATCTTGACGATTGCGATCTAAACTTCGAATGCTCATCCTACTCTAATTCTATCAATCTAGATGGTGAAGGGAATATTGGTGGATGCCAGCGTCAAATACCACCTAGCTTAACCTATGGCAATATATACTTAGAGGCAGATCCCTACAATAATTTTCAAATGCAGACGCAGCGAAAAAGAATTAACGACAATCAATATCCGCATCCTAATTGCAAAACTTGTTTTGGTCGTCATAACCCAAATAAAATTTGGCAGAAGGTAGATTCGCAGTTAAGCACGGCTAACATAGATGTAGCTATAATGCTGCTGTTTCATGAAAAAGTTGAACAAACAATCGAATGTATAAAAAGTTTTTTACCGTCCGAAAAAAAAATATATGTCCTTAATAACAATAGTTCAAAAGACTCAACAATAAAACTAAAAAGTTTTTGTAAAAATTATAACCAAGTACAGATTTTTGACTCCGAGAAAAACTTAGGGGTAAGTGTTGGTAGAAATTATTTGCTTCAACATACAAAAGAGGAATGGGCTTTCTTTGTTGATAACGATATTTATGTTACAAATGACGATTGGCTGCAAAAATTTTATGTGCATCAAAAAAACGAAAAACATGTCGAAGTATTTATTCCTCGCTTGTTTAACTTGCATGAAAACAGCTTTGTTACTTATTACAACTGGAGTTTAGAAAACAATAAAATTAGTTATCTGGTACCGAATAATGGTTACCTAAGTAATTTCCCGGGCGGCGCATCAATTATCAATCGGAAAATTTTTATAAGACTTGGGCTTTACGATTCTGAGATGTTCGTAGGATTTGAAGATTTCGAGTTTGCTATCCGTGGACTTCTAAGTAATACTCCTGTTACAGCTAAACTAATTGATGATATTGAATTAGTGCATGACCATAGAAAAACAGAAAACATTGTGGACAAACAAGCGGTTCTTGTTAGATACAATGAAGATTCTCACCAAAAATCTATCGGAAGAATTCAACAAAAATATCCAAACTTAAATTTTCAACACGAGTGGAGAAGCTGGGTAAAAGAGCAAAAGAGAAAGTTAATTAATCACGACGAATATGATCTGTTTACATTAACTCCAGAATACAATTTTGGCGCAAGGACAAAAAACCGAATTCTAATAAATGCAGGCAAAAACATTTACCTAAAAGAACTTACTAAAAATACTAAGGACAAATTAAATTCCTTTCTGTCAAAGAATAAGTTCGACAAAACAATCTTATTTCAACCACAAGAAGATAAAAGTAGATATCGCGATATTAATTTTAGTTGTGAAGTGTCCTTTTTGTCATCTAAGGATTTAACTGATTTTAGCCGCACCAACGATATTAATGTGTTGCTTGAAAGAAGAGGAGAAAAAAGAGTAACAGAAAAAGATAAAGTTCTATTAATAATAGATCATCTTCTCGAAAAGCAGGAAGACCCGCGTATAATATTAAGGGCTGTTAAAAAAAATTTACTTTTGAATAAGGACAATAAAGTCAAGATACTTTCTCAAGGCAGAACTAAGCCCGGGATTGACTATCCCGAAGATGAAACATCATACCGTGAATGGAAACTTAATGAACTAAAACTGCATCTTGCTTCAGGGGGTTTTGAAATAGTTGATTCAGAAGAGAACGATTTATCTACCATTTTAATTACAATTTCTCTGCAAACTGAAAAATATAAGGGCTATCTAAAAGAGTTGAATCTGCCTGAAATTAATATGCATTACCTAATTTGCAGCAACGAACACGGTAAAGCAAAGCTAACTGGCGGAATAGGTTCTTATATAGAGGAAGCGCAAAAATTATTTAAAAGAAATGAGTTTGGAGTGTTTCTTGTTAGCAAAGGAAATATGCTCCCAGAGAATAATATAATTTATAACGAAAGAATATTAACCTTTGATAAATTCTTTGATAACCAAGTAATAAACATGAATGAAACTGCCGAAATGCTTTTAAAAAGCATGCAGGTTGTTCAATATATTTATCCTTATTTAAGCATAGTTGAAATACAAGATGTTGAAGGCTTTGGGTATAGAGTAGTGCAAGCTAAACAATCAGGATTGATTGCGAGCGAAATATTAATACAAATCGTATCGCATGGGTCTAAAATATATTTAGAAAATGCCTCGCAGAGATGGCTGCCAATAATCAATTATGATGTTATTTACAAAGAAAAAATTGCTCTTGAAAATGCAGATAGATTGGCTTTCCCAACAAAGTTCATTAAAAAACTTTACATGGATGCCGGATATAACTTTCTTCAAGAACGCGCTTATCAATTGAGGCTTCCTTTCGAGTTTAAGGACTTTCCCAATAACCAGTACAAAGATGTTGATACATTGATTTTTTACGGAAAAAGATATTCAATGAAAGGATATGATGTTTTTTCCGAAATAGTAACTCTACTTGACATGGAAGAAATATTAGGATCAAAGATTAAAAGAATTGTAATGATAGGACCTTTTTTTCCTGAAATGACTAAGCAAAATAAATATTTTGAATTGCTGAAGAAAAGAATTGAAGTAATAGAAGTATCTACGCCTCGCGAAGAAGCAATTAACTTTATTAAAAAACTTCACTCACATTCTGTTTGTGTACTGCCATATAAATCGGATAATCATCCATATTCTGTTCTTGAAATTGTAGAAACTGGTTGTCCATTTATTTTTGCTAAAGCGGGAGGCATTCCTGAATTATTACCAGAGAAATTCCATGATAAATTACTTGGGCTATTAAGTAGTGATGACCTAACAAAAAAAGTCAAAACAGTTTTATTTATGGATAATAATGAACGATATGAAATTTATTCTTCTGTTTTTGCTGAAATGAAATATTCACAAAAATGTATTAACAAAAAATTTAACGCGTTTAACCAAAGACATGCTTTTGATATACGATATTCTAATAGTAGAGAGCTTACTTCTTCGCTTATTGTTTTATTTGATTCGAATAATACTGAATGTCATTATTTGTTATTAAATGCAATAAATAATCAGTCAATGTTACCTGATAAATTATGTGTAGTATGTAAAGGGGCAGTTGATAAAAACAATATCAGAAAACAGATTACTGAGAAAATTGTAATTGACTTTTTTGATTTTGATGAGACATACAACAGAACTAAAAACAATATTCTCGAATTTATTGCAACAGACGTGGTAGCGGTGAATGGAGAAAATGATATTCCTAAAAATCATTTTATAGAAGGTAGTGTATTGTATATGCAGATTCATCCAGAGGTTCAATGTGTCTCTGGTTTTGCAGATGTTGTAGATATTAATAAAAGTATTTTCGATTCCTCACAAGTATTATCTTGTTTAAAGCCAATTGGCGAGACAGGGATACTAGAACCCTCTGGAAAAAACGTTATTGCACTTGAAAGCGCTGCATTTAGATCATCTTTTCTAAAATCTATTTCTGGATGGGAAGAATACCTTCCTGGAACTGATGATTTATTAACATATATCAGAATTAGATCAAATCAAGGGAAAATTGGAACAATACCAAAAGCATTAGTTTTAAGGATAAAACAAAAAGACAAACTAAACGTGCTAAATAAGTTCGAGTTCCAAATGCGACGTGCTGTTAACTCGGCTGCGCTAGATAAATTTGATACTTATAGATTAATCGGTATGATCTTAAGCAACGGATTTGCTCAGACTTCTATCAATCCGGCTGAAGTAGGTGAATTGGAAAAATATCTGATCACTGTTCAAATGCTCTTGCTTAACGGAAAACTATTGGAAGCCTCTGAAGTAATAAATAGTATAGATGCCGGTATTATCACACAAACAGAAAGCCTTGCACGTAGTCAAATAATCACACTCAAAAGAAAAATTGATGCTCTAACTTCTAAGATGAATATTCGTGGAGTTGATAACAATAGCAATAACGAGAAAGAATTGGTTTCTGTAATAATTCCTACTTATAATCGTCCACAATCACTTTTAGATGCTATACAAAGTGTATTAAATCAAACGTACGATAACTTTGAAATAATTGTTGTGAATGATAGATAAAAGAATAAAATACATTGTTCATGAAGAAAACAAAGGACTTGCCGGCGCAAGAAATACTGGATTGAATAATGCGCAAGGAAAGTATATTGGTTTTTTAGATGATGACGATATTTTCTACCCAAACCATTTAGAAACACTAGTAGATAAAATAAAAAATACAGATTTAATGGTAGTTTACACAGATGCTCTTCTATGTATTCAAAAAAAGGAAAATAATGTGTATGTCCCGATTAAAAAAGAATTGCAATACTCCTTGGACTATTCTCAAGCTTTGCTTTTTATTATGAATATAGCGCCGGTACAATGTTTTCTTTTTGAAAGTTGCATGCTTGATAAAGGGATACGGTTTGATGAATCATTGACAACACATGAAGATTGGGAATTCTGGATACAGCTTTCTATGGAGACCGAATTCTTGCACATCAAAGATGTTACTTCAGAATATAGGCACCGTTTAGATAAAACAAACATGGTTACAACAAAGCTACATGATTTCTTGCGAACGATGAAGATTATTTATAACAGATATTCATCTTATACTAAGGATGTATTAGAAATCGTGGAGAATCAGAATAGGCGTATGCTTGAACTTGAAGAACAGATAAAAAAAGATTCTTCCGAAAGAGCTTGCTCAATCGTTATTGTTACTTATAATTCCGAAAAAGATATTAGTAACTGCATCAATAGTCTCGATAACACATTACGCAATAATGATGAAGTGATAATTGTAGACAACAATTCGAATGATAATACAGTTAAAATTTTGGAAGAGGTAACGGCTAATAGAAAGAAATTCAAAATAATTGAGAATGGCAAAAATATCGGATTCTCGGCAGCAACTAACTTGGGCATTAAAACTGCTGTTAAACCAAATATTATTTTACTTAACCCCGATACTGTGGTTGTTGGTAATTGGATAGACTCTTTGATAGGCCATCTTTACGAAAATGAAAAAGTAGGCGCAACAGGGCCAATTTCCAATTATGTTTCCGGTCTTCAAAAAATGGAGTTATATACAAAGGAAAAATTTACAGGCAATGTTAAAATTGAAACTTTATATAATTCGTTCCGTGAAGCTAATAGTGGACAGTCAGTAGAAACCAAAATTCTAATAGGGTTCTGCTTGGCAATTAAAAAGAAAACAATTGAAGAAATAGGCTTGCTTGATGAAAAACTGTTCTTAGGAAACGATGATCTTGATTTAAGCTGGAGGCTAAGACTTGAAGGTTATAAATTAATTGTTGCTTGTGATGTTTTTGTTTATCACAAGGGACAGCAAAGTTTCAAGACTGTTAATAAATCCAAGACTGATGAATTAGTACAACAAAGCACAGACCACTTATATAAGAAATTGGAAGAATACTATGGTAAGGGAAATATCCCAACGCCAGTAGAATTATGGGGAATTAACTGGTTTAAGCCTAATAATCCATATTTTAATCCAAGCAGCAAAACAATTTCGGAATTAGATATTAAAGTCAGCATAGTTATCCCTGTCTATAACCAATTAGAGTACACTGAAAAATGCATATATAGTATTGTTCAAACAGCCAATCGGAAGGTAGAAGTAGTGTTTGTAAATAATGCTAGTACAGATAAAACACGAGAATTTCTCACAGACTACAAAAATTCAAATCTAAAGATTAAAAAAATTGAGAATGATACTAATCTTGGGTTCCCTGCCGCTGTAAATCAAGGAATTAAAGAAGCTGTAGGCGAATATATTGTTATAGCTAATAACGATATAGTAGTAACCAATAACTGGTTAGACAACTTAATTAGAATAGCCGAAAGTGACCCGCAAATAGGGTTGGTTGGCCCAATAAGCAACGAAGTAAGCGGCTTGCAAAAAGATAATAATGCAAATTATAAAACAATAGATGAAATGCATTTATATGCTTCTCAGCTAAACGAGAAAAACAAAGGTGAAATTATAAACTTTCCACGTATTGCTTTTTTGTGTACGCTGATTAAAAAAGAAGTAATAGAAAAAATTGGCGGGCTAGATGAACGCTTTTCTCCGGGTAATTACGAAGATGATGATTTTTGTCTTCGCGCTCAATTAGCAGGATATAAAACTGTTATTGCTAAAGACGTTTTTATTCACCACTACGGCTCTAAGAGTTTCAAAGCTGAGGGAAATGCTAAATACATAGAACGCTTAAAAACCAACGAAGCTAAATTTATTGAGAAATGGGGAACAACTCCCGATGATTTATGGTTGAGGAATCAGCCAATTAAAGAACATTCAATAGTTTACCATCTAGATAAAGATTTAGTTAAGCAATCTGTGCTTAGAGCAAAAACTCACATAGACGAAGCAGAATATTCTTTGGCTTTAACAGAATTAGAAAACGCCTACAGTAATTATGATGAAACAAGTTCCGGCAAAATTATAACTTCAACAGACTTACTTAATATGCTCGGGAATATTTCTTTGATTATTGGAAATACAGAAACAGCCAAAAAGTATTTTGAAGAAGAGCTTACTATTTATCCAGAATCTTCCTCCGCTTGTTTGGGTTTAGGTTCAGTGTTTGAATCGAATCAAGAATACGAAGCTGCCAAAGTTATGTTTGAATGGTCCGTTAAAAACGATACTAATAATCGAAATGCAATTGATTCCCTTGCAAAAATAAATGCAGTTTTGGGATTTGAGGCTACTCACAACACACTTTTAACTGAGGTTTAAATGCTCCATTTAACATTATCAATGATTGTAAAGAACGAAGAAAAATATATTAAAGACTGTCTTGAGTCAGTTAAAGATATTGCTGATGAAATTGTGATAGTTGATACCGGTTCTACGGATTCGACAATCAGTATTGCAGAAAGTTATGGAGCTAAGGTTTATCATTTTGAATGGATTAACGATTTTTCCGCGGCAAGAAACTTTGCACTTAGTAAATCCAACGGAGAGTGGATACTTTATCTTGACGCAGATGAGAGGCTTGATTCAAAATCGATACATGAATTAAAACGTATAATAAGCACTTCACAACGAACCGGATATTTTTGCACAGTTAAAAGTCTCGATCGCGAAGAAAGCCGCGATAACTCAATGTCTTATGTCCGCCTATTTGCAAACTCTCCAGAAATAAAATTCATTGGTAAAGTCCATGAACAGATAGTTCCTTCATTAAGTTATAACGATTACACTTTGTCGAAATCTTCAATATTAATTCATCATATTGGTTATAATGTATCGGTAGAAGAAAAACAAAAGAAGGCTACAAGAAATTTACCGCTGCTTCTTGAAGAATACAATTCGAACAAAGATGCTTATTATGCATATCAGTTGGCGCAAACCTATAACGTTTTGAACGATGATGATAATGCATCTGTTTATTTTAAAATTGCAAGCGAGTCTCCTAAATTAGACAGGCAGTATAGAGCGCAGTGTTATTCGTCTCTTGCATTAATTGCGCATAAAGGGTTTAAAACTCAAGATGCAGAAAAACTTATTGCATACTCTCTAAAAGTTGATGATAAGCAGCCGTTTTCATATCTGCTGGCTTCTAAAATTTCTCATCGAAAAAGCGAGTTTAACCTAGCCGAAGAAAGATGTAAGCGGGCTTATATCTTAAACCAAACGCTGCTTATTAAAGGTTTTGATGCTGTGCTCGCAGTTTTACTTGACCCGGAAGAAGTTATTTATTATGGATTAATTCTTGCACTGCAAAACAAGAACAATCAAAATTATCATTTCTATCAAAAAGAATTGTTTGCTTTATACAAATCTCTTGATGAAGCAAACTCAACTAACATTTTCGATTCTTTAACAAAAATATTCAGCAACTCAGCATTTTCCGAAAATGAAGTAACAACAATTATTAAGATGATTAACAAGAACAATCTAAACTTCTTCTTGTTTATGCTGGGCAATAACCCTTACAAACAACAAGTGATACTTATAATTGAAAAACTTCGTGATAACTTTCCGGATTCTTTAGAGGTAAGAAAAACTTATGCCAGAATTTTGGAAGAACTTGGTAAAATTGAAGAAGCAATTGAACTAATGGAAGGTGTTGCTAAAGAAAACCAAACAGACCCGGCTGTATTTTTCTATTTAATTTCTTACTACTTAAAACAAGGGGAACAAGATAAAATAAAGCCAATTGTGCTGCAGCTCGAAAAGCATTTTTCGCACATTCCGGATGTTATGTCAAGAGTAAGAACTCTAAAAAGAAAGCTTCTTATGCTTACCACTGTGCCATTATAATGCTCTAAATAAAAAGTTAAACTTTTTGTGGATGCCTCCGATAATATAGTTGAAGAAAGACTGTTCTAAATAAATCAAGCAATGAAGCTTGAAACAAACAAAAACAAGGAGGTTAGTTATGGCATTCTCAGTAAACACAAACTTAGGCGCGCTGCAAGCCTACAACGCATTAGCAAAAGTTAATGCACAAACCGAAAATCAACAGTGTGGCAGATGATACATCCGGCTACAACGTTGGTAAAAGACTTGAATCACAAACATTGGTTCAAAAAGCACAGCTAAACAATATCTCTTCTGCAAAGAACTACTTAGCAACAGCAGAATCTGCATTACAACAGATTAATGATAATCTGAATCAGATCAAAGCAAAACAAGTGGATTCAAAAGACCCATTGAAAGACAGTGTATCAATAGCTAAAGATATTAGAACATTGGCTGGTGAAATTGATTCTATCTTAAAGAACACCAACATCAATGGCGCACAGTTATTGGCAAGTACAGATGGATCAACAGCATTGACCAACGCTATATTTGATGTAGGCGGTGCTTCTTTCAGTATTGATTTTGCTAGTGCTACAAACCTTGGTTCTGCTGCTCTTGCAACAGCTATAGGTACTGGCGGTTTAACCAGCACTACAGATCCAACCGTGCTTGGTTTTAACACAGACACAGTAGCAGGCAATGTAAGATCTGCGCTTGGAAGAATAGGTAACTTGTCACAAACATTAGATTCACGGCAAGAATACTTAACTGCTGCAATTGCAAACAACACGGCAACAATATCTAACATCTTTGATGCAGACATGGCATCTGAGCAGCTAAATGCAACAAGGGGACAGATATCAGGGCAAATTGCAACAGCAATGTTATCTCAAATGAACAGTGCCCCACAGAATATTTTATCTCTATTCCGTTAATTGAGAAAACCATTTATCCCCCGGCAGCAGCCGGGGGAAACTTAAACCAAAACAAACTGGGTTGAGAGATGTACACAGCTAATTCATACTCGCATGCAAGAAAAATAAATTCTTATCTTATTAATGATTTAACAAACGCAAGCCCTGCGCAGTTAATTATGAAGGTGTATGATTTTGCTATTCTAAATTGCCAAAAGCATAATATGTCAAAGACTAATGAAGCGTTGCAAGTTCTTATTGATAACTTGAACTTTACAGATGAGGCGGCTAAAGAGATTTCATTAGGCTTAATGCGTTTATACTTTTACTGCCAAGAACAGATGAGAAAAGAAAACTACGATGTGGTTTACAAAACGCTAACCGAATTAAGAGATACTTGGAGAGAAGCTTTACAACTTAGGAAGTAGCTATGGCATCAGATTTACTAACAACTTCGGGCATTAACAAACTTGTAAGCAATTACATTGCAAGCGAATCGAGCAAGAGACTCGCTCCATTAAATACGCGTAAAACAAGATATCAAGATTTAGATTCCGCATACTCAACTATCAGCAGTAAAATTAGTTCATTCACTTCTATATTAAGTGCACTAAAGGGAACTGGAACTTCTTCTGCGTTTGCTGATAAATCCGCAACTTCATCAAATACAAACTTTGTAAGCGTAACTGCAAACAGCACTGCTCTTACCGGAAGCCAGTCGTTACGAGTGAATCAACTGGCAAAAAATGACTTAGTACTTTCTAGAGATTTAACTTCAAGTGCAGCTTCTACCGATATCACCGCCGCAGGCACTCATAATTTTGTTATTACCGCCGGAGATGGAACTGGTGGTGCTTTTACAAGTACAGTTTCTGTTACATTTGAAGCAGCGGATTTTACCGCCGGTACAATCTCTAATCAGAAAGTGATGGAGAAAATACATACCGCAGTTAATAGCGATAAAGCAGTAGTTACTTCTAACATGTTAACCGGTTCGAGCGTAAGCAGCGGCTCCTTTGTTATAGATCTTAACGGAGCAAGAACAACAATTTCTTATTCTGCCGGTACTTATTCGAGTATTATTGACAACATTATAACTCAAGTTAACGCGATTTCTGGTATTACTGCCGAGAAAATTGTAAACGGCTCTAATAATCAATTAAAATTAACAGTTGCAGATTCTTCAAAGTATATTACCATTAGTAATGATACAAGCAATCTCGTTGCCGAAATGGGCATTGCCGTAACAAAAGAGAAAGGCGCGTCGGGATTAGTTAGTGCTTCAACCTTTTCTCCTGTTAATACAACTTCACAATTCTCTTTTACTGCAAAGCAGTCGGGTTTCGACAATAGAATACTATCAATGACCGACTCTGGTACGGGCAGAGCGCTAACGTCAATCGGGTTAAACCTTGGGGCTACCCGCCCAGCTTTTGTTCAGAGTACTGGGATTGATACTCCCGGTTATGTTTATGCAACTACTGCTTTAAACAGTAGATTTGAATTCAACGGGTTGAGTCTCGAGAGAAATTTCAACACAATTACAGATTTACTTGCCGGAGTTACATTTAATTTAAAAGCGGTTATGCAGAGTACGGACAGCACCGTAAGTCTGACTGTAGAAGGCGACACTACTAAGGTTAAAGAAAGAGTACAATCTTTTGTAACAAAGTTTAACGAACTTTACACTTATCTTAAGGAAAAAAGTACTTCAACTCGTACAACAAGAGGGTTACTGCTTGGTGATTCTACAACCGACTCTATTTTAACTAATCTAAGAACAGTTGCAGCAGGAACGATTTCCGGCATTAACAGCTCAGAAATTAACTCACTTTCTAAACTTGGAATAACATTTACAACGAACGGCGGCTTAACAATTTCTGATAATTCCAGATTGGAAACCGCTATTAAAGATAACCTTTCGCAAGTTGAGGCAGCTTTTAATTCGGCTAATGGTATTGCTAATGCTTTGTTCAACCGGCTTAATCCTTATCTTGGTTCCGATGGACACATTACTAAGTCGAAAGCAAATTTTACGTCTTCGATACAATATCTTTCAGACAGCATAAAATCGCAGCAGACTAGAATTGATAAAAGTGCAGAAATACTTAGAAATCAATACCAAAAACTGCAAACTCAATTGGCAACTCTGCTCTCTAACCAAAGATATTTTATGCCAAGCAGTTAGAGATAATAATGAGTAAATTTCAGTTGAAAATAGAATCAATTAAACGGCTGCAAAATTATGTTTCCTCGTCTTTGGATAATCTAACTTTCGAAACTTTCGATGTAGTTTTTCCAGATGCTTTATCTGCCATTAAAAGAGTACATCAACTTAGAATGGAGCTTGCATCAGAACTTGAAGGAAGTAATTTGAGAGTTTATGAAAGCGATTTGAATTATAAGGCTAAACTTATTCAACAGAAGTTCGATAATATAATTGAAGTCTTCTCCTCTGAGGAAAAGAGATTAGAGAAAGAACTTTACGGAACTACGAAACAAAAAAAATTAACTGCTTATAAAAGGTGAAACCATGCAAATAAAAGGAATTTCACAAAACCCAGTATTTGTAAAGCCTGTTAAAACTCAGAAGGCTGAAACTACTTCGGCTGCTTCTAACAAAGACAAAATTGAAATTTCGTCTGAAGCTAGAAGTTTAGCCAAAATGGATCTGAGCACAGAACGTCTCGAACAAATTCGCACTAAACTTGCCGGAGGGTTTTACAACACACCCGAAGTTTTAGATAAAGTTGCCGAAAAGCTAAGCAAAGATATTATTAAATAAGAAGTTAGCTGGTAGACTTAAACTTAATTATCTTTTTCGAGGCATTATCTTACATTTTTTTCATTTTGATACAACTTCCCCCTCAAATTTTCTCTTAAAACACACTGTTCCTAATGGCATAGAGATTGATAAAGTATGTCCAAATCGAGGGTCTTTTCACTTATACGGATAGCATGTCATGGACGGCAAACAAAAAGTACTCGTTGTAGATGACGAGGAATTAGCACAAGATTTTTTGCGCTTTTTTCTTTCAAAAAGATTTGATGTTTACACAGTAGGAAGTGTAAGCACTTTTTACAACATAATTAATAAAATTGATTTTGACCTTATTCTTATGGACATCTCTTTAAGAGATTCGAAGGACGGCATTCAGTTAACAAAAGAATTAAGAGCTTCTCCGAAACACAAACACATTCCAATTTTTGTATTAACTGCATTTAACACAACCAAAGAAAGGAGTAACGCCGAAGCTGCCGGCGCAAGTAAGTTTTTAACAAAGCCTGTAGATACTAAAGTGCTTGTACGGCTTATAGATGAGGCGCTTGCTTCTATAAAGGAAAACTAAGCAGGTTCTTCATGTGCTAAGCAATGAATTGTTCCTAGACCCCATACTAAATCTACCGAATGTATTCCAACAACTTTGCGTGTTGGGAATAGGTCGCTAAGTATATTAAGGGCTGTTCTATCATTCGGATCGTTAAAAGTTGGGACTAAAACTGAAGAATTGCATATATAAAAATTGGCATAACTTGCGGGAAGTCTCATATCTTCAAAATTTATAGCTTTTGGCATTGGTAGTTTAACAACATTTAATCTGCTTCCGTTTGCAATTGTTTCGCCACGTAGTCTTTCAAAGTTCTCTTGCAAATTTTTATAGTTTTCATCTCTAACATTGTTCTCTCCGCATAAAACCACTGTATCGTAGTTCACAAATCTGCATAAATCATCAACGTGCCCGTGTGTATCATCGCCGGCAATTCCATTGCCAAGCCATATTACTTTTTTTATACCAAGAAATTCTTCAAATATTTTTTCGTAATCTTTTTTTGTAAAATCTAAATTGCGCACTTGAACTGTTTTATCCATCAAACATTCTTCTGTAGTCAGTAAAGTTCCTCCGCCATTGTAATCTATGGCGCCTCCTTCCAGAACAATTTCTTTTCCTTTGTATTTTGCTTCTACAAGATTTACATCCAAAACTTTAGAAAGAGTTTTAGGAATATTTTTATCCTTCTTCCAATTAGAATATTTAGCCCAGCCATTAAATTTGAATTTAATAGCTACAGTTTCGTTACCGCTTTTAACAAATGCAGGAGAAGAATCGCGCATCCATCCCCTATCAGTTTCGGAAATTATAAATTCAACATTGGCTGTATCTACATTAGCGCGGTCTAAATATTTTTTAACTTTTTTAATTTCACTTTGCGATTGAACAAATAAACGTACAAGTTCGCCATCGCAAATGTTTTTAATAATTTCAACATAAACCCAAGGAATTGGCTCAAACTTTTCGGGCCAGTCTTCTTTTTGATGAGGCCAGCAAATTATGGTTGATTTATGTTCTTCCCATTCAGCGGGTAATCTGTAATTCATAATTAATCCAAATATCTTTTAGTTATTTCGCCGTAAGCATCTATTCTTCTATCACGTAAAAATGGCCAGTTACGGCGTACTGTTTCTAAGTGTGTTAAATCTACTTCTGCTTGAATTATTTCTTCTTTGTTAGATGATGCTTCAGCAATTATTACACCCTGCGGATCGCAGATAAAAGAACTGCCCCAAAATTCTATGCCGGCTTGTTCTTGAACAGGCTGTTCAAAGCCAATTCTGTTTACAGAGCAAACATAAACACCGTTAGCTATTGCGTGTCCTCGCTGCACAGTAATCCAAGAGTCTTTCTGAGCTTTGCCGTATCTTTCTTTTTCTGCCGGATGCCAGCCAATTGCTGTTGGATAAAATAAAACTGAAGCGCCCTGTAGAGCCGTTAATCTTGCCCCTTCGGGATACCATTGGTCCCAGCAAATAAGCGAACCTACTTTTCCATACTTAGTTTCAAAAGCTCTAAAACCAAGATCGCCTGGTGCGAAGTAATACTTTTCATAATAAGCCGGGTCATCCGGAATGTGCATTTTGCGGTATAAGCCAAGTATTGCTCCGTCAGCATCAATCATTACAACTGTGTTGTGGTAAATGCCGGGCGCTCTTTTTTCAAAAATTGGCAGCACTATAGCAGTTTTATTTTCTCTCGCAGCCTTTTGAAAAGCTTTTGTTGATGGTCCTGGAATTGTCTCTGCTAAATCGAAAAGCGAAAAATCTTCTTTCTGACAAAAATATTGTGAACGGTACAATTCCGGCAAACAAATGATTTGTGCGCCCTGCTTGGCAGCTTTTTTTATCCAGTTCAAGGTTTTCTTTTCGTTTTCTTTCGGATTATGAGAAAGTGAAAGTTGTAAACCAGCTATTGCAAATTTATTTTTCATTGAATGCCAACTTTATTTTTTCTTTTGATAATGCTAAAAATAAAAAAATAGGAGGGAATTATTTTAGAAAAATTCGTTTTAAGAAAAGTAGCTTTTAATGTAATCAACTAATTTATCAATGTTTTCATTTTCTTCATCGCTAAGTTTATCACGGTAAGGTTCAACCAAATTCATTAGCCAGCGTACACTTAACTCTTTTGTAGCAGCTTTGATTTGGTTTTTATACTTATTCTCATCGCCAAGTGCAATTACAGAAAATTTAGCAGCAGCTTTCAAGTTTATCCCAAAAAATTCATTAGAAACTGAATTTTTTGCCGAAGGCCGTCCCGAAAATCGGGACGGGGTTAACCCCGACAAGCATGGTAAGATTTTAATT
>WPAE01000370.1 GCA_009773205.1 Ignavibacteria bacterium
CCAAAAAATCTTCGATATGCATCTTTACATCATCTACTAACCTGCAAAAATTCCAGGCCTCAACTCCTTTCCATTCGGAGAAAAATTAAAAATTATGAAAAAATTTTCAATTGCCCTAATACATTTTTTCCATCTTGTTTCTTGAATATCTCTTCAACGGAACGTGTTCACAGGCTCAAAATTTAAACTTTATGGTTTCATTAATTATCTTCCCATCAATTATTGCAGCATTCATCTTTAATAATTTATTGATGCTCTTCATGTACTTTCTGTATTCTTACTTTTCGGCATATTTTAAAAAAGTTTACATTATCGAGGTTGTACTTGTATTATGCATATTGACTCATTCCGAGAATAGTGCTTAGTCTTCTCATGTTGTTCTGGGAATATATCCGACGTCACGTGATATAGTCTCTATATCTTATTCGCGAGTGTTTTTCTTCATTGTTGATTTATTTTTCCAAATTAATTTTCAAGTTGTGTTATTTTTTCTTGTCATTTTTTTTCTCTTACTTTTTCATTCGGTGTATTTCTTTATACACTAACACTATGTTTTTTTGTTTTATCATGTGTAGAATGAAGCGATCTTCGAGTGCTGTTGAGTTGGCGAAATCGAATGTGATGAGTGGTTCTGAAGCAGGAAGACGGGCGCTCGCCGATCACGGCTACGCCGCCCCATCACCGCAGGCAGCTAGACGTCGTCACGCCTCTCTACCAGCAGACGCAACGGCATCGACATGGGTGCCTCCTGTTGTGCCAGTGTGTGAGGGTCCGCCAGCGAAACGTCGTAGCCGCGACACGATGACGTCTCAATTTGCTGAGAGTGACGTCGCCAGCGGAGATTCGTACTACACGCCAAACTCCGCTGTATACTACACCCCTCCCGATGCTCGCTCGCTTGCGTCGGCGGATGGCCCACTCGATCCCCTGCAGTCACAGGCGGCAGCGTTGAGCCCACGCCAAATGGGAACGGGCAATAGCCAGGTCTCCTTCTCTCGTGGACACACACAGCGGGCCTTCCGACAAGCTCTGCTGGTTGAGCG
>WPAE01000022.1 GCA_009773205.1 Ignavibacteria bacterium
TTTTTTACTAAGCGAAATGATTCATAATCCAGTTGTAAATTCCGATCTACAAGAACGTGGAATAAATTTTATTATGGATAATTACGGCAGGCAGCTTATTGATTGGAGCGAAATCACATCAGAAGATGTTGTAATAATTCCTGCATTTGGAACTACAATAGAAACCGAACAACTGTTAAAAGAAAAAGGAATTGATGTAGTTAAGTATAACACAACATGCCCTTTTGTTGAAAAAGTTTGGAACAGGGCTGCATCTTTAGGAAAAAACAATTATACGGTTGTAATACACGGGAAATTACAGCACGAAGAAACGCGTGCAACTTTTTCTCACACTAAACAAAATACAGCGTCTGTAATCATACGCGATTTGAAAGAAGCAAAAGTCTTAGCCGAATTAATTACTGGCGAAAGAAATGTTGATGAATTCTACAGTTGTTTCGATGGAAAATATTCTAAAGAATTTAATCCTGAAAAAGATTTAATAAGAGTTGGGGTTGTTAACCAAACAACAATGCTTGCAAGCGAAACACAAACAATTGCAGATTTACTAAAAGACGCTATGAAGAAAAAGTTTGGTGAAGAAAATCTCTCAGATCATTTTGCTGATACACGCGATACACTTTGCTACGCAACTAATGATAATCAATCGGCAACAATTGCGCTTGCTAACGAAAATGCAGATTTGGCAATAGTAATCGGCGGATACAACAGTTCAAACACATCTCATTTAGCCGAACTTCTGGAACAAAGATTTCCAACATATTTTATTTCGGGAGCGGAGAGCATTATTTCTGGAGAAGAAATAAAACACTTCAACTTACATTCAAGTAAAATTATTAGCACAAAAAACTATCTGCCGCCAAAAGAAAAAATTACAATTGCCGTAACAAGCGGCGCTTCGTGCCCGGATTCTGTTGTAGATGCTGTTATTAACAAGATTTTGATTTTACTTGGTGTAGATCACAAATTGGTAACAGAACAGTTGGGTAAATAAAAGAAGAGCTGTTCTCGTAGAGATGTAAACCCTTTACATAACTAAAGGGCAAACAAAATTTTAGAAAAAACTATCGAAATTCAAGAACAGCTCTTTTGAAAATTAGATTGAAACAAGATGAATATGTTCCAATCTATCTATAATTGCACTAAAGATTCGTTCCGGGTTCTCTTTATCTTCGAACGTTATATTGCCGAAGAGAGTGTAGTTTGAATAATATAGACTTGCTAATTGAGCTCTATATTTTATCACCGGGGTTTCGCCGTCAATAGCAAGAGCGTTTAATTTATCCTGCACTCTCTTGAAATCATATTCCGGGTATCGCGCTTTCAATTCCATGCTGTTTAGAATAGCTGATTCAACCACTCCCGTGTTATCGAATTGCAGCGCAAAAAGAAAGTTTTTCAAAATTCGTTCAACTTTCTCTTTTTCGGTTTCGGATGCAAATAAAGTCGAAGATAATGTTAGTATTCCAATCACTATCGCCAACGTAGATATTCTTAATGCTTTCATATAACACCTTTCTGATTATGTTTTGAGTTCGTTTATATTTAATCAAATAAAATGCCAACCCGGTTTTAACCTATAAGACTTTGATTTTGATGATTATTAGAAGAAAAGAGTTGAAGACATAAGCAAAAGAGATGCCACAAAAATAGAGTCGAAAAAGATATCCAATTAAAGAAGTGCTAAAATATCGTTATTTAACAATTGCTTTTTGTGGCTCAAAGCAAAAATGTGGCACATGTTTTAAGGGCACCTCTAAAAACTTTTGTTTTAAAATATTTCAAGCTAAGAACACAAAGAAAAAGGAAAGCCCGCAAAGGAAATTGATATTTTTAGAGATGCCATTAAGAAATAGAATTTGATTTTCTGCTAAGCCTATTGTTAAGCGCACGCCGGCTCAATCCAAGTATATCTGCTGCAATACTTTGATTTCCCTCAGTACGCTTTAATGTTTCTGCAATTAGCGAGTCTTCCATTTCTTTCAATGTGGGCAGATGCTCTGGGAATTGTATTCCTTCTTCGGAAGAAACATTTTCTGTTGTAAAAAAATCTTCGCGAAAAATTTTATCGCGTATTGGACCGAGAGACATAACGCCAGAATTATGAACGCTTATTGCATCAAAAATAATTCCTTCAAGCTCGCGGATATTACCTGGGAAAGAATAATTAGAAAGAAGAGTGTAAAGTTCTTTAGGCGGAGTTGGTCTTTTCTTTTCAAGAATAAGACTAGCCTTTTCCAAAAAATGATTTATAAGAAGTTGGATATCCCCCTTTCTTTCTCGCAGCGGAGGAATGTGAATGTGGTGAGTTTGAAGTCTGTAATACAAATCTTTGCGGAAAGCATTTCCTTCTTTCATCGAATCAATGTTTTTGTTAGTAGCGCAGATTATTCTAACATCGGCAAGCTTTGCAATATCGGAACCAAGCGGAAAATATTTTCCATCTTGTATTAAGCGCAAAAGCTTTACTTGAGACTCCAAACTCAAGTCACCAATTTCATCGAGAAATAAAGTTCCGCCATCTGCATGCTCAATTAAACCTTTTCTATCTTTATCTGCGCCTGTAAATGCACCTTTCTTATGACCAAACAAAGTGTCAGAAAATAAATTATCATCAACACCGGCAACGTTTAATGGAACAAGATTTCCTTTCCGGCTGCTAAGTTTGTGAATAGAAGAAGCAATAAGTTCCTTTCCAACGCCAGTTTCGCCGGTAACTAAAACAGGAAGTGAAGTTCGTGCAATTGCTTCAATGTATTTAAATACAGCACGCATAGAAGCACTTTTAGTAATTATGTGTGAAAATGCTTCCGGGTGGTCCAGTTTATCGCGGAGTAAATAATCTTTTAGCCTAACATTTTCTTCGCGCGCATCTTTTAGATCTAAACCGCCGCGGATTGTAGTAACTAGTCTGGCATCATCAACTGGTTTAAGAATATAATTGAAAGCGCCTGCTTTGATACACTGCACAGCACTTTCAACATCATTTACTGCTGTAAGAATAACAACCGGTGTGCGCGGATACTTTTCTACAATTTGCGGAAGCAGTTCCATTCCGCTAATGATTGGCATATTAATATCCAAAACAATAACACTAAACTCTTCATTCGCAAGTAAATCCATTACTGTATTTCCGAAGCTAACTGTTTTTACATTTGTAATTCCGTTAGATGCCAAAACATTTTCTGCGCTGAATAAGAAAGATTGCTCATCATCAATAAGCAGTATAGGCTGGTTAGGATATAATGCTGCTGCCATTTATTCCTCGGTGTAATTTAATATTATTTCACAGGCAGTTCCTTTACCCGGAACACTTTTTATAATTAACTCTCCGCCGTGACTTTTAATAATGTTGTATGAAATATAAAGTCCTAAACCTGTTCCACCCGTACTTCTCTTTGTCGTAAAAAACGGGTCGAAAATGTATTTGAGATTTTCCTCGTTAATACCAGCGCCTTCATCATCTACAATAATCCTTATCTGCTTATTTTCTTTTTTGTTGATGACGGTAAGAGAAATTTTCTGATCTTTATTCTGAAGCGACTCACAAGCGTTGGTAATTAAGTTTATCAGTACTTGTTCGAGCTGTTGTATATTTCCCTTAATAATTGGCACCCGTTCATCGTAAACAATTTCAAAGGAATTGGTTGAAAGCTTAACCTTGTTTCCTGTAATTAGAACAGCGCCTTCAATTACTCTGTTAATGTTAACTTCTTGGCTTAAATCTCCGGTATCTTTCTTTGCATAATCTGTAAGATTTTTGGTTATTCCTCTTACGCGCATTACACCTTCAATTATTCCTTGTAACGACTGAAGAATTTTTTCTTTCGATGCAGCAAAGGAAACACCTGCTAAAGTAAAATCACCGTTTTGTTCGTGGTACTCTTTTAATATTGGATAAGTGTCAATAAAAACTTTTTGAAGAAACTGTGCGTTAAGCAGAATGAAATTGTTCGGGTTATTCACTTCGTGAGCTAGTCCGCCAACCATAGTTCCTAGTGCCACCATTTTATCTGCCTGGATAAGCTGCTTTTGTTTTATAGCATTTAGTTCTTCGGCTTTTTTTAATTCTGTTATCTCTGTAATAAGTCCATCATAAGAAAGCATCTTTCCTAGAATATCTTTAGAAAGAACAATTGTGTTTTTCACCCACCTAATGCTTCCATCTCGATGAATTATTCTATGTTCGAGCGGCGGCGTATCTATTCCGGTAGAAGCATCACGTGCTTGTTTTAACACAGCTTCTTTGTCATCATCATAAACCATTCTGTACCATAATTCCGTATCTTCAGCGTGGTCTCGAGATGTGTACCCGGTAACATTTACGCAGCCAGGCCCGTGATAAGTTTCAACTGCAATTCCATCTTGTAGTTTTACTGTGTAGATATAATCTGTTAAGTAATGAAGCAATCTAGTAAGCCGCCGGTCGCCTTCTTCGGTAGTAATTCTAATTTTTGTCATATTGACTTTCAGTAAAATTGTTAAGCCAAATCTGTTAGTGAACTGTATTCTATATCAAACAATCTTCTGTACATTCTTGTTGCGTATGTACCTGTAGAGCCTGCAATGTAATCGCAAATCATACAGGCGCGTTATCTTATTAAAGTCAGCTTTCTTGTTTGAACATAACCCTCTGAGGCGGGCGAAGGATCTCCGGCTGTTAGGCGGTAGAAGTAAATGCCGCTTGATATGCTTCTGCTCAGCTCAGCATGACGTGTATCAAATGTTGCTTTATAAGTGCCGGCTTGTTTGTATTCATCAACTAACTTTGCTATTTCTCTGCCTAAAACATCGTAAATTTTTAAAGTTACGTGGCTTGCGCTTTGCAGCTTGTAGCTTATAACTGTTGTAGAGTTAAACGGGTTAGGGTAGTTCTGCATTAGTTTTGTCTCTGTTGGTATTTCTTCCGCCTCTTCTACGCCTGGTAACACAAAAGGTCCTGCATATTTTTTTATTCCAAACCAAAGCGTGCCGTTAACTGTTTGGTCAAGGTCAATCATAAAATGATAAAGCACAAAAGGCTTATATGTTCTTGCGGTTGATTCAGATTCTTGCCCACGTGTATCAAGCGGATAAACACGAATTGAATCTGCAGTAATTGCTAGATCGAGTTTAAGTTTTATTGGATAAATCTGTGTCGGAGTTCTTCCCCAATTATTATTAATTGTTGTTGTTCCGTTCCAAATCATATTTGTGTTTTGTGTTTTAGAAACTAACGTAATCAAATCTCTTTCTTTATCTAAAATTATATACGAAAGTGAGCCGAAATATTCTTTATCGGTTGGATAGAAAAATATATTGCCAACTCTTTTTCCTGCAAGTGTATTGAAAAACCCTGTTACACTCTGGTATTTATTTGTAACAACTAAAACCAAATAATTTCGACCAAAAATGTTTCTGTATTCTCAGCTAAAAAAATTTTAATTATCTAATAGTAGAATATTTCACCGCTTCAAGCACACCACATTACTTCAACTAATTATGATAAACAACAACAGAAAAGGAACAAACGTTATGAAACCAAGTCCAAATCAAGTAATGACAGCACAAGATTTACTAAACGCTTACATTGTATTTCAACATATTACTCCTGACTACAATGATTGGAAAGAAAAAACACTAAAGAAAAGCCCGCCTAGGATGCTACGGTATCAAATGATAAACTCTTTTCTTAGGGCATTTAGTATCGGTGACAAATTGACAAGTGATTTTTTTGACGGTTCATTTCTGGAAAGTAAAGAACCAACAGATTATAAATATTTGGCAAATCAATACAAAAGTTTTATTAAAAACAGAAATATATCTAAAGACAAAGAAAACGCTAAAGATAGCACAACAACTCTTGCCCCCTTTGATATAAAATATCTATTTGAAAGATTACTTGATTATAGAACAAAAATATTTGGTGTATTACAGCACAATGATTATTTGCATGCAGTGCCACAAGTTGATCGTTTTTATCAACATTTTGTATCTGCTTACGTAAAGCAATCAACAGTATTTCTTTTAAAGATTGATAAGTTGCTTTGCTCAATCATTGATCCACAAAACAAAAAGTTTACAGTGAAAGAATTGATAGAAGATTATGATTATCCAGATGTAGATTTAGTTAAGATAGATTTTGATTTGTTGTAAACAAGAAGCAAGGGTTTTAAACACAACAGCAACACCCCATCTTAAGACAAACATTTTTCAAATCATTTAATCAATAAAACAAACGCAAGGAGGTCTTATGAACAATGCAAAACAAATGGCAACGCTAACAACTTTACTTACCAAAAATAACTTTGAGGTAAAGGTAATAGAAAAGAACAAAAGTTTAATTGCAATGCGCAAAAATTACCCAAGATTACTTTTCCAAATAATTAAAAGCTACATCGTGGTTAGAAACATCAAAGAACTAAACAACAATGCAATCAAAGAAACAAATGTTGTATTAACAGCAATTAATGATTTGAACAAAAGCACATTACTTAGCAAATATTATTTACAACCAGATAACAAACTTTATGTGGAAGCAGTGATAATAGATTTTGGCAATGAAAAAGAATTTTCAATAATGCTTATTATTATCAAAAATGATATGAAGCAATTACTGGAAAAGTATAGACCTTTGAAGAAATATTTAGAAAAATAAAAGTCTAAGCAAGAAAATTAATTCTTGCTTAGTCAATGAAAGCCTTAAGAAGTTTTTTTAATCAACCAACCAATCAATCCAGCATTAATAACTAAATCTGCAATTTTATTTAAAGTAATTACTTCTATGTTTTTTTGTTTTTTTACATTTTCTAATTTATAATCTGGTGTGTGGACTACGTAATACATTTCATCATATTGTTTCATTTTTAGAAATCTATTTTTATAGTTTTCAAACTCTTTAAAATTTGACTGAGATTTCACTTGAACAAATGCTCGTTTATTATTTACTGGAGAAATAGCTTCAATATCAATATGTTTTTCTGTTTTGCCTGTAGCACTAATTCTTTGCCAACCCGATGCTGAAAAAATTAATTCAACTAATATTTCAAAATCCTTCCATGACAAAGATTGAACCAATGGCTTAATTTTATCTTTTAGATTGGAAAGTGCGCTTTCTGCTTCCTTTGTTTTGGATGATAAGACATTATTTAACTTATTAATTAGATAATCAAATTCTTTTACATTACAAATTGTTCCCTGGAAACCCTGCACTTTAGCAAATTTACCACTAAGGTTTTCTTTATAAAGTTGATTACCATCAATATCTTGAGAAGACCATTTACCTTTGACTTCTCTGATACGTGATCCATCTTCTAAAATTGACACCTTGCTTTTAGCAAAGCACCAATAAAGTTTTAGTTTATAAAATGTAATCCACAGAGTATCCTCTGGACTTTCATAAAAAGATTTTATCTGATTTATTGTTGCGGCAGTTTGCCCTTTGCTTTTTCTTCTTTTTGCCCAATACTTTTCAACATTTTTCCATTTTCCTTCAAGGCATTCGCTGTGAAAGGGGTTGTTAAATCCAAGTTTGATTGTATTTGATTTCTCAATACAATCTTTTTCCCAATGTCCTTTAGAGCCTAATTTAATGAACAGTGCATTCTTAGCTTCAATTTTTTTCATTGTGTCCCTCAAGTAAAATAATCATATGATTTTTATTTAGTGCTGCTGTTATGCACAAAAAAAGGCCGCAACTTCCTTGCTTGTTCTTGTATCTTTGAAAAGCGACAGTTTCCTATTAAGAACAACGCAATAGCTGCGTTAATTATTTAATTGTTTCTAAGTTTTCTTGTAACCTCAATAAATTATTAAATGCTACAAATTTTAATTCAATCTATGTAAATATCGTTGTAAAATCAACAGAAAGTATTTGGCTGGAAAAATGAAAACAAAAAAGGTAGAAAAGAAAAGTTAAAAGCAACTGAATTAAAGCAACGGGGTTAATAAAAACAAAACAATTGCAAACCAATTAAGATAACCACTAGGCGCACTTTCTACATCTTAACAAATAGACAACTCAAGAACTAAAAAGTAAAATGCATAGAAAGTTGCACCAATTAATAAAACACAACAAAGGAGCTTGTATGAAAGAACATTTACCTCATTTTAAAATATGTTTAAAATCACACAAAAAAGATCATTCCCCATCTTCTAATGA
This sequence comes from Ignavibacteria bacterium, assembly GCA_009773205.1. GTDB lineage: Bacteria > Bacteroidota > Ignavibacteria > Ignavibacteriales > Melioribacteraceae > Stygiobacter. The sequence continues at coordinate 8,141 of WPAE01000022.1, forward strand.
AAAACGAAATAAAGCCAGTGATGACCAATCATTTTTCTATACTCCCCGATCATTGAAATTCATTTATAAGAAACTTCCTAAATATCTAAAAGGGAGAAGAATCAAAAAAGAAAAAATAGCAATAATCTTATTTCTGTTTGAACTGTATAGAATGCACAACGGTATTTATATAGATGATGATTTTTTCCCGGAGTGGCGCTGTGATTCTCCAACATGTGATTTTCTTGAAACTTCAACGGTTATTGTAAATTTTGCTAAAGAAGTATCTGAAACATACGGGTTTTCAATTAAAAGAAAAGTAATCGAATGGATCTGGAAAACGGAGTTCGAATTTTTAGATAAAGATGGTTGGATAAAAGAAGGTAAAAATCTTAATGCCGCAAAAGAAGGTCAAGAAAATTTGGGAAATAATTAATTGTTTTGTTGCTATACCAAGAAAACATTTTATACCAGCTATAATATTTTGTAAATGCATAAGCATACTAAAGAAATCAACAAGTTTAATAGTATAAAACCAACCCAACAGAAATAAAAATTTAATCAACAATCAATTATTAAAATAAGGCATTGGTTTATCCCAAAAGGAAATCATTAATAAACCGACATACAACAAGGGCGCACTTTCTAAATCTTAACAAATAGAATAATAAATAAGACTAAAAGTAAGGTTAGAAAGTTGCGCCCAAAATTATAAACACAAAAAAGGAGTAAATATGAAAAAGATACTTTTCACAATAGGTGTTTTGTTTATTGGTGTAACATTAAGTATTGCACAAAAAGTTATTATAGGTCAATATCCTACAACTGTTCCTTTTGGGAAAAAATGGATATTACAGACGAATCAAGAAATTTTAGTCGAACTGCAACCTAACATAATGAGTGGATCAATGTGTGATGCTCAAATAAGGTCTAACCCTGGAATAATTTCTGTTATTAAGAAGTATGATTTAAGAAAGACAAATTATAATTATACCCTTCTCTTTAACGAAATATCTAAAGTTGCATTTTCAAATAACAATACTTTTAAAGTTGTTCCCATTTCTATTGCTAACATTGAATCTGATCTAGAACTGTTAGGTAAAGTAGATTTGAAAAAAATTGGCAAAAAAGAAATAGTTTTTTATCCGGGTGATGTTGTTTCAGTTGGTCTGTGTATTAAAAACTTACAACTTTTTGAAATGCCTCTTAGTAAAAAAGAGTTAGTTGAATTGAAATGGCGAGAAGATGAAATTAAAAAAGAAAATGAATATGAAAAGAAAATGGAGTTAGAGAAAAATGAGAGGCGTATAGAAGAAGAAAATCGTAAAAATGAATTATTGGCTTATACCTTTGATTTATATGAATATAATACTACTGCTTACAACGTTATGTATTTTCAAATTCGAGATTATCTTCTGAATTGCTTTAAGGAAAAACCTTCCTCTAGGAGAGTAATTAGAATCCCTTCATTTCAAGAACTTGATTCCAGCAAAGGGAGGAAATTTGTTCTTCGAAATATTTATAAAGCACGTTTTGTTTTAGAAGATCATAGACCAAAGAATAATAATCGAAATTTAATAATTGCATCATCTTCAAGTGATATTATTCAGAATGCAGACATTGAATTGATTTCCGGTACAGATGAAGAATGTCGTCTATTTGAAAAATTTTCCGGAAAGATTCGGACAATCACAATAGAAAATGTTGAAGTAATGACAGAGGCTACTTATGACAGTCTCCATGTTGAGTTTACCCGTGGTATAACCTCTGTTGAGATAAAAAACAGCGAAGTAAAATTTCTTTCTGAAGAACCCGATAGTTTAGTCAAAATATTTCTAACAGATAAGTTAAAAACTAAATCTGATGGACTTTATTCAATAAAATATGACTGGGTAAATATTCTTGGCAAAAAAGAAATAACATTATATCCGGAAGAGAATGAGTTAATGATGCGTGATACAACTTCAAGTGAGAAAGCTGGTTCTCAATTAGAAGATTTTTGGGCAATTGGATTTGTAGTAGCATTAGTGTTAGTAAAAATATTTGGACTTTAGGATATATTTTCAAGATTTTCTCTTAATACATTGGTCTTTAACTTAAACTTCAATAAAAAATAAGCTATAAAACGCTTGAAAACGGGGCACTGCGACGTTTTCTAACTAAAATCGGGGTTTATTAAGCTCTTTTATCAAAAACCACCCCTCGATGCTTAAAACGCTTACCCAAAAGTGATAACTAAATTGATAACTACTTTTTGATTTTTTGTTAAACCCCGCTGGCTCAACAGTTTTCCTTTAAAACAAAAAAGGCTCAAAACAATTTATTTTAAGCCTTTTGCGGAGAGTCAGGGATTCGAACCCCGGAAGGACTTACATCCTTAACGGTTTTCAAGACCGCCGCATTCAACCACTCTGCCAACTCTCCAGTTTTCTATTTACGTCTGTTTTTTTTAACTGTTTCTCTAAACTTTATCAGGTTTTCGCTGCTCTTAACAAGACCGCCGCATTTCCCGCTCTGCGGGATTTCGTCCGGCATTCGCCAAACTCAACAACTATCTTTTATTTTACGGGCAACAAATATATCGCTCTATCCTAATAATTCAAAATTCTATTTGAATTTTTGCTAGAACTGGAGGTCTGATTTTTTTTGAATAGTTCTATCAACAAACTTGCACGTAGGCAACTAAAATGAGAATTAAAAAATTAGAATCTTTCTTCCGAAATTATTTTGCCATCTTCGCGAAACTTTTGAATAAGCAGAGGAATAATTTTTTCTCGTTTTAATATGCCGCTTTGTTTAAAGCTAATATCATCTCCAGCAGGATTTTTCGATGCTCCGTAAAACAAATTAATTTTATCTGCAACGTTTAGTAAGGCATAAAGCTCAGTGACGGGACTATTTTTCTCCAAATTTCCCATACTTTCTCCCCAAATATTGTATAATTGATTTAGAGTAACCGCGCCTTCAGTAACTAAATCAATTCCTGCAATTTCGTAATTTGGCGGAGCTATAGCAGAATTAAAAGAAGGATCTATTTCTAATTCTTTACCCAATACTCTCGCTACAATTTTTGCAGTGGAAGCGCCGCAAACAATTTTAAGTCCTTTATTGGCTAAAAACGAACTCACAATTTCTTCATCTCTACTTGGATTAACTGGCGGACCTGTAAATAAATTTACAATTCTTCCGTTTCTTCCATGAATAAGTGAAACTGTTAAATCATCTTCGCATTTCTGTTTCCAGATTTTCTTTCCTTGCGAAATTAATTTTTGTGGAAGTTCTTTAATATCCACACCTCGGCGTAGTTCATCATTTACAAACTTGTTTACATTCTCAATTCCCCAGCCGTTTTGTAATCCTTTGCCTAAACCAGCTTGAGTTATGCCGTCGCTCATTAATATTAATCCTTCGCCTTTATCTAACGAGCAGCTAGTTTCTCCAATAACACCGTTATAAAAACTTTGAGTAACACTTTTAAGGTGAGTTGAATATCGTTTTGCAACAAAGAGAGCTTCGGGCATTTCGTAGTTAAGAATTACAGCAACTCCATCGCTTAAAACACGAGCAACAGTAAAGAATGCACATGGTAAATCTTTCTTTCTTGCTTCTTCCATTGTATGAGCTACGTTTGCAACAGCGTGCATTAGAGAAAAACCGTTTTTGAGCAGTTCTTTTAATCTAGCTACGCACATGCTTGCGGCAATGTTGGCTTTAATTCCGCTGCCAAGTCCATCGCAAAGTATATGAATTGTAGCAGATTTATCCCGTTCTGTATCAACCACATCGCCGCATGGTTTATCGGGACGTTTGGAGGTCTGCTCTGTTATTACTTCGTAGTATAAGTATCCCATAAGCCGTTTTTGGTTCTTCCAATACTTTTTATTTTTTCATCTTGAGTAAGTTTTAGAAGATTATCAACAAGTTCTTCGCCTTTGGCGGTATTTTCACCAAGAAGCTTGGCAAGTTGCTGCGCCATTTCTATCTGATGCCGAAGCAATTCTTGCGCTTGCAAAATTGTTCTTTCGCGGAGTAAATCCAACTTTTCTTCATTAGAAAGATTTTTAGTTATATCAATAAAAATACCAATATACTGATCATCCTCCTTCAGCTTATATAAAACTTGATGGCAGATAATATTATAGTTTGTGTGATTAACAGTCTGCTCAACTGCAGCAGTATCACTTTCTTTCAGTTTAATGAACGCTTCCGGGTCCATCAAATAAGAAATTCTTTTTCCTACAACAGCGTTAGTACACATAAAGAATTTCTTAAATGCCGGGTTCATATGAATGATTTCAAATTCTCGGTTAAGAATAACGATTCCATTTGGTGATGTTTCAATAATTTTATCAGTTCTTTGCTCCGCCAGCCTTCTCATATAAGGAATGCAAGATTCGATCTCGACCATTCCGCTTAAAATGGCTTTGGCATTATCTTTACATGTTTGGTAACCGCATGCAGAACAGTTTAGCTGGTCTTCTTCATTCTGCTTTCCAGTTTGTTCTAACACATTACGAATTTGTTCTTCTGTAAAATTATTCTCAACTAAACCCGCAGCATGATTAAAAGTTGTGGTCAGTTTCACGATACATTCTTTATTAACCGCTTCGTAATTGCTTTTTAACTTAGCGTAATTAATAACATTTTCTTTTCTTTTATAAATAGTATTGGATTTAGGCAATCCAGGACCATTAACACATCCGCCAGAACAAATAAGCGGTTCAATCATAATTTTATTATTAGTAGCCTCGAATGAATTAATTGAATCTACAATTTCTGCGAAACCACTCATTGCGTAAACAGCTGTATTTAAGTTATCAGTTTCAAGCGAAGCAGTCTTAGACATTCCGCCGGTTAATGCGTAAAGTCTGGCATCTCCTTCAGCTTGTTCATCAAACCCGCTGGCTTCGTATTGCTTCAAATCAATTTTTTCTTCTTCCATCCATTCTAAAAGCTCAGTAAAAGTAAGCACTCCATCAATCAAACCTTTGTATTCTGGTCTTTCAGCTTCTTCTTTTTTGGCAATACAAGGGCCAACAAAAACAACTTTCCAATGAGAGCCGAGTTTATTTTTAATGCGCTTGGCGTGTGCAACCATAGGAGAAACAAACGGTGTAAGGCTATCAACCTTTTTGGTTTGGTACTTTTCGATGTAATATACAAAAGAAGGACAAGCTGTTGATAAACATAAACCCTTCTCTTTCTCAGAAAAATAATCTTTGGTTTCCTTAGCAACAAAGTAAGCTGCTTCAGCAGTTTCGCATACGAAGCTAAAACCAAGTTTACGCATAAGAGAAGGCACTCGTTCAATTTGCCAATCTTCAAACAACGCCGGGAAAGATGGAGCAATGCTTACGGCAATCTGTTCATTTTCTTTAATCAACCGTTTCACTTTTTCAATGTCGCGTCTAAATTGTTTTGCGTTTTGAGGGCATTCCTTTAGACACGTTCCGCACAAAATACATAACTCAACATTAACAGATGCTTGCCCATCTTTCATTTTAATAGCATTAACGGGACAGTTTCTTAAACATCGGTAGCAATCCCGGCATCGAGCTTTGTTAGTAAAAATGATTTGCTTATCAACAGTCTTGTTTAACATTTATTTAATTCTTCAGTTTCTTTTTCGGAATAAATTCCTTCGGCAAGTTTTCTATCTAAAACATTAAGCGCTTTTTCAAAACTGCATTGAGCAATGTGTTCATCGCCAATCATCACGTTTGGACCTTCGCCGCATTTTTCCATACAGAAAGTAGCGCTAACATCAATAGAATTACTTAAACCTTTATTTTCAACATATCCAATCATTTGAGCAATAAGTTTTTGTGATTTCTTGACATAACAATTTGTACCAACACAAACTTTTACTTCTAACTTTTGAGAATCCGAACCATCTATAACACTTAATTCAGTTTCCATGATGCGTTTTCTGTTTTTGTAAGTGGTATGAAGCAATTTGTGTGCCTTGTGGCTGCCCGGCTCAATTAGCAGATTTTTATACATTTCTTGGATATATGGATTGTCTTGTGATTTATGAAGCTGAAGCGTTTTGTCGCAATCGTAAAGTCCGTTTGTCCTTGCTTTCTTAGTAGAATCATCAAGAATATAAGGCTGCCCGGCACCGCCAATACACCCGCCTGGGCAAGCCATAACTTCGATTATGTCGTATTGCGCTTCTCCGTTCTTTATTTTATTTAGCAAAGTTCTGGTGTTTTTAAGTCCGCTAACAATTGCCATTTTAACGGTTGTTCCTTTCAAACTAACTTCAGCATGGCGAATTGCATCATCGCCGCGCACTTCGTTGAATTCGACATTGCTAAGTTTAACACCATTAACTTTTTCATAAGCATAACGAAGAACAGCTTCGCTAACACCGCCGCTGTTGCCAAATATTACACCGGCGCCTGTTTTGAATCCCATAGGTAAATCAAGTGATTCAGGGGACAATTTTTCAAACTTAATTCCCGCCTGCTTAATCATAGCAGCAAGCTCTTGTGTGGTTAAAACAAAATCAACTTCCTTTTCATTTCCATTTGAGAATTCGTTTCGGTTTGCTTCAACTTTTTTAGCAGTACATGGCATAATAGAAACAACAACAAGGTCTTCACGTTTAATACCAAGCTGTTCTGGTAGAATTTCTTTTGCAATTGCGCCAAACATTTGTTGAGGGGATTTGCATGAAGACAAATTTGGTAAAAATTCGGGATAGTATTGTTCTGCAAACTTTACCCAGCCGGGGCAGCAAGAAGTAAACTGAGGTAAATTACTGTTTTCTTTCTTTCTCTTAATGAATTCGTTTGCTTCTTCAATAACAGTTAAGTCTGCACTGAACGAAGTATCAAAAACTTTATCGAACCCGAGCATTTTAAGTGCGGAAACGATTTGCCCGATAAGAAGTGTTCCGGGTTTCATTCCAAAGAGCTCTCCTATTGCTACGCGAACTGCCGGAGCTATCTGCACAACAACTGTTTTCTTTGGGTTATCAATCACTTTCCACACTTCGTTGATGTTATATTTTGGCGTTATTGAGCCGGTTGGGCAAACTCTAGCGCACTGACCGCAGTCAACACATTCAACTTGAGCTAACCTTTTACCAAAAGCTGGTAGTACAGTTACATTGGAACCACGATGAGCAAAATCAATTGCGCCAATATCTTGAATCTCGTAGCAGGCACGGACACAATCGCCGCAAAGAATGCATTTGTTTGGGTCGCGCACTAAAGCATCTGAAGATAAATCCAGCGGTTGTATTGTAGTTGTTGATTTGAAACGAATTTTTTCAATTCCAAGATCGTTTGCCAAATGTTGCAGTTTGCAGCTTGCGCTCTTTACGCACGAGGTACAATTGCGGTCGTGGTTTGCAAGCAGTAACTCCAACGCAACTTTTCTGATGTTTCTTACTTCATTTGTATGTGTCTTTACTTCCAAACCTTCTTCAGGTTTAATTGTGCATGATGTTAATATTCCACGTCCGTTTATATCAACAACACACATTCTGCAAGCGCCATAAGAACTCAACTCCGAGTGAAAACAAAAAGTTGGTATTTCAATATTCGCTTTGCGAATTACTTCGAGAAGATTTCTCTCGCAGCTAAACTCAACTTTTCTTCCATTTATTTTTAATGATTTCTGTTTCATTTCAGGCTCCTACTACAACAGCGTTCAATCTGCATGCTTCTAAACATGCCATACATTTGATACACAATGATTCGTTAATTACGTGAGGTTCTTTTTTATTTCCGGTTATTGCTGCTGTTGGACATTTTTTAATGCAAACCCCGCAGCCTTTACATTTTATTTCATCAATTGAAGGAGTTAACAACGCCTTACACTGCTTAGCCGGGCATCTCTGTTGAATTACGTGCGTATTGTATTCTTCTCTAAAATAATACAGCATAGATAAAACCGGATTTGGCGCAGTTTTTCCTAATCCGCATAAGGATCCTTTCTTAACCACGCCAGCTAATTCTTCTAGTAATTCAATCGTTTCCAAAGCAGCTCTTCCATCACTAATATCGTTTAGAAGAGATAACATTTGTTTTGTGCCTTCGCGGCAAAGAACACACTTTCCGCACGACTCGTTTTGAGTAAACTGCATGAAGAATTGCGCCATTTTCACCATGCAAGTCTGCTTGTTCATTACAACGAGTCCGCCGCTGCCAACCATTGCGCCAATTCCGGTAAGAGAATCGAAATCTAAAGGTAAATCCAAGTGAGCTTCTGTTAAGCACCCGCCAGATGGCCCACCAATTTGCACCGCTTTAAAACATTCTTTGCTTATTGAACCATCTTCGTTTGTAATTCCGCCTCCAATATTGTACACAATTTCTCTAAGAGTTGTACCAAAAGGAACTTCAATCAATCCGGTGTTTGCAACATGCCCAGTTAAAGCAAAAGTTTTAGTTCCGGGAGAGCCTTTAGTGCCAAGCGCAATAAAATGTTTTGCACCTAAAGAAATTATTAACGGAACTGTGCTAAGTGTTTCAACATTGTTTATGATTGTAGGCTTTTCAAACAATCCGCACTGCGATGGAAAAGGCGGCTTAGGGTTCGGCATTCCGCGCTGCCCTTGAATTGATGCCATTAGCGCCGTTTCCTCACCGCAAACAAAGGCTCCTGCGCCTTCCATAACATGAATTTTAAAATTTTGTATTGAACCAAAAATATTATCGCCAAGCAAACCAAGTGTTTCTGCTTGCGCCACAGCAATTTTCAATCTTTTTACTGCAAGAGGATATTCTGCGCGCACATAAATGTATCCTTCATTGGCGCCAATTGCTTTGGCTGCAATCATCATCCCTTCAATTACTGAATGAGGATTTCCTTCCATTATACTTCTATCCATAAACGCGCCCGGATCACCCTCATCACCATTGCATATCACATACTTTTTTTCATTTTTTTCTATAAGCGCTAGTTCCCACTTTCGTCCTGTAGGAAAACCGCCGCCGCCTCTGCCACGCAAGCCGGAGAATGTAATTTCATCACAAACATCTTTTGCGCTCATCTCCAAGTAAGCTTTCCTCGCTCCTTCGTATCCGCCTAAAGCAATATACTCGTTTACATCTTCGGGGTTAATAACTCCGCACTTCTTTAGTACAAATCTGTTTTGTCTTTTATAGAATGGAATTTCTTCTGTCCCTTTACATTTTTTTCCGTTCGTGGGATCAACATAAACTAAATCTTCAATTATCCTATTTGCTACAATAGTTTCTTCAATAATTTTCTTAACATCATCCAAGCTAACTTTTACATACATAATTTGATCAGGTTCAATTGTTACAAGCGTACCCATTTGACAAAAACCTTGGCATCCGCTTCCGCTTAACAATATTGACTCTTTTTTTTCTTCTTCAAACTTTAACTCTATTAAATGATGAAGATTGTTTACAGCCAACTGATGCTGAAACTCTTTAAGAATTTTCAACGAACCATTGGCAACACATCCGGTGCCAGCGCAAATAATTATTCTTCTTTTTACAAGTTTAGAATTCCCTTCATATTCCATCTTAATTTGATCTAGATTAGCTACCAACGCTTTCATTCTCTTCCTCCTTTATCAGCGTATCTATAAGGTGAATTGTTTTTTGAGGTGTCATTAACGAGTGTACAGTTTCGTTTACAACAACAACCGGAGCTAACCCGCAAGCTCCAAGACAAGAAACTGTTTCGAGTGTAAACATCATATCGTCTGTTGTGTTCTTTGTTACGTCTAAATCTAACTTTTTCATAATTGCTTCAATTATAGGCAGCGAGTTTTTAACGTGGCAAGCAGTTCCATCGCAGACTTTAATAACAAATCTTCCTTTTGGCTTTAGTGCGAAATGCGAGTAAAAGGTTGCCACTCCATAAATTTTAGCCGGCGGTATTTTTAACGAGATTGCTATAAATGTTAAAATTTTTTCAGGCAGATATCTGTACTCTTCTTGCACAGCTTGTAAAATCGGTATTAGTCGGTTAGTATCATAATTGTTTTGTTCGAGTATTTCGCAGACTCTCTCAAATTTTCTAACCGATTCGTGGGCATCTAATTGACACATCGTTTCTCCAGAATTATTTAGTGATTAGTAAACATCAGCATTGAATCTTTTTTAAGCTTAGCTGATAACTTATGAGTAAGCAACCCAAGCGATTGTGTTAACAGTAAGTTTTCAATTATTACATCTTTATTTACACTTAAATGAATTGGCGCAAAATTCCAAATGGCTTTTATTCCGGCTTCCACCATTTCTTCTGCTATTGCTTGTGCGCTTTCTGCCGGAACAGTTAATATTCCTATGTTTATCTTCATTCTTCTTATCATTTCTGCAAGCTTTGTAACCGGTAATATTTCAATTCCGTTGATAGTCTTTTTAACTTTTTGCGGATCATTATCAAATGCTGCAACAATGTTTAATCCGTAAGAAGAAAATGCGCTATAGCCTATAATGGCGCTTCCCAAACTTCCCACCCCAACTAAAAAAGCATCATTTAGATTATCCCAATTAAGAGTATGGTTTAGTGAACGAATTAATTCATCCAAGTCAAATCCTAATTTTGGCTTTCCAATAATTCCAGTAACTGCCAAGTCTTTTCTAACTTGGATAGAATCGAGGTTGAGTTTATCTGCAATGAAATTACTGGAAACATATTTGATTTTTGTTTTTTGAAGCTCCTTTAGAAGATCAATATACTTTGGAAGCCTTCTTAAAGTTGGTTCTGGAATTCCACCGATGTGCTTTCCTGCTTTTTCCATATATCGCTCTTTTTTTATTGATATAAATTTACCGATAAAATTTTATCGAATCAAGCATATCTCAAAATATTTTCTTGAACCAATATTTAAATTTGCGATTAGATATATTTGGCTTTGTTTTTAACAAAGGAGGCAACTATGATGCAGAAACTTTTAATTCTGACAGTACTAATCAGCTCATTTTGTGCGGCGCAAACAAAATTTACCGAAGCGCCAGAATGGTCTAAAAAGGCGGTTTGGTATCAAATTTTTCCGGAAAGATTTTACAATGGCGATCCGATGAACGATCCAACTCCAAAAGATATGGAAGGCGCTTGGCCCTTTTATGTTCCGGATGGATGGACAATTACACCTTGGACGCACGATTGGTATAAACTTCAGCCATATGAAAAAGCGCTTGGCAAAAATTTTTATGACATAGCAAACATCAGAAGATATGGGGGCGACCTTCAGGGCATAATTGATAAATTGGATTATTTACAGAAGCTCGGCGTAACTGCTATTTATCTCAATCCGGTTTTCGAATCTCCTTCCCTTCACAAATACGATGCAACAATGTATCATCATGTTGATAATAACTTTGGACCCGATCCTGAAGGTGATAGAAAAATCTGGGCGGAAGAAAATCCGGCTGACCCATCAACTTGGAAGTGGACAAGTGCGGATAAACTACTTTTAAAACTCATCAAAGAAGTTCACAAACGAAATATGAAAATAATTCTAGATGGTGTTTGGAACCATATGGGTTTAACATCGTGGGCATTTCAAGATGTAAAGAAAAATCAACAGAAGTCTAAATACAAAGACTGGTTTTCAATTAAAGCTTGGGATGATCCTAACACGGAGAAAGATGAGTTTGATTGGCACGGATGGGTTGGAATTAAAGACCTGCCGGAAATACGTGAAGATGAAAATGGAATTGTTAGCGGACCAAAAGAGTATATTGAAAGCTGCGTGAGAAGATGGATGGACCCAAATGGTGACGGCAATCCCGAAGATGGAATTGATGGCTGGCGGCTTGATGTTGCTGAAATGGTTAATCACAATTACTGGAAAGAATTTAGAAAACTTGTAAGAGGAATAAACCCCGAAGCTTACTTAGTTGGTGAGGTTTGGTGGGAAGATTGGAAAAATTATAAAATGTTTGATGCACGCCCTTGGATCCAAGGGGATCAGTTTGATGCCGTGATGAATTACCGTTTTACACGCGCAAATAAAAATTTTGTTCTCAACAAGAAAGAACCTGATGATGCCTACGCTTATGTTGACTCGTTAAATGCTATGCTAAAAACTTATGGAGAAAATTACTATGCTATGATGAATATGCTTGGCAGCCATGATACCGAACGATTAGCTTCGCTTGTTGTTAATCCGGATTATAAATATGACCATGGGGCAAACGCGCGCGACAGCAGAGAGTACGATATTAGAAAACCAACCGAGTATGAAAGGTCGAAACAAAGATTAATGGTCGCTCTTCAATTTACACAGCCCGGCGGCGTACACATTTATAATGGCGATGAAGCCGGAATGTGGGGCGGTGATGACCCGGATGAACGCAAACCGAATGTTTGGCCCGAGTTCAAGTACGAAACGGAAACAACTCATCCTTACGGAAAATCAAGACCCGCTGATAAAGTAGAGTTCGATAAAGAATTGTTCGCTTTCTATCAAAAAATGGCAAAACTGAGAAATGAAAACGAGATTCTTTCGCTCGGTTCAATTGATTTCAAAGTAATAAACAATGAGAGCAAAACACTTGGCTACACAAGAGAGTTGAATGGAAAAAAGCTATTCGTAATTGTAAATAACAATGGGGAAACCTCAACTGCTATCTTAAAGCAAAATGAATTTCTCGATGGAAAAGATTCTTATTATGATTTAGTTGATGGTCTTACTGTTAAGTTGATAAATGGAACTTACGAAATTAAGCTCAAGCCGTACCAACTGATTGTCTTGAAGTAAAATAACTGACTAATTTTTATATAGGCAGTGTATTTAATCCGCCAGAGGCGAATAAATAAAATTTGTTTTCAGAAACCTCGCTGCCCCGCCTGCCAAAGCAAAGCGGCGGGCAGGTTGCGTCGAGGAGATTCATTTTGTCCCGAGTTTTCTGTAAGAAAATTCGGGGCAAATAATCTAACTACTAAATACTAAGTACTCCTTACTCTCCTAAAAGATTGCATAAATAAACGGAGCTAATGCAGAGCCTTTAGTTAAAACAATTAATCCGCCGAGAAGAATTAAAAAGAAAACAATCGGCATCAGCCAATATTTTTTTCTTTGCCTTAAAAACTGCCACAATTGCCCTATGGTAGATAGCTTGCTCATTTTTACCCTTGATTCTAACTTGGACAAAGTTAAAGCATTCCATCTTTTCAAGTCAAGCAATTCTTCCGATGCTTTTCAATTTTGATTATTTTGCGTAAGAATAATTGGAGAAAACTTGTCGGGCTCTAAAAAGAATATTTCGCTAAAACCATTAAAACAAGAAATAGAAACACAGAAAGCACCTTTTTATTTCTACATAATTCTAATGGCAATTCCGGTTTTATTTTTTGTTTTGTTAGAAGTTGGTTTGCGCGTTTTCAATTACGGCGATGATTTATTTATGTGGGAACAAGCAACGCCTGGTAAAAGAATTATTAATCCGTACGTAGGCAAAAGATATTTTTCAAATGTAAAAAATCCTCCAACCACAATTGAAGACACGTTTGATTCATCAAAAGCAGATAATTCTTTTCGAGTTTTTGTTTTAGGAGAAAGCAGCGCGGCAGGTTATCCTTATATGCCGCTCGGTTCTTTTTCCCGCTATATCAGAAAACGACTCGAATTGGTTTATCCAAATAATAAAATAGAGGTGGTAAATCTTGGAATGACTGCCGTTTGCAGTTATACTGTTCGCGATTTTATGCCCGAAGTAATTAAGCAAAAGCCGGATGTAGTTTTGATCTACACCGGGCATAATGAATATTATGGCGCGCTTGGCGTAGGTTCACTTGAATCGCTCGGAAAATCAAGAACATTGGTAAATCTTTATTTATCTCTAAATCATTTTAAGACCGCTCAATTAGTTAAAGATTTTCTTCAATGGGTCGTTAAATCGTTCGGCGGCGAAGAAAAGAAAAGCACCGGCACATTAATGTCTCGTATGGCTAAAGAACAAACCATCGAATTGAACACGGAAAATTTTGATGCCGGTATTGAACAGTTTGATGGAAACATGCGAGATGTAATTGAAATGTGTAAAGAAGCAAATATTCCTTTGATAATGGGAACACTGACTTATAATCTAAAAGATCAAAAGCCATTTATTTCCGTTAAATCCTCTGCCAATCCGGATGCGGCTTCGGTATTTGAAAAAGCCAACGAAGCTTACTTAAAAGCTGATTATAAATCCGCATTGGAATTATATAGAAAAGCTAAAGACTTAGATGCACTTAGATTTAGAGCGCCGGAAAAAATAAATTCGTTAATTAGGCAGTATGGTAAAGAGTTTCATATCGCCGTTGCTGATATTGATTCTTTGTTTAATGCTAAAAGCCAAAATGGAATTGTTGGCGATAATTTGATGACGGATCATCTTCATCCAACTTTAGAAGGATTTCAGCTAATGGGAAATATTTTTTTTGATAAGATGAAAGAAATAAACGCATTGCCAAAGACAAACTCTCTAATTGCTTATGATGCTCAAGATTATAATACGAAAAAAAGTTTCCTCTTTTCTAAAGCAGATTCAACATTAGCGCAGTATAGAATTACATTCTTGAAAAATGATTGGCCTTTTAACCAACCAAAGAACAAGAAAAATTTAAGTGAATTAATAAAACCTAAAAATTATTCCGATAGTTTAGCTTTTCGGTTTATGGAAGATGAAATAACCTGGATTGAATTACACGAGAAACTGGCAAACAGATTAATATCCAAGAATAAACACATAGAAGCATTAGAACATTTGCTAATCTTAAACTACCAATACCCGGTAATTAAAGAGTATTACGATTTTATTGACAATATTGCGCTTGCTTTATTAAAGCAAAATAACTTTAGCGATGCTTACACTGTTTTATTGAAGAGATATGCTATTAAACCAAATGCTTTTTCAACTAAATGGCTTGGCAATATTGATCTAAACAATCAACAAGTTAAATCCGCAGTAAAATATTTAGAAGAAAGCATTCAGTACGACTCGACAGACATTCAAACATTGTATAATCTTGCAGGCGCTTACGCATTGGAAAAGAATTACAGCAAAGGTTATCAAATAATTACTTTGGTTCTTCAGAAAGATTCAAATTATCCTGGAGCGAGAGATTTAGAAATGCAGTTAAAAAGTCTGAATGGTAATTAACTTGTACTCTAAAAAGAATGATCAGACTTTTATTTTCGGTTCTCAAGAACATTACTATTATGGCATAGTCCTTATTTGAGCAAAATCATTTTACGCACAGCCGTATAGCCGCCAGCACTAATTCTGTAAAAATAAATTCCGCTTGGTATGCTTCGGCTCAGCTCAGCATGACGTGTATCAAATGTTGCTTTATAAGTGCCGGCTTGTTTGTATTCATCTACTAATACTGCAACTTCTCTTCCTATAACATCGTAAACTTTTAAAGTTACGTGGCTTGCTGCTTGTAGCTTGTAGCTTATAACTGTTGTTGGATTAAACGGATTTGGATAGTTCTGCTCTAACTTAAACTCTGTTGGAATTACTATTTCTTTAATATCTGTTGTAACGTTCGGCGCTCCCGGTGTTGGCTTCATAAAAGACCAATTGTTGCCGCCGCTTGGAACTCTTCCATAAGACACATCTGTTTGCTGCACGCCAAAAGTATATTCATCAATTATAGTTTTTCCGTCAGTTCCAACAAGAGCAATATACTCACCGCTTTTAGAAAGCTTAAAGCTGGCATGCAAGCCGGTTTGAGTTCCTTGTTCATCGCACCAGACAAGCAAATGCTCGCCCGGTTTTATTTTCAAATTTTGCTGAGTAAACTGCCATTTATTAAGATTGGTGTTGTCATCTGTCAAATACATCCCAGTAAGCACAATCTCATTTTGTGTTGGATTATAAAGCTCAATCCAATCATCGAACTCGTCTTTTGTAGTGTTAGCCGGGTCTTTAATTGTAGTTGCATTATCGGCAAGAAACTCATTAATAACAACATTGCTGCCACTTGTTGAATAGCCTCTTGCTTTGGTTTCAACAAAAGCATAGCGAGGATAAAGCCCTTTTGCGCCTTTCTTATCTACTATTTCCAATTTAAATCTGCCAAAACCATTTTTGCCAAGCGGTGGAATTACTCCAACCCATCTATCGGCGTCATCTACTGTTGTGGAATTTACTGCAGGAGAAAATTTCATTTTATAAAAGTAAACAACAGTCAAAAGTCCTGGATGAAATTGAATATTTATTTGTTCTACTCCTTCAGAAGCAAAACAGGAAGCGTAAACATAGGTTGAATCATTTGGTCCCGGATTCTTGGGAAAGTAATCAAGCTTATAAACAATTGGTGCCGAGCCAACATAATTAATCTTGTTCGTTAAATAAATATTCCGCTCGTTAACAAACTGTAAAATGGATTTTTTTACATGTCTTCCTTGTGAAGAAGTCTTGAATGGGCTCATATTAAAACTGTTTTCAAAGTCTTCATCTGTAAACTGATAATCTCTTCTACGGTAAGTATCATCTAAAGCATAGCTGCGTATTTTTTCTCTAATTCCAAGAACGTAACTCGAAAGCTGATAGTATTGGAAAGTGTTTTTGGCAATATGCTGAAGGAAGTGAGCGTAAAGATCTCTGTATTGATTGTTAGCGAGAATTTTTTCAATCAACGGGCGATTGGTGCTGCTAATTTTCTTGAAGTTGAATGGATCAGCTTGAGTCCAATCATAATTAAACCAGTCAATGCCAAATGTGTTATCGTAATCGTAAGGTATCCAGCGAAACTTGCCTGCTTTCGGTTCAAAATAAATGTAGTAGTTGTTCATATTCGACCAGTAATCATCCCACTGCCCTATCAAAACATTCATAGCTTGGTATTTTAAGTATTCATCAACAAACAAAATCTTTTCTAATGAATCGGGCAGTACTTGAGAAGGAATTGTGTTAAGGATATTTATCAATCGCTGAATCTGCGACATATCCGGCTTGTCTTCATTTGTTTCTTGAGTGTAGTTGCTGCTGTTTGGTGCAAGAGAAGCGCCATACAAGCATTTATATAAATTACCACCATAATCTTGAAAATGCTTTTTGAGAAAATCATCATCTATATTTTCTACAGAAATGTATAAGCCCATGTAATTATTGTTAATGTAAACCGCTGCATGATTTGCTCTGCTTGCGGGCAATCCGCTTTTTTCAAAAAGCATCCACGAAACTTTTGATCGTGAAATTGAAGGGTCGTTGTGTTCGCCGTTAAGGTTAAGTTTATCAACGCTGTAAAGCTTTCTGCCTTTAACAAACTCGTTGAACGATATTTTGAAAGATTTTTTTTGAGCCGAACGTGAAGTGTTGCCTCTAATTCTAATTCCAACATCCGTTAGCGTTGTATCAATATATTTGTTTTTGTATCTGAACGTGCACTTATGAAGCGAATCGCTGGAATAATTTTTCATCATCCAATCAAATGCTTCGCTACTCATCGAGATGTAAGCTCGTGCTACCTCTGTATCATCATAAATCTTCCAGCTGTTATCTTTAGTTTGACCTAAAGTATTTAATACTGCTAATAAAAAAATGAATAAAACGGTAATCTTCATTAAATGATCTCAATTATTTAGACTTAGTAAGTTACGTTATATCGGGCACCTCTAAAAACATCAACTTCCTTTGTGAGCTTTGCTTTTTCTTTGTCCCGCTTTGCGGGATTAAAATTTTTAAAATACTAATTTTTAGAGGTGCCCTATAAATATTTTCTTTGCCGCTAGGCGCACAAAGCTAACTTTGTTTGTGCGTTAAAATTACTCGTATCAATTTATAAGTTTTAGTTTTTGTGGCGGATTAAAAAACGCGTTTAAGGTAAATCCTTTATCCAAAATTTGCTGTTTACTCTTTTCTATAAACTCTTTAACAACTTCTATTCCTAAAACTTTTGTTATGCCCGTTCGGAGTACTTGCTCCTTTTCAACATAAATTTCTCCTTTGTAAGGAATCATCGGGTTGAATTCAAAATCATTGTCTTTTGCAAATGGACGGAGTGATTGCTCAAACTCTGCCGGAACGGAGCGCACCAAACCAACTAATTCAAAATTTGGAACTCCGTCTCGAATGCCTAAAACAATACCGCCGCTTGAACCACGGTTAAACACAGCGTCTATCAAGAATGTATTTTTATCTTTACTAGGACTGCTTACAATTCCTTTGGAGATCATTTTGTAATTCATCGGGAAACCGAAAACATAAACAAAGGAACCCCATTCAAGTTCGTTAGAACTTCCCCAAGGATAATTAAATGGATTAATTCCTATAACATCTTTTACGTTAAACCTACGACCGAGCAGCGCAACATCGAGCACTCTGTCTTTAGCAATTACATCAAGCTCGCCGTTATCCGGCAAATTTGGAATGTAATTAGTTTGCCTCGATTTAATTGAAATACTTTGAACGAATGAAGAAGTTGAGCCATCGGAATTTACAAAGTATGAGTAGAGCGTATCTGGAAAGCTAACAACGTGAGCAACGGTTAGCAGCACTATTGCGCCGTTTGTTACATCAATTACTGTTGCAGTGCCGGATGCGGTTCTGCTGAAACTGACTTCTTGGGCAGCTCTCTTTTTGAAATCTATTAACGGTAACTCTCGGCGTAAAAATCTGCTCCCATCCGGAAAAATATAGCTTGTATAAAAAGCTATACTGTTTAT
Source organism: Ignavibacteria bacterium (assembly GCA_009773205.1). GTDB lineage: Bacteria > Bacteroidota > Ignavibacteria > Ignavibacteriales > Melioribacteraceae > Stygiobacter. The sequence continues at coordinate 26,718 of WPAE01000022.1, forward strand.
CATTCTAACAGAACCGCTTATTTCTTCTAACTGTGCAGATGAGTTTCTATAAGGAAATTCGCTGTCGTATTTACCGTCGCTTAAAGCCGGGTAAATACTCTCATAAATAGAAGAAGATGAGCACGAGATAAACAGAAAGAAAGCAAATAAAAAAGCTAACGGGTTAAATAATATTTGCAGTTTCATAATGCCTCCGTAAAAGAAACTCTTTCGTTATCAGCAAATCTAAATTTTTATTTATGCGAAAGAAAGAGATTTGTTTTTACTTATGGCACTATTACAAAAACATTAGACGAAAGAAATAAGACTTGACTATCGGCAAAACAAACATTATTTACCAGCAGTAAAAACATAATTGTTAAATAACCAAACTTGGGGGATATATGAAACCCGTAAGCCTCTTAACTATACTTCTAACAGCTCTTATAACAACATTTTCTTGTAAAGATGGAATAACAACAATTGAAGAACCACAGCCCGGAAGAAGAGATTATGTGTGGAAGAGAGACACTCTTAGAGCAGATATGGAAGGATGGCAGCATTTACATGGTATATGGGGCGATTCTCCTAAAGATATTTGGGTAATTGGTGACGCATATACATATGTAAATAAAGTTTGGCATTATGATGGGGTAAACTGGAAAAACTATCTTTTGAACGAGTATGCTGAGCCAACTAAAATATGGGGCGTTTCCAGTAGTGAAATATGGATGTTGACAAAGCAGAGCGAAATTTGGAAATATAACGGTACAAAATGGTATAAACACACAACAATAGTACCGCCGGGTTACAGTCATATTCTTTTCCAAGACATTTTTGGTTACACAAATAGCATTTATGCTGTAGGTGTTGCTGTAAAGAGTGATGGCGATTATACCGGAATAATTGTTCATTACAATGGTGTGAAATGGGAAATTGTTAAAACTCCGCTGATAAAAGAATACTTTTTCAATGTGATATTTGTTAATGGTGGTGATGTACTAATTAGCGGGCAAGATTTTCATGAACCAAATCAATCGTGCAGGCTTTACGTACTTAAGAATGGGACTCTAAACCTAATTGGTAAGAACAGATTTACATATTTCCTTGGTGTGCTTAATAAAAAATGTTATATAAGTGTAGATGCCAAAGTGTACGAATATGTTAACGGAGTATTGGTTGAACATTTAACACTGCCTAAAAGTATTTATGCGGGTGGAATAATAGGACGTTCTTTAAAAGACTTCTTTTGCGCGAACAGCGGCTGGTATTTGGGTCATTATAACGGAACAAGCTTAGATAATCTTTATTTCGTTAATGCCAGCATAGCTAACGGCTTTGTCTTTGAAAAAGAAGTTTTCTTTATACTAAACAACCAAGGAAGTACAATATTACATGGAAAACTAAACTAGGAGGTAGAGATTTTTTATAATTCAAACGAGAGAAAGATGTGGACACATCTTTTCCCTCTAAGCAAATAAAACGCAAGACCGATCATCTTACGCAAAGCATAGCTTTGCCGTTTTAATTTGCACGGCAAACATGTCCATTGTCTTATTAATAATCAAGGAGATCAGTCATGTTAAGAACAAAAATCTGTTTGTTAATTATTCTGCTCAGCTTGCAAATTAATTTTGCTCAATCTTTTACTTATTCAGGTCCTACAAATGTTACAGTAGGTTTTGGAAATAATACTGCTGGGGGAACTTATAGTTTTTCGTATCAAAACTTAAACAACGCATGTTATCCAAGTCTCGTAATTTCAGTTAATAATGAAGTGCTTAGTGGGGATTTATGTAATAACCGCTCAACACCTAACGCTTATACTATTAATTTTACACCTGGAACACACACTGTTAGATTTAAATTACTAAGCATTAATTGTAACACTCTAAATTGCTATCACATGATAATTCATCAAGAAGTTTCGTTTACTGTTAGCTGTTATTTCCAAATAAGTGTTGAGAATAATTTTGGCGGAGGCTCTATTTATGCAAATGGAAACAAAGTGTCTCCAGCACGTATAAACTCCTCTGTGAGTAATGTTTCTATTGGAGCCATTGAACAGAGCTATGATAATTATTACAGAGTATGGAATACTAGCCAAACCAACAAAAGTGCTTGGGATCGTGATGCATCGTATGGTTATGGATGGTTGGATAACTCACAAAGCACATCCTATTCGATTCTTAGCAATGATTTGAATACAAAACTTATTGCAAACTTGCGCAAGCAATGCAATCTCACCTTCCAAAACAGTTATGGTTCAATGTATGTAGCTGGTAGTACTTATTCTTCCTCGGTTACAGTTGGTGTTGTTGAGCAAAACTCTATAACTGCTTACGGCAATACTTATGTAAACAATGGCATAGAATAGCGCTTTACAAACTGGTCAAAAGGAGGTTCAACTTTTTGAGCAGACAATTACTCCAAGCGAGCACGGTACTTACAGCGCCAATTACGATAATGGAAGACCGGTTTTTGTTAATTTCTACTTTGGCAGTATTGTAAATGACCCAATCAAACTTATATGGACAGATAACCCTAACCCTGCTGTAACTCAATATTATATTTACCGGATGCGAAAAGTAAACGGAGTATTTACAGACCCGTTACACATAGGAACAGTAAACAGCGGAGTTGGCTATTTTGAAGACCAAGGTTATACTCTGGCTAATGCAAAAGATGGAGCTTGGTTAGAATACAAGGTGCAGTCATATTATACAACAGCGGGCACATATTCTGATGGAGGCTGGTCAACGGTATGGGGTAATATTGGAGCCAAGATGGAAACAGAAGAATTGGCTAAAACAAGTTTAGAGCAAGAAGTTCCAACAGATTACTCAAT
>WPAE01000371.1 GCA_009773205.1 Ignavibacteria bacterium
ATTTGACGTTTGTTTTATGTAAATCAGCTCACTACACGTGAAACCTCGTTAACTCGTCACCGTACATTTATGCACACTAAAATAAGAACTTAAGGTAAAATCAACGATTATTGAAGAGAAAAAGCATAGAATAAGTTTGAGAACCTATTACTTTCTCGAGTCCTTGCACGAATAAACCTTTAAATAAAACCGCTAAGGCAAACTATGCACTTTTCCTCTCTTAATCGAACGCGTTCGCATTATACATATACTGTTTAAATGAACGCACTGCGCTATAGTGATTCGGATGCGTTTAACTTGACAAATTCAATTGTTTTCTGTAAGTCACATGCTTATTTCGCACGTTCTTATTATGAGAATTCTTAAAACTCTTCAGTTCCCTGTAAAAATCTTAACATTTAACACGTTAACAGCTTAGTTAATATAGCGGATGTACATGTATGAAAAGTAGCTTTTTATCGAGGATTTACATGTAGCAGATAGTTTTAAGTAAAAATAACATCAAATTCGAACTCAGCGCCTATGAAAACCTATATGTAGTTATTTTCCTGACGAAATATGAAGGTTTAACTATGAAAAGGTCAGGGGGAAAACTGAATAAGCGCCCCCTTTTCCTGCTGAGACCCAACCAGGGCGAAACCGGTCATTAATATTGTAAAATTTAAATAATTAATCATTTGTTACATTCAATTTTCATTTTAAAAGATCTTTCAAAATTTTTCCACGTTAGGAAATACAAGCTCTTCCACGATTTCGCCCTTTTGGGGCTCATCGGGATATGGTAGGCGCTTAATGCATGCATGCCACATATCGATCGTTCACGGATAAATGAAAAAATGAGGAATTAATTTTTCATCTTTTGTGACAGTATGTGACCATGTCAGATTATGTCACATTGTCACATTGCTGTCACATTGTCACATATTAAATGTGACATGTTATTTACCAGCATTAGTATAAACAGTCGATCTTTGGCCTATGAAGCGACAATGCACACATCCGGGTTTTAGTTATTTTTAATCCAAAAAATATTGTTCA
>WPAE01000372.1 GCA_009773205.1 Ignavibacteria bacterium
AATATAACTTGATGAAAATTGTCACTTTGAATTTAGTAAATTTTTTGTTGCACATTTCTATAATAGAATTGGTGAATGTAACTCCTTATAGCATTTTACGAATGGGACACGGGCCACTAAAAGAAATCCCATTGTTTTAGACTAATTTAAAAAATATTAACATTATAACATTTTATATAAGAAATATAACTTGATGAAAATTGTCACTTTGAATTTAGTAAATTTTTTGTTGCACATTTCTATAATATTATTGGTGAATGTAACTCCTTATAGCATTTTATGAGTGGGATAAGGGCCACTTTAAGAAATCCCATTGTTTTAGACTAATTTAAAAATATATACATTATAATATTTTATATAAGGAATATAACTTGAGAAAATTGTCACTTTGAATTTATAAATTTTTTGTTGCACATTTCTATAATAGAATTGGTGAATGTAAGTCCTTATAGAATTTTACGAGTGGGACACGGGCCATAAAAGAAATCCCATTGTTTTAGAATCATTTAAAAATATTAACATTATAATATTTTATATAAGGAATATAACTTGATGAAAATTGTCACTTTGAATTTAGTAAATTTTTTGTTGCACATTTCTATAATAGTATTGTTGAATGGAACTCCTTATAGCATTTTACGAGTGGGACACGGGCCACTAAAAGAAATCCCATTGTTTTAGAGTAATTTAAAAATAGTAACATTATAATATTTTAAATAAGGAATATAACTTGATGAAAATTGTCACTTTGAATTTAGTAAATTTTTTGTTGCACATTTCTATAATTGAATTGGTCAATGTAAATCCTTATACCATTTTACGAGTGGGACAAGGGCCACGAAAAGAAATCCCATTGTTTTAGAGCAATTTAAAAATATTAACATTATAATATTTTATATAAGGAATATTACTTGATGAAAATTGTCACTTTGAATTTATAAATTTTTTGTTGCACATTTCTATAATAGAATTGGTGAATGTAAGTCCTTATAGCATTTTACGAATGGGACACGGGCCACTAAAAGAAATCCCATTGT
>WPAE01000373.1 GCA_009773205.1 Ignavibacteria bacterium
TATTTGCTACTAGGAAAATAATTAAAACTTCCAGAGGTACAAGCTGCATAGAGTAGAAACATAGCGACGTGGGATATGCTAGAGACAAACGGGTTTAATAATCAGGATTTAAGCCTTACTAAGGTTTTACAATCGGATTTGAAATTCGCCGTTCCTCCCTGGAGATATTCCTCTGGCAATAATTGCTCGTAGGAAAATAATTAAAAATTCCTGATGTACAAGGTCCATTTAGTAGAAACATAGCGAGGTTTGATATGCTAGTGATAAATAGGGCTTAATGATCCTGAGTTAAGCCTTACTAAGGTGCTGCTATCATTTCTGAAATTCGCCATTCCTCCCTGGAGAAATTCCTCTGGCAATATTTGCTAGTAGGAAAATAATTAAAACTTCCTGCGATAGAAGGTCCATTTAGTAGAAACATAGCGCGGTGGGATATGCTAGAGATAAATACGGATTAATTCCTCTGGCAATATTTGCTAATAGGAAAATAATTACAAATTCCTGAGGTACAAGTTCCATATAGTAGAAACATAGTGACGTCGGATATGCTAGAGATAAACGTGTTTAATAATTATGAGTTAAGCCTTTCTAAGTTTTTACAATCGGATTTGAAATTGACCGTTCCTCCCTGGAGATATTCCATTGGCAATATTTGCTACTAGGAAAATAATTAAAACTTCCAGAGGTACAAGCTCCATATAGTAGAAACATAGCGACGTGGGATATGCTAGAGATAAACGGGTTTAATAATCAGGAGTTAAGCCTTACTAAGCTTTTACAATCGGATTTGAAAGTCGCCGTTCCTCGCTGGAGATATTCCTCTGGCAATAATTGCTCTTAGAAAATAATTAAAAATTCCTGAGGTACAAGGTCCATATAGTAGAAACATAGCGAGCTGGAATATCCTAGAGATAAATAGCTTTAATAATCAGGAGTTAAGCCTTACTAAGGTGCTGCAAAAATTTTTGAAATTCGCCATTCCTCCCTGGAGATATTCCTCTGGCAATATTTGCTAGTAGGAAAATAATTAAAACTTC
>WPAE01000374.1 GCA_009773205.1 Ignavibacteria bacterium
TGTGAGACTCCTTTTTTAGTTGTTTGTTTTTTCCAATTATAAATTACTAAAATTTACTGGAGTCTCTTTTTTATTTCAACTAAATATGAATATACACCTCTTCGTTTTTAGTAGTATTTAAGAATAACAAAGATGCTTTGCTTGGTAAATATGCGTTAAGCAAAATAGAAGAATGTTTTACACAAGCCGGCAAGAAAGATTATTTGGATTATTCAAAGAAAATAATAAAACCGTTGATAAATGAAGGCAGCGAAGTATATGTACTGGCACTTGAACTTGAAACACATCAAATGGTTAATGCCGGTATGTATAAAGAAGCGGTTAATAACTTGCAAACGATCTTAAAGAAGTATAATCTGAACACGTACATTGAGAAAAATACTTTATTTAGGCTTGGTGCTTTTTATAGTCAGTTTTTCGGAGACAAAGTTACTGCTGATAAATACTTTGAAGAGTTAAAGAGAAAATACCCTCAAGATGATTTGGTCAACCATATTGAAATTATAAAAAATTTAGGTATGGTTGCCAATGACTCATTACACGATAGTGAAATGATTTTATTCTCTGAGGAACAGATAGCAGAAACGAAAAAAGAAATTACTAAATACGCAGTAACGAATTATCCAAATCCATTTAACCCATCAACAACAATAAGTTATAGTTTACCCCAAGCCGGGCACGTTGTACTCAAAGTATATGATGTTCTTGGAAGAGAAGTAGCAGAATTGGCTAACGGGTTTAAAGAGAAAGGAAAACATATTGTAACATTTAACGCAAGCAGTTTGGCAAGCGGTTTTTATGTTTATACAATAAAAGTAAATGATTTCTTTGCTTCAAAGAAAATGTTACTAACAAAATAAACGATTCGTATTTGCAAGGAAGAGCAGATCAATCTCTTCCTTGCTTTCAAAATTTGTTTCCTTCGTTTGTCAATTCAACAGCATCAACGCCAAGCTCATCTTTCAATTGTTTGGCAACATTTTCTTTTTCACCGCAGATAACAACAAAAGATTCTTCCGGGAAAATATTATTAACCG
>WPAE01000375.1 GCA_009773205.1 Ignavibacteria bacterium
TGGTAAGTCAATCCTTGTTTTTCCATCATTGACTTAATATTAAATTTTAACTCAATTAATAAATCACGTTCTGATTTATTTTCTTCTTCAAGTTTACTTATTCTTATTTCGTGGTTATCTAACATATTCTCAGCTATTGCTTTTTGAGCGAATATATTTCCGATTAAACCAACTATAATAATTATTACACCTATCATGTAATAGGTTTTTTTAATTACGATAAATCCATTGTCTTTTAATTGTTGTTCGCTCATAGTAACCCCTACTGGAATTTGAGATTCTTCTGTTTACAATAAATGATGAATAAATTAAATATAGTGTTCCAATGTATTTCTTGTTTGTCTGCGTCAAGTTCCCAATCTGTTTTTGAGTATCCTTTTGTAATATATCTTTGAATAATTGTAGCAAAGAAGTTCAACCAACCAAGTCTTTTAATCTTAGCACAATGGTCAAGTTCGTGCATGATTACTTCACAAGTTTCCTTTGGTGCGATTATATCGGTGTTACGATACTTAACTGGTTTTACAATACATCGTTTGGAATTAATAACTAATCCTTGCCCGAATGGTAACCAGAAGAAATGAATCTTAACACCGTTATAAATCATTCTCCACCGCCTTGATTATGTTCGATTAACTTCTTTTCTGTTTGCTTATCATATTTAGGAGTTGGCTCTGTTGGAACTAACTCACAAGCAGTAAAAAGCAAGGCAATTAACAAGATTAATAATTTAGTTTTCATCTTCACTCCGCAACCAGAATTGTTTGTTTGGTTAAGCCTTCGCCAATTTCTATTTGCTTTGTGTTTTTAAGATATTCTGCATTGGTTGCAATTTCTTCATCTGCTTGTAAGCGGAAGTTTTCAACGGCGGAGTTGTAGGCTAAGAAATCCGCGTTGGTTGGGTCTGCAATACCTAACCGATGTATTTTACTTTCTGCGTTTTCATCGCCGCCAAAGTATTCTAATATTCTTTTTGGCACTCTATCTTTAATTTCTTCATCAGTAGGGATAATCTTCACTATTTCATACTGTTTATT
>WPAE01000376.1 GCA_009773205.1 Ignavibacteria bacterium
AGATAGTCTAAGAAAGGATGAAAAATTTCTAAGGTAAAAATTATGTACGCGTAAAAAATTTATGTGTGCGTAAAAATTTACGTGTGCGAAAAAAAAAAATTTTACGCGGAGGGGGGGTCCTATAGGAATTTTACGCGGAGGGGGGGGGGGCCTATACTTTGGCTTAGAACTAGTCGTTATAGTACTACTCGGCTCATTGGGGGTCCGGAAACCACCCGGGGGTAATTTTCGACGCTGATTCCGAATCCGGTGTCAGAATTTAAATCGGACGTACGGTTGCGGAGATACGGTCACCGGAAATTTTGCCGAAGAAATTTTCCCGACCGGACTTTTGACCGATCCAGGTGTACTTTTGGACCCTGATCCAGAATCCGTTGTCAGAATTCAAAAATAATGCACCGTTCCGGAGATATTCACCTTTTATCACAAAATCCTATACTTTCACATATCTATCACGTGATCAACACACTTATATGCAGACATACGCATGCATACATATACATAGGTCATATGCATACACCCACACATATACAGTAAACAACGGCACGTGCCCAATACTTTAGAGAACAATGGATGACCTCATTAGCATATACTGTACTCTTAAAGTACAAAGTGCGCTCTAACTAGCTATCGACATACTACTCACATTGAATACATAAATCCCATAGGCGCCTCAAGGAATTCTACGATTTCGATTTCGAGTAGGGAACACGATTACATTTTCCAGCATTAGTGCCGAATTTTATAATCTTTCCAATATATTTTTCTGATTTCGGGTTTGGAACGTTCCCCCACCATGGATCAGTATTTTTGGAGTAGCATTATAATCAGAATTTTTAGAAACAGACAAATTACGAGTACAATGGAAGGCAGGCGTTTTATTTCACGTCTGTAAAAATTTAGAAAACGTCAGGAGACAGTTCTCCAAGAATCAAGTTTGTAATAATAATTCGGTAAGCAGGTAAGTTTTCTTCTTTTTTCTTCCTTCTTAAATTAAGCATAACTCCAATGTTTTAACTCGTCACATAATTATAA
>WPAE01000377.1 GCA_009773205.1 Ignavibacteria bacterium
TTTCAAAATACTATCCTGAATTTTCGCCAAGTTATTCAGTGCTGGATCATATTCTCTGATTTGGCGCTGTCTCAAGCGCTCCAACTCTGCCTCTTCCACGAGCGCCATAGCTTTATATTTGCCAGACATTACTTGAAAAGTCGGCTTCCAATACTGCTGAGGACTGCGCTGAGGATGGTTGGAATAACAAGTGCAAGAAGGTTCCCACCGGATTGAACAAGAATCTTGCGCTTCTTACTAATAGGGTCGCCTCTTTGAATCAACTTATTGACAAACTGACGATTGCGTGACAAGACTCTTTTTTGGTTACGATTCAGACGCACACTCCCTTGCGCAGCGTTAAGTGCCGCGTTGCAGATTGACTTCGTCACGTTGTCAGGGGACTTCCCAATTATTTGCGATATTAATTGTGAATTTTTACAACCAGACAAATATTTAATTGTATGCTTGAGTGATTTGCCTTTCTTGGCTGCCATCTCCCCTTTTTATACTTTACCTGGGAGGTAGTAACGGAGGTTCTCACCGGGAAATATATTTGTAACCAACCGAAAGTTTTCGGGTGTGTCCGGATGCAAATCGAGGATAAGATATGTGTGCGGCTCTTCTGTTGAGTTGTTGAAAACGTTTATCAAATATTTCGAATTTTCTGGGAACACCTGCTGCGCCAAATATCGCACTTGGGATTTATCTCGCGGGTTTTTATACAAAACAAGATAGTGAGCGTTGAGGCTAATGTTGCGCATTTCCTTCCCCTGGTTAAACAAATTTTGGATGATAAATATAACTGTCAAATTTCGATGGTGGGCCTCTTGGGTAAAAAGTTTGGCAATTTTCTTGGAGTCCCCGGCTGTGGCCATCAAGTCGTCCAAAACCACCAAGTTGCGCTCTGAGGCATTTACACTTTCCAAACAATCACTATCAATTCCAGTAATAAATTCAATTGACGGAATTAAAATTTTTATTTCATCGTAAGCAGGCTGCCACTCTTGGAAAAACCAAAGAATTCGAGTTGGATGAGGCTGGATAAGAGAATGC
>WPAE01000378.1 GCA_009773205.1 Ignavibacteria bacterium
TATCAGCTGCGTTAGATGGGACATTTTAAATAAAAAGATAGAGCCGAACAACTGCGTATCCCAAACAGAAACAGTTGAACCCGAGCCAGCTAAGTACAAGCACGTCTTCGAAAGACATTTTCCAATTTTTGATGGGTGGATCAGAAACCCTTTTATATGCATCCCTTAACTTGATTGAAACAAGAAATTTTGTCTACCTTTTCACGAGCTTTCTCCGCCAGCTGCTCAGCCCAGGCGAGATACCACCTTCCTTGCTGCCGACTTGGTGCTGAACGAGCTTTTTCAATTAGTGTTCGAATATCTTGGCTTAACTTTCCGTCAAGGTGTTTAAATTTAATCCTACAAACCAATTCACGAATTTCGTCTTCAATACCCATTCTTAATCATTGATAATAATGACGATGATGAGATACGATCGCGTCAATTTATATTCACCAGTCTCGAATCTGTTTCTATTTTTGAATCCCTGTTTCTATTTTTAGAATCCCTGTTTCTATTTTTAGAATCCGTTTCAATTTTTAGAATCCGTTTCGATTTTTAGAATCCGTTTCGATTTTTAGCAGATCGAACATATAGTTCGGTCATCGATAATTTATTTGAGTGAGAGAGAAGATGATGAATCAGTGAGAATGTGCGCGATAATACCTCAAGGAACTATCTGGATTGAATCTCGAATGGTGGGACCGAGAAGAGTTTGGAGAACTAATGAGAGAATCAGAGTCTGGAGCTGATATTGGTGGGGATGCATCTCGAGATGGGTGAATATGGCATCTAACTTTTTGATGATGCTATGATCAGCGGGTAATCTCCATTTGGCGCAGACTAATGATTTCAACGATGGATCCATGACGAGGGCAGATGTGAATGAGGTGCAAGAGATGACGACTGATTATATAGTAGAGATGATAAGTGAATACCATGGGAGAATATGGTTGTATGAATGGAGACATGTGCGCTATGAGATGACGTCCTGCGTCGGTGATGAGTTCGGAGATGTTGAGAAGCAGTCTCGAGACCTCGTATTGATTAGGA
>WPAE01000379.1 GCA_009773205.1 Ignavibacteria bacterium
GCTATTGTTATTGTTGTTGTTGATATTGTTGCTGTCATTGTTATTTTTATTGTTATTGTTATTGTAATTGTAATTGTTATTGTTATTATTGTTGTTATTGTTATTGGTATTGTTATTGTCTTTGTTATTGTTATTGTAATTTTTATTGTTATTGCTATTGTTATTGTTATTGATATTGTTAGTGTTGTTATTATTCATATTGTTTTTGTTATTGTTATTCGTATTGTTATTCATATTGTTAGTGTTAGTGTAGTGTTGTTATTATTGTTGTTGATGTTGTGTTGTTGTTATAGTTAATGTCATTATTATTATTATCATTATCATTACTATTATTATCATTATTATTATTATTATTATAATGTCAGCCTAATGGGCCATTAGCAATTGCTTCTCTCAAACAAGAGTCAAGGAGACATTCCCTTCTAGGGCACGCCGATTGCAGCAAATGAGACGCCATTGATCCCCTAGAGCGGCAATTGATTGGTATTGCTCACACAAACTCCTAACTGAAAGAAAATCTATGAAAGTGATCCGCGCTTAGAAACAGAGTGGTCTCGCCGACAAATCTATTTTTATCGAAAATTTAGGATATAGTGAAGGAATGTAAAAAATATTTTGCTAACTATTTTGATAAATTTGTGATGTTTATTTTCTGCTCAAAAGCCAAGAACAAAACGACAATTGGCGGCGACATCTCTGCTGTGCATTTGATCTTTATGAATTGCTCAATACTTCTGATTTCGGCTAGTAAAATATAAGGGATTTGGAACTATCGAATCCTTTTGAGCTTAGAAGGAAATTTTCCGTCGATAACTATGTGCTGCTCGTTTCCTAATTCAATCGCCATAGCTTGTAAAGCAGCACGTCCTCTTTTAACATTTTTGGTTGAATATGTTGAGTATAACAACGAATTTCCCTTTTTGGAAATCGAACGCATATCAGAGACGATTCTCCGGGAAATTTGGTCCAAGAAAGACTCGATATGATCTTCAATGAATATCATGATCTTTTATTAGAATATGGAAAGATTAA
>WPAE01000023.1 GCA_009773205.1 Ignavibacteria bacterium
TCAATAAAGAATTACATTGATGCTCTTAAAAAGCATTTTGAGATAGAAAGTGTTTTTCTTTTTGGCTCATATGCAACTGGTCTAGCCTCTAATGACAGCGATATAGATTTGGCAATTGTATCCAAATCTTTTGGAGACAACCGCTTTAATGATAACGTAAAACTCGGAAAACTAACATGGGGAATTGACACAAGAATTGAACCTATAGGTTTTACACCTGAAGAGTTTGAGAGCCGCTTACTCGCTCAAGAAATCAAAAAGAAAGGTTTAAAAATTCCTATCAACTAATGATTGCCTGTTGTGGCTAAATCATAATCTCATTTTTTATATTTGTCCCGCAAAAATTTACTTTTAACAGTTATTAACATTTTTTTCGAAACCGAAATTCGTTTCGGTTTGTAGAAGACACACGAAATTAAAAATCAGTGAGGGAAACCTTGGATATTACAGCACTTAATGAAAGAATCAGAAAAGAGAGTGAATTTATTGACATTCTGTTCAATGAAATTGGTAAAACGATTGTTGGACAGAAGCAAATGCTTGAGCGTTTGGTAGTTGGTTTGCTTGGCAACGGACACGTTTTACTTGAAGGCGTTCCGGGATTAGCAAAAACTCTTGCGATAAAATCTCTTGCATCCTCGATGAAGGCAAAATTCCAACGTATTCAGTTTACACCGGATTTGCTTCCAGCAGATTTACTTGGAACAATGATATACAATCAGAAAGATGGAAACTTTGCAATCAAAAAAGGTCCGGTTTTCGCAAATTTTATTTTGGCTGATGAAATTAACCGTGCACCCGCAAAAGTTCAGAGCGCACTACTTGAAGCAATGCAGGAGCGTCAAGTAACAATTGGCGAAAATACATTTAAGTTGGATGAACCGTTTCTTGTTCTTGCAACACAGAACCCAATTGAGCAGGAAGGAACGTATCCTTTGCCAGAAGCTCAAGTGGATAGGTTTATGCTGAAAGTTAAAATTACTTATCCAACCCGCGAAGAAGAACAAAAAATTATGAAGTTAAATACTTCTGGAATCGTACATGCAATCAATGCCGTCATTTCTCCGGAAGATATTCTTCGCGCACGCAAACTTGTAAATGAAATTTATGTTGATGAAAAGATTGAAAAATATATTCTTGATATAGTTTTTGCTACACGCTCACCAAAAGATTTTGGCTTAGATGAATTGACAGATTTAATCAGTTACGGCGGTTCGCCGCGAGCTACAATTAACCTTGCACTTGGCGCACGTGCTATGGCTTTCATTCGCCGAAGAGGTTACGTAATTCCAGAAGATGTTCGTTCAATTTGTGCTGATGTGCTGCGCCACAGAATTGCTGTTACTTATGAAGCCGAAGCTGAAGATATAACTTCCGAAGCAATCATTACAAAAATTTTAAATAGAGTAGAAGTGCCGTAATACAATAGCTGTTAGGTTTTAGCCTTTAACTAATACCTAATACCTAATACATAATACCTAACGACAGAGAAATGATTACAAAAGAATTATTAAAACAAGTAAAGCAAATTGAAATTCGCACACGCGGACTTGTAAACGAAGTCTTCAGCGGTGAGTATCATTCTGTATTTAAAGGACGCGGAATGGAGTTCTCTGAAGTGCGCGAGTATGATTTTGGCGATGATATACGAAACATTGATTGGAATGTTACGGCTCGCTTCGGTCATCCTTACGTAAAGATTTTTGAAGAAGAGCGAGAGCTTACTGTAATGCTTCTTGTTGATATGAGCGGATCTCTTGGGTTTGGCTCGGTAGAAAAAACAAAGCAGCAGATTGCAGCAGAGCTAAGCGCCATTCTTGCTTTCTCAGCTCTTAAGAATAACGATAAAGTCGGATTGATTTTATTTTCTGATAGAATAGAAAAATTTATTCCGCCTAAAAAAGGAAAAACACACTCGCTAAGAATTATAAGAGAAGTACTTTCTTTTGAGCCTCAGGGAAAGCATACAAATATCAAAGAAGCACTTGAGTATTTTAATCATACAATTAAGAAGAAAGCAATCGTGTTTCTGATTTCTGATTTCATTGATGGCGGTTACGAAAAAATTTTGAAAATTGTTGGGCGCAAACACGATTTGATTGGAGTTGTTCTTCAAGACAAAAGAGAAAATGCTTTGTTTGATGCCGGGCTTATGAAGTTTAGAGATTCAGAAACAGGAGAAATTCGTTACTTAGATACTTCTGACAAAATTGTTCAGAAAACAGTTTTAGAACACAGCCGAAGGTGGAATGAAAGCAGAAGACAACTTTTTCTTTCCAGCCGGTTGGATGCTATCGAAATTGAAGCATCACAATCTTATGTTAAGCCGCTCGTAGATTTCTTCAAACAAAGGGAGAAAAGATGGTAAAAATTTTTCGCTTAACTTTTCTTCTATTTGCACTTAGTTTTGTTTCGGTTGATGCACAATCAATTTCCGTTTCTGCTGCAACGGATACTACTTCATATAAAGTAGGCGATTACATTACTTTGGCTTTAGAGTTCAGCTACAACAAAAGTATTAAAGTTGAAATCCCTTCGGTTAAAGACAGCATAAAAGTTTTGGATTACATTCAAACACTTCCATCGGAGAAAAAAGAAAGTGAAGGAATGATTGTAGAGCTTCATAAATTTATTTTCTCAAAATATGATTCCGCAGTAGTTACAATTCCATCTCTTCTTGTTTATTACACCGAGGCAAATAACACGGACAAAAAATTTTTAGCGACAACTCCAATTACGATTACGATAAATAAGCTGCAAATAAATCCGCAAGAAGATATTAGAGATGTAAAAGAGCCGATGCTAATTTCGCTTCCTTGGTGGATTATTCTGTTGATTATACTTGGCATTGTGGTGTTGGCTGTAGGAATATATTATTTGTACAATTTTTTGAAGAAACGTAAAGAAGGAAAAGCTGAGATTAAAACGGAGTTAATTTTTCTGCCACACGAAATTGCTTTGGCGAAATTAGATGAATTAGATGGCAAAAAGCTTTGGCAGAGCGGAAAGATTAAAGAGTATCATACTGAGGTAACACAAATCGTGCGCGAGTATTTTGAGAATCGTTTCAAATTTCGTGCTCTCGAAATGCCTTCATCAGAAATACTTTCGGTACTGAGTTATTTGGAAGAAGCAAATACAATTGTTGAAACTGCCGATAAATTCTTCACTAATGCAGATCTTGTAAAATTTGCAAAGTTTGAACCGATGCCTCAGGTAAATGATGAAATGCTTAAACAAGCTTACGAAATAGTTAAACAAACTATTACTACTCCGGTAAATTCTACAAAAGTTGGAGAAGTAAATGTTTAGCGATGTTTCATTTGCATATCCTTATGTGCTTGTTTTGCTTCTTGCTGTGCCTGCATTAGCGTATTGGTTTTGGAAGAAGAAAGAAAAAATTTCTCCGGATGTCTCGTTCTCTTCGCTTCAAGTTTTTGGAAAAGCGCCGGTTACTTTTAAAGAAAAATTGGCTCACGTTCCAAACTACCTTCGCTTGGTTGCTCTTACTTTACTGATAATTGCGGCTGCGCGTCCGCAAAGTTTTAGCAGCGGAGAAAATATTTATACAGAAGGAATTGACATAGCTATTGTGCTGGATATTTCCGGCAGTATGCTTGCAGAAGATTTCAAGCCAAACCGGCTTGAAGCCGCAAAAAAAGTTATTGATGAATTTATAAAAGGCAGGACAGTTGACAAAATTGGTTTGGTAATTTTTTCCGGCGAAAGCTTTACTCAATGCCCGCTGACAATTGATTATTCCGTTCTAAGAAATCTTCTCAAAGATATACAAATGGGAATGATTGAAGATGGAACGGCGATTGGCAATGCAATTGCCAACGGCGTAAATAGATTAAAAGACAGCAAGACAAAAAGTAAAGTGATGATTCTTTTAACCGACGGTGTTAATAATGCTGGTCATATTGACCCACTCACAGCATCACAGATAGCACAAAAATTTGGAATTAGAATTTACTCGATTGGTGTTGGTACAATTGGGCAGGCGCCGTATCCATTTCAAACTCCATTCGGTGTGCGTTATCAAATGGTTCCGGTTGAAATAGATGAAAATATTTTGAAGCAGATAGCTGCAACTACCGGAGGAAAATATTTTCGCGCTACCAACAACCGTAAGCTTGCACAAATTTATGATGAAATTGACCGCTTGGAAAAAACACGAGTTGAAGTTACATCTTACCGCCACGCTAAAGAATTGTATTTCGGCTGGGCGCTTGCTGGGTTGCTGCTCCTTTTTGCAGAAGTCGGCTTATCAAAGTTATATTTGAGAAGACTGCCTTAATGAATTGAGAATTTAGAATTGCGAATTTCATTTTTAAAAATTAAAACAAGAAAAGACTTTGATACGTTTTGCAAACAGCGATTATATTTACCTGCTTTGGCTGCTACCGATTTTAATTGTGGTATACTGGTACACATTTAAGAAGCAGAATAACATTCTACAAAAGTTTGCCGGAGTTAAACTCCATGAAATTCTTTTTCCAGAGAGAAGTTTATTTAAATCGGCAATTAAGTTTGGAATCTTCTTGTTCGGATTAACATTGCTGATTATTGCTGTTGCTAATCCGCAAATTGGAACTAAGATTGAAGATGTAAAACAAGTTGGAATCGATGTTTACATTCTGCTTGATGTTTCTAAAAGTATGGCAGCAGAAGATATTAAGCCGAGCAGATTAGAAAAAGCACGATTCGAAATTGCCAAGCTTATTCAAAAACTTGAAGGCGATAGAATAGGATTAATAGTTTTTTCTGGACAGGCTTTTGTGCAGTTTCCGCTTACTTCGGATTATGCAGCGGCAAATTTATTTTTGAATGCAGTAGATTTTAATTCTGTTCCGCAGCCAGGAACTAATATTGGCGCGTCATTAGAACTCGCGCTAAAATCTTTTAGATATGATGATGGAACAAAGAAAGCAATTGTAATTATTACTGATGGAGAAGACCACGGAGGAAATATTGACGGCGCTTTAAGTGAAGCTGATTCTAAGGAAGTTGCTGTTTATGCAATTGGGTTTGGCTCGCAATCTGGTACGCCAATTCCGGTTTATAACGAAAGCGGCACGCAAATCGGCTACAAGAAAGATAACCAAGGGCAGATTGTATTAACCAAGCTTGATGAAGAAACTTTGAAAAGCATTGCTAATAAAGGAAACGGAAAGTATTACCGAGGCAGCAACACAGAGGATGAACTCGATAAAATTTATATTGACTTAGCTAAAATTCAAGAAACGGAATATGGCTCTAAAAAAGTTACTGAGTTTGAAGACAGATTCCACTATTTCTTGTTTCCGGCTATTTTTCTGTTAATCGCAGAGTTTATGATGACATCAAAAAGAACAAAATGGATTGCTAAGTTTGAGCAGATGAAAAAAGGAGAGTTGAAATGAGAAAGAGCATTCTTCTTTTAATGTTTTTTATTTCCGGCTCTCTTATTGCTCAAAGCACAAGAGGGTTAAACAATGATGGCGTTGAATTATACAATGAAAAAAAATATTCGGATGCAGAAGTAAAATTCAAAAAGAGTTTGGAAAAGAATCCCGAATTGTTTCAAGGGCATTTTAACTTAGGCGATGCTTATTACAAACAAGGCAGATATGATGAAGCAATCAAATCATTCAAAAACAGCATCGGATTGACTGACGATAAAGAAAAGAAATCTAAAGCGTTTCATAACATAGGCAATTCATTTTTGAAGCAGCAAAAATTTCAAGAGGGAATTGAGGCGTACAAGAATGCGCTAAAGAGCAGCCCGAATGATTTGGACTCAAAATACAATCTTTCTTACGCTCTGAATATGCTTAAACAAAATCAAAACCAGCAGAATCAGCAGAACAAGAACGATAAAAAAGAAGATCAAAATAAAGATCAACAGCAGCAACAAAATCAACAAGACAATAAAGAAAATAAAGACCAAAACAAAGATCGGCAGAAACAACAGCAGCAGCAAAATCAGATTTCTAAAGAAGAAGCACAGCGCATTTTGGAAGCCATGAAGAACAATGAAAAAGATATGCAGAAGAAGTTGCGCAAAGTTAAAGGCAAACCGTATGCAACGGATAAAGACTGGTAGAAGCAATTGACCCGCTTCCTGCCTCGTCTTGCGTCTTCGGCAAGGCGGGCGACTCGCGCCCGTCACGTCTTCGGCTTTCCGAAGCGGATCGAGCGAGGCGAGGAATTGAGAACTTGTCCGCTGTCTCTGTTGCGGATTGAGGATTACAGGTTAAGTTGGAGATTACAAAATGTTTAGAATTATGGTAAAATATTTTTGTGCTGTTATAATTTTTGCAGTTATTACAAACACTTTGTTTGCACAAAAGTTTTCTGCTTCGATTGAAAGAACTACAATCGGGTTAAACGATCGCTTCCAAGTGGATTTTAATTTTGAAGGAGGCGATATAAACAACGTAAGTAATTTTCGCCCTCCAACTTTTTCTGGGTTCAGAATTTTAAGCGGACCAAATCAATCTTCGAGTATGCAAATAATTAACGGAAGGGCAAGCGGCTCGCTTGGTTTTTCATACGTTTTGCAGCCATCAAGCATAGGCGAGTTTACAATTGGCTCTGCTTCGATTGATCTAGCAGGAAAAACTTATTCTACACAGCCAATTAAAATAAAAGTAGAAAAAGGCTCATCTCAGGCACAGCAGCAGCAAAACTCTGGCGGATATAGCCAGCAAGAACTTGCTAAGAATGTTTTTATTATAGCCGAAGCAAATAAAACAAGAGCGCTGCAAGGCGAGCAAATAACAGTTACTTATAAACTTTATACAAAACTTAACATTGCCTCTCCTCAAATAACTAAGCTTCCTGCATACGAAGGATTTTGGTCGGAGGAAATTGGGCCAATAAAACAAATAAATTTTGATTTAGAAATGTACCGCGGCGAAAGATACCGCGTTGCAAAGATTAAGCAAGTTGCTTTGTTCCCAAGCAAAACCGGAACTTTGAATGTAACACCTTTTGAGTTGAACGTTCCTGTTATAGTTAAAAAGAAAAGAACCGGCAATGATATGTTTGATGAATTTTTTAATGATTCATTTTTCGGAAGATCCGAAACAGTTGAGTTTTTAGCAAAGTCAAACACAATTAGAGTTGTTGTTGAAGCACTTCCTTCCGGCGCACCTGCTTCTTTTAATGGTGCTGTTGGTAACTTTAATTTCAAAGCGGAAGTTGACAAAAATGATGTAACCGCAAACGAAAGCATTACATTGCGAATGAATTTAAACGGAAGCGGAAACATAAAATTGCTAAACCCGCCAACGCCGCAGCTGCCGGGCGGAATGGAAAAGTATGAACCCAAAACTGTTGAGAACATAAACCGCGGCACAATTGTATCCGGGCAAAAAATTATTGATTATCTCTTAATCCCACGCTCATCCGGAACAAAAGAAATTCCGGCAATTGAGTTTACTTATTTTAATCCGGCATCGAGAAAATATGTAACTCTAAAATCCCCAACTTTCAGAATCAATGTTCGTCCCGGTATTGGAGGAGAAGCAGCTTCAAACAATTTTGCAAAAGAAGATGTGAAGCTTCTGAGCCAAGATATTCGCTACATAAAATTAGACGATTTTAATTTAGAGCCGAAGCAGGAAATTACATTTATCAAAACATGGTTTTGGGTTTCAATTATTCTGCCACTTTTTGCAATGATTGGAGCTTTTGTTTATAAGAGCAAACAAGAAAAGCTTTACGGCAATGTTAAGCTAATGAAATTCCAAAAAGCAGAAAAGGAAGCACGCAAACGCTTGAAGTTAGCTAAAGCCGCACTCGACTCTCAGAGGACAACAAGCTTCTACACAGAAATTTCACTTGCTTTATTTGGCTATCTTGAAGACAAGCTCTCGATACAAAGATCTGAGTTTACACTTGAAGGCGCAGCGGAAATATTGATTAAGAAAAATGTAAATAAAGCGCTGATTGACAGTGTTAAGAAAATTGCAGAGCGCTGCGAGTTTGCTCGCTTTGCTCCGCAAGGAGAAATGCAAGCAGCCGCCAACGATATGCTTGAAGAAACTGTAAAAGTAATTGTTGCTTTAGATTCTTCGATAGGAGGCAAAAAATGAAAAAGATAAATGAGCCTATTCTAAAAAGCCTCAAATTGAGTTTTTGCACTTTGAATTTGAGCAATAATCAAAGCATTTTTTCATCCGAAATACCTTTTTATAGTTTGTTAACGATAACTTTATACAACAGCGTAAGTGCTCAGACTCCGGAAGAGTTGATGGACAAAGCAAACAAGTTTTATCAAGAGCAAAATTTTTCTGAAGCAATTGCTAACTACGATAAAATTTTAGCGCAAGGATTTGAAAGCGGAACTTTGTATTATAACCTTGGTAACGCTTACTTTAAAGAAGGAAAAATCGGCAAATCAATTCTTTATTTTGAAAAAGGGCTTAAGCTTGAACCAAACGATGAAGACTTGCGCTACAATCTGACGATTGCAAATTCCAGAACAATTGACAAGATTACCGAAGTACCGAAGTTGTTTTTAGTTTTATGGTGGGAAGGTTTAGTTACCGCATTTGGAATTATCGGCTGGTCAATTTTCGTTGTTATTACATTTTGGATACTGCTTGCCAGCATTGCTGTTTACTTTTTCTCTCGTAAAACCGCATGGCAGAGATTTACTTTTATGAGCGGCTCTATTTCACTTTCCATTCTTGTATTTCTGATTGTGGTTTTGTTCGCCCGCGTTAATAGAGAAACTGCTACAGATTACGGCATTCTAACAGAACTTACTTATTCAGCAAAAGTTTCTCCAGATGAAGACAGCAATGGCGCTTTTGTTATTCACGAAGGTGTTAAATTCAGTATTGAAGATTCCGTAGGTGAATGGGTTAAAATTCGCTTGATAGATGGAAAAATAGGCTGGGTTAAGAAAGAAACTTTTGGGCAAATCTAATTTTATCTCTAACATAAAACTTCGTTGTAGAATTGCTGTTGTGCAGCTCTGCCGTAATACGTTCATATAATTTTTTTATTTATATTTGAACGGCAGATCAATCGGATGGTCAATGAAGAAAGTAATTGAAAAATATAGTTTATTAGCAATAGTAATGTTGCTGTTTGTTCCCGGTTGTTCTTTTGATAATGGAACTACTAGCCCAACAGAAAGCAGCAATAATTCGATTATTAGTTTGCAAATGCCGAAAGATGGTACTACGGGTATTTCTGTCTTTGGTACAAACCTGCAATGGTCAACTACTGCTGCCATTGGAACTTCATTTCAAATTTTTATTGAACCTACTACTGGGAAAAATGTACTGCCTGTATCTTCAAGCTGGAATACAACTCCTAAAGCTGTTGGTTTAACATCTACCTCTTACAACACTGGACAGTTAACTTACGCTGCTTGGTATGCGTGGAAGGTAAGAGCACTGCTCACTAACGGTTTTTGGACTGACTCTCATGTGCAGTATTTTCAAACAGAAGACATTCCGCCATCTGCTTCTAACATTCTAAAAGTTTATGATTACGCAACAAACTATGACCCGAATAACTTAAATCAAGACAGAGTTATAAATATAATTTTACAGGTTACAGATCCCGCAGGAAACGGAATTGTAAATTTATCCAAAGAACAATTTGAAGTTTTAGAAGATGGCGAACAGCTTCGCGAAGCGGAAGTTAAATTTTCTGCAATGCCGGCTTCAAGAATAGTTATGCCCGTAAGCATTTTAATAGACAACAGCACGAGCATTAAAGCAAACAATCGTCTGCCTCAAATGAAAACCGATGCTACAGAAATAGTAGCTCGATTATCATCAATTTCAACATTGAAATCATATTTTAATATTTATCAATTCAGCGAAAATTTATCGCCTCAAGTTGGAACTATAACACCTCCAGGCGTTTCGTCCGATCAAGCAAAGTTAGAAATCTCCAACATTCAAAATGGAGTTGCTTCTACAGATTTGTACGGCGCTGTTGCCGATGTTGCAAACTCTATGTTTAATTCTTATACAGTTAATGAAGTCAAAAATCACGTTATGGTTGTTCTATCTGATGGAGATGATACTGCCGGTAAAAGAAATTTAGCAGAAGCTACAAATGCGGTTGCGGCTAAAAGAGTTTATACAATTGGTTACGCTGGAGATCTCCGCGAAGATATTCTGAAGAT
The DNA here is from genome assembly GCA_009773205.1 of Ignavibacteria bacterium. GTDB lineage: Bacteria > Bacteroidota > Ignavibacteria > Ignavibacteriales > Melioribacteraceae > Stygiobacter. The sequence continues at coordinate 10,142 of WPAE01000023.1, forward strand.
GATTGGTGTTTCCGGCTACTTTAACCGCAGCTTAAACACAGATTTTAGCTCGTACTTGCTTAACTTAAAAACTTATCTCGAAAACTTTTCGAAAAGTTTTTATATGCTCACTGTTACAAGTCCAAAGCGTGGTTTTAAAAACCGCACTATCTCAATTCGTATGCACGGAAGTTTATATCCGGTAAGTGTAAATTATCCAGGCTGGTAAAAAGGTAAATTATGTCTGTTACACAAAAAGATGTAGAATATATAGCATTGTTAGCCAAACTTAAATTTGAGCAAACCGAGTTAGATAATTTTACTCATCATCTGAACGATATTCTTGCTTATGTAGAAAAGCTGAATGAGCTTGATACAGAAAGCATTGAACCTCTTTCTCATCCAGTAGAAAACAGTAATGTTTTCCGCGAGGATGAACTTAAGCATTCAATTTCAACTGAAGAATCTTTGAAGAACGCTCCAGATAAAACGGAAGAATTTTTCAGAGTACCAAAAGTAATCAACCAATAATTTTTATAGAGAATGATTGTAGGAATAATTCCCGCCCGCTTCGCCTCATCGAGATTGATGGGAAAACCGCTTGCAGTAATTGGCAGCAAACCAATGATACAGCACACTTACAACAGCGCTAGGAAATCGAAACTGTTAGATAAAGTAATAATTGCAGTTGATGATGAAAAAGTTTTTCAAGTTGTAAAAAGTTTTGGAGCCGAAGCTTATATGACACCTAAAGAATGCGCCAGCGGCTCTGATAGGATTGCGCTTGTAACAGAAAAAATTCCAGATGCTCATATAATCGTTAATATTCAAGGTGATGAGCCGTTCATAAAAGGAAAGATGATTGATCAAGCAATCGAGCCGCTCTTGTTCGATAAAAAAGTAAATCTTTCTACACTTGCAAGAAGAATTACAAATGTGGAAGAGATGAAATCTCCAGCAGCAGTTAAAGTTGTTTTTGATTATCACAACTTTGCGATGTATTTCTCTCGATCCCCAATTCCTTTTGTACGCGATGCAAGAACTAATCTGGATAGGGTTCAATCGGCAGAAATTTACAAACACATTGGCTTATATGTTTACAGAAGAGACTTGCTTCTAAAGTTTACTACGCTTAGACCGACAGATCTTGAACAAATTGAAAAATTAGAGCAGCTTAGATTTTTAGAACATGGCTTCAAAATGAAAATTGTTGTTACCGAATATGACAGCCTTTCCGTTGATACTCCGCGCGATCTTGATTTGGCACGCCGTTTTTACGACAGGCAGATTAAAAGGTAGTGTTTTATAAGTCCAAATTAATTGTCTTTTCAAGCCGTCAATGCTATTTTTGAGTAAGAAAATTTGGAGTATTAAGATGGATCAAAAAATTAGAGTTCTTGTTGCCAAAGCTGGATTAGATGGACACGATAGAGGCGCAAAAGTTGTTGCCGCGGCGCTTAGAGATGCAGGTATGGAAGTTATTTACACAGGGCTGCGTCAAACGCCGGAAATGATTGTTGAAGCTGCAATTCAAGAAGATGTTCATGCTATTGGAATTAGTATTCTTTCCGGCGCGCATATGACAATCTTTCCCAAAATTTTGCAATTGATGAGAGAAAAAGAAGTAGAAGATATTTTGTTATTTGGCGGTGGAATTATTCCCGAAAGTGATTTGGTAAAATTAAAGGAAATGGGAATTGGAATGCTCTTTACACCGGGCACTTCTACGCAAGATATTATTAAGTACTTAACTGAATGGGTTGAAAAGCACCCGAAGAATTAAAACAACAAACTGCGATAAGCTATAAGAAGTAAGCAATTATACTGCAATTCACCAAAGTGAGCATGTTACACTAAAAGTTTACGATTTGCTTGGCAGAAAAGTAGCGACTCTTGTTGATGAATACAAACAAGCCGAAACATATAATTATAAATTCTCAATTATAAATTATAAATTGTCTTCGGGTGTTTATTTTTACCTTTTGCAAGTCGGCAGTTACAGAGAAACGAAAAAACTCGTAGTTCTGAAGTGAGAAGTGAGAGTTTAGCGTATATTTTTCACTTCTCACCTTTGACTTTCACCTTTCACTTCTCATCCCAAAGAGCTTGGCACAGGCTCTTTCACGTCTTTCGTTTTTCATCTCACTTCTTCCGTTTTCCTCGCTTCAATTAATGCCTTTCTTTATTTATTTTTCGGCAGTTATTAATAGGGTTCAATGACAAAAAGTACAAGAGAAAGAATTTTCTTTATAGATTTTATGCGTGCCTTTGCCGTAATAATGATGGTTCAAGGACACACAATAGATGCTTTTCTTGCAGATGAATACCGTACTTACGATTCATTAGTTTACAGCTTTTGGGTTACAATACGAGGCTTTACAGCCCCAATTTTTATGGTTTCATCCGGTGTAGCCTTTACCTATATGTTTCGTTCGGTTAATCTCCCTTTTAGTCAAAATCCTCGTGTAACAAAAGGATTAAAGCGCTTTGTTGTGTTGATGTTGACAGCATATTTGTTACGGTACCCGACTTATCTTTTGATCGATTTTAGCCACGTTACTCACCAGCAGTGGCTTACATTTTTTACGGTTGATGCGCTTCACTTAATTGGAATTGGAATATTATTTATTCTTTTCTTCTCTTATTTATCGGAAATATTGAAATTGAATGAGTACTTAGTTTATACTCTTGCAGCAGCTTTTTTCTTTTTGATGTGGAATGTTACAGAATACATCAACTGGGCAAATAATTTTCCTATTCCATTTGCTGCATATTTTTACGCTGGAACGGGTTCGCTCTTTCCAATTTTTCCTTGGAGCGGTTACGTTCTTGCTGGCGCTTTACTCGGGACTTATCTTGCTAAAAATCCGGGTATGTATAAAACAAAAAGTTTTAATTATGTACTTGCTGCTATTGGAGTAAGTTTTCTCGCTGCGGCTGGGATTGTTTCTTTTATTCAAACTAATTTTATTGGTTATAAACATTTCTTTACCGATAATTCATTTGTTATTTTACTAAGGTTGGGTGTAGTTGCTTTGTTAATCAGCTTTATGTCTTTTCTTGCTGATTCAGTAAAGAAAATTCCTTTGATAGTGCAGGAAATTGGCAGATATACTTTAGTGGTTTATGTTGTTCATATAATTGTTATTTATGGCAGTGCGTGGATACCCGGTTTTGCAATGTTCTGGCCAAAATCGCTTAATTTAACTTTATCTCTGCTTGCTGCTGCTGCAATGATTGTTCTTATGGTTTACTTAGTGCATTTGATTAATAAATATAAACCGGTGCTAAAGAAAAAACCGGTTACATCTCATTCCTAGGAGTTTTTTTGCCGAAACGTGCAGATAATTTGAATCCATCTTTAAACGAAGAAGAAAAAAAGTTAGAGCAGTCGCTTCGTCCCAAAAGATTTGATGATTTTACCGGTCAGGCTAAGATTACGGATAATCTAAAAGTTTTTATTGGCGCTGCAAAAAAACGTGGCGAAGGATTAGATCATGTTCTTCTTACCGGACCTCCAGGATTAGGAAAAACTACACTCGCTAACATAATAGCAAACGAGATGGGTGTTAAAATCAAAATTACTTCTGGTCCAGTTCTCGAAAAGCCTGGCGACTTAGCCGGACTTCTTACCAATCTAGAAGAAAAATCCGTTTTGTTTGTTGATGAAATTCACCGCTTAAGCCCTGTTGTAGAAGAATATCTTTACTCTGCAATGGAAGATTACAAGCTGGATATTATGATAGACAGCGGGCCAAATGCACGTACAGTTCAGATTAAACTTCCGCACTATACTTTGATTGGCGCTACAACAAGAGCCGGGTTGTTAACTGCTCCTTTACGAGATCGTTTTGGAATTAAATCTCGTTTAGATTATTATGAAACAGAGTTAATCAAAAAAATTGTTTTGCGCTCTTCAGGTATCTTAAATATAGCTATTGAAGATAACGCTGCAAATGAACTTGCAAAGCGTTCTCGCGGAACACCAAGAATTGCAAACCGTTTGCTTAGAAGAACAAGAGATTTTGCAGACTTCGAAAACAAAAAAATTATAGATATTGAGATTGCTCAAAAGGCTTTACTTGCTCTTGAAGTAGATGAGTTTGGTTTAGATGAAATGGATAAGGATATTATTCTTACAATAATCGAAAAGTTTAACGGCGGACCTGTAGGTCTTAACACTCTTGCCGTTGCAGTTAACGAAGATTCTGGTACAATAGAAGAAGTTTACGAACCTTTTTTAATTCAACAGGGATTCATTCAGCGTACGCCCCGTGGAAGAGAAGCTACTGATTTGGCTTATCTTCGTTTCAATAAAAAGCGAGGAAAAATTAAGCAGCAAGAAAATCTTTTTGAATAAATAGCGTGGAGTTATGGTAAAGGTTAACAAAATCGAAATAGGAGACGGCAGCCCACTTGTCTTAATTGCCGGTCCTTGTGTTGTTGAAAACGAAAAGACAACACTAAAAACTGCTGAAACTATTAAAACTATTACAGAAGAACTTGGAATTCCTTTTATCTTCAAATCGAGTTACAAGAAAGCTAACAGAACAAGCATTCATTCCTTTAGTGGAATTCACTTTGAGAAAGCGCTCAAAATTTTAGAGAAAGTTAAGAAGGAACTCTGCGTTCCTCTATTAACCGATGTTCATTCTGAGCAGGAAGTTGAGCATGTAGCCCACGTTGCAGATGTTCTTCAAATACCAGCCTTTCTTTGCAGGCAAACCGATTTGCTTGTAACTGCAGGCAAATCCGGCAAAGTAGTTAATGTAAAAAAAGGACAGTTTCTTGCGCCGCAAGACATGGCTCATGTAATTGTAAAGATTGAAACCACAAAAAGTAAAAAAATATTACTTACAGAGCGCGGCACAACTTTTGGCTATCATAATCTTGTTGTGGATATGAGAAGCTTGCAAATAATGCGCAGCTTTGGCTATCCTGTTATTATGGATGCAACTCACGCAGTTCAATTGCCAAGCAAGGGAAGTGAATCCGGCGGAGAAAGACAATTTATTTACGCATTGGCTAAAGCAGCAGTTGCTGTTGGCGTTGATGGATTATTCTTAGAAGTACATCCGAATCCTTCTTTAGCTTTAAGCGATGCAGAAAGTCAGCTTCCGCTCGATATGTTAAAAAAACTATTGACAACGATTAAACAGATTGATGAAATAGTAAAAAATGAAAATTGATATTCTCACTAAAATTAGAGATATAAAACTGTTCTTGTTTGATTTAGAAGGTGTTTTGATACATAAGAATGCAGCCAATTGTATTGAAAACATAGATAAATTTATTCATCAGATAAATATTGCTTGTGAAGAATTTACTAAACACAAATTAAAATTTGGAATTGTAACGGCGAGCAACGAGAATTTCTTAGAGAAAATTAAGACTAACAGTAATTGTATTGTACTTTCAAATTCCATAAATAAAGTACAAATGGTGGATGATTACTTGAAGCACGAGATAATTAATTACAAACAAGTTCTTTACATTGGCGATGATATACTAGATATTCCATTACTTCAGAAAGTTGGAATATCGGGCGCGCCTAAAGATGGAAGAAGAGAAGTTAAACGAGTAGTAAACTTTATTACAAAATCTAACAGTGGTGAAGTATTGCCGGAAATTTTAGATTACTTAAAACAAACTAAGAAGTGATTGCCATGACAAATAACTTAGAGCATTTTCCGCGCGAATTGACTATACAAGAAAAAGAATTACTGCATACAGCGCTTCCAGAAAATAAAATTGGTTATAAATTTTATAGAGATAAAATTGAGCGAATGGTTGTACTTGGGCATGGTAGATTTGGAAACGGTAATTTTATTCTTGGTCCTATTGACAGCGAACCAGATTTGGAATCAAATTCGACTCCAATTTTTGCTATCTCTAAAATAGTTTACGATGATCATGAAATTTATGTAACTATACATCATGAAATTGAAGAGCAAATTGAAATTGATATTCAAAATTTTGATTTGACTCCTAAGATTAGCCAGATGAAAGAGAATTACAGGTGGACATATTCGAATTGGGTGCCCGGTCAAAAAGCTCCTTTTGATAATACTACGGTTAGAGAGATTCATCTTGTTCTTAAATCTTTAGTTCTTGTTATTGCTGCCGAGCACAGAAAAATTTGGGTTTACAGTGCAAAGGATGAAGTAAACTATCTGATTCCGGTTACTAATTTTTATAACGAACTGATGTTGCTTATGGATGAGAGAAATCCGGAAGTTGCTCTTAACCCAAACAGATTGTTTACTAATCTTAATGAGTATTCCGATGAAAAACTTGGACAGGCATTTTTACTTTACAACAAGTATTGGAACAGAATAGATGTTGATTATTCTTTGTTCGACCCAAAGATGGTTCAACGCAAAAAATCTTTTTTTGATTTCTTGAAAAGCTAAGAGGAATTGGTGAACAAAGAACAAATAATTTCTAAAGGTAAAGAAGTAATTCGGATAGAATCTGAGGCAGTAAAAAATCTTATTGAATCTGTTGATGATAATTTTGCTAAGACAATAGAACATATTTTTAATTCTAACGGAAGAGTTGTTTTTACTGGTATGGGGAAATCCGGTTTAATTGCCCGAAAAATTGTAGCTACGTTAAACTCAACGGGAACAGCTGCAATTTTTATGCATCCAACCGATGCACTGCACGGCGATCTTGGTATGGTTAGAAGCGAAGACACGGTTATTCTAATATCGAAAAGCGGCAGCACTGAAGAGCTTCTCAACTTAGTGCCGATGTTTAAGAGAATTGGCGTAACTATAATTGGTATGTTGGGAGAATTGGATTCCAGACTTGCAAACCAATGCGATTTGATTTTGAATGTGAGCGTTAAAGAAGAAGCTTGCCCTCACGATCTAGCGCCAACGTCTTCAACAACTACCGCTCTTGTAATGGGCGATGCCTTAGCCATTGCACTATTAGAAATGCGTGGCTTTACCCCAGAAGATTTCGCTTTTCTACATCCAGGCGGCAGTTTAGGAAAACGTCTTTCCCTAAAAATTTCTGAAATAATGACCAGCGGAAAAGATTTCCCTTGCGTTAATGTGTGGACTTCTCTTAAAGATTCTATTCTTGAAATAACTTCTAAACGTTTAGGTGTTACTTGTGTTGTAAACGATGAAGGAATATTAGCCGGAATAATTACAGACGGAGACTTGCGACGCTTACTCGAAAAATCTTTAGACTTGCGAAACCTTGTTGCTTCCGATGCAATGACACTCAAGCCTAAAACAATTGCTAAAGAACTTTTGGCATCTTTTGCTTTGCAGCAAATGGAACAATACAATATTACTTCTTTGATAGTTGTTGATAAAGATAAAAGACCAGAAGGCATTGTTCACCTACACGATCTTGTGAAATTAGGTTTACAATCAAGATGAAAAAGTTTTGCGCATTTCTAATTATTGTAATGCTTTCCGCATGCTCGGAAGAAAAAATCCAGCCTCAAATTGATAGAACAAAAACTGAAGGAGAAATTCCTTCGCACGAAAGCTGGAACTCAAAAATTATGTTTACTGATGAAGGCAGAATTAAAGCAGTCCTGTACTCTAACCACCTTAAAAAATTTGAAATACAAAAAGTAACATTGCTGGAAGGTGTTAAAATTGATTTTTATGATAAGCAGCAGAAAAGCACATCTTATCTAACTTCGTTGACCGGAAAAGTTGATGATATTATGCGAGATATGTACGCATTTGGAAATGTTGTTGCAAGAAACGACAGCGGAGTTGTACTTAAAACTGAAGAATTAAAATGGCGTAATTCAGATCAAAAAATTGTTACTGAGAGATTTGTTTCTATAACTACAAAAAAAGAAATTATTGAAGGCTACGGTTTAGAATCAGACCAAAGCTTGAATAATTATGTTGTCTTCAATCCAACATACACTGCTTCTGCTACTAAAGAGGAGAAAACAAAATGAAGTTTTGCGCCTCGCTTTTTTTCTTCTTTCTTTGCTACGCAGCTTTTTTAGCGCAGGATAATAACCGTATTGTTGCTATTGGAGATAGTCTTGTTGGCAAACTAATAAATGGAGAAAGCATTAGAGAACTTCATGGAAATGTTGTAATGACTCAAGGCGCTGTTAGCATAACTTGCGATAAAGCTATTCAATATTTAGCTAAGAACGAAGCGGAGTTAATTGGAAACGTTGTTGTTACTCAAGACAGTATAGTTATCAAAACAATACGTGGTTATTACTTTGGCAATAGTAATATTGCGTTTTCTAAAAATGGAATTGATTTATCAGACGGGCACGTTCAGCTATACTCAAAAACAGGTTATTATTATTTCGATGAGAAACGCTCCTATTTCTATGATCAAGTTAACTTGAAAGAAGGCGTTTCTAATCTTTCGGCTTTGCGGCTTAACTATTTTGATGATGAAGACAAAGTGATAGCTGGCGGAAATGTAATTGTTAGCGATACTTCATCAACTATGCTTGCCGATAGTCTCATTTATTTTAGAAATACAAAAAACACATTTGCCTTTAACAATATTAGGCTCTATAACTATAAAGACCGTATTGCAATATTTGGAGAACGCTTAGAAGATGTCGGTCAAAATAAATACTCAAAGATTTGGGGTAATCCTTTCTTTGCCAGAATTGATACTGCCTCTGATGGACAGTTAGATACTTTAATGGTAAGCTCTATGTTGATGGAAGCATTTGATGACAGCGTTCAAAAAATGGTTGCAACCGATTCCGTTAAAATTCTAAAAACCGGTTTTGCTTCTTCAAATCATCAGACTTTTTTCTTTAGTGCAAATAATGAGATTCGAACTTTTAAAAAAGAAGGAGATGAGCTTCCTCCTGTTATTTGGAATGACGAAACACAGCTTAGCGGAGATTCTGTTTATGTTTTTATTAAAGATAACAGGCTAACCAGAATTAATCTTAATTCTAACGCGGTTATCATTTCCGAACACAAGGATAAGCCGTTTCGGTTCGATCAAATTTCGGGCAAAGCTGTAAAAATATTTTTTGAAAATGGAGAAATTAATCTTACAGATGTAACCGGAAACGTGCTTAGCATTTATTACTTATATGATGAAGATGAACCGAATGGATTGGTAAAATCAAGCTCCCAGAGCGCAAAAATTTATTTTGAAAATGGAGAAGTTAAAGACGTTAGACTTTATGGTAAACCAGCAACAGAATTTCATCCAGAAAACTTACTTGAAGGAAAAGAAAAAGAATTCACAATACCCTCTTTCAAAATTTTTACAAACAAGCCAACTAAAGAACAGCTTCTTAGCCGAAACAATAAAGTTCTTTATTACTTAACAAAGGATTCAGCCTATTATGCAGAAAAATTTAATCTTAAGGGGCGAAAGCCTTAAAAAGATTTACAAAAAACGCACTGTAGTAAACAGAGTTTCAGTTAAAGTTGAACAGGGCGAAGTAGTTGGACTGCTCGGTCCAAACGGAGCCGGTAAAACAACAACTTTTTATATGATTGTTGGAATGATTAAACCTTATGAAGGAAGTGTATTTCTTAATGAAGCAGATATTACTAACGAGCCAATGTACAAACGAGCAAAAATGGGAATTGGCTATCTGCCTCAAGAGGCTTCTGTTTTTAGAAAATTAAGTGTTGAAGATAATGTGATGGCAGTGCTTCAGATGACAGGATTACCAGCTAAAGAGAGACTTGAAAAACAAGAAAAATTGTTAGAAGAACTCGGTTTGAATCTTGTAAGAAAAACGCTCGGCTTTCAACTTAGCGGCGGAGAAAGAAGACGCTGCGAAATAGCAAGAGCTTTGGCCACAGATCCAAAATTCATTTTACTTGATGAACCTTTTGCCGGCGTAGATCCTATTGCAGTTGAAGATATTATGAGCATTGTTGCTAATCTCAAACACAAAGGAATTGGCATTTTGATTACAGACCATAATGTACACGAAACGCTTAGCATAGTGGATAGAGCTTATATTTTAATAAACGGACAAATATTTAAAGATGGCACTGCGCACCAATTGGCCGAAGACCAAGATGTACGCAAGCTTTATTTAGGTGAAAAATTTAAGTTAGACAGATATTCTTAAATGAAAGAAATAGCAAAATAAGTAATAGCTGAAACCCCGACAGCATACAAAATTATCATAACTACTATTTTAATATTCTTTTTTCTATTGAGATTTCTTTGATAAGTCCAAGTTGCCTGGTCATCTCGTTTGTAATCACCTTTCTCTATAGACCAATTCTTATCTGGCTGATACATTTTTTTGTTGTCTTTCATATCTCCCACAATTATAGCCATAATTAATTCGTGAACGAATGATAAGTATCACTAATAAAGCAAATACCTCTAAACAAACTTTATTTTGAAAACTCCTTCATTATTTTTTTGATTTCTGTTTCCGAAATCCCACTTCCAAATTCAGCATGTTTACTTTCAGGTTTTGCCTGTGCTTCAGTTTTGCCAAATTCAATGTTTGGGTTTCCGGCTCTTGCTCTTAATCTCTCTTCAATTTGTTTTGTAAAACTGCCTTCGCTGTAACCTGTTTTGGCATTAGAAACTGCAGAATATCCTTCTAAGGAAGTTAAACTATTGCCTTGATTTATAACTCTGGATTCAAAAGCAAGAGTTTTTACATTCATTAAATGCATTGCGCTAACATTTTCGGAAATAATAGAGCCGCCCCAAGTGCCCGGTCCTAAAGTCATCGAAGGCATTAAATCTGTTGAATAACCAACTGCGCCTACTGATGAAGGAGTATTAACTACAATTCTAAAAGCAGGCTTTTCAAGAGCAAATTTCATAATTATATCTTTATCGTTTGAGTGAATTGCAAGTGTGTGCCCAATTCCGCCAAACTCAAGCAACTCAATACATTTATGGCAGCCATCCATCCATCCATCAACAGTATAATATGCCAGCACAGGTGAAAGTTTTTCTATAGAAAGAGGCTCTTTTTTTCCAACAACTTCACATTCAGCAATCAGAACGGTAGTGGTTTCTGGTACAGAAAAACCGGCATAGTTGGCAATCCATACAGCGGATTTACCAACAATCTCAGCATTAAGCTTTGCGCCTTTTGCAATTTTATCTTCAAGTTTTTTCTTCTCATCAGCATTTACAAAATAGCAGCCTTTCTTTTTAGCAGCTTCTTTTACTTTTTCACTAATGGCTCTATCAACAACAATTGCCTGCTCAGAAGAACAAAGTACGCCATTATCAAAAGTAGTTCCGAATACAATATCTGCTACCGCTTTTTCTATGTTTGCACTTTTTTCGATGAATGCAGGCACGTTACCTGCACCAACTCCGTAAGCAGGTTTTCCTGAGCTATATGCCGCGCGAACCATTGGCATTCCGCCTGTTGCTAAAATTACAGCAATATTTTTATCGTGCATTAAAGCATCTGTTCCTTCTAAAGTAGGAATAGAAAGACACTGAATTAATCCTTTAGGAGCCCCGGCTTTTTCAGCTGCCTCTGTAACAACTTTGAGAGCTTCTTTTGTACAATTAACTGCTTTTGGATGAGGAGATACAACTATTCCGTTTCTACATTTCAAAGAAATAATTGCTTTAAACATTGCGGTTGATGTTGGATTTGTAGATGGAACTAATGCGGCAACAATTCCCATAGGTTCGGCAATTTTCAATATTTTGCCATTACTGCGAACCTCAATAACGCCAACGGTTTTTAAGTCTTTAATCGAGTTCCATACATCGCGGGTGCCAAACTGGTTTTTAATAATTTTGTCCGAAACCTTTCCAAAGCCGGTTTCTTCATAAGCCATTTTAGCAAGACGTTCAGCTTCGTTATAGCCGGCATCAACCATTGCTTTTACAACTTTATCTACTTGCTCCTGGCTGAAGTGTTTATACTCGAGCTGCGCTTGTTTGGCTTGAGAAGCAAGATTGCGCGCCTCTTGAATTGATAAAAGATCTTTGTCTAAGCTCATCTATTAACCATTGTTTGTCTAACGAAATATAAATACCGTTCTGCTGAACTTCAATTTAAATTAATAAAGGTGGATTACGTAAGGGCGTCTCTAAAAACTAAAATTTCATCCCGCAGGGCGGGGCAAATGATATTGATATTTTTAGAGGCGCCTGTAATTAAAATAAATCTTTTAGTTTAGAGTAGCCGGTTTTACTTACCGGTAGTTTTTTGCCATCGTGTAAAATAATTTGGTAAGATTCTTTTTCCAGCAATTCTATTTGCTTAATTAGAGCGAGTCTAACAATATATGAACGATGAATTCGCACAAAATCTTTTGAGTTTAGGCTCTCTTCAAAGTATTTCATTGTTTTTTGCTTGAGAAAGTTTCCTTTCTCTGCGTAGAGCATTGTGTAATCATCCTGTGCTTCTATGTATTTAATTTCTTCAACTGGTACCAAAGTAATTTTTTGCTGATTCTTTACAACTACACGTTCTAATGCTTCTCTGCTCGCTTCCGCTGTTTTTAGTATATCTTGAAATTTAGAAAGCGATACCGCCTTGTTGGACAAAAGTTTTTCTGCTTTTACAAGAGAGTCGTTAAATCTATCTTCTGAAAAAGGCTTGAGCAAATAGTCAGTTGCGTTTACATCAAAGGCTTTGAGAGCATACTGATCGTATGCTGTAGTAAAAATAATAACTGGAGGAGAATCAATTAATTCAAGCATTTCAAAACCGGTTAGCTTAGGCATTTGAATATCCAGAAAAATTAAATCAGGCTTCATTTCGTTAATTTGTTTTATTCCGTCAAACCCATTGTTACACTCTGCAAGCACTTCATATCCTTCATGCTTTGCGATGTAAGCTTTAATTAAATCTCTGCCAAGCTGTTCATCATCAATAATCAATGTTCTAATCTTTTTCATTTTTAACTCATTGGAATGTAAATAGTTATTTTGAAAGTGGAATTAGTTTTATCTACAACAACAAGGTTATCTTGGTTATAAATTAGTTTCATCCGGTTTTGAATATTTTTAATACCAATTCCAGCGCCTCTTTTAGGTACAGATTCCGGGTCAAAATTATTTTCTACGATGATTTTAAAATATTCCTTTTCGATACTACACGAAAGTTTTATAATGACTTTTTCCAAGCTTTCGTAAACACCATGTTTAACTGCGTTTTCAAATAAAGGCTGCAAAATCATATTGGGTACTTCTACCTCTTTACACTCGGGTTTTATTTCTTCAACAAACTCAAACTTATCAGCAAAGCGAATCTTTTCAATATCCATATATAGCATCGCATTGTTGAGCTCATCAATAAGCCTGCTTTTTTGATTATCATTTTTAACAAGCGTGCTTCTTAGAAACGAAGAAAGCTTAATTGTCATTTCCTGGGCGCGCTGCGGGTTGCTTATTGTTAACGAGCTGATAGAATTTAGACTGTTAAAAATAAAATGTGGATTAATCTGATATTTCAGAGCATTAAGTTCCGCTTCTTTTACTAAGCCTTTTAGTTCAACTTCCTTTAATACTTTTTCTTGGAAATTGTTGTAATAGATTATTACATAGTTAATCGAAACAAGCGCGATGTAGTAAAGAATTCCAATTAAAAAACGCCAGATTAAAGATTGGTTTAGAAATTCTAAATAAAAATTTTCTTGAGATAAGATCTTGCTTACAATAAACTCGCTGGCAGCTACCCAAATTACTGCCGTTATAACAGCAGAGACAATGTGATCAAGAAAAATTTTTAGCGGCGTATAGCTTTCGAGATTATTAAAGCGGACTGTGTACCAGATTCCAATACCAATTATCAAGTACAAAAAATTAAAAAAGAATGAATCAACAAGCGCAGCGTAAAATTTTATATCTTGAACTATCATTATGATTGCAACGTGGGAAAGAAAAATCAAAAACCACATTGATGCATACGCTGCAAAAATTTTCCTATTGGTTGTAAAAGGATTGCTCATCAATAACCTTAGTTCTTTAGTTCGCCGCCGCCAAAAACGACTGAGCCTTTAATTATAAGAATAGAAGCGCTGGATGTTGCAGCATTAAAATTAGAATATCTTTGATCATCAAATCCACCAAACACAGATGATACATTTACAATCACTTTCCAATCCTGCGCGAAATATAGTTCAACACCGCCAAAGGCAACGCTGAGATCTAAAATATGTTCGCCCGGCGCAAGCTTAGCCTGCCGAAAATCTAAAAGAACGCTTCCAAAAGTAGCAGCAACCTTTCCGCCTTTGAATGACTGAGTTGTAATTCTTTTTTCAATAGATGTAAAAGAAGCCGATTCATTTATATAATCTAACGGATATTCTGAAGTGTTAGATGAAGAAAAATTGTTTGTGTTGGCTTGTGTAAACGGATTATTATTACCGATTCCACATTTTTGTTCTTGGCTGCTGTTATTCGATTTTTCTTTTTGATTTAGTATTAACCATAATCCAAGCCCGAAAAGGATTAGTGGCCAAAGATCACGAAAGTTTAAAAAATGAGCAAATGGAACAAAAGGCATGTGTTTTAACCATCCAACTAAGCCTATGCCCAACAATAAATATCCCCAAAAGGTTTTGTTATTGTTGGAAATAATTACTGCCCCAACAATTACAAAGAATGTATGCCAAGAAAAGATTAAGTGATGAAATGGAAAGTCTAAAAATCCAAATAGATTAAAATTGTCTATAATCCATAATCCGCCAATAATCATTAAAATAATGCCTAAAATATTTCTTCCGCTAGAGTTTTTCATTTTAGTCTCCTTAGAATAAAGTTTTTACTTCGCCGCCGCCAAAGAGCGCAATACCTTTTATTAACAAAGTTTTGTTTGGTTCGTAAACTTGGTTCGGGTCTCGCAAGCGAGAGTCGCTAAAGCCGCCGAATAGTGGAAATACATCTATTAAAACATTCCAATCTTTGGGAACAATAATAGTGCATCCGCCGAAAATTGAAATTGTTTCGAGCACGTTATCTCCTTCGGCAAGTTTGCTTCCGGTAAGGTTTACTTCAGAGCCGCCAAAGATTGAAACAATACTTCCACCTTTGAAAGATTCTGCGGTTACAAATTTATTTCCGCCTCCAAAGATGTTTACCTGCTCAATTTGGTTATTTCTTGCTGCAAAATCATTCCCTTCTTCGGGCGGCTTTGAGTTAAACTTGAACCCGAAAATGATGTATGCGCCGATTGCTACAAAGACTAATGGCCAAAGACCCGGATAAAGACTAAACAATCCAATTGCTACAAACACAGAACCTACTGTTTTGTTTTTTGCAAGAGTAATAAAGAGTAATCCGAAGATTACAAATATCACTTCCCATTGATAGAAGAAATCGGGAATCATAAAATCTAAAAATTCGCTGTTGCGGAGGAATAACATAGCCCCGACTAAAACAAGCATTATCCCGATAATTATACGGCTATGAACGCCACGTGCCATTTTATATATCTCCTTCTTGCTTTCATTTCTTTTGAAGGCAAAGTTATAGGTTGGTTATATGTTTTTGAATGAGTTTTCGGCAAGAGGCGGAAATGTATCGGTGAAAAAGGAAAAGGTTGTGTCAATTTAGATGTAGAGGTTGTCTCAAAAGTCATTTTCAGGGTCGTACTGAGCTGACCTTTGGTGAGCTAAGTTGAACCAGTCGAAGTTTGATTGCAGTAAAAATTATCATTTCTCGACTTCGCCTCGCCAAAAGCACGGCGGGCAAGCTCGAAATGACATTTGACCCTTTTGAGACAGACTCTTTAAACAACAAAGGCATGCTAAGGCTTGAGCCTTATTAAAAAAGTTTTACTCTTCAATCAAATATTCTTGCCCATCATTCGAGTTTGTCTCAACATTTTTAAGTTTACGCTCAATTGCTCGCGTGCGCTTGGAGGCATCGTCAATCGTATTACTTGCTTCTTGAAGTTTTTTCTGTGTTTTTTCCAACACTTCGCCAAACTTTCCAAACTCTGTTTTAACTGCGCTAAGCAAACTCCAAACTTCGCTGCTTCGTTTTTCTATTGCTAAAGTTCTAAAGCCCATTTGCAAGCTGTTTAATATGGCAGTAAGGTTTGTTGGTCCGGCAATAATAACTTTGTAATCACTCTGTAGTTTTTCAAACAAACCGGGACGGCGTAAAACTTCAGCAAACAATCCTTCAATCGGTAAAAAGAGAATTGCCACATCGGTTGTGTTTGGCGGATCAATATATTTTTCGAAAATAGATTTTGCTTCACCGCGTATTCTTGCTTCAAGCGCTTTAGAAGTTTCCTCAATAACAACAATATCTCCAACTTCTTGTGCAGCTAACAAACGCTGATAATCTTCCATCGGAAATTTTGCATCAATCGGAAGCCAGCAAGCGCCATCTTTGTTTTCGCTACGTCCGGGCATTTTAATTGCGAACTCAACCCTATCGCCGCTTCCTTTTTTTGTAGCAACGTTTTTATCATATTGATCGCGTGCAAGAATTTGCTCAATCAAATTTTCGAGTTGAATTTCTCCCCAAGTTCCTCTCGTTTTAACATTAGTGAGAACTTTTTTTAAGTCGCCAACGCCAACAGCTAAGTTTCTCATTTCTCCTAAACCTTCTCGTACAGCTTCTAATCTTTCGCTTACAAGTTTGAACGATTCACCAAGGCGTTTTTCTAAAGTAGCGTGAAGTTTTTCATCTACTGTTTTTCTCATCTCTTCTAGTTTCTTTTCGTTCTTGTCTTGAATTTCTCTCAACTGAGTTTCAACTTTTTCTTGGAGCTTATCCAGCTTTTGTTCGTTGCTTTGAGTTAGAGTATTAATTTGTTTTGAAAAAATATCTAACTGATCTTTTTGCCTTTTGGAAATTTCGCCAATCGTGTTCGTTAATTGATCGCCTAATTTTAAAATTGATTCGTTAAGCTCTTCGCGCTGAGCTTTTGAGTTGTTAGCAGTTTCATTTCTTGAGCGGGCTATTTCATCGCGGAATGATTTATCAAGACGTAAAAATTCATCTTGATTATTACGGTTGGAAATGAGTGCAGAGATTTTTTTGTTCAGAAGAATAAATACAATAATGATTGCTAAGGCAATCAACGCTAAACCCAGTAAAACTATTTCGTTCATATAAATCCCAAGTAAATTGAATTTGAAAACTTATTTATCAAATATATTCTTATTCAGCAAATCAATTTATAAATTAGAGTACGCAATTCGGAAAAAGATTAATGCAAAATTGGAAAAAGATAACTATTGGGCTTTCTGTTTCTCTTCTAATTATTCTCACTGTCCTTTCGGGAATAACTTTCTTCATGCTAAAAAATACTCTTCCGAAGTATGATGATGAAAAAAATCTTTCGGGGATTTCTGCAGAAGTAAAAATATTTAGAGACAAGTGGGGAATACCGATGATTAAAGCTGAGAACGACGAAGATGCGGCTTTTGCGCTTGGTTTTGTTCATGCACAAGATAGATTGTTCCAGATGGACGTAGCGCGCCGAGCAGGTGAAGGAAGACTAAGCGAAATTTTTGGAACCCAAACCATTGATGTAGATATAATGTTTAGAACAGTTGGTATTTATAAGGCTGCTAAAGAAAGTTTTCCAAAATTAAATCCGCTTTCTCAAAAAATACTTGTTGCTTATTCCAATGGCGTTAATGAATATCTGAAAGCAGCCAAAGGAAATTACACTCCCGAAATAGACGTACTTGGTTACGATCCATATACTTGGGAACCAGAGCATAGTTTAGTAATTGCAAAGTTAATGGGATGGGAATTAAACATAAGCTGGTGGACAGATTTGATGTTCTCTCACTTGATACAAAAGTTTGGTGAAACTAAAGCGAGAGAATTAATACCAGATTTTCCTCAGAATGCACCGACAATTATTCCATTTGGTTTGCAAAGTCTATCTTCAATTACGCGAGGCTTAATTGATGTAGATAAATCTTACCGCGAGTTTACTGGCTTTAGAGGAACTCACATCGGCTCGAATAATTGGGTTGTAAATGGAAACAAAGCTGTTTCAGGCAAGTCTATGATTGCTAATGATCCTCATTTAGCATTTACAGCGCCAGGCAGATGGTACTTTGCAATGATAAGAAGCAAAGAGTGGAACGTTGAAGGGTTTACTCTTGCCGGTTTGCCTGCTGTTGTTATTGGTAAGAATCAAAATATTTCTTGGGCGATGACAAACGTGATGGCTGATGATGCAGATTTTTATGCCGAAAAAATTGATTCTTCCGGAACAAAATATTTTGTAGATGGAAAATGGCGTGAACTTGCCATTACAAAAGATACAATTCACGTAAAAGATTCTCTAAATGTTGTTTACGAAATCAAGAAAACACACAGAGGAGCAATTGTTTCAGATATTCATCAGCTAAGAAAATATTATCCGAATATTGAAGTAGAAACCGCAACATTAAGTATGCGCTGGACTGGACAAGATTTTAGCGATGAAATGTTTGCGGCACTTTCGTTAAACAAAGCAAAGAATTGGGAAGACTTCAAAGAAGCGCTTAGTTATTTCACTTTGCCCGGTCAAAATTTTGTTTATGCAGATGCCTTTGGAAATATTGGCTATGTTTGCGCCGCAAAACTTCCTATTCGAGCTAACAATTCGCCAACCTTAGTTTTTGATGGAACAAGTTCTGCAAGTGACTGGAAAGGTTTTGTCCCTTATGATGAAATGCCTAAACTTTTCAATCCGCCGCAAAATTACATTGCTTCTGCAAACAACAAAATTGTAAATGGTTTTCCTTATCACATTTCAAACATTTGGGAACCATCTTCAAGAATCGAAAGAATTGCCGAATTACTAACTTCAAAAGAAAAGCATAGTGTATCAGATTTTAAAAAATATCAAAATGATTTTGTTTCTCCGTTTGCAAAAAAAATAACAAAACATTTGATTAGTGCATTTAAGGATGTTAAACTTCACGATAAGAATCTAAAAACTGCTTTAGATTTATTAGAAAATTGGGATGGTGAAATGAGCATTCGAAGCCAAGCACCAACCATCTATGCTTTCTTTTTGAAAAATTTGATTAAGAATGTTATTGGTGATGAAATGAGTAATGATTTGCTCAAAGAATATGTTTTCGCAGCAAACATTCTTTACAGAAAAATTGAAGAACTCATGCAGTCAGATTCATCATTATTTGATGATGTAAAAACGCAGGCAATTGAAACAAAAGATGACATGCTGAGAAAAAGTCTTGCTGATGCTTTGAGCGAACTTGAACGTGATTACGGCACAGAAGTTTATAATTGGCAATGGGGAGAAATTCACAAAGTTACTTTCAAACACATATTTGGAGGAAAGTTCTCTCTGTTGGATAAGCTAATTAACATTGGCCCATTTGAAATTGGGGGCGATGGAACAACAGTCTTTAACACAGAATACTCTTTTTCAGAGCTTTACGAAACCGAACATAATTCAAACTTGCCGCATCGAACTAAAAAGTTTGAAAATAAACTTGGACCTACGATGAGGTACATATATGATTATTCTCAGCCGGACTATTTTTATTTCATATTGCCTGCCGGGCAATCCGGACATTTTATGAGCGATCATTATAAAGACATGACTAAAATGTGGCTTAAGGGTAATTATCTTAGATTGCCATTAAAGGAGAGCGAGTTTATTCAAAATACAGAAAGTACTTTAACTCTACTTCCAAAATGAGTAGTTATTAAAACAAAATATTAAATTGCAGCTATATAATTTTAGGAAAGCATGAAAGTAATAGAACATCTTGAGAAATCTAATAATCCGTTAATAAGTTTTGAAATCATTCCTCCCAAACGTGGCGGCAATGTTAAACAATTGCTGCACGTTTTAGATGACATTGTAAAATATCATCCTCCGTTCATAGATATTACAAGCCACGCAGCCGAAGTAATGTATGAAGAAACTGCAGACGGCGGAATGCAAATGAAAGTTAAGCGTAAACGTCCGGGCACTCTTGGTTTATGTGCTCTCATTCAAAATAAATATAACATTGATGCAGTTCCTCACGTACTTTGCAGTGGTTTTACACGCGAAGAAACAGAAGATTTTTTAATCGAGCTTCACTATTTAGGAATTGATAATGTTCTTGCTGTTCGTGGAGATGATGCAGCATTTAAAAAGCCGCTCAAGTTTGGAAGAAGCATGAATGATTATGCTGTTGATTTAGTGAAACAAATTGCCGGCTTGAATCAAGGTAAATATATTGAAGACGGTTTACTGGATGCTGAACCGATGAATGTTTGTGTTGGCGTAGGCGGATATCCAGAAAAACATTTTGAAGCCCCTAATTTGAAAACAGATATTAAACATACTAAAGCAAAAGTTGATGCAGGCGCTTCTTACATTGTTACACAAATGTTTTACTCCAACAAATTTTATTTCGATTACTTAAAACAATGCAGAATAGAAGGAATTAGCGTTCCTATTATACCCGGATTAAAAGTTATAACTTCAAAAGCTCAGATAAGATCTATTCCAAAAAACTTTTTTATAGATATTCCTCAAGAACTTGCTGATGAAGTAGAAGCCGCTAAACCGGAACACGTAATTGAAGTTGGAGTAGAGTGGACCAAAAAGCAAGTTGAAGAATTATTGAACGAGAATGTCCCATCCGTACATTTTTATGTGATGCAGAATTCCAAACCAATTAAACTTCTTATGAACAAATTAAAGTTATAAAATGATAGTAAACACAAGTAAAATTAAACTGCCTTCACCAATTCCAAGAAGGTTAAAATGGGGAGTAGCCGGCTGCGGAAATTACACAGTAGAATACTTTTTGCCTGCGCTCCAATTTGTTCAGAGAAGCAAAATTGTATCATTGTTCTGTAATAATTTGAATCGGGCAAAAGATATTGCTTCAAAGTTTAGTACAGCTAATACGTTTGATGATTATGATCTGTTTCTTAACAGCGATATTGATTCGGTGTACATATCTGGAGTAAATACTAATCATTACGAACTTGTTAATAAGGCTGCCATCGCAAAGAAAAATATTCTTTGCGAACTCCCAATTTCTGTTACGTTAGAACAAGCAGAAAAAATGATACAAGTCTGCAATGAGAACAAAGTACATTTGATTGTAAATTTCTTACATCGCTTTCATCCTCAAGTTCAAAAAGTTAGAGAGCTTCTAGAAAAACAAATTGTTGGTAAGATCGTTTCGATTTCTGCTTCGTATCATTCAGATTTTCCTCAAGCAAATATTTTTAGAACAAAAAAAGAATTGAGCAGCGGAGCACTGCACGATCTCGGCGCTCAAATGATTGATTTGTTACATTATTTTGGCGGCGAAATTGTTGAAACTAAAACATTCATTGATAATGTGGTTTACAAAAGTGAGATGGAGGATTTTGCCTCGGCATTGGTAAAGTTTAAAAACGGCGGCTACGGAAATTTTTCTGTTTCGTACGATTGCAAGAAACTAAACAACAGAATTGAAGTAGTTGGGCAATACGGTTCAATTATTATCGAGAATTTTTTTGGAAAGAAAAACGCTGTTTCCAAACTGATTATTGACCTAAATGGTGAAGGCAGAAAAGTATTTCGCAAAAGAATGAACAACTTTGCTGTTATGCTTCGTTCCGTTCAAAAATCTTTTATAAAAAATGAATTGGCGCATCTTTCTACTGAAGATTTTTTAGCTGACTTTAAAATCATTGACGAAATTATAAAACAAAAAAACAAATAGAAACATCTGAAATATTTACGCTAAGTCATGGTGAGTCTTCGACACAATCACTGCCTTCGCAGCGATTGGCTCAGACTGACATCCAGTACTCAATATTTTTTTGTCATGGTGATCATTCGGCAAGCTCATGACATGGCTTGTCGAACCATGACACTACAAACGAAATTGCCACACTTTCTGCCTCGCCTTCGGCTCATCAGGCGGGCGACTGGCTCAGCTTGCCTGCTGCAAGCAGGTGTGACAATAGATTAATTATTCAGATGTTTCAAATAATTAAACGGAAATATCATTGAAAATAGTTTTGTTGTTAGGCGGAACCTCGCCTGAAAGAGAAGTATCTAAGAATACAGCCAAATCAATTCTTAAAGCTCTACGAGAGTTGGGACAAGAAGTTATACTTGTAGATCCTGCTTACGGTTTAAACCAGCCAAACAATGAAGATGATTATTTTTCTGAAAAAAATTACTCCGAGCCTAATAACAGAAATTATTTAGAAATCATTAACTCAAGCCTTTTCGATGAAGTTGATTTAGTTTTTTTAGCATTACACGGAAGATGGGGAGAAGATGGTACTATCCAATCACTGCTTGAAATGCGCGGCATTAAATATACTGGCTCCAAAATTTTAACAAGCGCTCTTGCAATGGATAAAGCAATGACTAAAGTAGTAATTCAACACTTTGGTGTTTCAACTCCAGATTGGCTCGTAGCTAATATTAGTGAACAAGATTATTCAGCTTATCCTGAAAAAATTAGAACTCAATTAGGCTTTCCATGCGTTATCAAACCTAACGATCAAGGCTCGAGTGTGAGCTTAACAATTTGTAAGAAAGATGAAGACGTTATTCCAGCAATTATGCTTGCTTTAAGATATTCTGACAAAGCACTAATAGAAAAATTTATACCAGGCAGAGAAATTACAGTAGCCGTACTTGATGGCGCAGCTTTACCGATCTTAGAAATTGTTCCTAAAAGCGGCTTGTATGATTATGAAAGTAAATACACGGCAGGTAAATCAGAATACATTGTACCTGCGCCAATGCCGGAAGAAGTTAGTATTGAAATTCAAGAGCAAGCTGTTAAAGCTTATAATGCTGTCGGATGCAAATGTTATTCACGAATTGATTTTCGCCTAACCGAAAATAATAAAGCATATTGCTTGGAAATTAATACACTGCCAGGAATGACTAATTTAAGTCTTGTGCCAAAAGCCGCTAATGCTGCCGGAATTTCTTTCTTAGAGCTGATAGATAGAATTGTAAAAGATGCGGTCAATTGATAACAAATTAATTATTAGGATTGTAGTTGGTATCCTATTTTTTGCTGCTTTAGCATTTCTAGTATTTAATGAAAACGGCTTAATGAAATACTTGAATGCTAAAAAAGAATTGAAGCAGATGGACAAAGATATTAACAAGGCTGAAGAAAAGTTAATAATGCTTTCCCGTGAAATAGATTCACTAAAGACAAGCAAAGTAAAACTTGAGCGAGTAGCACGAGAAAAGTATCACATGGTAAAAAAATCCGAGAATGTTTTTCGCATAGAAGAGAAGTAATTAGTGAAGAGCAAATTACAAATTCCGCATACACCTCTTGCAGAACGTTGCAGGCCTAAAACACTCGAAGATTTTCAAGGACAAATAAAACTAGTGGGGGAAGGCAAACCATTAAGAACAATGGTTGAAAGTGATACGCTGAGTTCTTTCATTCTTTGGGGACCGCCCGGAACCGGAAAAACAACACTTGCAAAAATTGTTTCTGAAACTACAAATTCTGAATTTTATAAAATCAACGCAGTTTCTTCGGGGGTAAAAGAAATTAGAGAAGTGATAGAAAAAGCTCGATTGAATCTTCAGCATTTTAAAAGAACTATTCTTTTCATAGATGAAATTCACCGCTTCAATAAAGCGCAGCAAGATGCGCTTCTTTCATCGGTAGAATCCGGCGAAATAATTTTGATAGGAGCTACTACGGAAAACCCATCTTTTGAAGTAATTCCGGCGTTGCGTTCACGTGTTAGAATTTTTGTTCTCGATGAATTACGCAAAGTTGACCTTCAAAATATTGTTAATTATGCTCTCACAAAAGATGAGTTCTTCAGTTCGCTCAATATTAAACTAGATGATGAAGATTATCTCATTTTTATTTCTGGCGGCGATGCAAGAGTGCTGCTAAACATTTTAGAAGCATGCGTAGTACAAGAAATTTCAGATGAAGAAATCCTCATCAGTAAAACAATTATTGAAAATGTAGTTCAGCGTAAGAATATTATCTATGATAAGAATGGGGAAGAACACTACAACATTATTAGCGCCTTTATTAAAAGTGTTCGCGGTTCAGACCCCGATGCTGCTATTTACTGGATGGCGCGTATGATTGAAGGTGGCGAAGACCCTCTTTTTATTGCTCGTAGAATGGTAATTTTAGCCGCCGAAGATATTGGCAATGCCTCTCCAAATGCTTTGGTTCTTGCAGAGGCTACATTTAGCGCTGTGCACAAAATTGGAATGCCTGAAGCAAGAATTATACTTGCGCAATGCGCAACATATTTAGCTTCATCTCCAAAGAGTAATGCCTCCTATATGGCAATTGATAACGCATTAGCCGAATTAACTAAGTCTGATCTTGTTCCCGTTCCTATTCATTTAAGAAACGCACCAACAAAACTTATGAAAGAACTTGGATACGGAAAAAATTATCAGTATCCGCATTCGTTTCAAAATAATTTTTTAGAAGAAGATTATTTGCCAAAAGAACTAAAGAATAAACAGTTTTATTTCCCCTCGGAAAACGGTAACGAAAAATCAATCAAAGAAAGACTAAAAAATTTGTGGAAAAATAAAAAGAAGTACGATTAATCAATTGTAAAAACCTTGCCTGGCAGTTGCCTTACTATACTTTTAAATTCCATGCTTAGCAGATGTACTAAACAATCGGATGTAGATAAACCACTTAATTGAGATATTTCATCAATTTGTTTTTCACCATCTTTCAGCACATCATATATCTTTTCCTCAAATAGATTAAGCTGAACTATAGTTGAATTTTTCGCCCTTCCATTTTTTCCATCAAACTTAATTCTTAGTTCATCTAAAATGTCCTCAACTCTAATTACTAGTTTAGCATTTCCTTTTTGAATCAATGCGTTCGGACCCTCACTTGCCCTCGAACTAATCATTCCTGGAACAGCAAAAACTTCCCTTCCTTGATCTAAAGCATAATTAGCAGTATTGAGTGCGCCGCCGTTTATTCTTGTTTCAACAACAACTGTTCCTAATGATAACCCAGAAATTATTCTGTTCCTTCGAGGAAAGTTTTGTGAGTCTGGTTTTGTTCCTAATGGATACTCTGAAATTATTAATCCTTTTTCCGTAACCTCCTGAAACAGCTTTCTATTTTCTGAAGGATAAACTATATCCAGCCCGGACCCGATTACAGCTATCGTTCTGCCATTTGCCTTTAAAGTTGATTGGTGAACAATTGTATCAATTCCTCTTGCTAATCCGCTAACTGTTGTTATCCCTTTTTCTGCTAATCCCCTAGAAAAATTTTCCGCAACAGTTTTACCATAATTACTAGGCTCACGCGTTCCTACTATAGCCACCGAGTTAATGTCGGCTTGATGAAAATTACCTTTTACATAAAGAAATATTGGTGGGAAATAAATGTTCTTTAGTATCTCCGGATATTCTCCATCGAAATAAGAAATTAAACGGGCATTTAGCTTCTCTAAAGAAGATAATTCCTTATCTAATTCAGAAACTACTTTGTCTCTATTTTCTGATGACCTTAAAATTTTTGCAGATAACTGTTTGTTGATGCCCTCAACTTCGAGTAGTTTATGTTGAGATGCATCAAAGATTTTTTCTATAGTTTTAAATTGACTAAGAAGTGAAAATATTTTTTGTGGTCCGATACCTTCGATGGAATACAATTGTTTAAGAGAGACTAACTGTTGAACTTTTTCTTGTTCCACGATCTTAGTCGAAAATTTCTATGTCGTCAACAACAGCTATAATCATTGTATTTACAGGGGCTTCGGAATGCCCTAACATTTGTTGAACAGCATCTCCTTCTTGTACAACTATAACTACATCTCCAACCCCGGAGTCAACTAAATCGAGTGTAATAACATCCTTCTTGCTAAGTAGCCGCCCGCGCTCACTGATCGGGTGAACTATTAAAAGCTTATGCCCAACCAAGTGTCTGTTTTTTTGAGTTGATACTACATTTCCTATAACCTTTGCAAGAAACATAGTTTACTTTTTGAAGAAAGAAGATTTTAGCATTATTGCTAACGGTATAACAATCACATAACCAATCAACAAAACAATTGGAGATAAAGTTAAACTTGTAAATCCATCCCAAGGGGATTGAGCCATTAAAATATAACCCAACACTAAAATCGCTATTCCAAATAACAATATAATGTAGTTCCTTTTAGTCCAGTACTCTTGAAAGGGTGATAAGAACCTTTTTCTTGCATTATTAATACTTTTCTGTAGTTTTGCCATAAGTTCTCCTGTTATTAAAAAGCCCAGTAATTGCTGGGCATGGCGTCGTTCAATATTAATTTAAAAGTCCCGAGTGCAAAATATTATCTAAAGCATAATCAGTCAAGCTAATTCTTAATGTTAACGTTTCTATAAATTGCCAGCCATTTTATTAATAATTAGCAAATGCGATGCAAATAATTTTTAATCAACTAAATCTTAAGTTAAGATTTGTATATAACTTCCCGTTGCAACTCAGGCACAAGTTAAGTTCTCCAAAACAGTAAAGATTTTGTGGAAATACCATGGTTCGCAAAAAATATTTTAAAAAGTTCTGGATTTTTAAACTTGGCTACATTACATTTGCATCTCATTTTTACAATGTTGTTCTAATTACATACTGATATTCCCCGGCTACGAAACAAAGTCAAACCCTCAAAAATATTTTATAGGATGCTTGACAAACGGTAGAAAACCTATTAAGTTTCGAATCCGCGTTTGAAATGAAATGTTCTTTGATAGAGTGAGTGACTAAAGAAAAATCTTTAGGTAGTACGACTTAAAAATAAGATTACGCGATTTTAATAAATTATACAACGGAGAGTTTGATCCTGGCTCAGGACGAACGCTGGCGGCGTGCTTAACACATGCAAGTCTACGAGAAAAAGGTAGCAATATCTTGAGTAAAGTG
>WPAE01000380.1 GCA_009773205.1 Ignavibacteria bacterium
CAAAGAACAACAATTAAAACGTTTACATATTCAAGCTAAACAACTCGGTCTCAAACTTCTGCCAATGATTACTTAGTGGTCATTGGCAGACGCGGGTTATACCGGATCATCACATTATTTTACACTTAATATTGCACTTGATTATACGCATATTATTACACATATTTACGACAACATTTTTAGGAAAAGGAGTTTTTATGCCTTCCATACAAGTAACAAATAAAAAAGAACGGTTAAGTTTTTTTGTTAATTCAGAATTATCAGATAAAGTCAATAAAATTTCGAAGCAAACAAAATTGACAATCAGCGAGATTGCCCGAAATGCTCTTCAAAATTATATTGACCAAATTGAGAAAGAGAAAATTAACAACGAACTCGAAGCTGGATATAAAGCCAATTATGATTATTATCTGAAATCTCAGGAGGAGTGGAAATATGCAGATAAAGAATAAAACTGGTATTATATATCCTCTTCTTCGCGGAGATGTATACCTTGTAAATCTTGATCCAATAATTGGAAAAGAAATTGGCAAAGCCCGACCAGCTGTAATTATTCAAAACGACATTGGTAATAAATTTAGCCCAGTTACAATTATTGCTCCGATCTCAAGTGTAAAAGAAATAACAAGACCTCTCCCAATTATGATATTCTTACAAAAAGGAGAAGGTGGATTATCTGAAGATAGTTACATCGACTGTGGTCAAATAAGAACCATCGATAGAGATCTCAGATTAATCACAAAATTCGGAACACTTGATCAATACAAAATGTCTGAAGTTGACAAAGCCTTGAAAGTTTCTCTTTCTCTACAATAATTCAATGAACAAAAACACCTCTCTAGTATTTTCTTAATCCGGTATAACGACGTTGCGCCTAACACGCCGCCCAGAACAAACGGCTAAGTAATGTCAACGCCTTTTGTTTATAAAAAAACTACGTTACTGTCAATCACAGATTAACGAATTACTGTGCTTTGCAAAGCTAAACCAGAACAACTACTACGACCGCATCTTCACAGCGGTCGGTTTTGGCAGTCAATTACACAATGAATGTATATTATGTTTTTTTCGATTTCGTAGATTATTCGGTAAGGTTTGTAATGGATTTCCAGATACTTTTTAATTCCAGTTGGTCTAAGTTCAGGAGGAATATGTCCCCGCTCTGGAATCTGCTCTAGTTTTGAACAAGTTTCTTCCAATGCATCTAAAAGTTTATTCGCAGACTGAATACTATCGTTCACAGCAACGTAAATGAATATCTCTTTGAGATCTAGTTTGGCTTGAGGATCGATAATAACTTTGTATTTCATACTCATTGATTAGATTTCAATTCATTACGAAGATCGGAAAATGTTTCTTGAATTCCTTTCGCATCTTTACTTCTATCACGGGTCATAGCTAATAATTTTAACATTGCCATAGTTTCTTGTGTCTTTTCATAAATTTTTATGTCTTGAACTATAACCTTAGCTTCGCCGTTTTGAGTAATAACAAAGGTTTTCTGATCCTTATTGATCTCTTCAATCATATTAGCAGCATTTGCTTTAAGATAACTAATTGATTTTACTGCCTCACTCATTCTCATACCATAGTCCTTTTTTAGACCAAATATAGTCTATCGCAATCATATTTTCAAATTATTATGAGCCATATAACGGCGTTGTTTTTAAGCCGCTGCAAAGAGCAGACGGCTAAGTAATGTCAACGCCTTTTGTTTATTAAAAAACTACGTTACTGTCAATCACAGATTAACGAATAACCAGCTTTGCAAAGCAAAACTAAT
>WPAE01000381.1 GCA_009773205.1 Ignavibacteria bacterium
CCTCTCCACACCCCTCAAGTAGGACACTACACGAACTATAATTATACATACTTGGCATTTTGTATCCAATAACTTTTCTCGGTCTGTTATTGACGAAGGAAAGAACTTCTTTTATTTCTTCATCAGACACAGACCGGATATCTCTTCTTTTAGGAACAAAACATCTAATCCATCTGTTTGTATTCTCCACAAGTCCCTTTTCCCAAGAATGGTAAGGATGTGTAAAATAGATACGTATGTTGAGAAGAGATTCTATTTCTTTCCAACATACGAATGCTATATCATTGTCGGTGGTAATCGTTTTAACTTTAATACCACTGAACATGCAAGAAAGCGCACTAATAACGGTAGTGCGTTTTCTGTTTGTTAGTTTCTCTATGAATGTATACTTACTTAATCTATCTACAGCAACAAGAAACACAAAACTACTTTGTTTTGAGACAATGAAGTCTAATTCAAAATGTCCTAACTCATTATGGAACGAAGGTCTCTTTTCTATATATTTCCTGTTATCTATTGGGTTTTTGTATGTATATCTCTTTCTTCCACTTTTCATATTATTCCAACCCCAGAAAAGCAGATGATTTAAAGCTCTACTGTTTGCAAACTTGTATATTGCTTTGGTAGAACATCTAATGTTCATTTCTTCTTTTAGAAATCCACTTATCTGCTCTGGAGACCACTTTTTGTGAAGTTTTTCTTCCACAAATCTACACAGGAACCTATCCATTGCCACTCTTAAACATTGTCTTTTAGATTTCCATCTTTTGAAATGTGCCTTTTTGTTAGCTTTTTCTGCTACATATACTCCTTTTGTTGAATTTTTCCTTATTTCATTAGCAACAGTATTAGGACTTCTTTTTAAAAAGTCAGCCATTCTTCTTACTGAAATTCTAGCATTAAGAAGTTTTTCTATTGCAAACCTCTCCTCAAATGAAATGTGCCTATATTTTTTTATCTTTTTCATATGACAGTTAGTTAAATTACTAATCTATATATTTTAACTGTCCTACTTCAAAGGTTAACTGGGG
>WPAE01000382.1 GCA_009773205.1 Ignavibacteria bacterium
GTCAGACCTAGCATTTAATTCATATAACTTTTTATGAAATTGCTGGGCACCAATTAAATTCATGTCTTGGTTACGAACATAGAGAGAGCGAACTAGATCCGGAAAACAACTATAAGCTATAGCCTCCCCATCTAGAACAATTTCTTTTTTATCGTTAGAAGAAATATGATTTTTATGATCTTTCAAGAATTCTTGAAAGACGCCAAACTTTTTAGCAAAATGAGAAGGAATATTTGCATCTTCAAGAGTAGGAATTATTGAGCGTAGAGGTTTTTCATCCCGGTCCTCCTCCTCTTCCGTTTCCCCTTCGGAGTCCGCGTTTGGAATTGGATCAATTTGATTTTTAATTTCAATTTGAAGGGGCTTAGCCTCAGATGCTTGGCCTACTCCATTAGCAGAACTTTTGTACTTGGCTAAGGTTGTCGAAAACCTTTCCTGCAAATGAGAAAGGATCTTACATTTGCCTTCGGCGGTTAGTTCTGGGTCATCAAACAACTTTTCAATTTGATCTTGAATTTGCCCCAATGACCTGAGGGTAGGATTATACTCCTTGATTTGGCGCTGCCGTAATCTTTCCATTTCGGCTTCCTCCACCAACACCATTCCCTTATAATGTTTCCCTTCCATTATATCGTAATAAACCCTGTCCCAAGCTAGAATTAAGTGTGGCCCAAATTGTAGGAATAATTAACCTCAATAAGTGACCATTAAATGGCGCAAAATGTGACAACTTTTGGTTATAAATCTTGCCCCAATATTGTAGGAATAATTTAGCACAATAAGGGACCACTATTTGGCCCAAAATGTGACCATTATTTGGCGCAAAATGTGACCTTCAATTGATGTTAAATCCTGCCCACAAAAATTGTAGGAATAATTAACAAAAGGTGACCATTATTTGGCACAAAATGTTACCATTATTTGGTAATAAATCATATCCCCCAAATTGTAGCAATAATTAAGCGCAATATGTGACAATTATTTGGCGCAAAATGTGACCATTAATTGATGATAAATCCTGTCCCCAAGCTAGAAATAACTGCACCCAAAATTGTTGGAATAATTACGCGCAATACGTGGCCGCCTGTTTGCTTTAAATATTTTCTTTTCTGGGATGCGGATTCGCCTTTGTGAACGAGGCGATCGATTAGGTCTCTGTTTTTCGAAAGGATCCTCTTTTGCCACTTCTTTAGGGCGACATTTCCATGGGCGGTGTTCACAGCGGCGTCACAAATTGCTTTGATGACGTTTTCGGGCGAATCGGAAATAATTCTTGAAATAATTTCTGGATTTTTGCATATAGCCAAATATTTTATTGTGTGTTTAACTTGCTTTCCCTTGTTCTTTCCCATTGGCCCTTTTATAGTGAAATGGGTAGGAAAAACCTGAGTTGTGAACCAGGAAAAATGTTGGTCAAAATTCGAAATTGTTCTGGGGTTTCGGGATGCAAATCAATAACCAAATAGGAATGAGGGCTCGATGTTGCGTCCTGGTAAACGCTGGAAAGAAACTTTGAATTTTCAGGATAAATTTGATTCGCTAAATACCGAATTTGCGATTTATCCCTTGGGTTTTTATATAGAACAAGGTAATGGGCATTTAGGCTGATTGTTCTCATTTCCCGGCCTTGATTGAATAAATTTTGGATAATAAAAATTACTGTTAAATTTCGGTGGTGGGACTCCTGAGTAAAAAGTTTGGAAATTCTTTTCGAGTCAGCTGCGCTGCTCATTAGATCGTCAATTAT
>WPAE01000383.1 GCA_009773205.1 Ignavibacteria bacterium
GATACTTTTTTATACTAGTAGTAGAGCGATGGGGAGTTCTGGCACATATTGGACTTTGATAAATTATATTAGTAGTAGAGGGAGGGTGAGTTCAGGAACATGGTGGACTTTGATAACGTATATTAGTAGTAGTGTGAGGGGTAATTCTAGCACATGTTGCACTTCGATAAATTATATTAGTAGTAGAGTGAGGGGGATTTATGGAACATTGTGGACTTTGATAAAGTATATTAGTAGTAGTGTGAGTGGGAGTTCTAGCACATTTTGCACTTCGATAAATTATATTAGTAGTAGAGTGAGGTGGAGTTATGGAGCATTGTGGACTTTGATAAAGTATATTAGTACAGTGAAATAATTATATAAAATTATTTTTTATTTGTGAAGCCCAAATTGCGTAGATTATGATTTTGTACACGGAAAAATAACAATTATATTAATTTATCTCGTATTATTTGGCTCCGCATCGAAATGTTGGGATCTGAAAATTAATTATTATCTTATTTTATTATTTATTTCTTAGATCAACATTGCTAGTCGATTAAAATGTTGGGCTCTGAAAGATAACAATTATATTAAATTATTTCTTATTTCTTAGACCACTATTGCTTCAATGAAATATTGGGCTTTGAAAAATAATTATTATATTAATTCCTATTTTATTTCTTCCATTCTACTTTTTTATTCCATATACGGACTCAGCGTCGAAAATTAGCTCACCAATGATAGTGGATCTAAATGAGGCGCGATGCAGAATAAAAATATTAATTATAATTCTTTAAAGTTAATTTTTTGATCATCCTTGATAGTAGATATTAATCGAAGCTAGGTATCATGCATACATGGGCACGCTCTGACGCCCAGGTTGGGTGTGAGCAGACCCTCAGGGGGTGTCATGGGCATACATTGACACGGTCGGGGGGATTTGTTGGACAAGGCCAAAGGCTTGTCCGGGGGTCGCCGAGTGGGGGGTTCCGGGGGGCTGAGCCCCCAGAACGCAGGAGAAATTTTCAGAAATTTTTATTAA
>WPAE01000384.1 GCA_009773205.1 Ignavibacteria bacterium
TTTATTTCGAAATATTTCATTGATCTTTAAAAAATATTTAAGAGAATTATCGCAGCTTTTGCGATATTCTTACGAGATCTAAGGAGTTTTCAAATAGTTCACTAAGATTTCATATGAAGACCAAGGAGATTTGCAAGAATTCCGTGGGATCTCCTGGAAGCTCATATGCAAGTTAGCATTATGCAAAATTATATAATGTGATTTAAAAAATATGCCGAATAAGATATGTAAAAAATGCGACAGCATATATGTGAATATGGTGGCAGCTGCGGCATTTTCAAAAAGTCCAAGACGGTCCAGAGGAGGGGAAGCGCACGAGGATCCGAAATCATCAGAATATGCAGTCGATCCCATTGATAAGTTCTTATTAGACAAATTTATTTCGAAATATTTCATTGATCTTTAAAAAATATTTAAGAGAATTATCGCAGCTTTTGCGATATTCTTACGAGATCTAAGGAGTTTTCAAATAGTTATGAAGACCAAGGAGATTGGAAAGAATTCCGTGGCCTCTCCTGGAAGCTCATATTCCAGGGAGCATTATACAAAATTATATAATGCGATTTCCAGAATATGCCGAATTAGATATATAAAAAATGCGACAGCATATATGTTAAAATGGTGGTACCTGAGTCATTTTCAAAAGGTCCAAGATCCTCCAGATGAGGGGAAGCGAGCCAGAATCGGAATTCATAAGAATGCGCAGTCTATCCCATTGATAAGGTCTTATTAGACAAAATTATTTGGAAATATTTCTTTGATCTTTACAAAATATTTTAGAGAATTATAGCAGCTTTTGCGAAATTCTTACGAGATCTAAGGAGTTTTCAATTACGTAGCTAAGGTTTCATATGAAGACCAAGGAGCTTGGCAAGAATTCCGTGGGATCTCCTGGAAGCTCATATGCAAGAGAGCATTATACAAAATTATATAATGCGATTTCCAGAATATGGCGAATTAGATAAGTAAAAAATGCGTGCGCTTATAAGGGATGATGGTGGCAGCAGTGGCATATTCAAAAAGTCCAAGATGGAAGAGAGCAGGGTAAGGGAGCTTGAATCGGAATTCAGAAGAATGCGCCGTCGCTCCCAAAGATAAGTTCTTATTAGACAAAATTATTTGGAAATATTTCTTTGATCTTTACAAAATATTAAAGGAATTATCGCAGCTTTTGCGAAATTCTTACGAGATCTAAGGAGTTTTCAAATAGTTTGCTAAGTTTTCATATGAAGATCAAGGAGCGTGACAAGAATTCCGTGGGATCTCCTGGAAGCTCATATGCAAGGGAGCATTATGCAAAATTAAGATATGTAAAAAATACGACAGCATATATGTGAATATGGTGGCAGCTGAGGCATTTTCAAAAGGTACAAGACGGTCCGGAGGAGTGGAAGCGGAGGAGAATCGGAATTCATCAGAATGTGCATTCGATCCCATTGATAAGTTCTTATTAGACAAAATTATTTGGAAATATTTCTTTTATATTTACAAAATATTTAAGTGAATTATCGCAACTTTTGGGAAATTCTTAGGAGATCTAAGGAGTTTTCAAATAGTTTGCTATGTTTTCATATGAAGATCAAGGAGCGTGACAGAATTCCGTGGGATCTCCTGGAAGCTCATATGCAAGGGAGCATTATGCAAAATTATATAATGCGATTTCCAAAAAATGCCGAATAAGATATGTAAAAAATATGACAGCATATATCTGAATATGGTGGCAGCTGAGGCATTTTCAAAAGGTCCAAGACGGTCCAGAGGAGGGGAAGCGCAGGAGGATCGGAATTCATCAGAATGTGCATTCGATCCCATTGATAAGTTCTTATTAGACAAATTTATTTCGAAATATTTATTTGATCTTTAAAAAATATTTAAGTGAATTTTCGCAGCTTTTGCGAAATTCTTACGAGTTCTAAGGAGTTTTCAAATAGTTCGCTAAGTTTTCATATGAAGAGCAAGGAGATTGGCAAGAATTCCGTGGGATCTCCTGGAAGCTCATATGCAAGGGAGCATTATGCAAAATTATATAATGTGATTTAAAAAATATGCCGAATTTGATATGTAAAAAATGCGACAGCATATGTGACTATGCTGGCAGCTGTGGCATATTCAAAAAGTCTAGGATGGCAGAGAGCAGGGTAAGGGAGCCAGGATCGGGATTCTGAAGAATGCGCAGTCGATTCCATTGATAAGTTCTTATTAGACAAAATTATTTGGAAATATTTGTTTGATCTTTAAAAAATGTTTAATTGAATTATCGCAGCTTTTGGGAAATTCTTACGAGTTCTAAGGAGTTTT
>WPAE01000385.1 GCA_009773205.1 Ignavibacteria bacterium
TCCTCAGCATTTGAGACATTCCAAAATCTTGCTAGTATTTTACGTTCTCGCAGGGCACTGATTATATTCCCAGGAAATGTCACTTATTCTACCTAGTGAAAGTTCTAATTGGATAAAGCTATATTTTCTCGCAGATGGCCCGATGGCAAATGCCCAAATTCGCACCATGATTAGAGACATTAGTCCCCAGGATTATGACTCTTACAAATTCTGGCTAGTTCTTTTGGCTTCGCCGCTTGAGGTGATCCTGCTATGTTCGGAATCTTCCAAATTCATTTAGGTATATTTCCGGACGAAGAATTATGCCCTGCCACTTAGAGCTTTTCTCGCGTAGGCTCGGGTGCCCCAAATGGAAACTCAAATTTACTAGAAGATTCAGTCCGCAGCATTTGAGACATTCAAAAATCTTGCTAGTATTTTACGTTCTCGCAGGGCACGGATTATATTCCCAGGAAATGTCCGTTATTGTACCTATTGAAAGTTCTAATAGGATAAAGCTATATTTTCTTCCAGATGGCCCGATGGCAAATGCCCAAATTCGCACCATGATTAGAGACCTTAGTCCCCAGGATTATGACACTTACAAATTCTGGCTAGTTCTTTTGGCTTCGCCGCTTGACGTGATCCTGCAATGTTCGGAATCTTCCAAATTCATTTAGGTATATTTTCCGGACGAAGAATTATGCCTGCCACTTAGAGATTTTCTCGCGTAGGCTCGTGTGCCCCAATTGGAAACTCGGTGCTTTAGTAGAAGATTCAGTCCTCAGCATTTGAGACATTCCAAAATCTTGCTAGTATTTTACGTTCTCACAGGGCACTGATTATATTCCCAGGAAATGTCAGTTAATGTACCTATTGAAAGTTGAAATTGTATAAAGCTATATTTTCTCTCAGATGGCCCGATGGCAAATGCCCAAATTCGCACCAGGATTAGAGACCTTAGTCCCCAGGATTATGACACTTACAAATTCTGGCTAGTTCTTTTGGGTTCGCCGCTTGACGTGATCCTGCAATGTTCGGA
>WPAE01000386.1 GCA_009773205.1 Ignavibacteria bacterium
TCACTCACATTAAGCATCAGTAATCCTCATTGCCTCTGCATCTTCACTCACTCGAATAAAATATCGATGGCAAACTTACATGTGCTTAAAATAGAAACAGGGATTCTAAAAATAGAAACAAGATATAACTAGTCCTTTTTTTTTTCCCGCGCAACACAGTATTTGATGCGCTAATGGGATAGTTTTCACAAAATTGTAAGCCATATAAGGCATGATTATCTGGATTTGAACTTGGGGTCCTTTGGTCTAACGGTAAGACGGTCGCTTGCGATCTCGAATCAATTAAGCCAAAGCATACCCGACCATGTCCTCTAGTGTAAAGGTGGCATATCGGATTTACAGTCCGAAGGTGCGGGTTCGAGTCCTGCGGGGGCGAATATATTTTTTTTTTCTTCAAATAATGAATATGTGGACGAATTCTTCTCTATGCTCTAAGGGCTGCGATGGACTAACGGTAAGGCGGTCACTTATGACCGTAGACCCGTTTACCTGACCGGCTCGGGTGTCTATTTTTTTTTTGTCTATATAAATCATTAAATCAGGCTTCCTTATCCCCTCCGCACGTTAATTTAAAAATGGATCCTGAAACTAAAGCCAACATTTGTGCCCTATTCAAGTTACCTCCTGAACATGACCTCATCAGACAAATGGACGAGTGTGTGTATCTATTAGCAGCCGCGATTACCTTCCAGGAACACGCCGATGTTTACTTGAAACTTGATGCAATTGTAAACCAGGCGATGCGATTACAATTGGAGGCATGTGACCCTATATAATCCCATATTTAATCAAATGAGTTCCATTATCTCAAAATAATGGAGTTTGATTTTATCTTTGACCTTTCTTGGATAGGGCTCTCGTTTTTGTATTTCGGGCTTACAACTTACCGAGTCTTTCGGATCATTAAAGATGTCATTTATGCGCAACCGCAAGCCGTAATGTACATCGATTAAGTAATGGATGGCATGTGGCAATTTCTCACCGTTGCCGCAATCTGTTGCGCCGTTCAAGAGGTTACTAC
>WPAE01000387.1 GCA_009773205.1 Ignavibacteria bacterium
CTCGAGGAAAATCAATTCAAGATTTCGACTGATTCTGGTAGTAGTGATCAATTTCTTCTCATGCCTAACTCACCTAACTTCAAATTCACTCACTTGAGCTGTTAGGGTAAGACATTCTTACTTTAATTCCCCAAGATTGCTGCTTTTAAATTTTGCAGAGCAGATCAACCGCAACTTTCTATTTTAACAATGATAATTAAGGCTAATAGATTCTCTTGAGGTTCTCTCCTTTTTCATTTGTTGCTCGTTGTTTTTTTTTCCCCACTTATCAGTCATTTTTACTCTATTTCTAGCGAATTTTATCCGTCATCAGGTATATTTATTTTATTATTTACTTACCTGAATTTGGGTAGCGGAATACGGGGAATACTACAAGCTTGGGAATATTATGCTCCTCCACCATGGTAAACTATATAGGAAGCGAACCTCATCATAGGGATTTTGTCTTTTGGGTATTTTAAAAATTTGCAAAATGAGTATGAAATCTAATTCCCCTTTAAAATCAGAAATAAAAACAACAATGTAAATAGTGTGTTATTGAGAAGGGAAAATTGCTCTTTTATGAAAGAGTCACGCTGCCCCTGCATGGCCATTTAACTGACAGCGGTCTGCGGCCGACATCGTGGGGTCTCTGTTAGGCCTAAAATGGCAGCGCCCGGTGGGCGACACTCGCCGATGATCGATCCACGATCGTTGGATCGATGTCGACTCAACCTGCCATCCAATTTGGTCGGCAAATTGAGTACCGCTTCGGCGGGCCAGATAACCAATGATTATATCGGATCACCTTGCTAGGTCCCGTACGGGGATCTGAAGCCCCTTGTTTTGGGCACGCCAGGAGAGAGGCTGGCTGTCATGCTGTGGGCGGTCTAGTCCGGATAGTTTGGTTCGTTGGCCAATTTCGGCTGTTGATACGTCCTGAGGGACGCGCTTGGCTGATGTTGCGCCTCGGGCCTCTTGATTCCGGAGTATGGCTGTTCGCGGGGATTTGCTACCTCTATAAAGCAAGGTTGCGAAGAAA
>WPAE01000388.1 GCA_009773205.1 Ignavibacteria bacterium
TTCATAAAAAGCATTGGCGGAAAAGTTTTACCTTTCATCTTTCCATTTCTAAGAGGAGCGGTTAATGGTTTTGCAGATGCTGCTTCAAAAGGTCTATCTGAAGGTAAAAATTTTAAAGAGGTAATGAAAGATTCTATACAGCCTGGCATAAGTGGTGCAATCTCAGGTGCAGTTGAAACTTATAAACAGCGTTCACAAGCTGGATCGGGACGTAGGCGTCGACGTCGCAGTATGTCCAAATTGTCAAAATTTTCAAAGCTGATTAAAAAGAATCGCAAGAGAGTATATAAAGGACGTAAACAGCGTAAAAATTATAAGCGTAAAAATTCTAAATCCACTACTCGAACTAGAGGTCATAAGCGTAGAATTGCATTTAATCCTAATTTCTAACAAATGGCAAATGAGTTCATGTTGAGTGAGTTTGATCTTTTTCAATCGTCAAAGATGCAACATCAAATTCAAGAACAAGATTACGTCGAGTACTCTCCAATTTCACCAATTCAATATGGCACGCCCTTTCGTATTGTCGCCAATGGTGGACCACAGCAATACTGGGATCTCTATAACTCATATGTTGTTTTACGTGTTAAACTTGTTAAAGCAGCAGGTGGTGCGTTTGCGGCTGCTGCAGGTGTGGCCCCAATCAACGACATTTTTGATACACTGTTTTCAAATATTGAAGTTTCTCTAAATGACACTGTCGTTTCCGATAACAATGGTCATTATGCTGAGTGTGCATACATCAATAAGCTGCTAAGCTACAGTGACGATGTGCAAAAATCTCGAATGCGTCTAGAAGGTTTCATAAAGGACACTGCTGGTCAATTTAATGCACGTGCAGTTGATGGCGACAATGCTGGTTACAAAGAACGTTTAGCTATGTTTGCTGAAGGCAAAGAAGTAGAATTGATGGGAAAACTCAATTGTGACTTGTTTAATCAAACAAAAGCTATTTTGCCAAACTGTAAGCTCATTTTAAATTTCATCCCGCATCGCTCTCTCTATAACATTATTTGTCTT
>WPAE01000389.1 GCA_009773205.1 Ignavibacteria bacterium
TACCATAAACTTGACGCCCTGACACAGGGTCCAGAAAATTTATATTAGAAAGGGTCCAATATATCTATATTTGCAAAGAGATTAATTAAGCATACTCGACAATTAACTAAACAAATTCTAAAATCAAAATAATATAAAATATTATTTATCGAGGTTTCACCTGTAGAGTTTAGTCTTGCCATAATTTTTATTCCAAATTGGAATAAAAATTATTCCAATTTGAAAGATTTCCATATAAAGATCTTCAAATACTTCGTTGAGATGTGTTTACATAATTTCAAATAGTTTTCAATGAAAAATTAGATGATTTATGCTGGTTTCTGCTGGTTTATGTTGGTTTTCACGGTTTACCCCCACCCAATGAAGTCGAATTAAATCCTGGAGATATAAACGAGATTCTCAACTGGTACGGTATGAAAGAGTTTTGTATCATTAAATTCATCCGGAACATAATGCGAGAGGCTTCTAGGAGGCATCTCATAGGCTTCTGGATGGGGAAC
Source organism: Ignavibacteria bacterium (assembly GCA_009773205.1). Classification (GTDB taxonomy): domain Bacteria; phylum Bacteroidota; class Ignavibacteria; order Ignavibacteriales; family Melioribacteraceae; genus Stygiobacter. The sequence continues at coordinate 501 of WPAE01000389.1, forward strand.
GTAGGAAAGGAACCATCCCAGAAATAGGAAAAAACTGTCGAGGAACTGAAGTTACACGAAAGACTCTAGTTTGAGCAACAAATTTCACAATAGTTTTAAGAAATCATTTTTTCAATTGAATTGTCAAAAACTTTCTAAAAATTTCCCGGATATCTACTTTACGCCCAACACGCGAAATTTTTATGAAAATCCAGGGGCTCAGATCCTGGCCTCCTTCCTCCGGCCCATAAAGTGTCCCCTGCAGGAGTCATTGATTCTTGATTATTTTGGATGGGAAAGCATCTTATGCCAACCCATATTTATGCAACCGTGTTGCAATGGATACGCTAGCAAATTTCAAGACGTAATATTACGCCTTGAGCAAATATATCACCATGCTGCACCGCAGATGATGCATTAGGTCGGCTTAGGGTGGGTTATCTCCAATTACCCAGTCGTGGCGGACATAAGGCGAATAACTTCAAATAAAAATTTAGCGTCGAGCTTCCATATGTATTGACGGGTCTTAACACAATTTCAG
>WPAE01000390.1 GCA_009773205.1 Ignavibacteria bacterium
ATGAAAAGTAGCAAACAAGTAAACTCAAAAAGGTCCTTTGAGGAGTAAGGTGACGACTACTTCTGCATCAAAGTATTACGGAGGGGGGGGGGAAATCCACCCCCCCAAGGCAAAAATTTTTTATTGCTTTTTCGGACACTAGAGCGAATTCTAAGAGGGCAATGGAAAAAAAAAGGAAAAAAGAAAAAAAATTCACCTACCCTTTGCAAATATTTTTCATGTCGGGGAGCCATGTTCGCGGCACTGTATCTCCACAACCATACGTCCTCATACAACGCACCATATATCATTGTGATCCTCGCCGGGGGTACAACAACTTTCTCTCTTACCACCACGCCTACAAATGCTCATATAAAAAGTTACATGGTCGGTTTTCTACCCATGCACACGATTTTCGGTTTTTGGTATTTGGCCCATATCTCTGCACTCCTTCACACTCATGAAAGGCGATATAGCTCAAATGATGGAACTCCTCAAGGCGAATCTTTTACTCTCTTACCGAATCTTTCCATTCCATTCCTATAAAAAGTTAGGAAGGGGCATCTGATTTTCCTATAGGACTTTTTGACACGACCATGACCCCAACCCATAAAAATTCTCAGACCATCCAAGATCTCTATAATGGTTAGTCTGTATATAGTCATGTTGTATATCGTTGGATTCGTCTCGGTGAGCTGAGTCTAAAAATCCATGTCCCGTGACCTAGATCTCTACCACTCCCCCGCTATGATGTCATCTCCCGCCCACGCATACTTACCACAACTTTTTCTGATGAGTATGGTCATGTAGTAGCTCAAATGAAAGAGCTCATCGAACTGAGTGTTTTTGCCTCTTGGAGCAGGTCTTCATCTCATTCCTATCAAAAGTTACAATGGATACACCGATTTCCATACGTTTAACACTGTCGGAATGACCCCCGATTTTCTACCTGAGTGTGAGAGCTGGACTAAAACAAAAATATGGATAATTCTCGGGGATGCATTAAAACAATAATCCATAATAAATTTTAATAATGTTC
>WPAE01000391.1 GCA_009773205.1 Ignavibacteria bacterium
CCATTTGGCTTAATTTGAGAGCTCAATTTGGTATCTGGTTGCTGTTTATATAGGGATTAATTACCATGGGCCCCGTTGCCTTCGGAAATGTAACCGGACCACAACCCAGCTATTTGGATCAAAGGGGAAAGGCTCGGCTTTTTCTGTGCAAATTTTCATTTCAATTGAAGGTATTGATTTCTTATTTACAGGAATGTAATAAGGCGGATTAAATTCCCAAAAGGATTGCTGGTTTCGAGAACCTTGAATTGGCATTGTTGCAATCAAAGGGGCTTGACTGTCACCAACAATTTGATACTTGATGACGTCACAATAAATATACATTGAATTATATTTTTTGATATGCGCCTTCTTTGCTGTGAAGGTACTCGGTTCAGATATGTATAGCTTTTCATGAAAGCATTCGGTTATAGTGCCAATGATCTCATGAAAACCTTTATTTAGTGTAGCGATACGAAAAATGTTGATATTCTCTTTTTCGAAAAATAGGGTTTGTGTGATGCGATCATAAGTGTAGCGAAGCTTGAATGGTTGTTTCATTTGAGAACCTGGAATTGGGGTCATTTTATTTATTTCCTTCAACATATATTCTGCAAATTCTTCGGGCGACTCGTAATACCCTTTCGGCATTTTAATCATTTTAAATCCCGTGTATGGAGTTTTCGTTTGTGCCATGTACTCGCGAACTATTGTGGTGAGTGATAAATGTTTTGGATCCTTCATTGAAGACACTTGTGAAATTCGGCATTGGGTTTTAAAATAATCATCCGATTCTGCATCCTGAAGTTTGAGAAGAATTGCCGCATGTTCGTCATCCAAGTTGGACCAATTAAAGGGATATTGAATACTTATAATTGCAACTTCCCAAAGGCCCTCCAATTCAATAGCAGTAGGTAATAAAACGCGGAAGTTATTTGCTTTGTTGGTTGGGTAACATTTGAGGCTTGAAGTACTTGGAAGCGTTATAATTAGCTCATCGTTGCTCATTTTGCTATATCGTAAGAGTCCTCCACTTTA
>WPAE01000392.1 GCA_009773205.1 Ignavibacteria bacterium
CTTTGTTGTTTATCGAAATTTCAAAATCGCTGCGAATATGCCGGTTCGAGCGCGTTAATTTTCTTCCGTGGTCAGCTCGAGCTGCAATTACATACAATTTGAAAAGAACGCCTCCTTGAAGCTTGGCTAATGTAAGTCTCAATGAGCCGCACCTTTTCATAAATTAGAGAAATATTTAAAATTGATGCCAGCCAGTGTTTTATAAAAGCGAAAATAAGAAGTAGCAGAGAGCTCGAGTCGGGGCACTGGGCCGCTACAAATAAACACACGTCTGGAATTATCGCGCTCATCTTGGGCGTAGCTAGCTAAAAGCCAAATAGCGAAAATTCAGATAAAGAGCCTGAATTCTTTGTTGATAACCGAAATTTCAAAATCGCTGAGAATATGCCGTTTCGAGCGCGTTAATTTTGGTCCGTATTCAGCTCGTGCTGCAATTACAAAAATTTTGAAAAGAACGCCTGCGTGGAGCTTGCGCTAATGTCATAGTCTCAATGAGCCGCCCATTTTCATAAATTAGAGAAATATTAAAAATTGATGCCAGCCAGTGTTTTATAAAAGCGAAAATAAGAAATAGCAGAGAGCTCGAGTCGGGGCACTGGGCCGCTACAAATAAACGCACGTCTGGAATTATCGCGCTCATCTTGTGCGTAGCAAGCTAAAAGCCAAATAGCGAAAATTCCGATAAAGACCCTGAATTCTTTGTTGATAATCGAAATTTCAAAATCGCTGCGAATATGCCGTTTCGAGCGCGTAAATTTTGGGCCGTGTTCAGCTCGATCTGCAATTACATTCAATTTGAAAAGAACGCCACCCTGAAGCTTGGGCTAATCTCAGTCTCAATGAGCCGCCCCTTTTCATAAATTAGAGAAATATTAAAAATTGATGCCAGCCAGTGTTTTATAAAAGCGAAAATAAGAAGCAGCAGAGAGCTCGAGTCGGGGCACTGGGCCGCTACAAATAAACGCGCGTCTGGACTTATCGAGGTCATCTTGTGCGTAGCAAGCTAAAAGCCAAATCGAAATTTCAAAATCGCTGCGAATATGCCGTTTCGAGCCCGTTAATTTAGGTCCGTATTCAGCTCCATCTGCAATTCCAAAAAATTTGAAAAGAACGCCTGCGTGGAGCTAGCGCTAATGTCATGGTCTCAAAGAGCCCCCCATTTTCATAAATTAAAGAAATATTAAAAATTCTTCCCAGGCAATGTATTATAAAAGCGAAAATAAGAATAAGCAGTGCGCTATAGTCGGGGCACTGTGTCGCTACAAATAAACGCAGGTCTGGAATTATCGCGCTCATC
>WPAE01000393.1 GCA_009773205.1 Ignavibacteria bacterium
AAATCAGGAAACATTGTTGTAGAAAACTGGTGTTATCTTTCATGGGTATATACTTTCGGAGTATAGGCATAAATCCAAGAAATATTTAGTAACAATTAGAGGTGGTCAACTGTTATTAACACCTTGTTAATAACAGTTAATAACACCTGTTTATAAACTGTTAACAAAATTAATAACAAACATGTTATTAACAGTTGAAAGTTTAAACTCTAGATAGACTTCGCTTCATAGCAATGTCGTCAAGTTATCACAATGAGATAATTGCAAATTATGTGAGGGAAGGTGGTTTTCATAAATCTAGCCACTAAAGTGGAGAGTACTTGTTCGTTACTTGATCACAGCAATTCTATATTCTATTCTATTTTCAGTATATTTTTTATCAATGTAAAACTCCATTTTATTATGAGATAACAGAAATGGAAAGAAATGATCTTTCTTATAGCTCACGATATTAAGATAGTATTTTTATTTTAAAATTTACTTAAGCATTTTATCAAACATCTACTATTTTTCAAAGATTTTCCAAACAATTTCCCAAAATATCCATGATGCGAAAAGTACTGATTTCGCATCACTCCCGGAAGTTTTACGAAATTCGTATGATCCTTGCAAGATGCTTAAACTCTGTGAGGGAAGGTGGTTTTGCAATGTACCGTCCATTTTCTTGCTTGGGAAGTAATAATATCATCATGACGAGCAATAATGAGATTACACTTATTTCGAATTTAAAATCAAGATTTTATTTGCCTTCATAGACGATATTTTAACCTTTTTGGAGTTAAAAATTGCTAGACTAGGTTCGCCGTTGCAAAACTTGACTAAACTGCAAAGCTATTCGTTTTAAAATTGTTTTTATTATTTTAGATATATATATGGCAGCTCAATTTTGAGCCAATACTTTAACAGAGTTTAAGAAATAAGATAATGAATTGTTAACAATTGTTAACATGTTTATAAACTGTTAACAATTGTTAAAAATAATTAGGTGTTAACAAATATTGTTAACATTTTGACCA
>WPAE01000394.1 GCA_009773205.1 Ignavibacteria bacterium
TTAAAATACTATGCCAGATGTCGCATGGGTCGAGAAGAGTGACGTAGTATTTTAAAAGTACGTAACTGCATTCTCCTGATTGCGTGGTGGGAGTCTTGCCACAAATCGGAGAATGCACTTACGTAATTTCAAAATACTATGCCAGAGCTCTGCAAGCCAATTTCCTATTCCTTATCGCCGCTCCCGCCTATCTGCCTATATAAGCTCTTTCTTTCAATTATTCTGTGCACCGCCTGCGGGCACGCCGATTAATCAATATCTGCATTCTCATCGTTCTACTTCAATCACTTCTTCATTCCCATCCTCCTCTATCTCCACTCCGTCATAATTCCTCTACGATCCTCCAATTTCTGCATCTCTCTGCATCCAACCTCTTTGCCGCCCTTTGATTCCTTCATCCAATCTCCTTCCTTTCCCTTGCGGCAAGCCCCCATTAGCAGTCCAATCCTTGCCGCCCTCTCAATCCTTCCCAATAAACTACTCCCACCATATCTCGAACCTTCTTGCCTTCCGGCAACCCACTTCAAACCCCTCGTGCACAACATCCTAATAAAATTCAAAGCTTAAATATATAAGTTGATGTAGAATAATATGGTTGTGCAGTAATGCATGCAGGATTTTTCGGTTGAGGGGGTCCGCCAAATGTTTGGGGGTCCGTTTTTCGAGGGCCGGGACCAAATTTTACTATTGGACAAATCCCTGAATTTTGGGTAATTTTTCAAAAATTCACATTAATATTATTTAAAAAATTGAAAATACCGAGAAAATTTCAGAAAAAATGCAAAATTTTCACGGAAATTTCATTTTCGCGCGCGGTTTGGAAAATAATAATTATTATATTCATGAGCTATAATGTGGGGTTCGGGGGGCGGAGTCACCCGAAGCTATAAAAAATTTCAATAATTTTATTAAAAATGTCAATTGAACAATTCAAAATTTAAGAAATTTTCGAAAATGTGACGAACGTTTTTTGCAAATTTGTTCAAAAGCAAGAAAATAAAAAGAATTGGTTGGCG
>WPAE01000395.1 GCA_009773205.1 Ignavibacteria bacterium
ATTGATGATCGACGATATTATATGAGGGGTGATCCATCGGCAGTCTTTGATGACCATGTAAAACGGAGAGATGTGATACTCATATCCGTGTTGACTTATCGGATGTTGCGTGATGACCTCTTGAAACATGAGATGTGCATCTGCGGAATCTGTTAAGAGGTATTCTCTGATTTGTCCATCGTCCTTTGGTCCATTCCATCCCTCGATGACCCAAGTGCGGATCGCGTCTGATGGGATAACAACATATGGATCGAATGGCTTGGACTTGTCGACTTTGCTGAGGAAATGATTCACACCAGGAGCATCATTCTTCAGAGCCAACATTGTCAGGCATTGTGCACAATCGATTCTCTGGCACGGCATTTCCTTTGGAAAATAAGAAATTGAAATGAGAAAATAAGAACATGAAATGGAATTAGGGATTGGACACAAAACATATGTTTTAATAGATTGAGCATTCATTGATGCTATTTTAAGAAACAGTGTTGCTATTTTTAGATCTAAATATCTCCTACATCATAAATAGCAGACTCACCGCGGAGCAATATTATTCCGATACTATCCTGTCAGCCCATTGAATAGTGGTGCACATCTTATAGTGTTGGGCTGTTGGAGAAGGAAAAAAAATTTATTATTTGCCCCCAGCGGGAATCGAACCCGCACCTTCTGACGTAGGAATCAGTCAGACGTGCTACCGTTACACCAGGGTGCTTGATAGTAATACAAATAGACTTGCATGCCTTATATGTCTTACCTATCCCCCAGCGGGAATCGAACCCGCACCTTCTGACGTAGTATTCAGTCAGACGTGCTACCGTTACACCAGGGTGCTTGATAGTAATACAAATAGACCTGCATGCCTTATATGTCTTACCTATATCCTTGGAAAAGTGCTCGGGGAATACAGGTAGACCCTCGATAATCGAACAGGCGGAGTGGTAGTCATTATATCGAGGTCCGAGGGGTGTTTTACATACACAAAAAAAATTCCGCTCGGCACATGTGTGGGTGGAGGAAAAAAAGTATGTGCCAAACTGAAAATTACATCGCGCCGCGGAGGGGGGGGGGAGGTCGCAATACTTTGATCCAGAACTAGTCGTACTAGTACTACTCAGGTGGACGAAAAGTGGGTGAAAAATGCTAGATCTCAAACGAAAACCGAGATTAGATAAGAATTAGGAGTGTTGAAATTTCGAAACAGCAAACGCATGCCACCCTAGACAGGATCAACTAATTAACATATTCACAAGTTCTAGAAATCGAACATCAAATTCACAATCTTTCACATTTTAAAACAGAACGTTATTATACAATTTAGAATGTGTAGTATTTAGTAGAATTTATTATTTGTATTTTCCAATATTTTCAGGGATTTATGCCTGTTTTATTTTTGGTTAAAATTTATTGATTAACCCATGATATAATCAGACCCAGTAATGCCTGCAGGATTTTTCGGTTGAGGATGGGTCCGCCAAATGTTTGGAGGTCATATTTTCAAGGATCGGAACGAAATTTTACTATTGGGCAAAGCCCTAAAATTTGGGGTAATTTTTCAAAAATATGCATTAAAATTCATTAAAATTTGAAAAATTATTGAGATCATTCAAGAAATTTGCCGAAATTACTCATGTTAAATTAA
>WPAE01000396.1 GCA_009773205.1 Ignavibacteria bacterium
AGCTCGCAAAATATTTCCGCGCTCTCCCAAAAGCTCGCAAAATATTTCCGCACTCTTCCTTAAGCTCGCAAAAGATTTCCGCTCTCTTCCAAAAGCTCCCAAAATATTTCCGCGCTCTTCCAAGAGCTCGTAAAATATTTCCGCGCTCTCCCAAAAGCTCGCAAAATATTTCCGCGCTCTTCCAAAAGCTCGCAAAATATTTCCTCGCTCTTCCAAAAGCTCGCAAAATATTTTCGCGCTTTTCCAAAAGCTAGCAAATTATTTTCGCGCTCTTCCAAAAGCTCGCAAAATATTTTCGCGCTCTTCCAAAAGCTAGCAAATTATTTTCGCGCTCTTCCAAAAGCTCGGAAAATATTTCAGCGCTCTTGCAAAAGCTCGAAAATATTTACGCGCACTTCCAAAAGCTCGCAAATTATTTCCGCGCTCTTCCAAAAGCTCGCAAATTATTTCCGCGCACTTGCAATAGATCGCAAAATATTTCCGCTCTCTTCGAAAAGCTTGCAAATTATTTACGAGCTCTTCCAAAAGCTCGGAAAATATTTCCGCGCTCTTTCAAAAGCTCGGAAAATATTTCCGCGCTCTTACAAATGCTCGAAAATATTTCCACCCTCTTCCAAAAGCTCGCAAAATATTTCCGCGCTCTTCCAAAAGCTCGCAAAATATTTCCGCGCTGTTCGAAAAGCTCGGTAAATATTTCCGCGCTCTTCCAAAAGCTCGGAAAATATTTCCGCGCTCTTCCAAAAGCTAGCAAAATATTTTTGAGCTCTTCCAAAAGGTCGCAAATTATTTCCGCGCTCTTCCAAAATCTAGGAAAATATTACCGCGCTCTTGCAAAAGCTCGCAAAATATTTCAGGGCTCTTCCAAAAGCTCGAAAATATTTCCGCGCACTTCCAAAAGCTCGCAAAATATTTCCGCGCTCTTCCAAAAGCTCTCAAAATATTTCCACGCTCTTACAAAAGATAGCAAAATATTTCGGTGCTCTTCCAAAAGCTCGCGAAATATTTCCGCGCT
>WPAE01000397.1 GCA_009773205.1 Ignavibacteria bacterium
CCTGGTCCCTTTTCATTTAACCATATGAGGCTGAACATAACTTAGAATTTAGATTATAAATATACGACTTTGTACGATCGCACCTAAGAGGAATGAAAACAAAACGAGGATCCTATGGAATGGTGTGGGAATTTTAATGCTAAATAACGATGTAAGGTAGGTAATGAATTATACATTAGCGGTAATGTTCAGAGAAATTATTTCTGTTTTCCTGTAATTAAAAGAAAAAAAAACATTCAGCTCTAGCAGTTTACAATAATGCACAGAAAAAGAAAATCAACCCGATAATGAAATAACGAAAAATTATTCAGTCTGTCACAAGGATAAATCGAACAATAGATTAATTTAGCCGAAATCGAGGAATAAAAGGATTAAAAAGACAAGTTAAAGAAAGGAAGGAGAGAGAAAAAATCCATCTTAGTGGAATGAGGGGGTTCTGCTCTTGACTAATCTAATGTGTATAATATTTTTGGGATCACGACATAAGCCCCCAACGACATTAGCCACCGCGACAAAAGCCCCCATTATTGTTTAAAATGAATTGACTACATATATACATATTATAATATACTTCTCATTCAAGTAGCCAATTAATTGACAGCGAATTGCTCATTATGCGTGCATATTTTTTGCTGACTATTTCAAGTGATAATGAAACTAAATTTGATATAATATTAGGGTAGGCATTTACAATGTTTTCGTCAATTGCAACAAGAAAATGGATGCAATAACAAGAATGAAAAGGATGTGCAAAAGCTGGTCCATACTCGAAACGAGTGTGAAAGTTAGCGGGACAACGGGACAAAAACTTTTCCATGAAAAAACAAATTATAGCAGCTGGCTTCGGTGGCATTTTTCTTCACGTAACTGGGAAATATTTTTGATAAATAATTGATTGTAAATAAGGTTTCCATAAACCTGTTCTAGATTCCCTGTCCCGCTAACTTCACACTCGTATACTCGATGTGCATCTTCGGAAATGGTTTGGTGAAGACCATTTTAGTTTTAGTTTGGTGAAGACCATTTTAGTTTTAAAATTTGTGAAGATGCACATCGAGATTGGACCTGCTTTTGCACATCTTTTCATTCTTGTTATGGGACCCATTTTCTTGTTGCAATTGACGAAAACATTGTAAATGCCTAACCTAATATTATATCAAACTTAGTTTCATTATCACTTGAAATAGTCAGCAAAAAATATGCACGCATAGTGAGCAATTCACTGTCAATTAATTGGCTACTTGAATGAGAAATATATTATAATATGTATATATGTAGTCAATTCATTTTAAACAATAATGGGGGCTTTTGTCGCGGTGGCTAATGTCGCTGGGGGCT
>WPAE01000398.1 GCA_009773205.1 Ignavibacteria bacterium
CTTATAGGGGGTTCGGCGGGGGTGGGGAAGCTAAGGAAAATATTAAAAACAGTGGAAAAATTAATGTAAATATGCAAACATTTGAAAATTTTCATTTTTATTTAAAATGCTAAATTAAATAACAATAAAGGTGAGTTTGGGGAGTTATAGGAAAGCATTAATAATTCTAAAGGATATTAAGAGACCTAGTGGCCTAGAGACCTAGAGGATTAAAGGAACCTAGTGGCAAATTTTTGCGCGTTTGCAGGGTAGGGTTCCAGATGTATTGCAGGGTAGGGTTCCATGTATTGCAGGGTAGGGTTCCAGATCGGACTGCAATACTCCAGGTGTGGGCGAACAAGGGATTTATACAGTAGTATAAAGGTCTTCTTGTCCAGATATTTGAAGGAGTGGCGAATCAGGGCCAGACTTCTGCTCGCAACCTTAATTTTTGACTCAATATGGGATCGAAAGGTGAGGTTTTGATCGAAAGTAACTCCTAAGTCTTTCTCCTGAGACACGGCCTCAATGGTGTGCTGCTGCAATCCCTCCCCTACGATGTATTTTGGGCTACTGCTACTCTTCCCAAAACGGATCGCCTTATGAAACTATTCTCACGAATAATTTATTAACTTCTAGTGTCAAAAGAAATAAAGAAAGAAAGAAATGAGAGCCCAAGACCGATTCATTTCCAAAAAATGGATGGTTTGTCGAGTATCTAGCTTCTGAATATAATCGAACTCCACGTGTCATTGCTCGCACCTTTGCCGCGGGCTTTTTCAGTCCCATTTGGCCTTGTTCTATACGTCTCAAATACATATTGATCCCTGCTTGGGTAGGTAGCATGTTAGTTCTAGATGTCCTTGCTTTGATACGTTGAATAACGGAGCAAAAGAAAAGTCATCATTGATGCCGAAATTGCTGCCGCCACTCTATTCGAGTGTGGAATTGAATTCGTTCAAGGTAGGCATCTCTGATGGGCTGATACAAATGTAGGCAATAGATTGCTAATTGTGAATATAGAAGCTT
>WPAE01000399.1 GCA_009773205.1 Ignavibacteria bacterium
CAATGATTGGGTTGATGAAGATTCCAATCTACAGAGGGGTATGCAATGAATGGATTCCCCCTAGCAGGATGATAGTTTCCTAGTCCTATGTCTCAGACCTACTCTACCGGGGCTAAATTGTGCACATCTTATGTACACTTGGTTTGGAGCCTATGCTGAATAATCATTTTCTCCTAATTGGAGGTACAAGACGATTATACTTTGTTGTAGTTCTCAAAAGGATTCTTTTGAGGAAGTACTATTATTCCTATGTCTATGTATAAGATTTTACATGCTTGTTAGACATGTAAGCGCTAGATACACTGTTACATGCTCAGTATAAATCAGAGGAGACACCTATTATGATGGGCAAAATATCCCCCACATCGTATGGCATAATATTTGATTGTATAAGCGAGTGTGCCTAAATACATCTAGAGTATATCGATCGTGATAAGATCGTTTACAATATTACTGCCATATGTGTGTTTTGAGTTGAAAATTGAACTTGAACTATTTTTGAAAAATCAGGTGAAGGTTTTCTCACCGTTTTTCCTGCAGAATCGTGTGCGGGGTGATGAGCGGAAAATTTTGATATATAATATGACCCATGGCTCCCTCGAAAAGACAATGTAAAAGTACAAAAACTATTGAAAATAATACATTTTGTGAAATTTTTTAAGATTTTCAGTCTTAAACTATTTTTCATAATTCAGGGTAATATTTTTCCTGCATTTTTATTGCAGATTCCTGTGTAGAATGATGAGAGAAAATTTGTGATATATAATTTCCCTATGCTACCCACATATTTGCCCCACCTACCCAATGTTTTTCAGGGCTAGACCCAAATATCTATACATTTTTGACTTTTTAAACTATTTATAAAAAATCATGGAATTAATTTTGTGCGCTAATTTTTGTGTGGCTGTGTGCCCCGAACCTCCCCCTATCCGAATACATCAAAAAATAATTTTATTTTAATAATTTTGAAAAATGGAAACTGAAAAAATAATTAGGAGAAATAAATA
>WPAE01000400.1 GCA_009773205.1 Ignavibacteria bacterium
GCAAAAATAATTAGCAGAAACAATTAAATTGAATACTAATTCACTCCATTGTTGGTACATCGGCCGGTTGGTACATCGGCCAGTTGGTACAGCGACAAGGCAGTCATATGATTTCAATATAACATTTAACTTCTTGATACATTTTCTTGCATGCTCCGTATTTATATGCATAATGACGAGCTAATGATGTAGAAATTAGTCGTTTTTCTCTTAGGAAATCAATCGCTCTTGGCCGATATGATGATGAGTCGGATTTCATTTCACCCATCTCCTATTGTTTTCAAGCTTGGGCTAGACAATTAAATGCAAGTGAAATCAAAATGATGTCTAGCGTTTTATTATAAAACATAGTATTCCACTCTCGAGCGGAGGGAGAGTTCCAGCACCACCTCAGATCAGGAGAGTGGAATACTATGTTTTATAATAAAACGATAGATGTCCTACGGTGCAACACCTCTAGCGTTTTATTATAAAACCTAGTATTCCACTCTCATGCGGAGGGAGAGTGCAAGCACCACCTCAGATCAGGAGAGTGGAATACTATGTTTTATAATAAAACGATAGATGTCCTACGGTGCAAGACCCTCCTACGGTGCAAGACCGTCCTACGGTGCAAGACCGTCCTACGGTGCAAGACCTCTAGCGTTTTATTATAAAACCTAGTATTCCACTCTCATGCGGAGGGAGTGCCAGCACCAGCTCAGATCAGGAGAGTGGAATACTATCTTTTATAATAAAACGATAGATGTCCTACGGTGCAAGACGACTCTCGAATTTTACTGCAAACAATGAAAATGCTAACTATCGTTTCTCTTCGGTATCGAAAAATAAGCCGAAATTCCTCAAGCCACGCTCCAAGAGTGAGACGATCAAATCCAAAAGGGACAGCAGAGTACAGGTGTACCACCTTTTCACCATTCATCTATCAACTAAAGAAGAAATTCAGCCTGATAATTGCAAAACACTGGTGCCATCGGCCAAACAACAAAATGAAGTCCAAAGAC
>WPAE01000401.1 GCA_009773205.1 Ignavibacteria bacterium
CCACCGAAGAGCAAGAAACTAGTATATAAGGAGGTAAAAAAGAGCATCAAAAAGCATAAACGAAAGCATTCGAGAACTCTGAAAAGAAAGCAACACCGATCTATTAAAAAGAAAAGAAGCACAAAGTCTAAAATTATAAACTTTTAAAAAAGAATTATGGATAGCTCAACTACAAGTAATTATATTTCTACGCTTGGTAATGAAGCAAGTGTAGAAAGAGAATACGAAAGAGATTTTTCCCCGGTTTCCGCACTCAATATCGGATCTCCGATAGAATTTCTAGTACCTGGCACAAGTCTATTTTACGTTTCACTAACGGATAGCTATTTTGATATTCAAGTAAAAATTACGAACTTGGATGGATCTAATCTCGCTAATGATGCACCAGTTGGTCCAGCAAATTTAATGGCGCATACGATGTTCTCAAATATTGAGCTCTACCTAAATGGAAAACAAATTACTGAACCTACAAATCATTATCATTACCGTGCATACATGGACATTTTACTTAATACGTCAATAAATTCTCTTACCAAACGAAAGATTATGGAAGGCTGGCTAATAGATACAAGTGGGCATGTTAATGATCCTAATGCACATGATGGACATAATGCTGGGCTTGTGGCACGTGCAGAATGGTTTACAAATTCGCGCTCTCATCGACTAATTCTACGCCCTAGACTAGATTTATTTAATCAAGAAGCTGACATACCGCCCAATACTGACATACGCATACGCCTAATCCCAAATTGCGATGCAGTTGTCTTGATGAACAGTGGTAACGGGGTTTATCGCTATCAAATACAGAGCATCCGATTTTGGGCACGCACTCGTGAAATGGGCAGCCATTTGCTTGTTTCGCAGCAACAATTGGTCCACTCAGGAATGAGCTACCAAATAGTGTTTCCTACAATTAGGACAAAAACCCTTCATGTTCCGATTGGCACGCTTAGGCAAGAATTTGATAATTTGTATTTGGGCCAACTTCCGCACAGGGTAATA
>WPAE01000402.1 GCA_009773205.1 Ignavibacteria bacterium
TTTTTTGACCTTTTGGGTAGTTTTATAAGTCCCCGGGCCCAGCCGCCGCCGGGGAGCCCGCCCGCCCGCTCGAGGTGTTTTCCTAGACAGGAACACTAGTTCTATCCAATGGAATACAAGAGAGACACACAGGACGCACCAATTTGGCAACACGATACCCCAAACATGGCCTAAAACCACATAAAAAGTCAAAAAGTGAACTTGTAAAATTTTTTCAAAATTTTTTCAAATTTTATTTTTTAATAAAAATGATACCATTAGATAGAGAATCATTGAAAACCTATTGTAGCACATCAAAAATAATTTTAACATGCAAGAAAAAAAAAGTTCAAAATTTATTATCCTCATGTAAAAGTACTACTTTGTCCCCAGTCACAAGCAAATCAAAAGTGTTGGAAGGTCGGCTCAGAGGTGTTTCTAGTACAATCGAGTCCGCTCTATCCAATGAAATAGAAGTGAGTCAACCAAACTCAACAAATAAGACGCGAGGAGAACTCAAACATGACCAAATCTGATCAGTATGAACTTGTAAAATTTTTTCAAAATTTTTTCAATTTTTATTTTTTAATAAAAATCATACCATTAGATAGAGAATCGTTTAAAACCTATATTAGACCATCAAACACAATTTTAAGGAGTGATACAACTTGGTAGAGGCTCTAAAACACATAGTATCTAATTTTCGGGTTTGCTATTCAAGGTTACTAGCCCACTACCATTAACCGTGTGTATTATTATTTGAGAACATTTCATACATTAATATACACAATCGCCACCAGTGTAATGTAAACTAGATGTGATGTTTGGAAAAACCATGACGTCACCTCATTATCATGTACACGTGCACACATAATGTAATAAGACACACGCCCTCTTTCTTCATAACCATTACAAAAGTAGGTCAGTTCTATTAATAGCATCACTGGAAATTCCATTTCCCCACAATTTGAATTCTGCTCTGGTCATCCGCCATTTTGAAAACTCTTTCATATTTAACACTTTGAACTAGCGATGGAGTTCGTCAACCACGATAATGTGGCAACATATACCGGCATGAGCAGAGTCTTTTTCGAGCATCCAGACGATGGTGCTTTATGGACAATCGAGTTAGTGAAGCTTATTGGTAAGTGGTACGTCTCAATCGTGGTTGTTCGAGCAGGTACAAAAGCGTGCCGATTTTGTATGACA
>WPAE01000403.1:0-390 GCA_009773205.1 Ignavibacteria bacterium
CCTCCCCACCTATCTTTTTGCAGATTCTTACGTGGGAGCATGGGCCGCACCCAGACCTCTTACGACTTCCCCCAAACATTCGATAGTTTTGGAGATAGATCGATAAAAAGTATTAAAAATTTGATTTTTGGGTATTATCGGCCTAAAGTCGCTTTTAGGCCAACTATTTTTAGACCTAGTGTTCACGCCTATATTATTGGAGATTCTAACGCGGGACCATGGCTCGCACCGAGTGTTATTACGGGTTACCCTAAACATTCGATAGTTTTGGAGATAGGTCGATACCAAATGTTAAAAATTTGATTTTTGGTATGGGCGGGCTAAAGTCTCTATTAGGCCTACTATACCTAGACCTTGCGTCCCCACCAATATTATTGCAGATTCTTACGT
>WPAE01000403.1:420-1405 GCA_009773205.1 Ignavibacteria bacterium
TCGATAGTTTTGGAGATAGGTCGATACCAAATGTTAAAAATTTAATTTTTGGGTATGGTCTGGCTAAAGTCGCTATTAGGCCAACTATACCTAGACCTTGCGTGCAACCTATATTATTGCAGATTCTTACGTGGGACCATGGGCCTCACGTAGCCAGCTTACGGGTTACCCCAAATATTGATAGTTTTGGAGATAGGTCGATACCAAATGTTAAAAATTTAATTTTTGTGTATGTTCAGGCTAAAGTCGCATTAAGGCCAACTATTCCTACACCTTGCGTCCCCACCTATTTTATTGCAGATTCTTACATGGGCCGCTGGGCCGCACGTAGCAATATTATGGCTTACCCAAAACATTCGATAGTTTTGGAGATAGATCGATAACAAATGTTAAAAATTTGATTTTTGGGTATGGTCGGGCTAAAGTCGCTATTAGGCCAACTATATTTAGACCTCGTGTTCACGCCTATATTTTTTGAGATTCTAACGCGGGACAATGGGCCGCACGGAGTCTTATTACGGGTTACCCTAAACATTCGATAGTTTTGGAGATAGGTCTATACCAAATGTTAAAAATTTGATTTTTGGTATGGGCGGGCTAAAGTATCTTTTAGGCCTACAATATCTAGACCTTGCGTCCCCACCAATATTATTGCAGATTCTTACGTGGGACCATAGGCCGCACTCAGCCCTATTACGACTTCCCCCAAACACTCGATAGTTTTGGAGATAGGTCGATACCAAATGTTAAAAATTTAATTTTTGGGTATGGTCGGGCTAAAGTCGCTATTAGGCCAACTATTCCTAGACCTTGCGTCCCCACCTATATTATTGCAGATTCTTACATGGGCCGCTGGGCCGCACCTAGCAATATTATTGCTTACCCAAAACATTCGATAGTTTTGGAGATAGATCGATAACGAATGTTAAAAATTTAATTTTTGGGTATGGTCGGGCTAAAGTCGCTATTAGGCCAACTATTTTTA
>WPAE01000024.1 GCA_009773205.1 Ignavibacteria bacterium
TGGCTTTATAAATTAAAAATCTTACATAAGTTATTTACTATAAATGACTTAATGCTTGTCGGCCCGTACGGCAAATTTTCCTAATGGAAAATTTGGGTTTACTATAAATGAGTTAATGCCTGCCCGTAGCAGGCGGGCTTGTCGGCCCGTATGGCAAATTTTCCTAATGGAAAATTTGGGTTAAATTTAACGCTAAGTACCAAAAGAAAAGCAAGTTTGCATGGATGTTGTAATTTTTAAAGATGCCCACAAATAATTCCACTTCTTAATCATATTATATGAAATATTACAATTGAAACGTTGGGTGTCAGCCATGTCTTTAGCAGGCGAGTCTGTGTTTCTCAGTGTACTTTTTTAAAGTAGTTGGTTTTTAGAGATAACCTTAACACTCTAAATACAATTTTGACGCAAACCGCCTCTTTGTGGCTTGGTTCTGCTTTTTATAGCAGCTCAACTGATAACATCGAGCAAACCAGCATACGAAGCTAATAGAATCAACTCCTTCTTTTTATACTCGATTATATTTGTGAATAAGAGTTTACAAGCATTAAGTCTTTAATAGTGTTTAGTGTTGGTACTCGTAAAAAAAGCGTTACAGAATTAACAAAAAGTTTTTATTTTTTCGATAAGAATGTCTTGATATATACCTTTTCATTAAGATTGAGAATTATGTTTTCATTAAATACTAAAAATATAGAAGCAAGTACTGACTCAACACCGGTAGAAATCTCAACAGTTATTCGCGAAAATGAAAATGCTTACTTTTTAGTTAAAGTAAAGAGTGGCGCAAATTACTTTACTGTGTTAAACAAGTTTAATTCATTAGATAATGTTAAACAAAGTTTTGCCTCCAAAGGCGAAGCGGAAATTATTTTGATAGTAGAAAAGACTTGCGATAAGTTTTCTTTCTCTGATTTGGAAACGAAGCTAATCTCTGTTGATGAAGTTTCTAACGTGAGCTGCTTGAAAGTAACTGAACTGTACTCGATTTCAAAAGAAGCTGAAGCAGTTACAGTTTCTTCTTTATTAATAATGTTAGTTGATGATGCCAAACTTGTTGATATTGCAAAAGAACTGCTGCGGAGTAAGTGCGTTAATGTTTGTTACGCTGTTAATGGTAAATATAATTTAATAGTAGAATTATGCTTTAGCTCTTTCGCCGAGACTGATAAGTTTATTTCAAATTATGCAGCTACAATAAACGGAGTTTTCAAAGTAAAAAAACTTCCACTTATCAAACTTTACGAGTAAGATTTTCAACCGTACCGGATATTTTGTGATTCAAATAAATATAAATGAGCCGAATCTAACCCGCCCAACCCTCCATAAAACGGCGGGCGGGCAAGATGGTGGACAAGCCAAAAACAATGTTTTTTTAATAATGATCATGGCTTTTTATAGTAGGCTCATAAATTGTTTCTACTGCGCTCTGGCTCTACGTAAATAGGGCTTAGAGCGTTTTGTTTAAATTTACTCACTTGGTGCAATTATGTTCGAACTAAATAACCTTAATGAGAAAAAGGAAATACACAATTTCAAAATTGATCTCATCAATAAATACGGGCAGAAAGGATCTTTGATTTCTCTGCTTCAATCTGCACAGGATTCTTACGGCTGCATCCCCGAAAATGTAATAGAATATATAAGCGAGTTAGAAGGAACTCCAGTTGCAGATATTTATGGAGTAATTACTTTCTACTCTCAATTTAGATTAAAACCGCTTGGCAAAAATATAATTCGTATTTGCGAAGGGACAGCGTGCCACGTAAATGGCGCTAAAACCGTTCTACAAGAACTTGAAGAACAGCTTGGCGTAACAGTAAATGAAACTTCAGAAGATGGCACATTCACTTTACTTTCTGTTGCTTGTCTTGGCTGCTGCTCTCTTGCGCCTGTAATGATGATTAACAACGAAACTTTCGGAAATCTCACTACAAGCAAACTCCAAAAAACATTAAAGAATTTTCGCAGCAAAACTACTTCGGAGATCAAATGAAAAGAATTAAAGTTGGTTTGGGTACTTGCGGAATTTCTGCCGGCGGAGAATTAGTTTATAACAAGTTTAAAGATGAGCTGCTAAAACATTCTGTTACTGCGGAGTTGAGTGAGACTGGCTGCAACGGTATGTGCTATGAAGAAGTTCTTGTTGAAATTGAATGGGAAAACAAAAGTTTCTTGTACTCAAAGGTTACGGTTGATAGAGTTGGCAAAATTATTAAAGAACACATTCTTAATAATAATCCGGTTGAGAAATGGATCATCAAAAGCGATACAATTTCTAAAGAAGAAAGCTTCTTAAAAGATCAGCAAAGAATTGTTTTAAGAAACTGCGGAGAGATTAATCCTGCCGTTATTAAAGAATACATTGCAATTGGCGGATATGACGCAATTCAAAAAGTTTTACAAGACTTCTCACGCGAAGAAGTGATAGACACGATTATGAAATCTGGATTGAGAGGAAGAGGTGGCGGCGGTTTTTCTACTGGGATGAAATGGAGATTTACTTTCAACACTCAAGCGGATAAAAAATATGTAATCTGTAATGCCGATGAAGGCGATCCGGGCGCATTTATGGATAGAAGCATTCTTGAAGGCGACCCGCACGCTGTTCTTGAAGGAATGATGATTGCCGCATTTGCAATTGGCGCTGATGAAGGTTACATATATGTACGCGCTGAGTATCCGCTTGCAATTAAGAGATTAAAAATTGCTATCGCTCAATGTTACGAAAAAGGATTTCTTGGAAAGAAAATCTTCAACTCTAATTTCAATTTGGAAATTAAGATTAAAGAAGGTGCCGGCGCATTTGTCTGTGGAGAGGAAACAGCTTTGATGGCTTCGATTGAAGGTAAGCGCGGTGTTCCAAGACTTCGTCCTCCATTTCCGGCTGTTTCTGGTTTATGGGGCAAGCCAACAAACATTAACAACGTAGAAACTTTTGCAAATGTGCCTTGGATAATTCTTAACGGCTGGGAAAAATATGATTCGCTAGGAACTGAAAATAGCAAAGGTACAAAAGTGTTTGCACTCGCAGGTAAAATTAAAAAGAGTGGTCTTGTTGAAGTTCCTATGGGAATGACAATCAATGAAGTAATTTTTGGTATCGGCGGCGGAATTAAAGAAGATAAAAAGTTTAAAGCAGTTCAGATGGGCGGCCCATCTGGCGGCTGCATTCCAGCAAGTTTGGGCGAACTAAAAATTGATTACGATGAAATTACAAGTACTGGCGCAATTATGGGATCCGGTGGTTTAATTGTTCTTGATGAAACAACTTGCATGGTTGATCTAGCAAAGTATTTCTTGAATTTTACACAGAACGAATCTTGCGGTAAATGCACTTTCTGCCGTTTGGGTACAAAGCGCATGCTTGAGATTCTTGAAAGAATTACTGCAGGCGAAGGAAAAGAAGGTGATATTGAATTGCTTGAAGATTTATCTGATAAGATTAAATCTGCAAGCTTATGCGGCTTAGGACAAACTGCACCAAATCCTGTTCTAACCACTCTAAAATATTTTCGTGAAGAATATGAAGCACACATCCGCGAAAAGAAATGCCCAGCGCATAACTGCAATGCTCTAATTGAATATGACATTAGTGAAATCTATTGCAAAGGCTGCGGTCTTTGCGTAAAGACTTGTCCTACCGGAGCAATTACTGGAAAGAAAAAAGAAGTTCACTTTATCAATCAAGGATTGTGTACTAAATGTGGTAAGTGTTTCGATGTTTGCAATCTTGATGCTGTTATCAAAAACTGAGGCGCACAATGGAAAAAATTACTCTAACAATAAACAATAAAGAAGTTTCAGCAGCTCCAGATAAAACAATTCTACAAGTTGTTAAAGAAAATAAACTTGATGAAATTCCAACACTATGCCACGATGACCGCTTAGAGCATTTTACTGCTTGTTATTTATGTGTTGTTGAAATTGAAGGAATGAGTAAACTTGTCCCATCATGCGCTACAAAAATTACAAGCGGCATGAATATTTATACGCGAAGCGAACGGATTGTTTCTACAAGAAAAACTGCACTCGAACTGATTATGTCCAATCATTATGCCGATTGTATTGGACCTTGCATGAATAACTGTCCAGCTGGCGTAGATGCCCAATCTTACATTGCTCTAATATCTATGGGGCAGTATGAAGAAGCATTAAAAGTAATTAAGTATAACAATCCATTGCCGCTCTCAATAGGCAGAGTTTGTGTGCGCGACTGCGAAAATGCATGCCGAAGAAATTATGTTGATGAATCTGTTGCAGTTAATGCTATGAAAAGATTCGTTGCAGATTTTGATGCTAAGGATAAATGGAACCCAAAACTCAAGCAGAAAAAGAATAAAAAAGTTGCTGTTATTGGAGGCGGACCTGCCGGATTAACTTGTGCTTATTACTTAACTACCGAAGGTTACTCAGTTACAATTTTCGAGAAACTTCCTAAGCTTGGCGGAATGTTACGCTATGGCATTCCAGAATACCGACTGCCTAAGAATATTTTAGATTCTGAAATCAGTTGGATTTTAGATTTAGGCGTTGAAGCAAAAACAAATGTTGAACTTGGGACCGACTTTAGTATAAAAGATTTACTTAGCAGTGGATATGAATCTGTTTTCATTTCTGTTGGCGCTCATAAAGCAAGCAAACTTGGTTTAGAAGGTGAAGAAAAAATAAAAGGCATTTACCGTGGAATTGATTTCTTGCGCGAAGTTATGCTTAACAATGTACCAGAACTTAACGGAACTGTTGTTATAGTTGGCGGCGGTAATACAGCACTTGATGCAGCAAGAACAGCAGTGCGATGCGGCGCAGAAAAAGTGAAAATAGTTTACAGAAGAAGCATCAAAGAAATGCCGGCTCATCATGAAGAAATTGAAGCTGCACAAAAAGAAGGCGTTGAGTTTTTAATTCTTACAAATCCAAAATCTCTTGTAGCAGAAGATGGGGTTCTTAAAGGAATTGAATGTTTACAAATGGGTCTCGAAGAAGGCAAACCTGGCGAAAGACCAAAGCCGGTGCCAATTCCGGGTTCTGAGTTTGTTGTTGAATGCGATTACTTGATAAGCGCAATTGGACAGGCGGTTGATACTACATTTATTAGCTACGATAATGACATAATGCTCGAAAAATGGGGAACGATGATTGTAAATACCGATACACAAGAGACAACAATTCCCGGTGTTTTTGCCGGCGGCGATGTTGTAACCGGGCCGCTTACTGCAATAACTTCTATTGCTCAAGGAAGAAAAGCTGCGCAAGCTATTATGAGTTATATAACTTATGGACATGCAAGAAAAGCGCCGCATAAATTTTATAGTCTCAAGCATAAACTTTCTACAATAAAAGAAAGTGAGTTTGAACAGTTTGAAAAATTAGCAAGAGAAAAATTAGAAGAGCTTGAAGTTGAAGAAAGAATCCACTCGTTCAAAGAAGTAGAAAAAACTTTTTCTGAGCATCAGTGCGAAAGTGAAACCGGAAGATGTTTAGAATGCGGCTGCTCTGAATATGCCGATTGCACCCTACGTCAATATTGCGATGAGTATGAAGTTGATGTAACAAAACTTATAGGCTCGGTAAACAAGTATAAAGTTGATAACCGCCATCCATTTATTGCAATTGATTCTAACAAGTGTATAAGCTGCGGAAAATGTGTTCGTGTTTGCAGCAATGTAATACAAGTTTCTGCGCTTGGTTTTGTTTACAGAGGGTTTAAATCTGTAGTTAAACCGGCAATGGAAAGACCGCTTCTTGCAACAAACTGCATAGCTTGCGGAAATTGCATAGATGTATGCCCAACCGGCTCTATTGCCGAAAAATATCCGTTTAAAATTTTAGGCACTCTCGAAAAAGAAAATTATGATACTGTTTGCAGCTTCTGTTCTATAGGCTGCAAAGTAAATTTCAAAAAAATTAATGATGACATTTTCTTTGTCTCAAACTCTACAGAAGAAATAAAAGGTTCGCATAACAAAGGATTTCTATGCAGCAAAGGTAGATTTGGCTACAGATATTTATATGAAAAGAATAGACTTTTCTTTCCGCAAGCGAAGATGAATGGTGAGCTGCATACAATTAGTTTAGAAGATGCTTTTACGCAAGCCGAAAAGTTAATTCGTTCATCCATAGAAAAGTACGGAAAAGAATCTGTTGCAGTTTTTGCTTCTCCTAAACTTTCCAACGAAGAATTGTATCTGCTTCAAAAATTAGCAAGAACTGGCTTCAAGAATAATAACATCTCAAGTTTTACATATCTAAGTAAATCAGCTTCGCAAAATTGTTTAGATGATATTTTTGGTTTTACATCTTCAACAGCAGATTTCGATGATATTTCTTCAGCGGATATTATTGTTGTTGTAGAATCAAATCTTACCGAAGACAATTTAGTACTTGAGCTTAAAATTAAAGAAGCAAAGAAACGAGGAGCAAAAGTTGTTCTAATTAACTCTTCGGAAATAAGCCTATCTAAGACTGCCGATCTTTGGATTGATGCAAAAAAGGGAAGCAGTGCTTCTATTCTTATTGAAGTTTCCAAACAGCTTATTAAGAATAATTTAATTAGCGATTCAGCAAAAAATAAAGTTACAAATCTTGAAGCGGCAATAGTGGAAATTCTTAACCACACTATTGATACAGCAGAGCAGTCTTTAGTTGCCGCTGAAAAACTAAATCAGTTTTATTCTTTGTTAAATAACGATCAAAACAAGATCGTTTTCATATACAACATAGATTCCAACGAAAATGCTTCTGCTGAAAATTTAAGAAGTATTGCAAATTATCTGATTCTGAGCGGAAGGCACGGTAAGAATGGCAATGGAATTGTTTTGTTGAGAAAGCATAACAACTCTGCCGGAATGATGGAGCTTGGCACTAATCAAAATTATCTTCCGGGTTTTGTAACAAAAGAAAATAAAAAACAGATTGAGCAAATTTCCAAATTGTGGAATGCTCAACTGCCAGATTTAACTGATGACTTGCTCACTAAACTTATCGAAAAGAAAATTAAACTTGCCTTAGTTTTTGGCGAAGACCCAGCGAACGATGAAAAGTTAAACGAGATTTATTCGAAGATAAACTCCAAAATTGTTTTTGAACCTTACAACAATAAAACAACAAAAAGTGCAGATTTAGTTTTCCCGGTTTCTTCTTACATAGAAGAAGAGGGAAGCTACACACGCGCAGATAATGTTGTTCAAGAATCTGGTAGAGTTGTTAAGTCTGTGAATGATTATACAAACTGGCAGTTGATAGCAAGGCTTGGCAGAATTTTTGCCGATGGTTTTTCTTATGATTCGAGAGAAGAACTTAATTCTGAAATCGAAAAAGTAAATCGGTTAAGAGCACACTCTAACAGTAATCAGTCTTGGATAAAAAACTACTATAGAAATGGCTGTGCAAATGAAAAGCTTAATCTGTCTGTTGATATAATTGTGAACGAAGTAGGTTACACTCACGATAATAAGCTGCACTATCAAGAAAACTATTATTCGGAAGAAATTAAAAAGAAATTGTTTTAACTGTTTTGGCTTGATATGAAATGATCGAAATTAGGAGCAAAGTAATTAGCTGTTGTTAATCAGCTCAGGACTTTTGTTATGTTAGGTTTTGTCTTCGGCGGACGAAACATCTAAAAAAAACTGCTGAAAGTTGAGCCTTTGCTTATCTCACGATGAAGCTGCCGCTGCCAAACAATGTTCGGAACAGAATTGCTGCTTTACGTTATTTCTTAAAATATGTTTTTTACGTTTGTGTTAGTGAATCATATTTTAAAACTTTTTTTAGGATTGCATTATGAGTAAAAATTTAAGTGAGGTTTATCAATTTAAAATTAAGTTGGAAGGTTCCAAGCCATCAATTTGGAGAAGAATATTAGTCCCTTCAATTATTCATTTTGGGATTTGCACGTTGCTATTCAAGATTCAATGGGCTGGCTCGATTATCATCTTCATTCATTTAATATGAAAGACCCGGTAACGGATCGTCTAATCGAAATTGGGATACTCGATGAAGATATTGATTTGCTTTATAGAGAAGTTTTAGCTGACCATACAGTGAAAATATCGAAATATTTTAATGAAAATAACTGCAAGGCAAGATATGAGTATGATTTTGGGGATTCGTGGATACATACAGTCAAGTTTGAGAAAATTTTGCAAGCTGCAGTGGATGAGAAATATCCAAAATGTATTGATGGAAAAATGGCGTGCCCGCCGGAAGATTGTGGCGGAATTTACGGCTACTACGATTTATTAAAAGTCTTGAGAAATCCTAAAAACGAAGACTACAATGAAATGCTCGAATGGTTAGGCGGAGAGTTTGATCCAAAAAAATTTGATCCGAAAGACGTTGTATTTGATAATCCACAAAAACGATTTAAACTAATGTGAGAATAATAACTCATTAGAGATTGAATGGAGATTTAGAAAAATTAGCAGCCTGCAATCAATATAGCAGGCTGCAATAAAATTAGAAATTCCACTCTAACCCATAATGAATTAACTGCGGATTGCCGGGCAGCATACCACGCGATAAATCAACAAGATAAACTTTATCAAATATATTCTTAACAGTCAGTACCATAGTTAAATTCAATGGTTTTATTGTATAATTTCCGGAGAAATTCCAAATAGTGTGGGAAGGAATTTTGCCTTGCCTTCCGTTTGGAGTAATAGTAATAGTGTTTAAATCATCGCTAAACTGCTCGCTTACATAAACTGCTTCTAATCTAACTAATAAAACAGTACTCAGTTCAAAAGCTGCAGAAGTTGTTAAAATATGTTCTGGTGCATACATTAATCTGTTGCCGCTAACTTTAATTTTTCTATCAATAGCACTAAAACGCTCGCCGCTAAATTTTGCTGTGGGAAGGTAAGTGTAAGCTAAATCGAAAATTATTTGTTGTTGAGCTTCTGTATCTAATGGCAAAAATGTTTCTGAACGAAACTCGACTCCTTGATGGATAGTTTTACCAGCGTTTGTTAGTGCAGTATTTAAACCGCCGGCTATCGAAGCAGGTACAATTTGATTTTCAAAATTCATTTGAAAGATTGTTGCATTGATATTCAAATTATCAAATAATTTTGTGCGAATGCCTAATTCTAAATTCCAGCTTTTTTCTGGATCAAGTTCCACACTAGAGCCATCTACATTAGAAATTGCATCTTCAACTCGTGGCGGCGCAAAACCTCTGTGAACACCTGAATAAAGTGTAATATTTGATAGAGGATTATATGTAATTCCAATACCTGGTATTACTTCGGTTAAAGAAGTTTTTCCCGTTGCTTTATTCAAATTATTTGTACGCGAATAATGAACATTTTCTACACGAACGCCGCCGGAGAGAACCAATTGATTACTTAAAAATACTCTGTCTTGCAAAAACAAAGAATAAGCATCAGCATTACGGAGGTTATCTTCTCTCAAAGTACCGGTTCTAGCAGTTGAACTGTTCCCTTCAATCTGTTTACGATCTTGAATTTCAAAATGCGCTCTCAATCCAAAATCTAATTCGTGTAAAACACCAAATAAGGTATGATTTGCACGAAACTTTGGCTCGATGCCCCATACTTTGTATAGTCTGTTTCGTCCATCATTACGGGTTGGATTAAGAACTGTACGAACGCCAGGGGTATTGCCTGGATTAGTAGAATTTGTACCGCCATTGTTTCCTTGTCTCCACCAATCTCTTTTATATTGGTAACCGTATACATTTACAGCTAAAGCAGCGCCTTTTGTACCTAAATACCTATCATAAATTGCATGAGCGCCATATCTATCTACATAAAACCAATCATCCTTAAATTTATTTTGAAATGGGTTTTCATCAAATTCAACTTTTGTTAGCCCCGCATAGGTTACATTGGATGTTTCTTTATAATAGCTTGCTTTCAAACTTACTTTAGATTGTTCATCAAGTTTGAAAACAAACTTTCCAGTTATATCATTAAGATTTGTGGAAGAGTTTTCTCTTGCAAGCTGTCCCTTTTTATGAGTGTAATCTAACTTAAATCCAACTGGCCCAATTGAAGAACCAAAATCAAACTGTCCGTACAAATAATTTCTATTTCCACTCATAACCTTTGCAAAGCCGGTTGTTTTTTCCGGAGTTGGAGGAGTTAAATAATTAATTACACCGCCAATAGTTTGCGGGCCAAAAAGTATTTGACCGCTTCCTCTTAATACCTCAATTCTATCAAAACGAGTTACAGGTGGGTGATAATATGCGGCTGGATCTCCATAAGGAGCTTGTGTAAATGGTACACCGTCTTCTAATAAAAGCACTTTGCTGCTTCTTGTTGGAAAAAGACCACGTATTCCAATGTTAGGTCTCATTCCAAATCCTTCCTCTTCACGCACATAAATTCCAACTTTTCTTAAAACCTCGTTAAATCCTACTGGATTTGCAGACATAATTGCTTTGGAAGATATTACTTCTGCTGAACCGGGAATTTTCATAAATACTGAACGGCTGGAACCAGTTATTTCAACAACAGGTAAATCAACGGGCTTTGGCTCTAATTCAATATTTAATGAAATAGATTCACCATTTGTAATGGTCAAATTATAGCTTGCATCTTCATAACCAAGCATACTTATCTGCACAGAATATTGTTTTACGGGAAGATTTGAAATTGAGAATTCACCATTTTCGTTAGTTGAAGCACCTAAACCTGTTCCTAATACCAAAACATTTGCACCTATTAATGGTCTATTGTCTTCTTT
Source organism: Ignavibacteria bacterium (assembly GCA_009773205.1). GTDB lineage: Bacteria > Bacteroidota > Ignavibacteria > Ignavibacteriales > Melioribacteraceae > Stygiobacter. Next base: position 10,717 of record WPAE01000024.1, read on the forward strand.
CGAGATTACAATTCCTTTAAGATTTCCCGCATTTGTGTTTTTGTATAAATCACTTTGGTTTTTACCGGCAGTCTCTAAATTACTTTGATTTTCATCATCAAGCGATTGTGAAATATAGTTAGCACTTCCATGCTCGATTAATATATTCACCTTCTCTTGTGCTATTAAAAAACCACTAAATAGTATCATAAAATAAAGTTTCAGAAATATGTTCATACCTTCTCCATGTTTTTTAGTATAAATAAGTTTTATGTTTATTAAACGCTTGTAAATTTAATTTTAGGATGAATGGACATCAATCACCATTTATAGTGATTTATATGGAATTGTTAGCTTTTTAAAGGGATATAGTTGGTTTATCTAATAATTTGTGTAGAGAAGTGCTGATTTTCTTTTGTCTTTTATGAACACTGTTAAGCAATTTATTCGGTGGAATTTAGAGTAAAAATTAAATGTCTTAATAACTTTAACGTAAGCAATATAAAACTACTCAATCACTAATGGTCATCTATTGGGTAAAATTTAGAGATTTTTAATACATAAAGAATCTGAGATTTTTTTATAATTTGCGGCAAGAATAATTTAAGGAGAAACTATGTGCGGCATAGTTGGATACATTGGTTCAAAAAACTGTGTACCTATTTTAATTGAAGGCTTAAAACGATTAGAATACCGCGGTTATGATTCTGCCGGAGTTGGAATCATAAACTCGGCTCACTGTAAAGTAGTTAAGAATAAAGGAAAAGTAGATGAGTTAGAAAAACTTGTTAATAAAGAAAAACTTCATTCTAGTTTAGGAATTGGACACACGCGCTGGGCTACACACGGAGAACCAAGTATTACTAATGCACATCCTCATGTTAATAAAGATAAAACGCTGTTTATAATTCATAATGGAATTATCGAAAATTATCTTTCTCTTAAAAAAGGACTTGAAGAAGAAGGCTATAAGTTTATCAGCGAAACAGATACAGAAGTACTTGCGCACCTCATAGATCACTATCTCAAATTAAAGAATTCTTTATTTCAAGCAGTAAGATATGCGCTAAATGAAGTTGAAGGCACTTACGGAATAGCAGTTATCTATAACGGCGAAAAAGATAAAATAGTTGTTGCTAAAAAAGGCTCTCCACTTGTAATAGGTATCGGCGAAAATGAAAACTTTGTAGCTTCCGATGTGAACGCTTTAATTGCTCATACAAAACAAGTTGTTTATTTAGAAGATGGTGAAATAGCAGAGATCACAGCAAATACTTTTAGGACTAAGACAATTGAAGACGAAGACATTATTAAAGAGATCAACCAGGTTGAAGTTGGAATTGATGAAATAACTAAAGGCGGATATCCACATTTTATGTTAAAGGAAATTATGGATCAGCCTGGTTCCATTTTCAACTCGATGCGCGGCAGATTAGTTTTTGATGAAGGCATTTCCAAGCTTGGCGGCCTGCAAGGTTTTGAAGAGAGAATTCTAAACTCAAGAAGAATAATTATATCTGCTTGCGGTACTTCTTGGCATGCAGGCTTAGTTGGCGAATACATGCTCGAACAGTACACTGGAATTCCTACAGAAGTTGATTATGCTTCGGAGTTCCGTTATAGAAACCCGATTATTACCAAAGATGATACTGTAATTTTTATCTCTCAAAGCGGCGAAACCGCCGATACACTTGCTGCGCTTAAAGAAGCAAAAAAGAAAGGCGCGCTTTGTCTTGGTGTTTGCAACGTTGTGGGCAGTTCTATTGCCCGCGAAAGCCACGCCGGAGTTTACATTCACGCCGGCCCAGAAATTGGCGTTGCATCTACAAAAGCTTTTACTGCTCAATTAGTTGTACTCTCTTTAATTACTCTTCTTATTGCTCGAGCAAAATATTTGAGTCTGCAAAAAGGGCAGGAAATTATTTCTGAAATGCAAAACTTAAATGGCAAGATTGAAGCTATTCTCAAACAGAATGATTTGATTGAGAAACTTGCCGAACAATATATTGATTCTAAAAATTTTTTGTATTTAGGACGCGGCTACAATTTCCCGGTAGCCTTAGAAGGTGCGCTCAAGTTAAAAGAAATTTCTTACATACATGCAGAAGGCTATCCGGCAGCCGAAATGAAGCATGGACCAATTGCTTTAATTGATGAGAATATGCCTGTTGTTTTTATCGCTACAAAAGATTATGTATATGATAAAGTAGTGAGCAATATTCAAGAAGTGCGTGCAAGAAAGGGAAGAATCCTTGCTATAATAAGCGAGGATGATAACCAAATAGAAAAAATGGTAGATCATGTAATTAGAGTTCCGCAAACACACAGTATGTTGATGCCGATTCTTACAGTTATACCGTTACAATTACTCGCTTATCATATTGCAGTTAAGAAAGGGCTAAATGTTGACCAGCCAAGAAATTTGGCTAAGAGTGTAACTGTTGAATAAGCTGAAATTAGTTTAAGGTATCTCTATATAGTTGTCCTTCCGGATCCGATTAATCGGATCCGGAACTTCAGCTTTAAATTTTTGAAAGAAAACGCTCCGCTCTGCAGAACGACAAGCATTTTTAGTTTTAGAGTTGCCAATAAGTAAGAATGATTAGAAAGACAAGAAAATTCTAATTCAAAAATCTCTACGAATCAGTTTTTTAAAAAGTGAAAATTAATTTAATTTTGTGCCGCTTCATTTGGAAGCGGCTTATTTATTAACAAAGGAAAGAATGAGTAAGTACATACTCGGCATATCAGCTTATTATCATGATTCAGCAGCATGCTTGTTAAAAGATGGAGAAATTATTGCTGCCGCTCAAGAGGAACGTTTTACTCGAATTAAGCACGATCACAACTTCCCAAAATATGCTGTTGAGTTTTGTCTTTCTTATTCAGGAATAAAAGCAGAACAGCTTGAAGCAGTTGCTTTTTACGATAAACCTATTCTCAAGTTCAATCGGCTTCTTGAAACATATTTGAGTTATCCAGGTAAAGGAATAAAATCTTTCATAATGGCAATGCCTCTTTGGCTGAGAGAAAAAATATGGATGCAGGACAGCATTGCTAAAGAATTGAATTACGAAGGAAAAATTCTTTTTCCGGAACATCATGAATCGCATGCGGCTTCGGCTTTTTTTCCATCACCATACGAGCGCGCAGCATTTTTAACAATTGATGGCGTTGGAGAATGGGCAACATCTTCTTTTGGAATTGGAAAAGGAAATAAAGTAGAATTACTTTCAGAATTACATTATCCGCATTCACTCGGTTTGTTATACTCGGCACTTACTTATTTCACTGGGTTCAAAGTTAATTCTGGAGAATACAAAGTGATGGGTTTAGCTCCTTACGGCGAGCCAAAATATGTTCAAACAATTTACGATAACCTGATTGACTTGAAAGATGATGGCTCGTTTAGAATGAATATGGATTATTTTAATTACAACACCGGCTTAACAATGACTAACACGAAAATTGATTCCTTGTTTGATGGACCAGCAAGAAAGCCGGAATCGCTGCTTACTCAAAGAGAAATGGATATTGCCCGCTCACTTCAAGATGTTACAGAAGAAATTATGATTCGCATGGCACATCATGTTAAAAAAGTTACTCAAGAAAAATATTTATGTCTTGCAGGCGGCGTTGCTCTTAATTGTGTTGCTAACGGAAAGCTTCTGCGTGAAAATATATTTGAAGATATATGGATACAGCCCGCCGCCGGTGATGCAGGAGGCGCTTTAGGCGCTGCTCTTGCAGTCTATCATCACTACTTAAATCAACCTATGATTAAAAAAAGTGGAAGAGATCTACAAAAGGGTTCTTACTTTGGAACTGAATATTCCGATGAAGAAATAAAAGAGTTCTTAAAGATTTATAAAATTCCAGCGCATAAGGTTACCGAAGATGAATTAGTAACTCAGATTGCCAATCTATTAGAAGATGGAAAAATTATAGGTTGGTTTGAAGGAAGAATGGAGTTTGGTCCGCGAGCACTCGGCTCAAGATCAATTATTGGCGATGCCCGCTCTCCAGAAATGCAGAAGAAAATGAATCTCAAAATAAAATATAGAGAGAGCTTCCGTCCTTTTGCTCCTACTGTGTTAGCAGAAAAAGTTTCTGACTGGTTCGAGCTGGATAGAGAAAGTCCTTACATGCTTATTGTTGCAGATGTGAAAAAAGAAAAACAACGCTTAATGACTAAAGATGAAGAACTGCTTTGGGGAATCGAAAAACTAAATATCGTGCGTTCCCAAATCCCTGCTGTAACTCATGTGGATTATTCAGCACGTGTCCAGACAGTTCACAAAAATGATAATCCTCTCTATCATAAATTGATTACTAAATTTTACGAAAAAACCGGCTGCCCGGTTATTGTTAATACTTCTTTCAATGTAAGAGGTGAACCTATTGTAGAATCTCCGCTTGATGCATACAAATGCTTTATGCGTACTGAGATTGATGTACTTACGCTTGGCAATTATATTCTCTACAAAGAAGAACAGCCAGAGTTTCATGATTCAATAGACTGGAAACAGAAGTATGAGCTTGATTAAAGATGTTGTAAACGAATTAAAGAGTTTAAATTGTTCAGAAAAGTCAGTTAAGAAATTCGGCTTTACTGTTGGAACTGTTTTTGTTTTACTTTCTGCATTGATGGATTGGCTAGATTTCTGGCAAAGCGTTAGATTTATTTTTTTAATCGGCGGAGTGCTTCTGATTCTTGGTGCAATGTTAAGATCAAAAAGCGTAGAAATGAAAATTGTTTTCCGGTTTTGGATGGGAATCGCTTTCTTCCTCGGCTGGATAATGTCGAGAGTAATCTTATCGTTTTTATTTTATTTCATTCTTACACCAATTGGTTTTTTAGCCAAAATCTTTGGAAAGAAATTTCTGGATTTAAAATTCAAGAGTAGTGGAGAAAGCTTTTGGGTTAAAAAAGAAAGCAAGCAAACTGATTACGAAAAAATGTTTTAGTAACAGAAACCTATGAAATATTAGGACTAAGTCATGGTGATCGTTCTGTAAGCTCATGATAAAGTTTTCATAACTAGTAGTACATAACTGAGACCTCTGAAAAATTAAGTTGCAATACGCTGTGTGTCAGACTGAGCTTGTTGCCCGCCTGATGAGCAGACGGCGAGGCAGGAAGTCTGGCTTTTTAGAGGATTTCGTCATGGTTCGGCAAACCCTGTCATGAGCTTGCCGAATGATCACCATGACTCTGTAATAATTTTTCAATGAGAAATCATCCCTTCTTTATTTAATAACATTAAAATCTATTATGAGCCAAGATTATCCTTATTATATAAATTCTCTTGTAGCAAAAGAATCTGATTTACATGGTAAAGGATTATTCACCAAAGTAGATATTGCTGAAGGTGATATAATATGTGTAATTGATGGGGAAGTTATTGATGGAGATGAATGTGTACGCCGTGAAGAAGAAGAAAACAATGTTTACATATTTTGGAACGGGGAAAGTTACATAGATACATCTGATAATCCTCTCTTGCGCCACATAAACCATTTATGCGAACCAAACTGTTACGTTTATGATAGGAACGAGTATTCTCTTTTTCTAATAGCTGATAGAAACATTCATGCGGGCTCTGAGTTGTTAATTGATTATGACTACGAAGAAATTTACGAGCATTGTAATTGTAACGAATGCACTACATGCAGTACCAAAGATTCAGAGTAGAAAGTATATGCACTGCTCAATTCTTTAAGAAAACTTTTTTGTTCTTATGAAAGCATTTCTTCTTGACGAAATAGAAATTAAAATTTATAAAAGCCATCTCTCTAAAAAATTATCAATTTCAATTCGCCCAAATGGAACAATTAGAATTACTATTCCGAAATATGTACCGTATTCTGAAGCAGAAAGATTTGCTCTCCAAAAGAAAGACTGGATATTTACAAATCTCAAAAAATTAGAAGAACGCTCAAACCAAGAGCACTTAACTGTTACCTCCGGTTATGTAACTAAGAATCATAAACTTGTTTTAACTCCGCACAATAAATCTGGAATTACAGTAAGAGTACATAATGGAATAATTTCTGTAAAGTATAATGAGCTGCAAAACAGAAACCAAGCCGAACTTAAAGGAGCAATAAATGAAGGTGTGCAAATGGCGTTAAAGAAAGAAGCGCTTGAATATTTACCGCAAAGGCTTTACGAACTTTCGGTAAAACACAATCTGCTTTATAATTATATTTCTATAAGGAATATGAAGACACGATGGGGAAGCTGCAGCTTTAATAACAAAATAAGTCTGAACTCGCATTTAATGTCTCTGCCAAATCACCTTATAGATTATGTGCTTTTACACGAATTAGTGCATACAAAAATCAAAAACCACAGCCTTAGTTTTTGGGCTTTACTCGAAAGCATTTTCCCAAATTCTAAGGCTTATGATAAAGAATTAAAATCCCGCAAAACCCTCCGCATTTAGCAAGTTTTAATTGGTCTGCGTATAACTCATTAACCGAGAGTGACGAAGCGGGCGTTCATAAAGACATTCTAATTAATATTTAAGATGTTTCTTATATTTAACCAAGCAAAATGGAATAAAATGGATTCAGCGGTTACTGCAATTTATTTACCTGAATTAAAACTTTTTAAGCGCGGAAAAGTGAGAGATGTATTTGATTTGGGAGAATACTACTTAATAGTTTCAACCGATCGTCTTTCTGCTTTCGATGTAATTATGAATGAAGGAATACCGGCAAAGGGAAAGATTCTAAATCGAATTTCTGGCTTTTGGTTTGAGCATGTTAACCAACTTGTAGAAAATCATTTAATTTCAATGAATGTAAATGAGTATCCCGAAGTATGTTCTCAGTACAAAGATTTACTTCTTGGGCGTTCGATGCTTGTAAAGAAAGCGGAATTAATTCCCATTGAATGTATTGTAAGAGGTTATATTTCTGGTACAGGCTGGAACGATTACAAAAAGGATGGGAGAATTTGTGGCATAGAACTTCCACAAGGTTTAGTAGAATCCGAAAAATTACCGCAACCAATTTTTACACCATCTACAAAAGCAGAAGTTGGATTGCATGACGAAAACATAAATGAGCAGCAAGCCATTGACATAATTGGAGCAGAGTCTTTTCATTTTATCAAAGAAACCGCACTAAAGATTTATTATAAAGCAGCCGAGTTTGCACTTACTAAAGGAATTATTATTGCCGATACTAAAATGGAGTTCGGTTATTATCGGGACAAAATTATTCTTATTGATGAACTGCTTACTCCGGATTCATCTCGGTTCTGGCCACTAAGCGGATATGAAAAAGGCAGAGCTCAAAACAGTTTCGATAAGCAATATGTACGTGATTATTTGCTATCAATCAATTTCGATAAGAAACCGCCGGCGCCAGCCTTGCCGCAAGATGTTATCCGAAATACAGCTAAGAAATATGAAGAAGCTCTTTTCAAATTAACTGGAGATAAACTTAGTTAATGCAGCCGATTAGTCTAAAAGTAAGAGAAAAAAAGTTTCTTCAAATTAACTGGGATGACAACTCTGCCAGCGCTGTTAAATTATCTAACTTACGAAGGATGTGTCCTTGTGCATTATGCGCCGCCGATAAAAAAAATGAAAGCAGCACTTACGTCCCTATTTACTCCGATGAACAGCTGAAAGTAAACAGTATTCAGATTGTTGGTACTTACGCAATTGGAATTTATTGGGGCGATGGACACAATACAGGCATTTATGAATTTAATTTTCTTAAACGAATTTCAGAACAAGGTGCGCTAAACTAAATGCTTCTGCCAAATCAGTTAACAGTTTTACGAATAATTCTTACACCAATTTTTATTCTTCTCTTCTTGAGTGATGACCCGCTGCTTATTCAAATCTCGCTCGGTGTATTTCTAATAGCAGCTTTAACAGATTGGTACGATGGCTGGCTTGCACGCAAGTTTAATTACATTACAGAATGGGGAAAATTTATGGATCCGCTCGCAGATAAATTTTTGACTTCTACTGCTTTCTTCGGATTTGTATTTATCGGCATTCTAAACTTTTGGATGGTTCTTGCTATCGTTTTTAGAGATTTTCTTATTACACTTCTTAGGGCTTATGCAGACTATAGAAAAGTTTCTTTCACTACAAGTAAACTTGCAAAGTGGAAAACTTTCTCGCAAATGTTCTTTCTCTATTATCTACTGATTTTATACACTTTAAGAACAATACCATCTTTATATGAAAGTTACACCACCTTGTTTCTTTCGCTTTTAGATCAGCAATTTATTTTTTGGACTATGTTAGCAATTTCATCTTTTACTGTTTTTACTGGAATCACATATTTGATTAGTAATAGAACTTTAATTAAACAGATATTTACACGTGCACATTAACTTCTTAGAAAAATTAATAGGTTCCGGTTTTTATACTGGTTATATTAAAACGGCAAGTGGAACATTTGGCAGTTTAGCTGCTATTGCTATCTATTTAATTCCCGGGTTCGAAAACCCTTCTTTGATGATTTTCTTTATCACACTGTTAATTATTATTGGCGTTCCTATTGCAAGAAAATTTGAATCTATTTACGGTAAAGACCCAAAAGAATATACAAATGATGAAGTAATTGGAATGTGGATTACTCTTCTGTTTATTCCCAAAAAAATCTGGTGGATTATCATCGCATTTTTTATCTGGCGTGCCTACGATATTCTTAAACCATTTCCAGTTAGAAAACTTGAACTGGTTAAAAATGGATGGGGAGTTTTATTAGATGACATTTTAGCCGGTATTTATTCATTTATCACTATACATTTGATAATTTTTTATTTCAACAAGTTTATAGGTTAAAAATAAAAGATAATGAAAGCTCACATCATTACTATTGGGGACGAAATTCTGATCGGGCAAATTGTTAATTCCAATGCGGCGTGGATTGGCGAGCGGTTAACAAACATTCAAATAGATGTTTCCAGTTCTAGCGTTGTTGGCGATGATCCAAGACAAATTATTCAAGAATTTAAACGCACTCTTGATGCTAACGATCTTGTTTTAGTTACTGGTGGTTTAGGACCAACTCACGATGATGTTACAAGAAAATGTATTGTTGATTATTTCAAGTCTCAGCTTATTCTTGATGACCAAGTGCTGAACGATATTAAAAAGTTTTTTGAAGTTAGAGAAAGAACTCTTACTAAGACTAATGAAGACCAAGCTTTGGTACCGCAAATTTGCACTCCTATTAGAAACTTTAGAGGCACTGCACCTGGAATGTGGATTGAAAAAGATGATAAAATATTTGTTGCTATGCCTGGCGTTCCTATCGAAATGAAAGGTATGATGGAAAATTTTGTTCTGCCTAAATTAGAAACTAAATCTAATAAAACTAAAGTAGTAGTTAGAAAAAATCTACTTACAACTGGAATTCCGGAATCCATTCTATTCGATAAGTTAGGAAATCTTGATAACCTTTTAGGCGGCAACAAGATGGCTTTTCTCCCAAATCAATTTGGCGTTAGAATGAGGATTACTGTTGAAGGTAAAACTCAAGAAGATACAGAAAATAAATTGGATGAAATTGAACAAAAAATTCGTGCGCTGGCTGGCAGATATATCTACGGAAAAGAAAATGATTTATTAGAAGAAGTTGTTGCAAGGTTGCTAATAGACCGAGATCTTAAGCTGTCTGTTGCAGAGTCTTGCACTGGCGGGTTAATTTCTAATCGTATAACCAATATAAGCGGAAGCAGTAAATACTTTGAGCGAGGCGTTATTACTTATTCTAACGCTGCTAAAGTAGAATTGCTGCACGTTGATGAAAATACAATAATTAAAAACGGCGCTGTAAGTTTAGAAGTTGCAAGGCAAATGGCTGAAGGGGTTAAAGCTATCAGCGGCTGCGATATTGGCATTGGTGTAACAGGAATTCTAGGGCCTACAGGCGCTACAGAAACTAAACCGGTTGGACTTATTTTCATCGGTTTGTGTGACGACAAAATTTGTACTGCTAAAGAATTTCACTTTGGCGATCATAGGTTATTAAACAAAGATAGAGCTTCGCAAGCTGCGTTAGAATTGCTTAGAAGGCATTTGCTTGGCATTCCTTACGATGATTAGGCTTTTTGTTGCATTAGAAATACCCGAGAATATTATTTCTGCAATTCTTATTGAGCGGAATAAAGTACTTTACCATGAAAATAATTTCACTTGGGAACCAAAAGAGAAATTGCATATCACTTTAAAGTTCCTTGGCAATACTGAAGAATCGCTTGTTGATAATATTTCACATGAACTAAAAAATATTGTTAGAAAATACAAGTCTATTAATCTGGTAGTTAGCAAGTTTGGTGTTTTTAGAAAGGGATCAGAACCCAAAATATTGTGGGTTGGAATGCATGATAATTATTACTTATCAAACTTTGTAAATGATATTGAAAAATCATTTTGTAAATTTGGCTGTCCTAAAGAGGAAAGGAAATTTAAACCTCACATTACTTTGCTCAGGTTTCGCGGGAACGAAGATACATCGAAAATATTAAGTTTGTTGGAAGTTAAGTTTCCTGTGCTCGGTTTTATGGCTAATAATATATCTTTAATCAAAAGTGAATTGAAACAATCCGGCTCGGTTTACACAACTTTAAAAAATTTTAAGTTAGAAAAACAAATGGAGTAATTATGACAGCAGAAAAAGATCAAAGATTAAAAATTCTTGATGAAACAATAAGCAATATCGAAAAACAGTTCGGTAAAGGAACAATAATGAAGCTCGGTGATGGTGTTATCGCTCCAGTAGATTCAATTCCAACCGGATCTTTAACCTTAGATAATGCATTAGGAATTGGCGGTGTTCCTCGTGGAAGAATTGTGGAGATTTACGGACCTGAATCATCCGGGAAAACAACTCTTTGCCTACACATAATTGCCGAAGCACAGAAAAAAGGAGGCTTAGCTGCTTTTGTAGATGCTGAGCACGCTCTTGATGTTAATTATGCAAAGCGGCTAAAAGTTGATACTACAAATCTCCTGCTTTCTCAACCTGATTTCGGCGAGCAGGCTTTAGAAATTGTTGATACTCTTATTAGAAGCAACGCACTTGATATTATTGTTGTTGATTCTGTTGCGGCGCTCGTTCCTCGCTCCGAAATTGAAGGCGATATGGGCGATCCTCAAATGGCGATGCAAGCAAGATTGATGAGCCAAGCGCTTCGCAAAATTACCGGCGCTATTAGCAAATCAAAAACTTGTGTAATTTTTATTAATCAGCTAAGAAGCAAAATTGGCGTAATGTTTGGCAACCCAGAAACTACAACCGGCGGAAATGCACTAAAATTTTATGCTTCGCTTCGTTTAGATATTAGAAGAATAGCTGCTATTAAAGATGGTGCTAATGTTATTGGAAACAGAACTAAAGTAAAAATTGCCAAAAGCAAAGTAGCTCCTCCTTTTAAGGAAGTTGAATTCGACATTCTTTACAATGAAGGAATTAGCAAAGCCGGTGATATTATTGACTTAGCTACTAATCATGAAATTCTCAAAAAGAGCGGCGCTTGGTTTACCTACAAAGAAGATCGTTTCCAAGGAAGAGATCAATTAAAACAAAAAATGCTTGAAGATGAAAACCTTTTCAATGCTCTTGAAAGAGAAGTTAAAGTTGCACTTGGCATGATTAAAGAAGAACACAAACCAGCTAAAGAAGAAACAGATACGAAAACAAAAAAATCTAAATGAAAATTGCTGCACTCAAAAAGAAAGGCAACAATGTTACCGTAGTATTTGATGATGGAACTTACCGGGTTCTTGACTACCGTGTTGTAGTTGATTATGGAATTTGGAAAGGACAAGAAATTGATGATGAGAAATTAGAACTGCTCTCCAGCGAGAGCAGTTTGTTAAAAGCCAAAGATTCCGCATTCAGATTTTTAGGAATGCGCCTTCACTCAAAGGCAGAACTAAAACTAAAGCTGCTAAAGAAAAAATTCCCGCTCGATGTTATCGAAAATGTATTGTTGTACCTTCAGAAAGAAAATTATCTAAATGATGAAGAATTTGTAATTCAGTTTTCTGCCGAAAGAGTAAAAAGAAAAAAAATTGGTCCCGCTAAACTTTCTGCAGAACTGATGAAGAAAGGAATCAACCGCGAACTGATTAAAACTCTGCTAAGCAGCCATGATCAAGAAAATTATTTTGCAAACGCTTTGACTTTAGCCGAAAAAAAACTTGTTCAAATAAAACGAAAAGAAACAGACCCGCGTAGAATTGCTCAAAAGCTCTTTACATATTTGGCGTCAAAAGGTTACCAAAGCGATGTTATTCGTAATGTAGTAGAAAATCTTAAACTTGGCAATGAAGATTAATTTTTTTCTCACAGCACTCTTTTTTATTTTTGAGTAACAAAAACTGGTGTAATATGCCTCTATTAAACAAAATTGATTACTATAATCTAGAAAGTTTGCTGAACGAAGATGAAATCTTGGTACGCGATTCAATTAGAGAATATGTTGATGCCGAAGTGCTTCCAATCATAGAAAAATTTTACCGCGATGGAAAATTCCCATCTCACCTAATCCCTAAATTAGGAGAAATGGGTTTGTTCGGAATCACTCTACCACAAAAGTATGGCTGTCCTGAAATGAATAACGTTTCTTATGGACTTGCTATGCAAGAGTTGGAAAGAGGTGATAGTGGTTTGCGCAGCTTTGTTTCCGTTCAAAGCGCTTTGGTTATGTATCCTATTTATACTTTTGGAAGTGAAGCGCAGAAAGATTACTGGCTTCCTAAACTAGCAACCGGAGAAAAAATTGGTTGTTTTGGACTTACAGAGCCAGATTACGGTTCAAATCCAGGTGGATTAATAACCCGAGCAGAGAAGGTTGACGGCGGCTATTTAATTAACGGTGCAAAGATGTGGATTACAAACGGTACTGGCGCAGATGTAGCTGTTGTTTGGGCAAAATTAGACGGCATTGTTCACGGGTTCTTAGTTGAAAAAGGCACTAAAGGTTATGAAGCGCCTGAAATGCATGGCAAACATTCTCTTAGAGCTTCTGTAACATCAGAATTAATTTTTCAAGATGTTTTTGTACCCGAAGAGAATATTTTCCCTAATACTAAAGGTTTGAAATCTGCCCTAATGTGCTTAACACAAGCGCGTTACGGAATTGCTTGGGGTGTTGTTGGTTCAATGATGGCGTGCTACGATTCTGCGCTTGATTACTCTAAATCCCGTGTTCAATTTAGTAAGCCAATCGCAGCTTATCAAATTACTCAAGAAAAACTAGTTTATATGATTACTGAAATTACTAAAGCTCAATTATTAAATCTACAGATGGGTAGATTAAAAGATAAAGGCGAGTGTAAGCATACACATGTCTCGATGGCTAAAAGAAATAATTGTGAAAAAGCATTAGACATTGCGAGAGTAGCAAGAGAAATTCTTGGCGCAAATGGAATTTTAGATGAATACCCGATTATGAGACACGCTAACAACTTAGAATCGGTAAAAACTTATGAAGGTACGCATGAGATGCACACACTCATAATTGGAGAAGATATAACCGGTTTTGCTGCGTTCGATTAAGAACAAAAGAGACCACCTTGTGTGGTCTTTTTTATAACTATTTGGAGCATTAAATGAAAAATAAATTTGATTTTGAAGGATTAACTTTCGATGACATATTGCTCGTTCCTTCCCGTTCATCTGTTCTCCCACGTGATGTTGATATTACATCACATCTCACAAGAGAAATTAAATTAAATATCCCTTTTCTTAGTGCCGCTATGGATACTGTAACGGAAGCACAAATGGCTATTGCTATGGCTGCTCAAGGTGGAATTGGGATTATACATAAGAACATGAGTATCGAGAAACAAGCAGAAGAAGTTGATAGAGTAAAACGTTCTGAAAGCGGAATGATTGTTAATCCAATCACTCTTACCCCTAATAGAACTATTCGAGAAGCAGAAGAATTTATGTCCAAATATCGCATCTCTGGTATTCCAATTGTAGAGGATAATGGCAAACTTGTAGGAATTCTTACTAATCGCGATCTAAGATTTGAAACTAATAGAGATTTACCTGTATACGAATTAATGACAAAAGAAAACCTGGTAACTGCGCCTCTTGGAACAACTTTGGAGGATGCGCAAAAGATTTTGCACCGCCATAGAATAGAAAAACTTCCGGTAGTTGATAAGAGGGGAATTATTAAAGGGTTGATTACATACAAAGACATTCTAAAAAAGAAAAAATTTCCTAACGCTTGCAAAGATACTCTCGGACGTTTGAGAGTTGGAGCTGCTGTTGGTGTAACCAATGACACAATCGAACGTGTTGAAGCTTTAGTGGCTTCAAATGTGGACATTTTAGCTGTGGATACTGCACACGGACATTCTGAAGGCGTATTAAAAACAGTGAAAGAAATTAGAAGAAAATTTAGAAACATTCAGATAGTTGCTGGTAACATTGTTACAAAAGAAGCTGCCTTAGAGCTTGAGCGGATTGGAGTTGATGCTGTAAAGGTTGGAATTGGAGCAGGTTCTATCTGTACTACAAGAATTGTTGCAGGAGTTGGCGTACCACAAATTACCGCAGTTATTGAAGTTGCGCATGCTCTAAAAGGTAAAATTCCGGTTATCTCTGATGGTGGCGTTAAGCAAACTGGCGATGTTGCAAAAGCAATAGCAGCCGGAGCAGATACTGTTATGATGGGTGGAATGCTTGCCGGATGCGATGAAACTCCAGGTGAAAAAGTTCTTTTTGAAGGTAGAAGTTTCAAAGTTTATCGTGGTATGGGTTCTTTGGGAGCAATGAAACAGGGAAGCAGCGACAGATACTTTCAAGATGCAGAAGATGATATTAAAAAGCTTGTTCCTGAAGGAATTGAGGGACGTGTTCCTTTCAAAGGCACTTTAGCAGAAACTGTTTATCAATTTGTTGGCGGGTTACGCGCTGCTATGGGGTACTGCGGTTCTAAAAATATCGCTGAATTCAAGACAAAAACAAAATTTGTTAAGATTTCTAATGCGGGCCTTCGAGAAAGCCATCCGCACGATGTGATGATAACAGAAGAAGCACCTAATTACCAAACTTCTCATAAACATTAATCTAACTCATTTATGTACAAAGTTTTAGTTTTAGCATATTATTATCCTCCGATGGGCTTAAGTGGAGTTCAGAGAACGCTGAAGTTTACTAAATATATGCATAAGTTTAATTGGCAGCCTACGGTAATAACTGCAGGCAATGTTGCTTATTACGCACACGATCTTTCACTGTTAAAGGAAGCTGAAGAAGCCGGTGTAGAAATAATTCGTACTGGTGCTTTCGACGTAAATTCATTACTTGGAGCAAAGTACAAAACCGTAAATATGCCAAAAGAATTTTTACGTAAATTATTCTCGAAACTCAGTAAGACTTTTTTCATTCCTGACAATAAAAATTCTTGGTCTAAAAAAGCTTACAAGGCAGCTAAAAATATTCTATCTACAGAAAAGTTTGATATTATCTACGTATCCATTCCACCTTATTCTCAGTTTTTAACTGCTGTAAAACTTAGGGCAGAATTTGATATTCCTTTGTTTGTAGATTACCGCGATTTGTGGTATGACAATCATTTTGCTTTTTACGTAACTCCGTATCACAAATACAAGCATAAGAAGTTAGAATATAATGCATTACGTAATTCAGATAAAGTTGTAGCAATCAATAGAAGGATTAAAGAAAAGATACTTTTAACATATCCGTTTCTAGATTACGAAGATGTAATCATTCTACCTCACGGCTATGATCCGGAAGACTTTAGGCAGTCTGAAGTAATCAAAAGATCTTCAGGCAAGATGAAGCTCACCTATTCTGGAATATTCTATGAAAACATTACTCCAGAGTTCTTACTAAGAGCATTCAAGGAATTAACGATCGAAAATCCTCAAATTGCTTCCCAAATAGAACTTGAATTTATTGGGCATCTTAGAGATGAAAATAAAAAACTGATAATGGAATTAAACTTATCTGAATTTGTAAAGGAGCAAGGTTATTTAGAGCATTCTGAAGTAGTGAAATACTTAGTTTCTACAGATGTTCTTTGGATGATGATTGGAAATATTTCAAATGCCGATACTATTTCTACAAGCAAGCTTTTTGAGTACTTTGGAACGAGGAAACCAATTTTAGGCTGTGTGCCGGATGGTGCTGCGAGAAACGCTTTACTAGAGTATGGAGCATCATTTATAGTCTATCCAGATTATGTTAAGGATATTAAAGATACTTTATTAGAAATATACAAACTACATAAAACTAAAAGCTTACCTGTTCCTAACGAAGATTTTGTGCTTAAACATGATAGACTTTTTTTGGCAGAACAATTAATTAAAGAATTTCAATTTCACTTACGGGCTTAACAATGAAAGTAGCAATAATAGGTTCTGGTGGAAGAGAGCATGCGCTCGCTCTAAAAATTGCTGAAAGCAAAATTCTTTCTAAACTTTACGCTATTCCCGGAAATCCTGGAATAAAGAACCTTGCTGAAAATTATGAAATAAATATTTCAAATCATTCAGTACTAATTCAGTTTTGCTCCGAAAAGGAAATCGATCTGGTGGTTATTGGTCCAGAAAAACCGCTCACAGAAGGCTTAACCGATTCTTTGAGGAACGCTGGTTTTGTAGTTTTTGGTCCTTCAAAGAGTGCTGCAAGAATAGAAGGTGAAAAATCCTTTGCAAAAAAATTGATGTTTGAAAACAACATTCCAACTGCTTCATTTCATATTTACTTAAAAGAAGATTATGAAGAAGCAATAAAGTATCTGCGTAAAACAAAATATCCTATTGTTATTAAAGCTAATGGTATTGCTTCTGGTAAAGGTGTAATTATTGCAGATACTTTTGATGATGCAAAAGAGGCAGTAAAGGAGTGTTTTATAAATTCTTCTTTTGGTTCTGCCGGCGATAAAATTGTGATTGAAGAATGTATGACAGGGCAGGAAGCTTCTATATTTGCAGTTACCGATGGAACCGATTTTGTGCTTTTACCTGCCGCTCAAGACCATAAAAGAATTCATGATGGCGATCTTGGAAAAAATACAGGTGGAATGGGAGCATATGCTCCAACTCCATTTGTAGATAAAAATGAACTCCAATTTGTCTCTGAGAAGATTATTAAGCCCACTTTACAAGCTATGAAAAAAAACGGTTTCGAATTTGTAGGCTGCCTTTATTGCGGTATAATGCTTACGCCAGAGGGGCCAAAAGTAGTTGAATTCAATTGCCGTTTTGGAGATCCGGAAACTCAAGTAGTTTTGCCTCTTCTTAAAGGAGATTTTTTGAAGCTCCTTTATTCTGCTGCTATTGGAAAATTGGATTTAGATTCTGTTCAAATTTCTGAAGGTACCGCTGTATGTGTAGTCCTCGCCTCAAAAAACTATCCCGATAGTTCCGAAAAGGGAATTGTAATAAACGGTTTAGAAAATTTTCCTTCTGGAACTTCTCACATAATTCACTCAGGCACAAAAGAAGTGAATGGCAAAATAGTTACTGATGGCGGTCGTGTTTTAGGAGTAGTTGCTTCAATAGAACAAAATGATTTAAGAAAATGTAAAGAAATAGCTTATGAAGCTATTTCTAAAATATATTTTGATGGAATGCAGTTCAGAAAAGATATTTCTGATAAAGGAATTTTAGCAAAAAGCTAAATCAGCCAGGCGGCCAATTCATTTTTCTTCCGCCAAGAAGATGAATATGAATGTGTGGGACTTCTTGACCTGAATCTAAGCCGGAGTTTAACACCAATCTGAATCCGCTTTCAAAAATTCCTAATTGCTTGGCAACAGAATTTGCTGCATCAAACATTTCTCCTAAAAGCTGAGAATCTTTAACAGAAGAAATCTCTCTTGCAGATTCAATATCGTTTATTTTGGGAATTATCAAAACATGAACCGGCGCTTGAGGATTTATGTCTTTGAAAGCTAAAACTGTTTCTGATTCGAAAACAACTTGAGCCGGAATTTCTTTACGGATTATTTTTGCAAATATTGTTTCGCCCATTGTTAGTCCTTCTCAATTTCATATTTTTTTAATTTATTGTACAAATGACTTCTTTGTATTCCAAGTATCTCCGCAGTTTTGCTCATATTCCAGCTGTTAGCGTTAAGCTGCTTAATAATAAAAGCTTTCTCAGCCTTTTCCTTAAATTCTTGAAAGCTGTTTGAGATACTGAAAAGATCTTCTGTTGGTGATGAACTCGACTGGATAAATGCATTTACTTCTCTATCTGTGATCTCTACTTTAGAAATCATAATAACAAGCCTTTCAACCACATTTCTAAGTTCCCGAACATTTCCTTTCCACTGATAGTTTTGCAGTGCTTTCATAGCAGAATGAGAATAGACTTTCTGCGGGAATTTATTTTTGTTGCATATCAATTTTGAAAAATGCTCTATCAGTATAGGAATATCATCTTTGCGTTCTCTTAACGGCGGAATGTGAATTGGAATAACATTTAAGCGATGGAATAAATCTTCGCGGAAATTTCCATTTGCTATTACTTGTGGCAAATCTTTATTAGTTGCTGATATAATTCTAACATCAACGGCAATCTTGGCAGCCCCTCCGACTCGTTCAATTCTTCCTTCTTCTATAGCTCGTAAAACTTTTGCCTGCGCCTGCGGGCTCATATCACCAATTTCATCCAAGAATAAGTTGCCGCCATCAGCTAGTTCAAATTTTCCAATACGTTGTTTAATTGCGCCGGTAAACGAACCTTTTTCATGTCCGAACAATTCAGATTCTATTAACTCTTGAGGGATTGCAGCACAATTAACTTCAATTAACTCACGGTTTGTTCTTTTGCTTTGTCTATGAATTTCTTGAGCAACTAATTCTTTACCTGTTCCGTTTTCACCGGTAATTAAAATTCTTGCATCTGTTCTAGCCACGAGAGCAATTGTTTCTAAAATATTTTGAATAGCAGAACTACTTCCAATAATTGTATCTGTATTGAGAAGTTCGGTCTTTAATTTTTTGTTTTCTTTTGTTAGAGAGGCGCTATTAACAGCATTTCGGACACAAATTAAAAGCTTGTCTCTATCAACCGGTTTTTCGATAAAATCAAACGCACCAAGTTTTGTTGCTTTTACTGCGTTTTCTATACTGCTGTGAGCAGAAATAACAATTGTTTTCAGTTCTATCTCTTTTTCTCTCATCCAATTGAGAACTTCAAAACCATTTTTCTCCGGCATGTTTATATCAAGTAGAAGAGCGCTGTAGTCTCCATACTCCAACTTTGCCAAACCTTCAATCGAATCCGTTGTGTAATCAATCAAATAACCTTCGTATTCAAGAATCATTTTAATGCTTTCGCAGATTGCTTGTTCGTCATCAATAATTAAAACTGATCTCATAACCCATCTCTTAAATAAAGTAATTGATATGTTAGCAGAGCTTTAGACGGCTTAGCTGCCGGATTCAGTTTCAACATCTCAGCAAATAATTCTCCCAAATGATTTGCAATAATATCGCGTTTATCGAATCCGCCGTTCGCAAAAAAACTTTCTTCCGTCTTTTCAACAAAGATACCCATAAATTTTGAGAAGTTGAAAGCACTTATGTTATAGTGTAAGAATGCATTTCCAAAAAAGTGGGAAAGCTTATCCTTGTCTCCAAAATCAGTTTTAGGTGAACTGATAAATAAGTTTTTTGGAAGGTTAGTTAGCCTTTTGTTAAACAATACTTTTGGCGGTGAAGGAAGTGGAATTTTCAAAATTCCAAATGGAGTCTCAAAATCTATTTTGTTGAAAGGAAGGCATGTAAATGTTAAGCAAAGTAATGCTTCTGAAATATTGCCTTTAAAGAAACTTACAGCTTTTTCGTAAATAATATCTATCTGCTCTAAATCCGAATTAGTTTCCTTCAGTTTTAAAAACTCTTCGGAAGCAATATAGTTGGATAGATAAAACATACCGCTATAAAAAGAAACTTCTTCTTGCGGAAATATTTTGAAAGTTAAGAGTAACCAAAGTAGAAACACAAAACTAAAAGAAAATTTATTTTTCACTTCGCTTTTATTGTTTTACTATCTGATCTTGAAAATCTGAAAATAGATGCTCTGCAACTTCGTAAGGAGATTCTGCACGATTTACAACAATAGAGAGTTTCTCTTCCAAAATACTAACTCGTTTGTCTCGCCATAAATGATTTCTAATTAATGTTTCCACAATCTCTTTTATTCGGATTCTAAAATGCTCTTCTCGTTTTGAAAGTAACAACTCGTTATTTTCTAAAAATGATTTGTGGCGTACAATTTCATCGGCTATATCTGAAATACCGGTATTTTCTGAAGCGACCGCTTTAATAATATTTGGCAGCCAATCTTTTTCCGTATGATCGCGCAGCATTAAAATTGTTCTTAGTGCAGTAACCGCATTTTCAGATCCGGGTCTGTCGCTTTTGTTAAGCACAAAAAAATCTGCTATTTCCATCAATCCCGCTTTCATTGCTTGTATAGAATCTCCAGACTCTGGAACAAGAACTACAATTGTTGAATCGGCAGCATTTGCAATATCTAACTCGGATTGTCCAACACCAACTGTTTCAAAAATTATGTACTCATATCCGGCAGCGTCAAGTACATCGGCTGCATCAATTGTCTTTTTGCTAAGCCCGCCTAAATTTCCGCGCGTTGCCATACTTCTTATAAAAACACCGGGGTCAGTTCCAATTTCACTCATTCTAACTCTATCGCCAAGCAAAGCTCCGCCTGTAAATGGACTTGTTGGATCTATGGCAATTATTCCAACTGTTTTATTTTGTTTTCTATAATATTTAGTCAATTGATTTGTTAAAGTAGATTTACCAGCGCCGGGAGGACCAGTTATTCCAATCCTATAAGCATTGCCGGTTCTCTTATGAAGCTCTTTTAACAGATTAGTAGCTTTTTCATCGCCAGATTCAACCAAAGTAATGGCACGTGATACTGACTTCTTTTCTTGTCGAAAAATTTTTTCAATAAAATTATTTGAGATCATTTGGAGGTCTTATTTTTACGCCATTCTTTGGCTGGTAAGTATAATCTGTTATTAAAAATATATTCTTTTACCTTTTGGGGAACAAGATAATCTATGGTTAAATCGTTTTTTATTCGCTCTCGAATTTCTGTTGAAGAAATCTCTATGTATGGAGTATCTATAAAAATAGCTTTATCAAAATAAATATTTGTTGCTGTATCTATATTCTCAGTAAAACGTTTCATTACAACTACTTTCGCCATATCAAAAATTTTGTTTGGATAAAACCATTTTTCAAAAACTAATAAGTTGTCTAACCCGATTATTAATTCTACTGCATCGTAAGATTTTTTAAGTTCGCAGAGTGTTTCGTAAGTGTAAGAAATATTTCCTTTGGCAATTTCGTAATCACTTACAAAAAAATTGGAGTTTGATTCTGTTGCCAATCTTACCATTTCTAATCTGTGAATGTCTTGGATTGGTGTAGAGTCTTGTTTGAGAGGAGAAATATGACTTGGCATAAAAATTATTTTATCAAGATTTCTCTGTTCCAAGACGAATTGAGTTGTAATTAAATGCCCAAAGTGGATTGGGTCGAAAGTGCCGCCGTACAAACCAATTGCCATTATTCTTTTCTCATTTCGTATTTCTTATTATCAATTAAGCTTTTCAAAGCAATTCTATTTTGAACTACTTCATTGTAGTAGAATTCTTTTCGTGCGCCTTTCACTTTTTTGAATTTCATTTTGCTAAATGCCAAATGAATAGCAGTTCTAAAATATACTTTTCTTGTATTCTCATCCATCCATCCCTTTTTTAACCGCAGTCTTGTCGAAATAATCGGTAAGTAATTTTGTGGAATAATACCAAGTGCAACTTCTTCTAACAATTCATGTTCAATAATTTTCTTCTCATTACTCAAAGAAAATTTTAAAACTCCCAGAAAAACAATAACAAGAATAATTATGAATACAAACCCTAAAAAATAAGTATTGTTGAAGGAAACCGAAGCATTCCAGAAAAAGTGTACGAACATAGAAAATATTAGGGCGAAAAAAGGCAGTAAGCTTCTTACAAACGAATTTGAGTATTTTGCAATTCCTAAAGCTGCACCAAAAATTCCGGTTGAAATTGCATGCATAACCGCCGAAAAAAGTGAACGTACAATAACAAGATAAAACCAAGATGAAGCCGTATCGCCATAAGCAACAAAGTAAAGAAAGTTCTCTGTCATTCCAAAGCCAAATCCAATTGCAGTGCCGTAAACTATTCCGTCTGTTATGTTATCAAAATTCTTGGAGTTCACAGTCCAAAGCAAAAGAATTCCTTTAGCAATCTCCTCCACAAACGGCGCAAAAAAAACTGTTTGAATTGCCCCGTCTGTTTCATTTTGTCCTGTAATTCCGGTTGCTACTCCTAAAATTGCAGTACCTATCACACTCAATTTTACAGCACCAAATGCGCCCCAAAAAAAATGAAGCAGAACAAATTTAATTGGCTCAGGTTCATATTTATCCATTCGCCAAATCAAAAAAAGGTATAGAATCATTGGTAATATTGCCGCAAAAAGTGAGGCTGTTACAGGCATTTTCTAATTTTTTCCATCAAAGATTGTTTTTGTTTCAAAAACGCAAATTCTTGATTATAAAAGGTTGGGTGTATATATTTTGACCCGATTTTTTGCATTCTTGATATGATAATTAAATATACAAATTTTTCAGACGGACTTCACGAGTTCAAGCTTTCAGAGTCATCAAAGAAACTTGGCTTGGAAGATTTATTCTTTGGCGATATTGAAGTTGATTGTAAGATGGACAAAAGCCCGCACCAAATTGTTTTGGATTGCTCATTAACAGCCAGCACTAAATATGATTGCGACCGTTGTGCTAAGGAGACAATAAAAATGGTTAGTAACAATTTTTTGCTTAGCTTTATGTTTACAAAGGAGAAGCAAGAGTCAGATAATTTCAATTTTAAGATGCTCTCTCCCGAAGAAGATAAAATTGACTTAAGCGCAGATGCTTATGAATATGCAGAACTTGCGCTTCCAATGAAAAAACTTTGCAATGAAGAATGTAAAGGGCTTTGTCCTAAGTGCGGTAGAAACCTAAACGAAAAATTTTGTAATTGCGATTTAACAATTGAAAATGATATTTGGGCTCCGTTGAAGAGCTTAAAAGATAAATTTAACAACTAAAATAAGGTCGTACGATGCCAAATCCGAAACGTAAGATGTCTAAGAGTAGGAGAGATAAACGCAGAACTCACTATAAGGCAACTGCTCCTTCCCTAACTCGCTGTTCAAATTGTGGTGAGATAAAACTCGCTCATAGAGCTTGCCCAAACTGCGGTTATTATGCCGGCAGATCAATGTTCGTCCCGGAACAATAAATTTTTTTCGACTTGATGACAGAAACAAATACTCAAAAATGCAGAATTGCAATCGATGCTATGGGGGGCGATTTCGCCCCTAAGCACGAAATTCTTGGTGCTTTTGCAGCTATGAAAGAAGATAATTCGTTTGATCTGATTTTAATTGGCGACAAAGAAAAAATTCTTGAAGCAGCAATCCAAGAAAATGTAACTATTGATGATAAGATGATTTATCATTCTTCTCAAATAATTGATATGCATGATAAACCGACCGATGCAATTAAAAACAAACCGGATTCGTCTCTTGTAGTTGGCACTAAGTTAGTTCGTGAGAAAAAAGCCGATGCATTTGTTTCTGCAGGAAATACCGGTGCAGTTGCAGCTGTTTCCACTTTATTGATGGGACGCCTCCAGAATGTAGAAAGACCAACGATTGGCAGTTACATCCCTAGTAAGAATAATGCAACTTTTGTTTTTGATGTTGGCGCTTTTGTTGATGTTAAACCAAATCATTTACTTGGCTATGCAATACTCGGTAACATATTTGTAAAAGAGTTATATAATATTCAAAATCCTACAATAGGATTATTGAGTGTTGGTGAAGAAGAAGAAAAGGGAAATAAACTGGTAAAAGAAACTTCCCAATTATTACGCGAAACAAATTTGAACTTTATAGGAAATGTTGAGGGCAGAGATATACTGAATGGAAAATGTAATATTGTTTTGTGCGATGGATTTGTTGGTAATATACTTCTAAAGTTTGGTGAAAGCGTACCTGGATTTATGAAATATCTGCTGAAGCAGCACTCCGAAACAAGTTTGATTGAAAAAATTAAAATAGGCCTGTTCAAGAATACTCTCAAAAAAGCTTTAAGTCCGTTAAACCCAGAGCTATATGGCGGCGTTCCGCTTCTTGGTGTAAACGGAATTAGCATTATTGGGCACGGTTCAAGCTCGCCGCTAGCTATTAAGAACATGATTATTCGTGCAAAAGAAATGTATGATAAAAATCTACTCACAAAATTTGAGGAAGCTTTAAAGCATTATGCAGTCAAAAAATAAATTAAGAAATGCTACAATAACAGCCGTTGGTATGTACGTTCCACCAAAAATTTTAGATAATAAGTACTTTGAGCAAATTGTTGATACAAACGATGAATGGATTTTAAGCCGTACTGGAATTAGTGAAAGAAGAATGTTAGAAGAAGGCGCAACAAGCGATTTAGCAGCAGGAGCTTGCTTAGACCTTTTTAAAACTACTTCTGTAAAGCCGGAAGAAATTGATTGTATTATTGTGGCAACTGTTACTCCAGATATGCTCTTCCCGGCAACCGCCTGTTTAGTACAAAATAAAATTAACGCAAAGAGTGCTTGGGCATTCGATCTCTCTGCCGCTTGTTCCGGTTTCTTATTTGCACTTAAAACAGGCGCTTGTTTAATTGAAAGCGGCTCCTATCAAAAAGTATTAGTTGTTGGCGCCGATAAAATGAGTTCGATTACCGATTACACTGACAGAAATACTTGCATTCTTTTTGGTGATGCCGCCTCTGCTGTTCTACTTGAACCAACAGAAAATTTAGAAGAGGGAATTATTGACCAAATGCTTTTTGTAGATGGAGCGGGCAAAGATGCTCTTTATATGAAAGCTGGTGGAAGTTTGAATCCTGCTTCTCATGATACGATTGATAAAAAGTGGCACTATATTTACCAAGATGGGAAAGCTGTTTTTAAAGTTGCTGTTAAGGGAATGGCAGATGTTTCTTTTGAGATTATGAAAAGAAATGGATTGACAAGTGATGATGTTGCTTACTTAGTGCCTCATCAAGCTAATTTAAGAATTATAGATGCAACAGCAGAACGTATGGGCGTTTCAAAAGAAAAAGTGATGATCAATATTAACAAGTATGGCAATACAACTGCGGCAACCATTCCAATGTGTTTAACCGAATATTATAGAGATGGAAAAGTTAAGAAAGGGGACAATTTGATTTTGGCTGCATTCGGCGCTGGATACACATGGGGCTCCATTTATTTGAAATGGAGTATTGACTAATGGGCAAGCGTGCGTTTTTATTTCCGGGACAAGGTTCTCAATATATAGGTATGGCAAAAGACTTATATGAGAATTCTGTTGAAGCAAAAGAGATGATTAAAACTGCTGAAGAAGCAATCGGAGTTCAACTCTCTCACATAATGTTTGAAGGACCAGAAGATGCTCTGAAACAGACCGACGTTACGCAGCCATCAATCTTTTTGCATAGCGTTGTGCTTGGTAGTTTAATTAGAACTTTAGAACCGGATATGGCTGCGGGTCACTCTTTAGGCGAATACTCCGCGCTTGTATCGGCTAAAGCAATTCAATTTTATGATGCAGTTAAACTAGTTCGCGCTCGAGGAGAAGCAATGCTACAAGCCGGCATTGATTGGAAAGGAACTATGGCTGCTATTGTTGGTCTTGATGCGAAATTTGTTGATGAAGCTTGCATAGAAGCATCCGGTGAAGGTATTGTACAATGTGCAAATTTTAATTCTCCAGGGCAGATTGTAGTTTCCGGCTCCGTTGATGGGGTTAAAGCTGCGATGGAATTATGTAAAGCTAAAGGTGCAAAGCTTGTTAAAGAATTAGTTGTAAGCGGAGCTTTTCACTCACCTTTAATGGAAAGCGCAAGAGAAAAATTAAAATCTAAGTTAGACGAAACTCCTTTTTACGATGCTAAGACTCCTGTTTACGCGAATGTTACTGCAAAACCGGTTCAGTCTAAAGACGAAATAAAAGATTTGTTGAATCAGCAATTGACTAAACCAGTTAGATGGGAAGAAACGATTATTAATATGATAAACAATGGCGCTGATGAGTTTTATGAAATTGGTCCAGGAAAAGTTTTACAAGGTTTAGTAAAGAGAATTAATCCGAATGTAAAAGTTTTTGGCATAGATAAATACTCTGAAGTAGAGAAATATTTGTGACTGAGCCAAAATTTAACAAAATGATTAACGGCTTATATATAGATCCGTTAATCTTCACGCAAAAGTTTGTGAAAGCATGCGATGTATGTATTTGCTCCGGCGAGTGCTGCTATTACGGAGTTTATACTGATAAGTCTGAGCATGAACTTATAATGAGTATAAAAGACAGAATCGTTCAATCAATGGATGATTCTCAAACCAAAGAAACTGTTAAATGGTTTGAAGAGCCGGAACCGGATGATGATTTTCCTTCAGGTGTTGCTGTTGGAACTGAACTGCATAACGGAAAGTGTGTTTTTCTGGATAGGCAAGGATTCTGTACGCTGCAGAAGGTTGCAATGGAAGATGGTGAATTCAAGTGGAAATATAAGCCGTTATATTGTATCTTGTTTCCACTTGTAATTTTTGAGGGCGTTCTTACAGTGGATGATGACCATTTGAGCAGAATGCATTATTGCAGCAAAGTTGAAAATCAAAATTCTACCGTTTTTGAATGTTGTAAGAACGAATTGAAGCATGTTCTGGGCGAAGAGGGCTTCAAAGAATTAGAGCTTTACAGAGCAGAATACTTTAGCAAAACTAATAGAGGCAGAATTGAAGTTAGCTAACAAAAAAGCCATTGTAACAGGTGGAACAAGGGGAATTGGTAAAGGGATAGTTAAAGAATTAGTAGATAACGGTTGTAGTGTTGTTTTCACTTACAACAGCTCGGATGAAGCAGCTCGTAATCTTGAACAAGAGCTTTCTAAAGATACAGTAAAAGTTTATGGTTTTAAGGCAGATGCTTCTTCTTTTTTGGCAGCAGATGAAGCAGTAAAATTTGCGTTAGAAAAATTAGGCGGTATTGATATACTTGTTAACAACGCCGGAATTACTAAAGATGGACTGCTCCTTAGAATGAATGAACAAGATTTTGATACAGTAATTAATGCAAACCTTAAAAGCGTGTTCAATTATACTAAAGCAATTCTCAAAACTTTTTTAGGGCAAAAGGGCGGAAAAATAGTGAATATTTCTTCTGTGGTTGGAATAATTGGCAACGCCGGGCAGGCAAATTATGTTGCTTCTAAAGCCGGTGTAATTGGAATGACAAAATCCAATGCAAAAGAGTTAGCTTCCAGAAATATAAATGTTAATTGTGTTGCACCAGGCTTTATTGAAACTGATATGACAGATAAACTTAATGATCAGCAAAAAGAAGCAATTCTTCAAAATGTTCCTATTAAAAGATTGGGCAAGCCAGAAGATATTGCAAAAGCAGTTTTGTTTTTAGCCAGCAGCGATGCTGATTATATCACCGGACAGGTGTTTACTGTAGATGGTGGTATGGTGATGTAGCTGTAATTTTAATAAACTTATTTGTACAACCATAAAAGGAGTAACAATGGACGTAGCAGCAAAAGTAAAAGAAATCATTATGGATAAGCTTGGTGTTGAAGAATCTCAAATTACACCAGAAGCTTCTTTCACAAACGATCTTGGCGCTGACTCTCTCGATATAGTTGAATTAGTTATGGGGTTCGAGTCTGCTTTCAATATTTCTATTCCAGATGAAGATGCAGAAAAGATCGGAACTGTTGGAGACGCTACAAAATATCTCACTGAGAAATTAGGATAAATTTGTAAAGGCCACGGCTAAACCGTGGTCTTCAAATTTTACGAATCTGAATAAAACTATTTTATAGGAATTAAAATGCGTAATAGAAGAGTAGTAATAACCGGAATTGGAGCTTTAACCCCAATCGGAAATTCTAAAGATGAATATTGGAATGGACTTACCACCGGAAAAAACGGTGCTGGTCTTATTACTAAATTCGATACTACGAATCACACTACAAAGTTTGCATGCGAAGTAAAGGGTTTTGACCCTACTACTTACATTGATAAGAAAGAAGTTAAGCGCATGGATGCTTATACTCATTACGCACTTGCAACTGCCGCTATGGCTTTGGAAGATTCAAAATTAGATTTGTCAAAAATTAATCTTGAACTTGCCGGTGTTGTTTTTGGAAGCGGTATTGGCGGCATTCAAACCTTTGAAGACCAACACACAGCCTTTATGCATGGCGGGCCAAAGAGAATTAGCCCTTTCTTCGTACCTATGATGATTCCGGATATTGCAGCAGGGCAAATTTCTATAAAATATGGTTTAAAAGGACCTAACTACGCTACAGTTTCTGCTTGCGCTACTTCTTCTCATGCAATAGCAGATGCTTTCATTCTTGTTCAACGAGGTTCTGCAGATATAATTTTTACCGGAGGCTCAGAGTTTCCTATTACACAAATGGCAGTTGGTGGGTTTAACTCAGCACGCGCACTTTCTACTTGGAATGACCGTTATATGGAAGCATCGCGTCCATTTGATAAAGACCGGAATGGTTTTGTTATGGGCGAAGGAGGCGGCGTTCTTGTTCTTGAAGAATTAGAACATGCATTAAACCGTGGCGCAAATATTTACGCCGAAGTTGTAGGTGTTGGTATGACCGGCGATGCTTTTCACATTACTGCTCCACCGCCAGGCGGTGAAGGCGCAGTTCGTTCGATGAGAGAAGCACTTAGAGATGCACAAGTTGATCCCACTGTTGTAGATTATATAAACGCTCATGGCACTTCTACTGAGTTAAATGACATGAACGAAACTCAAGCTATAAAAACAGTTTTTGGTGGTCACGCTTATAATTTGGCTGTTAGTTCAACAAAATCTATGACTGGACATTTGCTTGGCGCAGCCGGCGCTGTTGAATCTATTGCCACTGTTCTGGCTATTAAGCATGGTATTATTCCGCCAACAATTAATCACGATGAACCTGGCGAAGGCTTGGACCTTAACTACACGCCTAAAGTTGCTGTAAAAAAAGATTTAAATTACGCTGTATGCAACACTTTTGGTTTTGGCGGTCATAATGCTTCGTTATTATTTAAAAAGTTTGAAGGATAATTTTTGTTTGGAAAATTTTTAGCCAGAATCTCGGCTTTATTTCAGAATAAAAAGATTCAGTCGGTTTTAGATAAAAGATTCCATGATAATCTTGGAAAACTTGAATCGTTATTAGGTTTCAAGATTTATAACCATTCATATTACTTAAAAGCTTTAACACACCGTTCATATTTGGAGCTTTATCCTGAGCTAAATAAATCTAACGAACGTTTAGAGTTTTACGGCGATTCTGTGCTCAACATGATAGTCGCAAAATATCTTTTCAAACAATTTTCCAAAAAGGATGAAGGCTTTTTAACGAAAACTAGAGCTTCGATGGTAAACCGGAATAGATTGTATTCTGCTGCTGAAGAAATCGGTCTAAAAGATTTGCTTCTTTACAACGAAAAATACCTGCGTGGCTCTAAAGATGGTTTCCAAACTATAATGGCAGATGCGTTAGAGGCTCTAATTGGAGCAATAGATTTAGACCGTGGTCACTACGAAGCCGAAAAATTTGTTCATAGTTACATAATAGAACCCTTTGTTGATGATGATACTTTTCTTGAAGACACAAATTACAAAGGGCAGCTTTTGGAACTGACACATTCTCTCAAACTACCTTTCCCAACTTATAAAGTTGTAAAAGAGGAAGGGCCTCACCATAATAAAAATTTTATTGTAAGCGCATATTTAGGCGAGCAGATTTACGGCACAGGGCAGGGGAAAAACAAAAAAGTAGCCGAGCAAGAAGCATCTAAAGAGGCGCTTGCAAAGTTGAATAATAGCAGCTCTGCGCAAATATTAGCTTAGAGATAATATTTCTACTATAACTGAAATAAAATCATACTGGTCTATAAGGGCGAGATATTATTGGAGAAGTTTCTAAAAGTAATGAAAATTACTTAGTGCATGTACGCAAAAAAACTTAGTTTACAGCTATCATAAAGGCGTTTCTAAAAAACAAAAATGTTTGTGGTTTTGGGGAACTGAGCAGCGAAAAACTCCGTTCCGTTTCAATGAACAAGCTGCGTTCTCCATATAATTTGCGGGCGCCTCTAAAAGCTTTTGTTTTAAAATATTTCATCCCGCAAAGCGGGACAAAGGAAATTGATATTTTTAGAGGCGCCCTTGCGCTAAAGATTACCAGCAATTTAAATTTCATTCTGTTTTTCTAAAAGAAGTTAGCAAAAGAGTAATTCTGATCTCTATCTTGCCTTTTTGCAGAAACGTTATTGGGAAAAGAATCTAAAGCCTCCGTTTTCAGCGAAGTTTAGATGTTTCGTCCGCAGGAGATGTACTTAACATGTTAAAAAAGCTGCGCGGCGTAACTTCCGTTTCTAAGGAATTTGAAATAGCTAACAAAGTTGACAGCCTAAATAATTCATTACTAAAAAACAGTTGAAATGGTTATAAAAATTTGTTTCGTTTCAATAACCAACGAATTAATAAGAAAACAGTGAAAATTTTTAACCGTTTTAACAGGTTGAAACATCTGAAATATTTACGCTAAGTCATGGTGAGTCTTCGACACAATCACTGCCTTCGCAGTGATTGGCTCAGACTGACATCCAGTACTCAATATTTCGAAATTGCCACACTTCCTGCCTCCCGTCTCGCCTTCGGCTAGCCGAGGCGGACGCCGCGTCGGCTCATCAGGCGGGCGGCTGGCTCAGCTTGCCTGCTGCAAGCAGGTGTGACAATAGATTAATTATTCAAATATTTCAGGTTATAATTTCCTGCGGCTAACCTGAGTAAATAAGCAAATGTTTATTACAGAAATAAAAATCTTCAGACAGAAAAATTGTGTTAAAAATCTTTCTCAAATAGCTTTTCGATCTCAAACTTATAAACATCTGTTTCAGCGTACTTTTGATGGCGGAATTTTTCAAACTCTTGAATTCCCCAAAGAATATCAACTCCGTTTGTTTCGGCTACAGAGTTAATCCAAAGCAATTCGTTAGGCGTCATTTGTCTATCAGCGTATGCTAAATGAATTCCATCAACAATAAATGCTTTTGCTATTTCACTATTTGAAAATTTTGGAGGCGAGTTTTCTAAATATACATTCTCTGGTAATTCATGCAAGGCTGTTCTACAAAACTCAATATCGTAGCCTAATATTTTGGATAACTTAAAGAACCATGACTTTTCATGATCTAAAATCTGCTTGTCTTTGTCCATCAGTAAAAGCATTCCCCGCAAATATTTCCCTCGGTCTTGAGCGGTTATTTTCATTTCTTTCCTTATAAGTCACGTAAAGTAAATTGTAATTATCTGTCATTCTTATTCACGATCTTGCCAGTTCAACCTACGTTCGAAATATTTTAATGAATCTCCTCGCCGCAACCTGCCCGCCGCTTTGCTTTAGCAGGCGGGGCAGCGAGGTTTCTGAAAACAAATTTTATTTATTCGCCTCAAGAGGCGGGGAATTTGACCCTCGTCCGCCTCTGGCGGATTAAAAATTTCTTTTGTTTTTCATAAATGAGCCTACTCTAAAAAGCCATGATCATTATTAAAAAATGTCGTTTTGGACTTACCCGCCCAACCCTCCATAAAACGGCAGGTGGGTTAGATTCGGCTCCTAAATGTTAATTTACACAACAGGTTAAAAAGTAATTATTATTTCTTACTCTTAAGTTTTTCAAGCTGTGATTTGAATTTCGCTACTATCTTTTTTGCCCAGATAAACTCTGTTGCAAGTATTGATAAGCCAACCGGTATTACTATAAACGCCGGACCCGGAAGTACAATTAGCGCTAATCCTATTAATACTATTGTTCCGCCAATTATTGCAATTATAATTCTTTTAAGCTGCTTGAGAGATTTAAACATATATTTACCGTAGAGTGAACACAGTTGCTGTGTCCACTCTAATTTAGTTTAGAATTTTGGATTTAAGCCAACGTTGTAGAACATGAAAGAATATAAATCTGTAAGAAGCTCAATTGATTTTGAAGTGCTTGTTCCTGCTCCGTGTCCAACTTTAGTTTCTATTCTTATCAAAGCCGGATTTTTACCGCTGTTCATTTCTTGCAGAGCAGCAGCATACTTAAATGAATGAGCTGGAAAAACTCTATCATCATGATCTGCTGTAGTTACCATTGTAGCCGGATAATCTACACCTTGCTTTAGGTTATGAAGCGGAGAATAAGCATACAAGTACTTGAATTGATCCGGTTTATCGCTGGAGCCATACTCTGGAACCCAAGCCCAGCCAATCGTAAATTTATGGAAGCGAAGCATATCCATAACGCCAACTTGAGGAAAAGCTACTTTAAATAATTCGGGTCTTTGATTAATTACAGCTCCAATCAACAAGCCGCCATTAGAGCCGCCTTGCACAGCTAACTTAGAAGAGTTAGTGTATTTGTTATTTATAAGCCATTGAGCGCCGGCAATAAAATCATCAAATACATTTTGCTTCTTATGCAATTTACCTGCTTGATGCCAAATCTCTCCATATTCACCACCGCCTCGCAAACAAGCCAATGCATAAATAACTCCGTTTTCTAACAAAGGAATTCTTCCAACTGAAAAGCCGGGCTGCATAGAAGCATTAAAGCCACCGTAAGCGTAAAGCAAAGCTGGATTTTGCCCGTTTAGTTTCAATCCTTTTTTATGAACGATGAAGAGAGGGATCTTTGTCCCATCTTTACTCTCATAAAAGATTTGTTTCGTTTCAAAACCATCTGGATTGAATTTTACGTTTGATTTTCTGAACAGCGATGATTTGTTAATCTTAATATCGTACTTGTAAATAGTTGGCGGATAGGTGAAGGAAGTAAAAGTGTAAAATGTTTCTTTATCTTCGGGTTTTCCCCAAAAACCGGAAACCGTTCCAATACCTGGTAATTTGATGTCGTAAAGATAAGTTCCGTTAGTTTCAAAAACAGAAACAACACTTGTAGCATCCTTAAGTTGAGTAACAATAAGTTTTCCTCCAACATGAGAAACACGTTGAATAACCATATTAGTTTCAGGTATTAAAGTTGTCCAGTTCGCTTTATCAGGTTTATTCAAATCTATTAAGACAACCTTGTTATTTGGGGCGTTAAGGTTTGTCATAATCAAAAACTTATCGCCAAAATTATCTATGAAGTTATAATCGGCATCCGGTTTGTTAATCAGTTTAACAACTGCCTCATCTTTTTCAAGACTTTTGTACCAAAGCATATTTTCGCTTGCAGAGCCTTCCCAAACTGATATAATTAAAAATTTTTCATCATCGGTTACACTTGCTCCAAAACCTCTCTTAGGGTTTTCTTTATCCTCAAGAATTAATATGTCTTCGGATTGCCCCGTTCCTAGTTTATGATAATAGAGCTTCTGGAATTCATTTTTTTGTTTGAGTTCTTCGCCGGGCATTGGCTCATCGTATCTGCCATAGAAAAATCCATCTTTAAACCAAGCGTTACCGCTGAATTTTGAAAATTTGATAACATCGTTAGTAAGCAGTTTAGTTTTTAAATCCATAACAAAAAACTCTCTCCAATCTGAGCCGCCGCGGGAAATTCCGTAACTCATATACTTGTAATCATTAGAGAAGAAAGTGCCTCCTAAACTTACAGAACCATCGTTCGAAAGCTTATTCGGATCGAGAAGAACTTCCGGCCTGCCGTTTAATCCTTTTTGTATGTAAATAACGCTTTGCTCTTGGAGCCCATCATTCTTAGAAAATACATAGTGATCGCCAATTTTACTTGGCGCTGAATATCTTTCATAATTCCACAAATCTGTTAAGCGCTTTTTGATTTTATCTCTGTAAGGAATTTGCGAAAGATAAGTATGAGTTACTTTGTTTTGTTCTTCAACCCAGGCTGCTGTTTCTGAAGAGTTGTTATCTTCGAGCCATCTGTATGGATCGGCGATTTTTGTTCCATGGTAATCATCAATATGATCAATTTTTTTTGAGGTTGGATAGTTAATTGATTGGGAAAATATTTGATTACCCAAAAAAGGGATGATCGCTAATAATAAAAGTAACTTTTTCATTTTTATGTCCTCATAGTTAAGTCAAAAACAATTCCTACGTAAAATAGAACTACTAATAGTTAAAACCAAAGAGAATACTTTCATAAGATGGGCAAATCTGAATTGCTTAGAATTGTTATACTATCTATTTTTCATGTGTCAATTTTAAGACTTGGATGGAAAACGAGCCATAAAAGAAAAAGGGATTTCTTTTGATTGGTTCTCCAAGTTAGAACGTAAAATAAAATCTAAGTCTAGAGGTAATTATGGCAAGTAAAGATTTTAATCCCTACGAAATGGCACAAGCCCAATTCGACAAAGTAGCAGACATTCTTAATCTCGATCAAGCATCAAGAGAAATCCTTCGTAACCCTAACTGTTGATACAGTACGCGCTTTAGCAATGTGGATGACATGGAAATGCGCAGTTGTTAACATTCCGCTTGGCGGTGGAAAGGGCGGTGTAATTTGCGATCCCCATCATCTTAGTATGAAAGAGCAAGAGCAAATTTGCCGCGGCTATGCACGCCAAATGGCAAAAAATATTGGCCCATTGATTGACGTTCCGGCACCAGATGTTATGACTAATGCTCAGCACATGCTTTGGATTCTTGATGAATTTGAAGCAATTCATGGTGCAAAATACCCTGGCGTTATTACAGGAAAACCGGTAGGTATGGGCGGTTCTTTAGGAAGAACAGAAGCAACTGGTTACGGTGTAATTTACACAGTTAGAGAAGCATTAAAAGATATGGGCATTAATCCAAAAGACACCACAGCTTCAGTTCAAGGTTTTGGAAATGTTGCTCAATACGCTATTCAGCTTTATCAACAGCTTGGCGGAAAAGTAATTTGCGTTTCAAGCTGGGATCAACAAGACCAATGTTCATATTCGTTTAGAAAAATCTCCGGTGTTAGTTTGGATGAACTTTGGAAAATTACCGATAAATTTGGCGGAATTGATAAAGCGAAAGCAATAGAACTTGGCTACGAAGTTTTAGCCGGAGAAGCTTGGATAGAACAAGATGTAGATATTTTAATTCCTTCGGCTATAGAAAACCAAGTACGAGGTGATAATGCTGTTAAGATTAGCAAACAAGTAAAAATTATTGCAGAAGGCGCTAACGGTCCTACTACGCCAGAAGCTGATAAAATTATTCAAGAAAAAGGAATATTTATGATTCCAGATTTCTTGGCAAATGCAGGCGGTGTAACTTGTAGTTACTTTGAACAAGTACAGTGCAACATGAATTACTACTGGGAAAAAGATGAAGTGTTAAGCAAATTAGATACAAAGATGACTTCGGCTTTTCATTCAGTTAGCGATTTGGCTAAAAAGAGAAATATGTATATGCGCGATGCGGCTTATGTTATTTCGATTAATAGAGTTGCTCAAGCTTGCAAAGACCGAGGTTGGGTGTAATTTTATAGGTACAAGGTACAAGCTATAAGGTAAAAGCCGGTAATTGGTTTTCAATTCCGGCTTTTTTTTGTGGAATTTAAACACGATTTTACACCGAGTAAAATTGATTGGAGTTAATAGCCGATGTCGAATCAAAATAAACCCATTGATACTTTAGTTATAGAATTAAATGAACGCGCTAAAGAGTTGAACTGTCTCTATACTATTGAAGATAGTTTGAACCGCTCGGATATTTCTATGCGGCAGGCGTTTGATACTGTTATCAACGCTATTCCGCCCGGAATGCAATATCCAAATGCTTGCAGAGTAAAATTAGCTTACGGAGAAATAATTTATCAAACTTCCGATTTCAAAGAAACTCAGTGGGTAATAAAGTCCGATATTGTTGTACAAGATAAAATAGTAGGCTCGTTAGCTGTATATTACATTAGCGAACTTCCACAATCTGATTATGGTCCTTTTCTTAAATCGGAAAAGAAACTTCTTGAAACAATAACAGATCGTCTCGGGCACTTCATTCTTCATCAGAAATTAAAAATTGTATTTCAAGAGCTTCGTTCGGTTAGAGAACAAGTAGATGGTAAAAATAAAGGTGAGTGGAGAATTGTACTTGATATGATTCGTAAAACCGATCCTAATTTATTTACAAGCCTGCACCGTAAAATGCTGCATCTACTTTGCTGGAAAGGTGTTGAAGAAGCCGAAATGCTGATGAGGCAATACAGTCTTTCGCGTCAAGGCGGTGTTGAAGAAGAGCATTACGATGATAACAAACCTCTAAAAATCAGAAAGATTACAAATTACGATCAGTACGTTGATACCATTCTAAATCTTGCCGGTGAAAATTTAACCGATGATGTAATACTTCAAAAAATTCAAAAGTGGATTCAAGAAGATAAATCGAGCGCACTAATTAAAGTTGTAGATAATCAAGACACATCGCTCACAGAAATTGCAGATGCTATAAGAAAATTTTATCACATGGCACCCGAAAAATTTGAACTCGCACCTTCAACTATAAAGGGTTTACGGGTTTCGCTGCTTAGAAGATTTTTTACAGAGCAGCTTGAGTACATCAGTGTTGCTAAAGAATATGTTAAGCTTACAGATTTTCATAAACTTATAGATAAAATGATTTTCCCGCCGGGAAGCCACGGGAAACTTGGCGGAAAAAGTGCAGGCTTATTTTTAGCCTATCATATTCTTAAACGTGAGAGTAACAAAAACGAATTGTTTAATGGAATTAAAACTCCTAAAACTTGGTACATTACATCCGATGGAGTGCTTTCATTTATTCAGTATAATAATTTGGAAGAAGTTTTAGAGCAAAAGTATAAAGAGATTGATGAAGTGCGTATTGAGTATCCTCATTTAGTTCAGTTGTTTAAGAATTCTGAATTTCCGCCCGATATGATAAAAGGTTTGGCTGTTGCGCTGGATGATTTGGGCGATAAGCCAATAGTTGTACGCAGCTCTTCGTTGCTCGAAGACCAAATTGGTGCAGTATTTTCCGGTAAATACAAGAGTTTATTTTTAGCAAACCAAGGTACTAAACAGCAAAAACTATGGGCTTTAATGGATGCTATTGCAGAAGTTTATGCATCAACTTTTTCTCCAGACCCAATTGAATACAGAGCAGAAAGAGGTTTGCTCGATTTCCACGAGGAAATGGGAATTATGATTCAAGAAGTTGTTGGAACAAAAACAGGCAAATATTTTTTCCCCGCTTTTGCAGGTGTTGCCTTTAGCAGCAACGAGTTCAGATGGTCGCCTAGAATTAAGCGCGAAGACGGGTTGCTAAGATTAGTACCGGGCTTAGGCACGCGCGCTGTGGATCGGCTTGGTGATGATTACCCTGTTTTGCTTTCTCCAGGACAGCCAAATTTGCGAGTTAATGTTTCTCCAGCCGAAATTAGGCGATACTCTCCAAAACGGTTAGATGTTATCAACTTAGAAACAAACGAGTTTGATTCAATCACTATTTCTAAACTTGTAGAAGAATGCGGCGATAAATATCCTGATTTTACAAACGTTTTTTCTTATTTAGATGGCAATATGTTACGCCAGCCGGGGCTTTTTGATATTGATGACCCAAGCAAAGAGTTTGTTGTAACCTTTGAAGGGTTAGTAACTAAAACAAGTTTCTTAAAATTAATGAGCGATATAACCCGCACTGTTGAAGAGAAAATTAAACAGCCCGTTGATATTGAATTTGCTTACGATGGAAAAGATCTGTACTTGCTGCAATGCCGTCCGCAAAGTTACACTGGCGAAGCAACGCCGGATTCTATGCCTACAGATATTATGGAAGAGAATATTGTTTTTACGGCAAACAAATTTATCTCAAACGGTAAAGTGCCAGATGTAGCTTATATTGTTTATGTAGATCCAGTAAAGTACAGCGAAATTGAAGGCAGAGAAACACTTTTAGAAATTGGACGCGCTGTTGGCAGGCTCAACAAAGTTCTTCCTAAAAGAAAATTTATTTTGATGGGTCCCGGAAGATGGGGAAGCCGCGGCGATATTAAATTAGGAGTTAATGTAACTTACTCAGATATCAACAATACTTCCATGTTGATTGAGATAGCGCGCAAGAAAGGAAATTATGTACCAGATCTTTCTTTCGGTACACATTTTTTTCAAGACTTGGTTGAAGCTAATATTAGATATTTACCGCTTTATCCCGATGCAGAAGGAATTATTTTTAATGAAAACTTTTTGCTAAGTGCCGAGAATGTTCTTGCTGAATTTCTCCCGGAATATTCTGAATTAGATTCTGTAATTAGAGTAATAGATGTAGCTAAAGCAACAAGCGGCTCAATTCTTAAGGTATTGATTAATGCTGATATAGAAAGTGCAATTGGAATGTTTGCACAGCCTTCTTTAGAGATTGCTGAAGAAAAAGAATACAAAGTACAACTGCATGAATATAACCCTAACGATCATTGGCGCTGGAGATTGAAAATGGCTGAAAGAATTGCATCCGAAATTGATTCGCAGCGATTTGGCGTGAAAGGTGTTTACGTATTTGGCAGTACAAAGAATGCAACCGCAAACCCGGATTCAGATATTGATTTGATTGTTCATATTGATCAAACAGCTTGCGATGTTGATAAGCTGCGCCATTGGTTTGAAGGATGGAGTTTGGCTCTTAGCGAAGTCAACTATCTTAGAACAGGACGCAAAACAAATTCTTTGCTCGATGTTCAGTTTGTTACAGATAATGATATAGCAAGCAAAACTGGTTACGGACAGAAGATAAATGCCGCCACAGATGCTGCACGCTCCCTTAAGCTAAAAAGATAATTTAGTGAGGT
Source organism: Ignavibacteria bacterium (assembly GCA_009773205.1). Taxonomy (GTDB): domain Bacteria; phylum Bacteroidota; class Ignavibacteria; order Ignavibacteriales; family Melioribacteraceae; genus Stygiobacter. The sequence continues at coordinate 49,628 of WPAE01000024.1, forward strand.
ACGCTCTTGCATCTAAAAAATAGTTTGCTACATTTGCAACAGAAATTTGAGAAAGTAATGAACAAAAGAATTGTTGCGCATCATTCACATCATCTTAACCCTATTAGAGGCGCCGGCATTCTTTAAATAAAATTGAAGATAAATTAGATTAACCCCGGCTCGTTTCGGGGTTTTTTGTTTTAAAGGAGTTAAAAATGCTGAATGGGAATTTGAGATTAGCTGTACAGAAAAAGGGAAGATTAACGGAAAAATCGTTGCAGCTTTTGCGCAGCAGCGGATTGGGTATTGAAGAATATTCAGAACGCTTAGTTATATCGGCAAGAAATTATGAGCTTGATTTGCTCTTTCTCCGCGATGATGATATACCAGAATATGTTCAAGACGGAGTAGCCGATATTGGAATTGTAGGTGAAGATATAATCTTTGAAAAACGAGCAGATGTTAAAATCATCCGCAAATTAGGCTACGGCAAATGCAAATTGGCTTTAGCTCTTCCGGAAACAAAGCAGCTTAACAATCTCGAAGAACTAGACGGGCAGAGAATTGCTACTTCGTTTCCTCACATATTGCAAGATTTTTTAGACAAGAATAAAATTAAAGCTAAGATTGTGGAAATAAGCGGCTCCGTAGAAATTGCGCCTACACTTGGTGTTGCAGATTACATTTGCGATTTAGTTTCAACAGGCAACACTCTAAAGCTGAATAAACTCAAAAAATCTTTTGATGTTTTTGAATCTCAAGCGGCTTTAATTGTAAATAAAGACTTGGAGCAAAACCAAGCCAAGTACGATATCCTTCAAAATTTCTTGTTCCGTATTGATTCTGCACTACGGGCGAAATCATCAAAGTATTTAATGATGAATGCACCTAAAGAATCTCTCGATTCGATAAAATCAATTCTGCCATCTTTGAAAAGCCCAACTGTTGTTCCACTTGCAGATCCAAACATGATTGCCGTACATGCAGTTATTCCGGCCGAAGAATTTTGGAATATTTTTAATCAACTTAAAGAAGCCGGCGCTACCGGAGTTTTATTATTACCAATTGAGAATATGATATTATGAAAACATACTCAGCAAAAAATTTATCGGATAAAAAAATACAGCAATTGTTTACAAGACCGGCTGGAGATGATGAGCAGATAACAGAAAGCGTTCGAGGCATTCTAAAGGCTATTAAAAAAGATGGAGATAAAGCTGCAATAAACTTTGCAAAGAAATTTGATGGACTTACTAACAATGAATTGCTGATAAGTGATAGTAAGTTAAAGGCTGTGGCAAAACAAATAAATCCAGAATTGCAAAAAGCGATTGATATTGCGGCTAAAAATATAGAGCTATTTCATTTGCTGCAAAAGCCTAAGAACTATTCTGTAGAAACTATGCCTGGTGTAAAATGTGAAAGAAAATATTTGCCTATTGAAAATGTTGGGCTATATATACCTGGAGGAAGCGCTGTTTTATTTTCTACAATGCTAATGCTTGGCATTCCTGCTAAACTTGCAGGCTGCAGAAGAGTAGTTGTTTGCTCACCGCTTAAAGAAGAATTACAACCAGAATTAGCATACGCTGCAAAACTTATTGGAGTTGATGAGTTTTATAATATCGGCGGCGCGCATGCAATTGGAATGATGGCTTACGGAACTAAATTGGCTGCTAAAGTAGATAAAATATTTGGACCGGGAAACCAGTATGTAACCGCTGCTAAAACTTTTGTAAGCACGGACCCAAAAGGATGTTTGATTGATATGCCCGCTGGACCAAGCGAAGCATTAATTATTGCAGACGAAAAAGCAAATACCTCGTTTGTAGCTGCCGATCTGCTTTCTCAAGCTGAACATGGAATTGATTCGCAAGTGATTTTACTTACTACAAGTGAAACATTTGCTTATGAACTTGTTGAGGAAGTTACAGTCCAATTGGAAAAACTGACAAGAAGCAAAATTGCTAAGGAATGTTTGAAAAATTCATTCATATTAATTGTTGATTCTATAGAAGAAGCAATAGCACTTTCTAACTATTACGCGCCGGAACATTTAATTATTAATGCTGAAAAAGCTGAAAAGTATTTGAGGAAGATTAAAAATGCCGGTTCTGTTTTTGTTGGAGCTTTTTCAACAGAAAGCGCCGGAGATTACGCAAGTGGAACAAATCACTCACTTCCAACTTACGGATACGCGAAAGCAACTGGCGGAGTCAGTGTAGAATCGTTTATGAAAACTGTAACATTTCAAAAGTTGACAAAGAAAGGCTTGCGAAATATTGCTGAGACAGTTATTAAAATGGCAGAGGCTGAAAAACTTGATGCGCACGCAAACGCTGTAAAAGTGAGGTTGAAATTATGAATGTAGAAAATCTTGTTAGAAAAAATATCCTAAATCTGAAACCATACACATCTGCAAGAGAATCGCACTTAGATGGAATATTGCTTGATGCAAATGAAAATTCTATAGGAAGTGTTGTTGCTCATGATTGGCTTGAACTTAACCGCTATCCGGATCCAAATCAACGCGCGTTAAGAAAAGCAGTTTCCGATTTGATCTCGGTTCCGCAAGAAAATTTATTCTTTGGTGTTGGCTCTGATGAAATAATAGAACTCTTTGTGAAAATATTTTGCAATCCGCGCGAAGATGAAGTTATTATTTGCGAACCAACTTATGGCATGTATAAAGTATGCTGCGATACAAATGATGTTGCAGCAAAAAATGTTCCGCTCGATTCAAACTTCGATATTGATCTGGATGCAGTAAAGAATGCCGTTACAGAAAAAACTAAATTAATCTTTCTCTGCTCGCCTAATAATCCAAGCGCAAATATGCTTAGTAAAGAAAAAATTTTTGAACTTGCTAAATCGAAAGAAGTAATGATTGTTGTTGATGAAGCATATATAGATTTTGCGAAGCACAGCGGGTTAGCTAAAGAAGCTGTCCAAACTCCTAACTTTGCCGTAATACGAACTTTTTCTAAAGCGTGGGGAATGGCTGCTGTACGCTGCGGCTATAGTGTTGCATCCGAATTTGTAACAAAACTACTTTTCAAAGTAAAAGCGCCTTATAACATCAATAAACTCACTTCAGATATCATTCTAAGAGCAATATCTAATAAAGAGAAGTATTTGAAATTAGTAGATGAGATTTTGAATGAGAGAAATAGGATTGCTGCTGCATTGGAAGAAATAAAAAGAGTTAAGAAAGTGTTACCTTCGGATGCAAATTTTATTTCCTTTGCTGTAGATAAACCACAAACTGTATTCTCTTATCTTGAAAGCAAAGGAATTATTATCCGTGATAGAAGCAATCAATTTAATTTTAACGGTTATTTGCGGGTCTCAGTAGGAACAATAGAAGAGAACAATAAATTTATAGAAGAGTTAAAGAACATTTTATTATGAAGAAAAGAAAAGCAGAGCATAGTAGAAAAACAAAAGAAACAGACATCAAAATTAAAGTTAATCTTGAGGGCTGCGGCAAACCCAAGATTAAAACTGGAATTGGATTCTTCGATCACATGTTAGAACAGCTTGCAAAACACTCCAATATGAATTTAACGATTACTGTAAAAGGAGATTTGCGCATAGATGAACATCACACAGTTGAAGATGTTGGAATTGCATTGGGCGAAGCAATTAGTTTAGCGCTTGGAGATAGAAACGGAATTGAGCGTTACGGGTTTATGCTGCCAATGGATGATGCTCTTGCTCATTGCGCAATTGATTTAGGCGGCAGATCATATCTCGCTTTCAACTGCAAATGGAAAAGAGAGATGATCGGAGAATTTCCAACAGAATTATTTAAAGAATTTTTTAGAGGATTATCAGCCGGTTTGCGAGCAAATATTCACTTAAAAGCAACAGGAGAGAACGATCATCACAAGGCAGAAGCAATATTTAAGGCTTTAGCACGTTCGCTGAATATGGCTCTTAAATATGATTCAAGAAACAAAGGCAGTTTACCTACTACAAAAGGATTGTTATGATAGCAGTTATTGATTACGGCGCGGGAAATGTTCAATCTATTCTCAATGCACTTGACGATTTAAAAGTTGAGTACAAAGTAACAAACAACGAAACAGTTATTTGCAATTCCGCTAAAATTATTTTCCCCGGAGTTGGGGAAGCTTCTTTTGCAATGAGAAAACTTCATCTAAATAATTTAGTTACAATGCTTCGTGTTACTAAAAAACCTTTGTTAGGAATTTGTTTAGGCATGCAGCTTCTTTCACAAAAATCGGAAGAGGGAAATGCTTGCTGTCTTGGTGTTGTTCCTGCTGCTTGCGTAAAGTTCGATGAATCGAAAGTAAAAGTGCCGCAAATAGGATGGAACGCAGTTAAAATAGAAATGAACAGCGTCTTATTTGAGGGAATTGAAGCCAATACACATTTTTACTTTGCTAATTCTTTCTATATGCCGGTTTGTGATTTTACAATTGCAAGCGCTCAATACGATGTTCCATTTACTGCTGCTTTACAAAAAAACAATTATTACGGTGTTCAGTTTCATCCGGAAAAATCCGGTGAAGCGGGCATCAAACTTTTACAAAACTTTATAGAAAAATGTTAGCAATACCGGCAATAGATATATTATCCGGAAGAGTTACGCGTTTGCACAAAGGAGATTTTGCGCAAGCAAAGTTTTACGATAAAACGCCTTTAGATTGGGCAAAGAAGCTAGATTCTATTGGCGCAGTTTGGCTGCATATAGTTGATTTAGCCGCATCGTTGGACGGAAAAATTTCTGTAGCGGAACTAATAAACGATATTAAAGCATCAACAAAACTTAAGATTGAGTTTGGCGGCGGAATAAAAACTTTTGAAAGCGCCGTAAAAGCTTTTGAGACTGGAGTTGATAGAATTGTAATTGGCTCTATTTCAGTTTCGCATAAAGATGTTTTTGAAAAAATAGTAAACAAATATGGATCTGAAAAAATTGTTGCTGCTGCCGATTCTAACAATGAAATGATTTTAATTAAAGGTTGGACAGAAAAAAGTTCTGTAAGTCTATGGCAGCATATCGAGTACGGCACTTCATTAGGACTCCAATATTTTTTATGTACCGATATTTCTAAGGATGGAACGCTTATGGGTCCGAACATTGAAATGTATAACCGGATTTTAGAAAAACACCCACAGATTAAATTAATTGCGTCTGGCGGAGTAGGAACTGCAGACGATTTATTCAAGCTGTATCAAACAAAAGTTTACGCCGCAGTAGTAGGCAAAGCGATTTATGAAAACAAAATTACTTTAGAGGAGCTTACGCCATTTGTTAGCTAAAAGAATTATTCCTTGTTTAGATGTTAAAGACGGGCGTGTTGTTAAAGGAACTAACTTTGTCAATCTTCAAGATGCAGGCGGCGCTGTTGAGCTTGCTTACAGATATTACAAAGAAGGTGCCGACGAATTGGTTTTCCTAGATATATCTGCAACAGAAGAAAAAAGGAAAACATTGATTGAGATTGTTAAGGAAGTTGGCAAAGCAATCCGTATTCCATTTACTGTTGGCGGCGGAATTTCTGCACTTGCAGATATTGAAGCACAGCTTAAAGCCGGAGCAGATAAAGTTTCTCTTAATTCATCTATTGTAAAGAATCCGCAGCTGATAAATGAGGCATCGAAACAATTTGGCGCGCAAGCAATTGTTGCAGCGGTGGATGTAAAAACTGTGAACGGAAAGAAAAGAGTTTTTGTTAAGGGTGGAAAAGAAGTAACCGATCTTGACGGCATTGAATGGTGCAAGCGTGTTTGTGAACACGGAGCTGGAGAAATACTTCTTACATCTATGGATCGCGATGGAACAAGAAGCGGCTATGATGTTAAGTTTTTAAAACAAGTGGTTGATGCAGTCACAATTCCGGTTATTGCGAGCGGAGGCGCCGGAAAAGTGGAAGACTTTCTTGAAGCATTTGAGAAAGCTGAAATAGGCGCGTGCTTAGCCGCGGGATTGTTCCACTACAACATTCTAAATATCGGCGATCTGAAAAAATATCTAAAAGAAAATAATGTGAGAGTCAGATTGTGATTGATAAATCGAAATTAAATTATGAAAAGCTCTGCGGACTGATTCCAGCAATTGTTGTTGATATAAACAGCGATGCGGTGTTAATGCTCGGCTTCATGAATGAAGAAGCACTCGAGCTTACTCTCTCTTCAAAAAAAGTTACATTCTTTAGCAGAACGAAAAATGCCTTGTGGGTAAAAGGGGAAACATCCGGTAACTATCTTGAACTATCTGATATTAAAAACGATTGCGATAATGATACTTTGTTGGTTTACGCAAAACCTCAAGGACCAACTTGCCATACTGGCGAATACTCTTGCTTTGGAGTAAAAGGAAACCATTCTAAGTTCTTACTTCAACTGTACGAGTTAATAAAAAATAGAAAGATGGAATTACCCGAAGGTTCTTACACTACAAGGCTTTTTCATGAAGGAACGAATAAGATAATCCAGAAAGTTGGCGAAGAAGCCATTGAAACAGTTATTGCAGCAAAGAACCGCAACCGCAAAGAAATTATCAATGAAGTCTCCGATTTATTCTATCACTTATTTGTGATGCTTGCAGAGCAGGATATTGAGTTTGATGAAATAATTGAAAACCTTTATGTAAGAAATAAGAAGTTACCTCAAAATTGAAAGGCAACTTATGGCAGAACTTAAAACCCAAAAGACCGATGCGAGCGTTAGTAAGTTTTTAGCTTCTTTATCAGATAAACAAAAGAAGGAAGACTCCTTTACCATTCTCGAAATGCTTAAGAAGGCAAGCAAAAGCGAACCAAAAATGTGGGGAGGCGCAATCATTGGTCTTAAAGACAGAAAGATTAAATACGAATCCGGCAGAGAACTTGATTGGTTCACAATTGGTTTTTCTCCACGCAAACAAAACATTGCTCTTTATCTGCCTGGCGGATACGAAGCTGTTGCAGATGTAATTGAAAATCTTGGCAAGTATAAAACCGGCAAAGGATGTTTGTACATTAACAAACTTTCCGATGTAGATACAAAAGTTTTGCAGAAAACTTTTAATGAATCTGTAAAGAGAGCGAAAGAAAATTGCGGATGTTGAAGTAAAATAGCTTTTAGCTTTTAGTTGTTAGCAAGTTTGACTTAGTTTTCAAGGTTGAAATTCCAAAGAGTTACAAGAATCGGGATATTATAAAAAGTAGAGACGCGCCGAGCTTGTCCCGTGCTTTTTACGGGGTGCGTCTCAAAATAAACAAGTTAGCAATGGAGACGCGTGCGACGCGTCTCTACAACAGCTTTGTAAAACTTCCCCGTGTAAAATAGCAAGCGGCAAATGAAGCAAGTCTCCACGTTAGGAAATTAAAGGAATGAAAGTAAAGATGAACCACAGGGCAGTCTTTACATAAGTTTTATTCAAACTCTATTAATAGTTGGTTTTTTGTAACCATCTTGCCAGAAGTAACTTTAATTTCTTTAACCTTACCAGTAATTTCCGAAGTAACCGTGTTTTTCATCTTCATCGCTTCAAGAATAAGAATTTTATCGCCTTCTTTTACGTGCTGTCCTGGCTTAACATAAATATCACTGATGACACCTGGAATGAAAGCATTCAAATGTTTTGGGTTTGGAGCTTCATATTTTTTACGGAAACGAAACTTACGTGTAAGTTTTGTTTCATAAACAGTATCATCTATTACGAGTTGGTTCGGTTTCAGTTCTATCATAGCTTAAAAAGGGGGAATTCCATGTTTTTTAGCCGGGCGAGATTCTTTCTTCGCGGCGGATAAGTTTAATGTATGAATTAGTATTCTTCTCGTTTCTTCAGGGTTAATTACCGCATCAATATAACCATTAGCCGCAGCAACGTAAGGATTAGCAAATTTCTCTGTGTATTCTTTTACTTTCTGCTGGCGCATAGCGTTTGGATCGGCTGCCGTTGAAATTTCGTTCTTGAAAATAATGTTTGCAGCACCTTCGGGTCCCATAACTGCAATTTCTGCAGTTGGCCAAGCGTAAACAAAATCGGCGCCAAGATGGCGCGAGCACATTGCTATGTATCCGCCGCCGTAAGCCTTTCTTAAAATTACAGTCATCTTCAAAACAGTAGCCTCGCTGTATGAGTAAAGTACTTTAGCTCCGTGACGAATAACCCCGGCGTGTTCTTGATCTACGCCAGGTAAATAACCGGGAAGATCTACTAATGTAAGAAGAGGAATGTTAAAGGCATTGCAGAAGCGAATGAAGCGTGCAGCTTTGTTCGATGAATCAACATCAAGAACTCCGGCTAATACTGCCGGTTGATTGCCAATAATTCCTATTGATTGCCCGTTAAGTCTGGCAAAACCTATAACTATGTTGGCAGCCCAATACTGCTGTACCTCAAAGAAGTCGGAATCATCTACAATAGAATAAATAATATCTCTAATATCATAAGGCAATGTAGGGTTGGAAGGGATAATTTTTTCGATAACATAATCTTGCTTTGGCTTTTTGGGTGTGTATGGATCAGCTTTCTTCGAATTATTCCACGGAATGTATGAAAGTAGTTTTCTAATTTGATCAAAGCATTCGTATTCATCTTTTGCAAAGAAATGCGCATTGCCTGTAATTTCACTTTGAATTCTTGCTCCGCCTAGGTCTTCCATCGAAATTTCTTCACCAAGAACAGTTTTAATTACTTCTGGACCGGTAATAAACATTTTAGAAATTTGATCAACAACAAAAACAAAATCTGTAAGAGCAGGAGAATAAACTGCACCGCCGGCACAAGGACCAAGAATAACAGAAATTTGTGGAATTACGCCGCTTGCTAAAGTATTGCGGTAAAAAATTTCTCCGTAACCTGCTAAAGAATTTACACCTTCCTGAATTCTTGCGCCGCCGGAATCATTAATGCCAATCAAAGGAATACCCATTTTGACGGAATGATCCATAATTTTTGTAATCTTGCGGGCATGAGCTAAACCTAAAGAGCCGCCTGCAACTGTAAAATCTTGCGCGAAGATGCAAACCGGATGACCAATAATCATTCCTGTTCCAGTAATAACACCATCAGCCGGAAGGTCTTTATTCTCCATTCCAAAATCTTTACCGGCATGTTTTACAAATAAATCAAACTCAAAAAATGTTCCAGGGTCTAATAATGAATCAATTCTTTCTCTTGCTGTTAACTTTCCTGTAGCTTTCTGTTTTTGTATCGCCTTTTCTCCTCCGCCAACACTAACTTTCTCTTGACGAAAGAGAAAGTCTTTCAACTTACTAAGGATAGACATTTTACCTCACACACTATGGATTGATTATAAATACGGCGTAAACTTACTGAAATTTAAAACTATTAGGAAAAGTTCGTACTCTAAAGCAACTTAATGTCTTTTAAGAAGGGAAGTGAGTCTCTTGTTTCAGAAACTTCATTAATATTAATTTCTTGTACAATAATTTTCTCTTCGCCTCCTATAGAAATCAGTTCTTTGCCAGCCGGATTGCAAATAACACTATTACCATTGTAATAATTTTTAGGGTCTGTTCCGGTTCTGTTTACGCCAATTACGAAACACTGGTTTTCTATTGCTCTTGCTTTTAATAGCGTTTGCCAATGTTCAATTCTTGGTACTGGCCAATTAGCAATATTGATTAATAGACCAACATCTTTTTTTGCGTACAAGCGAAAAAGTTCAGGAAATCTGAGATCGTAACAAATGCTTAAACCTATTTTGAGATGATTGATTTCTGTAACAACCAATTCGTTTGAAGCAGTGTAGTTTTTGTCTTCTCCTGCAAAACTAAACGGATGAATTTTTCTGTAACGCGCCATAAGCAATCCGTTTTCGTTGAAGTGTATCATCGAGTTGTAGATTTCTTTTGCATCTCTTTCTATCACGCCGCATAAAATATTCGTCTTTAATCTGTCAGATAGTGACATAAAGTACTGAGTTGAAGCTCCATCAATTTCTTCTGCAAACTGTGAAGAGTTCATCGTAAATCCAGTCAGAGTTAGTTCCGGAAAGATTAGTAAATCTGGCTTCTCTTCAAGTGAAGAAACGAGTTTGTTTATCTTCTCAATATTAGCCGGTGGATTTTCCCACTCTATAGCTAATTGAACCAAACCTATCTTCATTATATTCTCCATTACAATTATCAATTCTAATTTAAATAATTCTGCCTTATGCTTTACAATTTTTCAATTTTATCAGAATGATGAAAATTAAACTACGTTTGTGTATGAATCATTTTACGTTTCAATCTATTAAAAAGGCTAAGTCTTACTTACATTACTTTAGGGCACCTCTAAAAACTTTTGTTTTAAAATGTTTCATCCCGCAAAGCGGGACAAAAGAAATTGATATTTTTAGAGGCGGCCTTTAGTTACTACAAATTTTTTATAATTGAAAATTTAAGGTAGTAACAAACTGTTTTAATACGTCTAATCTTACAACTAAAGGAGTAACAGTATGATTAATATCATAAAATTTGGTGAAGAAGTAAAAGGCTACAGCATTCCAGTTCTAAACGAAAGAGAAATTAGGGCTGCTGCCGGAATTTTGTTTCTGGCTATGTTAATTTCGTTAGTGTTAATCTTATCAGGCGGTAATTTTGTTCCAATTAAATATATGATAACACTCTTTCTTACAGATTTTATTATCCGTGTTTTCATAAATCCAAAATTTGCTCCAACGCTCATTGTTGGTAGATGGATAGTTAGAAACCAGACACCGGAATATGTGGGCGCCAAGCAGAAAAAATTTGCTTGGATAATTGGAATTGTACTTGCCTCTATAATGTTTATACACATGGTTGTAATAAATGCGTTTAGTCCTATAACAGGAATTATCTGTTTAATCTGCTTAATCTTTCTTTTCTTCGAATCGGCATTTGGAATTTGCCTTGGCTGCAAATTTTATTCTATGATTTACAAAGAGAAAGCCCAATACTGTCCAGGCGAAATCTGCGAAGTAAAAGACCGCCACGAAATTCAAAAAATTTCCTTAAATCAATGGCTTATAGTACTTGGTTTAGCAGCATACATGCTTGTAGTTGGATTACTTTTCGATGAAAACTTTCGCATGATGCCTTATGATATTTTTGGGATAGAAGACACTTCGCAACAGAAATAGATTTCGAGCTTTTGTAAGGCGCTGCGTGTGCGGCGCCAATTAATTACACACTCAAGTTTACTTCAAAAAGATTTCTCGAACTAAATTTTTTATATTTGGCGTTAAATAAAGAGAAAAGCGCAAGTGATTTACCACAACCCGCAAAAAAATATTGTTGTAATTGGCGGCAATGCTGCTGGTCCGGCTGCTGCTGCAAAAGCAAAACGGGTTAATCCTAATGCAAAAGTAATTATGTTTGAAGCGGGAGAGTTTATTTCTACCGGAACTTGTGAGCTGCCTTATGTGCTTTCAAATGTAATTAGAGGATACGAAAAAATTGTATTGTACACACCGGAAAAATTTGAAGCTGAAAAAGGTGTAAAAGTTTTTACTAACCACAGAGTAGAAAAAATTAACAGAAATCTGAAAACTATTTCTGTTAGAAATCTTATAAGTAATCATTTGGTGGATTTCCCTTACGATAAATTAATCATTACATCCGGCTCAAAAGCAAAAAAACTTGAGCAGCTTCATCAAAATTCTTCTAATGTTTTTACATTTAAAACAGCAGCCGATTTAATTGCGCTTCAGAAATACATTGCTCTAAAAAACGCAAAAAAAGTATTGATAATTGGCGCTGGTCTCGTTGGATTAGAATTAGCTGAAGCGCTTAGCTCCATCAATTTACAAGTAATTCTAATTGATAAAGAATTACTTCCTATGCCAAATGCAGAAATTGTAATAAAGAGAAGAATTCTTGAAACATTAAATGAAAATGGAATTGAATTTTGCGGCGGTGTATATGCACCAAAATTTTATTTTAACGAAGACTATGTAAAAAGTATAGAACTTGACGGCTGGCGAAAGGAAATTGATATTGTTATACAAGCAATCGGTTTTGAACCGAATGTTGATCTTTCTGTTGCTGCTAAGTTAGATATTGGAACAAAAGGCGGTATTAAGATAGATTCAAAGGCGAGAACGAGTGATTCTAACATTTTTGCTGCCGGAGATTGTATTGAAGTAATTAATCGGATTACGAATAGACCGGAATATATTCCTCTAGCAACTTACGCAAGGGATTTTGGTTATGCTGCCGGAGAAAATGCAGCCGGCGGAAATTGCACAGTTCAACCTGTTATCAAAAATATTTCTGTTAAAGTTTTTGATAATGTTTATGTCAGCGTAGGACTAACTTCTGCCGAAGCAATCGAAAATAAATTTCGGGTTGATTCGATAAGCGCTGAAGCAAATAACTTAGTTAAAGTTATGCCCGGTTCAAGAAAAACTTACGGAAATATTTTATACGAAATTGGCAGCCAAAGAATTCTTGGCGCAAGTTTTTTTGGCGGCAGGGAAGTAATTGGTTACGCAGATTTAATCAGCTTAATGATTCAAAATAATATGAAAGCCAGTGAACTATCGAAAATTAATTACAATTACACTCCGCCGCTTTCGCCATTTGTAAACATTATGGCATTGTTAGGAAAAACTTTAATTAGGAAATAGATGAAGAACTTCAAGCTAGTAGATAACCCTTTGGTAAAAAGAGATGTAACAATTTTAAGAAACAAAGAAACAGATACTGCTGCTTTTCGGGCTGCTCTTAACAGAGTATCTTATGCTATTGCAATAGAGTTAGCAAAGAAATTTGAACTTGCCGATATACAAGTTGCTACGCCGCTAGAAGTTACTAACGGTTTTAAACTCAAAAAACAGATTGTGCTGGTTCCGGTGCTTCGCGCTGGATTGAGTATGGTTGAAGCATTTTTAAAAATGATACCGGATGCAAAAGTTGGGCACATCGGCTTGCAGAGAGATGAAAAAACTTTGCAGCCAATAGATTATTATTACAAAACGCCATCGCATTTGGATCAATCAGTAACAATTGTTGTAGATCCAATGCTTGCAACAGGCGGAAGCGCTGTAGCATCTTTTAATTCCTTGAAGAATAAAGGTGCAAACAACTGTCTTTTAGCTTGTTTAATTGCTGCGCCAGAAGGTATTAAAAGGATGGGAGAGGAACATCCCGAAATTGAGATTTACTCCGCAGCGCTTGATAGGCAGTTAAGCAATTTTGGTTACATTCTTCCCGGTTTAGGCGATGCTGGAGACCGGGCTTTCGGCACATTTTGAAATAAGCACTAATGGAAATCACATTCAACATAAAACATAAGCGGATGCTCGACGAGTTAATAATTAACTGCAAGAATAATCTTCCCTTGGTTAATGAAGAGTTGATTAAGAAGGCATTTCAGCTTAGTTACGAATCACATAAAAATGATTTCCGTGCTTCCGGCGAACCCTATTTTAATCATCCTTACGAAGTTGCAATGATTGTAGCTAAAGAAATTTCATTAGATGATATTTCTGTAATCAGCGCACTTCTTCACGATGTTGTTGAAGACAGCGAAATCAGCATAGAGTTTATCACCAAAGAGTTTGGTAAGGAAGTTTCTGAGATTGTTGGCGGAGTTACAAAAATTGGAGGTGTATTTAAGGGACAAGAAATAACCAAAGCCGAGAATTATAGAAAACTTTTACTCTCGATGGTAAAAGATGTGCGTGTTATTCTTGTAAAGTTTGCAGACCGCCTCCACAATATGCGAACGCTTGAGTATGTATCATCACAAAAGCAGAGAAGAATTGCAAAAGAAACTTTAGAAATTTATGCGCCTTTTGCACACCGCTTTGGTCTTGGCATTCTAAAATGGGAAATGGAAGACCTCGCCTTTAAATATCTTAACAAAGATGCTTACGATGACATTGCTAAAAAAATTAAAGACACAAGAAAAGATAGAGAAACTTTTATACAAAGATTTTCTAAACCGATTCGTGAGCAGTTAACAGAACATGGTCTTAAGTATGAAATAAGCGGACGTCCAAAACATCTCTACAGCATTTACAGGAAAATGGTGATGCAAAACCGGCCATTTGAAGATATTTATGATTTGTTAGCTATACGCGTGATAATTGAAAGCAACGATTCCAACGATTGTTATTACGTGCTTGGAATGGTAAATCAGATGTACAAACCAATTGCGGACCGTTTCAAAGATTTTATTTCTATCCCAAAGAAAAATAATTATCAATCAATACATACAACGGTTATTGGACCCGAAGGAAAGTTAGTAGAAGTACAGATACGCACAAGAAAAATGCATGAGATAGCTGAAAAAGGAGTTGCTGCGCATTGGAAATATAAAGAACATGTTGGCGCACAAGATCAAGATTTAGAAGACTGGGTAAACTGGGTAAGAGATATTTTCGAAAACGCTTCGAAGGATGAAGCCTCGAAAGAAATTATTGCGAGCTTTAAGCTCAATCTTTTTCAAGATGAAATTTATGTGTTCACTCCTAAAGGGGATTTGCGCCGCCTGCCTATGAATTCAACCCCGGTTGATTTTGCTTTTGAAGTACATAGCAGCGTTGGCTACCATTGCATTGGTGCAAAAGTTAACGGAAAGATTGTTCCTTTGGATACTGTTCTCCACAGCGGAGATCAAGTAGAAATAATAACATCTAAAAACCAGAGACCAAATAAAAGCTGGCTTCAGTTTCTTCAAACTCACAAAGCAAAGAATAACGTACGTAAGTTTCTCAACAAGGAAGAAGAAAAGATTTACGATACAGGCAAAGAACTGTGGGAAAAGAAAATTAAAAAACTTAAACTCACTTTTTCTTCGGATGATGTAACAAAACTTGCCCGCAAATTAAAGTTTGATAATCACCGAATGTTCTACCGCGCAATTGCAATGGATAAACTTAATCTTGAACAAATACTTAACCCTGAACCTGAACATGAAGATAAACACGTTCCAGAAGTTGCATTTGATAAGTTTATTGATATTGCACGCACTTCTGCCGGTACTGTAGTTGTTGAAGGCGAGCATAAAGGAATGGCTTATTCTTATGCAAAATGCTGCAGCCCAATTCCCGGAGACCCCGTTATTGGTTACGTAACAATTGGCGAAGGAATTAAAATTCATAGAAGGGATTGTAAGAATTTAATAAATATGCTTAAATCCGGTGAGGAAAGATTAGTTCCGGTTAGCTGGCCAAAAGCAAACAATAATTTTTTTGTAGCCGGAATTACTTTACGAGGCGATGATGTACCGGGAATACTAAAAGATATTTCTAACAGCATTACAACTTATCAGAACACAAATATAAAATCGGTAAACATTGCTACACAAGATTCTATGTTTAAGGGAACAATTACAGTTTATGTTAAAGACATAGAGCATCTACACAAATTGATCGAAAGACTTAAAAAGAATAAAGGTATTTTCACTGTCGAACGATTCGACGCAGAAAACCAATAGAAGGAAATTTGAAAGAAGAAAGAACTATCGCAATAGATTTTGGAGCAAAGAGAATCGGAATAGCTGTAACCGATCCTTTAAATATGTTTGCTTATCCTCTAACTACACTTCTAAATGATACCAAGTTTATAGACAATCTAAAAAAGATATTGAGCCAATATAGTGTAGTTAGAATTGTTGTAGGAATGCCGTACAAAGAGAGTGGTGAAGAATCTGCTACAGGTAAAGCTGTTTTAGAATTCGTTGAAATGCTCCGCTCTAAAACATCTCAAGAAATAATTCTAGCAGATGAAAGATATTCATCTGCAATAGCATTGCAGCGTATTATTGAATCTGTTCCTTCAAAAAAGAAACGAAGAGACAAAAGTTTAATAGACAAAAACGCCGCAGCAGTTCTTCTGGAAGATTACCTAAGAAGTATTGGCAAGTAAAAACATTTTTGCAGCACTTAATTATTTTGACATTTTTACCTATAAGAACTATTTTGGAAACAATAAAAAAACCAAATTGGGAGCAACACTAATGACACTTGACGCACTTGGAATGATTGAAACTAAAGGTTTAGTAGGCGCAATTGAAGCTGCTGACGCTATGGTTAAAGCAGCCAAAGTTGAACTATTGGGCAAAGAAACTATTGGAGGCGGATATGTAACAGTTATGGTTCGCGGAGATGTTGGCGCAGTTAAAGCAGCTACAGATGCCGGCGCAGCAGCAGCTCAAAGAGTTGGCGAATTAGTTTCTGTTCACGTCATTCCACGTCCGCACACAGACGTAGAACTTATTCTTCCTAAACGCTCTAAGTAAATTTTATTATGCTTTTGGCACTTGGACTTATAGAAACCAAAGGTTTGATTGGTGCAATTGAAGCCGCAGACGCTATGGTAAAAGCTGCCAATGTTAAATTGGTTAGCAAAGAAAAAATTACTGCCGCTTTGGTTACAATCAAAATTGTTGGAGAGGTTGCCGCTGTAAAATCTGCTGTAGATGCGGGAGCAGCAGCTGCGCAAAGAGTCGGGCAACTCGTAACTGCTCATGTTATTCCTCGTCCGGATGATGAAATTGAGTTTTTAATTTCTGATTTCACAGTAGAGACTAAATCTGAAGTTGAAAAATCTGCAGTACCTAAAGTTCGTAAGCCTAAGGAAACTCAAAAAATAGTTGAGCCAATAGTTGGCGATTCTTTATTTACTGAAGTTGAACAAAAAGAAACTCTTCTTCCCCAAAAGAAAACTGAAGTGAAACATGTTATTTCTAGAATCGAGGAATTGAGGTCTGAAGCTTTGAACGAAGAAATACTAGAGGAAGAAGATGCTGAACAAGTTGAAGAAGAGATAATTTCAGATGGTAAGACAGTACCTCCGCTCGGAGAATTATTGGAATTAAATGTACATAAGCTCCGGCACCTTGCCCGCGCTTTTGAAAACTTTCCGATTAAGGGAAGACAAATATCGCGTTCAAACAGAGATGAATTAATAGAGCATTTCAATTCGATTAGATGATTTTGAGTCAAATACAGATTTAAGAAAACTCCACGTCAGTGGAGTTTTTTTTATATTTCAATATGAAGAAAAAGATAATTACAATATCGGTTATAGCGCTTCTCTCTATTGTCTTTTGGGTAGCGGTAGCACTATCTCAAGAGTATATAACTACAATAAAAGTGAAAATTGCATTTACAGATTTACCAAAGAATTATTCCGTGGGATATACTTCTCTTGAAGAGTCTTATTTACAAATAAAGGGCAAAGGCTGGGAACTCGCAAAGATTTCAATGAGTACTGTAGAAAACTTTTATGTATCTGTTCAGCGAAAACCGGGACGCCACAAAAAAGAACTGAGTGACTTTGTAAAGTCAAATCAATGGCTTTTCCCCTCAATGCAGGTTATTCAAATCTTTCCTTCGCAAATTGAATTTGATATTGATAGAATTAGCTCAAAAGTTGTTAAGATTTCGAAAAGGATCCCCGTTAATTTTAGAAACAGTTACGATGCTACTTCGGATCTTTACTTAGAACCATCAACTGTAGAAATTTTTGGCTCATCTATTCTTTTACACAAAATTGATTCGGTTAAAACTGTAACTGAAGAATTCACAGATGTTTATGAGACAATAAGCCGCAATCTAACTCTTGAAGAAATTCCGGGTGTAAGATTTTCTGTTAATCGTGTTAAGTTTGATCTTGAAGTTCAGAAAATTGTGGATAAGAATTTTTCGCAAGTGCCAGTTGTAGTTAAGAATGTTCCTGAAGGTAAAGACTTAATATTATTTCCATCTAAAATAGATTTGATTTTACGCAGTGGCATTAATAAACTAGGAAGATTAACAAATGACAGCATTAAAGTAGTTGTAGATTATTGGAATGCCATCAAGGAAGAAACTGGAAGGATAGAACCGGAAATAGTTGTGCCAAAATTTATAAATATTATCTCTGTTGAACCTAAAAAACTAGAATACATAATTAAACAATACTGATATGTTCATAACATTTGAAGGATTAGATTTTTGCGGAAAGTCCACCCAAGTGCATTTACTTGAAAAACTTTTGATCTCACAAGGAGCACAGGTTAAAGTTATTCGCGAACCTGGCGGGACTAACATTTCTGAAAAAATTAGGAATGTACTGTTAGACAAAAAGAATAAAGAAATGCTTGTTGAAACTGAATTGATTTTATTTGCCGCCAGCCGTGCTCAACTTGTAGGAGAAATTATTCTTCCTTTATTAGAAGCAAATGCTTATGTAATTTCGGACCGATTTCATGATTCGTCAATTGCTTATCAAGCCTTTGGCAGAGGAATTAAATTGGAATTT
Source organism: Ignavibacteria bacterium (assembly GCA_009773205.1). Classification (GTDB taxonomy): domain Bacteria; phylum Bacteroidota; class Ignavibacteria; order Ignavibacteriales; family Melioribacteraceae; genus Stygiobacter. The sequence goes on from WPAE01000024.1 coordinate 67,811, forward strand.
GTAGATGAACTGCAAAAATTTGTTATAGGGAAAGCAGTTCCAGATATTACTTTTTTAATTGATATTCCTATTGAAGAAGTTGTAAGAAGGAAGTCTTTAGTTAAACAAGTTGAACTAGATAGAATTGAAAGATCTAAAATTGATTTTTACAAAAAAGTTAGAGAAGGATATTTGTATTTAGCTTCTAGAGAAAATAGATTTAGTAAAATTGATGGTGCGCTTTCTATAGAAGAAATACATAATATTATCATAAAAGAAATATCTAAGTATTCGAAAGGATGATTTGATGATGAAAAGAATTTTTATTTCACTAGCAGCTATATTTCTTTTCTCAGGATTTTTAACCAAAGACAACGATATTTACTTCGAGATAAATAAAAGCATAGATATTTTTGGCAGAGTTTATAGAGAAGTTTCTTTGAACTATGTTGATGATCTTAACCCGCAAAACTTTATGTTAGCCGGAATAGAAGGAATGCTTAGTTCTCTGGATCCTTATACAAGCTTTATAGATATAAGTAAACAAAAGGATATAGAGATTATTACAAAAGGCAAGTATGGAGGAATTGGAGCTACAATTGGCGTTAGAAACAGCGAGGTTACTGTTGTAGATTTGATTGAAGGATTTTCGGCTCAAAGACAGGGTATGAGGATTGGCGACATAATTATTAAGATAAATGAGCAAGCTATTAGTATGGAAAATTACGCCCTAATAGGCGATTACTTAAAAGGGGAAGCTGGTACAAGCCTTTCCGTTACTGTTAAAAGAGAAAATAGTAACGAACCTATTGTATTTTATTTGGTGCGCGAGCAAATAGAAATAAAGAATGTTTCTTATTACGGTTTTGTTCCTGAAAGCAGTAATAATGCTTACCTAAAACTCAGCAGCTTTTCACAAAGTGCCGGCGAAGAAGTAAAAAAAGCTCTGCTCGATTTAAAATCAAAAAAAGAAATCAAATCGTTGGTTATGGATTTACGCGGGAATCCAGGCGGCTTACTTGATGCTGCTATTGATGTTAGCGAAAAATTTTTGAAGAAAGGGCAGCACATTGTAACTGTTAAAGGAAGAGATTCACTTAATGTGAAAAATAGTTATTCTCTGGAAGAACCAATCCTACCTGATGCAAATATTGTTTTGCTGATTGATGAAAGCACAGCTTCTGCTGCAGAAATTGTTGCAGGCGCTTTACAAGATCATGATAGAGCTATTGTTGTAGGCACAAATTCTTTTGGAAAAGGGTTAGTGCAAACAATTATTCCGTTACCGCACAATAATTCTCTAAAACTAACCACAGCAAGGTATTACACGCCAAGCGGGCGCTCTATTCAAAAAGTGGATTATTCTGATAAAGGAAAAATTTTTGAGTATAAAAAATCTATATTAAAGAAAGAGTTCAAAACAGATAAACTGCGGCTTGTTTATTCTGCAGGTGGAATTATGCCCGATAGTGTTGTAAGAAAAACTAATGGTTCGCAAATAGTGCAAAGATTATTAGCCGAAGGTATGTTTTTTCGTTTTGCAACAAATTACACAAACCAGAAGTCTTATTTAGATTATTCAAAAATTTCAGAACAGAAATTATTGAGTGATTTCTCTGCATACATACAAAAAGTTGGATTCGATTTTGTTTCTCTATCAGAAAAATTGATAGACCAATTAAAGACTGCTGCCAAAGAGGAAAAACGTGAACCTAAATTTCTTGAACATTTAGACAAAATGAAGATAGAATTCGATGCAAATCCTATTGTTTCGCTTATGAAACATAAAGATGAAATTATAAATTTGATTCGTGAAGAATTAATTGACAGAACCGGCGGAAAGGAGAACCGAATTAAAGAATCCTTAACATTTGATAGACAATTTGAAACGGCGGTCAGTATTATTAGCAATCAAAACGTTTACAACTCGTTGTTAAATAATAATTAGAGGCAGCTTTGCTTATTGTATTATAGCTGTTATTTTAACTAAGTAATTAGTGGAATGTATGGGCACAACTAAAGTTTTTATTTATCGAAATCCGCAATTATCAAGGTGTCCAAATTGCAGTTCTTTAGCAACTCTGCACAGATCTCGTGCAAGAAATATGTGGGAACAAATTGTTAGGAAAATCACTTTTCTAAAAACATACCGCTGCAAAGAATGTGGCTGGAGAGGATTTAGATCTACAATTACTTTTACTAAAAAATCATTAAAGGCTGTTATAATATACGTTAGTTTAATTTTGCTAACAGCGTGGTTTGCACGTTATTTCATTCTTAATTATGCGTTGAATTAGATTTATGGCACCTCTAAAAATATCAATTTCCTTTGTGGGCTTTCCTTTTTCTTTGTGTTCTTAGCGTGAAATATTTTAACCCAAATTTTCCGTTAGGAAAATTTGCCCTTTGGGCCGACAAGCATTAAGTCATTTAGAGTAAATAGGTTATGTCGAAATTCTCAATTTTCAACACTTATTACTATCGGCCTTCGGCAATCCCGCTTATATTTAGCGGGACATTTCTAATGAATTTTTTGGGTTAAAACAAAAGTTTTTAGAGGTGCCCTTTAGAGAAAATAAAATTTGCTCCCAATTCTTCTTTACAAGTATAATTTTTTAAGTAATGAATTTTTATCTGTCCCCGGTTTTTGATTAACCAGCTTAATCCAATTTTTAATCTTTCCAAATCTTGTTGAGATAATTCTTTGCGTGATTGTATCGAGCCTTCAAAGAAATCTTGTAAAGCTTCCTCAATTTGCATAGCCTTTGGTTCAATAAAAAAATTACGGAAGAACATTTTGCCTTCCAAAAGTAAAACATACTCGTTCTTTGGAGTAGCAGAAACCTCAACAAGAACATTTGCTTTATTCAACGGCTCGGAAAGAATTGATGAACGCTGCAACTGATTTAATATTCTTTGAACAACATCTCTTATCTGCGCGGCTTCTTCAAACTTTTGCTTTTCACTTAACTCTTTCATTTTGTTCAGCAGCCTATCAACTGCAGATTGATTCTGTCCGCTTAAGAAATCGTGAACTCTCTTTATTTCTTCGTTGTATTTATTTTCAATTTCTGCTTCAATACAAGGGCCTGTGCATCGCTGAATATCCATCAAATAACATTTTCTTTTTTTGCTAAACTCTTTCTCGTTACACTCTCGAAGCTGAAATGCTTTATCAACAATTTCTTTTGTCTCTGTAACGGAATTTCTATTTGGATATGGACCGTAGTAATCATTCCCGTCAAATTCAAAAGCGCTTGCAATTTCAGGTAAAGGAAACTTTTCGGAAGTGATTTTAACAAAGTAGCTTCTCGGAAAATTCTTAAGCAGTGTATTGAACTTAGGTTTATGCAGTTTAATTAATTCGGCTTCAGCAAGCAGCGCAGTTAATTCCGAATTTGTAGTTTTATATTCAAGCGAACTTGCTGCATGCACAATCTTTTTCGATTTACGAATAGCATTGCTCATAAAATGATTTCGAACACGCTCTTTCAAAGACTTTGCTTTGCCGATGTAAATTATTTCGCCTTTGGCATTCTTAAAAAAATAAACGCCTGGCTGCGGAGGAATTTTGAGTAGATCATCGGCTAGTTTTTTCTTTTTAATATTGAATGTAGGAGGAAGAGAAGCAGAACTCTGAAACGAAATTAAATCTTCAATCGTATCAATGTTGTGCTCATCCCTAAGAGTATTAAACATTTTAATCAGAACTTTGCTTGTTGCGGCTGCATCGCCAAGTCCGCGGTGAACATCACGATGCCTAATCTTAAAATGCTTAACAATATTTCCGAGCGATTTACTTGGAAGCGCGGGAAAAATTTTTCTTGCAAGTTTCAGCGTACAAATTGCATCGTTGGAGACCATTTGCAAATCAGCCGATAAGCATTCGCTTCTAAGAAAAGAAAGATCGAAGCCGAGATTGTGAGCTACAAGAACAGAATTGCCAATAAAATTTTTTATCTGCGAATAAACTTCATCAAAGTAGGGCGCATCTTGAACATCTGAATTCGTAATACCCGTAATTTTAGTTATGTAGAATGGTACTGGTCTGCCTGGATTAATGAATGTAGAAAAAGTATCAACAATTTTTCCCTTTTTGATTCTCGTCATTCCTATCTCAATAACTTTTTCTGTTCGCGCAGATGTACCTGTAGTTTCAAAATCAAACACACAGAAAACGGCTTCTTCAAAAGGGATTGATTCTATTTTGTTACTTTTTTTCATCAATAGTAAAATTAAGTAAAAACAAAACGATGAGAAATTTTCTTATCCACTTCATTTTAGATATATTTTGAACAAAGATGAGAGAAAATGATTACAAATATTTTATTTATTGGTGATATTGTTGGTGAGCCGGGCTTAAATATTGCAAGACTATGGCTTCCCGGCTTGCAAAAAAAATATAGAACAGATTTAATTATTGCAAACGGAGAAAACGCTGCCGATGGCAAAGGCTGCACGGAAAAAGAAGCTAAAATTCTTTTCGATCTTGGCGTAAATGTAATTACCGGCGGAAATCACACGTGGGATAAACATCAATCGCAGGAATACCTGAAGAAAGATAACCGCGTCATTCGCCCGTTAAACTATCCCAAAGGAACTTTTGGCAATGGCTATTTTATTGCAGATACTCTAAAAGGAAAAATTGCGGTAATTAATCTGCAAGGAAGATCTTACATGGCGCCTATTGATTGCCCTTTCCGCAGCGCTGAATGGATAATTTCTAAAATCAAAAGTGAAGCTAAAATGATATTTATAGATTTCCACGCAGAAGCTACTGCCGAAAAATTAGCGTTGGCTTCGTTTCTTGATGGCAAAGTTTCTGCAATTGTCGGCACTCATACTCACATTCAAACTGCAGATGAAAGAATTCTAAAAGGTGGAACCGGTTACATTACAGATGTTGGAATGACCGGACCATACGATTCTGTAATTGGAATGAAGACCGACGCCGCGGTAAACAGATTTTTGTATCAAACGCCGCAGAAATATCAAACTGCGACAGATAATGTTCATATAACAGGAGTTTTCTTGAAAGTGGATTCGGAAACGGGGAAGACAATTTTTATAGAAAGACTTTTTATACCGGAGTTTGATAAGCAAACTACGGAAGAAGAAAAAGAAACTTAGAAAATTTTTATGACTACACTTATTGATGGAAAAAAAACCGCCGCTGATATTCTTGAGGAACTAAAAAAGAAATGCGATTGGCTGAAATCGCTTTCACTTGATGTTCCCGGCTTAGTTACAATTTTAGTCGGAAGCAATCCAGCTTCGGAGGCTTACGTAAATTCTAAAGCTAAAGCATGCAACGAAGTTGGAATGAAATCCAAAACAGAGAAGCTGCCGGAGAGTACGACAGAAGTAGAATTAGCAGCATTAATAAAGCAATACAACGAAGATGACAGTTATCATGGCATTCTTGTTCAGCTTCCGCTCCCTAAACATTTTAATGAAAATAAAATTATAGAAGCGATTGATCCGCGCAAAGATGTAGATGGATTTCATCCTTTTAGTGTAGGCAATTTAGTAATTGGAAAAGATACGCTTCTGCCTTGCACACCGCACGGTGTTGTAGAACTTCTAAAGCGTTACAAAATTCCGACTGATGGAAAACATGTTGTAGTTGTTGGAAGAAGCAATATTGTTGGCAAGCCGGTTGCAAATATGCTGCTTCAAAAAAAAGAGAGTGCAAACGCAATTGTTACAATTTGTCACTCGGCTTCTAAAGATATTTCTTATTTTACAAAGCAAGCAGATATTTTAATTGCTGCTATTGGAAAACCAAATTTCATAACTGCTGAAATGATTAAAGAAGGCGCGGTTGTTATTGATGTTGGCATCAACAGAGTGGAAGACCCGAATGAGAAGAAAGGCTACAAATTAGTAGGCGATGTTGATTTTGAAAGTACAGCTCCTAAAGCTTCTTTCATTACTCCGGTTCCTGGCGGTGTTGGACCAATGACTATTGCAATGCTGCTGCAAAATACTTTTCTTGCATATATAAAAATGACTAATCAAAAACTGAAATAGAATATGAACTCATCAATAATTGACAAAGTAGTTTCTGAAGTATTCATCGAAAAAGCTCTGCAAAATTTTTACTGCACAGGCGCAACTTGTGCCGGCTGGGAAAGAAATGTAGTTGATCAGCCGACAGCTGTAAAAAATATTATTACAAACGGAGCAGAGCGAATTGCTGCTGGCATAGGCGTTGAAATCCACAAGATTGATCAAAACGTTGCGAGAATGATTGATCATACACTATTAAAGCCAGACGCAACTCCGGATGAAATTAAAACTCTTTGTTCCGAAGCTAGAACTTACAGTTTTGCCAGCGTTTGCGTAAATCCTTGTTACGTAAAAATGTGCCGCGATCTTTTACGTGGTTCGGTAGTAAAAGTATGCACTGTTATCGGCTTTCCTTTAGGAACAACTACAACAGAAGTTAAGAGGGCAGAAGCCGAACAAGCTATTCAAAACGGCGCTGAAGAAATTGATATGGTGATTAACATTGGTATGTTAAAGCAGCGAGAGTACGATTACGTTTTTAACGATATTAACCAAGTTGTGCTTGCTGCTAAGAGAACTAGAGTATTAACAAAAGTTATTCTTGAAACTGCTTTGCTAACTGATGAAGAAAAAATTAAGGCTTGTGTACTTAGCAAAAAAGCTAAAGCTGATTTTGTAAAAACTTCTACCGGATTTAGTAAGGGCGGTGCAACCGCAGGAGATATTGCGTTGATGAGATTAGTGGTTGGTTCTGATATGGGCGTTAAAGCTTCCGGCGGCGTAAGAACTGCTGAAGATGCAAAAGCAATGATAGCAAGCGGCGCTGATAGAATTGGTGCAAGCGCAAGTGTAAAAATTGTTAGCGGCGGTGTTGGTGAAGGGAGTTATTAACCAAGTTTTTTAGTGTCCGCTGCTGCTACAATACAATTCATCTTTTGAGTCAGTCTTTCTTTTTCTTACTCTTAATTATAATCTTAATCGCTATAGTAAGAATAAGATGAAAAATAAGATAAACTAAATTAGTAGCTCACCTTACGTAATGTGTCATTCTGAATCCGCTTTAGCACATGAAGAATCTCAGAACCTAACAAAAAAGTATTTTTTATCCCAAATTTTCCGTTAGGAAAATTTGCCCTTTGGGCCGACAAGCATTAAGTCATTTAGAGTAAATAGGTTATGTCGAAATTCTCAATTTTCAACACTTA
>WPAE01000025.1 GCA_009773205.1 Ignavibacteria bacterium
GCGGGCCCTCCATAAAACGGCGGGCGGGCCCTCCATAAAACGGCGGGCGGGCCCTCCATAAAACGGCAGGCGGGTTAGATTCGGCTCATTTATTTAGGAAAAACACTTTGTAGAAAGGGTATGTATGTACAAGGATGAATATGTACATTCGCCATGTAACAACAATTGCATAATGGATTTTGAGACGAAACTATGTAAAGGCTGTTACAGAACAATAGAAGAAATAATTTCTTGGTCAATAGCCACGTTGGAAGAAAAAAAGAATATTTTGGAATTAATTAACTACCGAAAGGAAAAAAATAAAAGCAGTTCATAATGAATAAACTTAACCGCGGGTTCATACAGATTTATACAGGAAACGGTAATGGAAAAACTACAGCTGCCATTGGGCAAGCTGTGCGTGCTGCTGGTTTCGGGTTACGAACCTACTTCCTTATGCTGATGAAAGAATTTCCATATAACGAAGTTTCTGTTCTTTCTTCATTAAAAGATTTTATAATTATTGAACAAATCGGCAGGGATGATTACGTTTACCGCAAAGAATTACCGCCTCCGGAAGAAAAGGAAAAAGCTAAACTTGCTCTTGAAAATGCAAAGCAAAAAATGCTTAGCGGCGAGTTCAGTTTAATTGTACTGGATGAAGTTTTGGTAGCAATTTATTTTGGATTACTTACGGTTGATGATATTCTTTCGTTGATAAATGATAAACCGTTTGATGTTGAACTTATTTTAACCGGCAGATACTGTCCAAATGAATTAATAGAAAAAGCTGACCTAATTACAGAAATGAAAGAAGTGAAGCATTATTATGAAAAAGGAATTTTAGCAAGAAGAGGAATAGAGAGTTGAAACTTCCAATATTAATAGATCTTGACGGAGTTCTCCGCTTAGATAAAGAACCTGCACCGCACATCGAAGATTTTTTTGATTACTTAAACAAATCTAAAAGAAAAGCGTGCATACTTAGCAACTCAACTTTATCTACTGCAAATGATGTAAGAGCGTTTTTCGAGTTTAACGGAATACACACTAATATTCCTATTCTAACAGCCGCAGAAGCTGCTGCTATGTATGCAAGAAGCAGATACCGCCGTGTTGCCGTTTACTGCTCCGATCATATTAAAACTCTTTTTAATGGAATGCTTGATTACGAACATCCTCAAGCAATAATAATTGGAGATTATGGCAAGAAGTGGGATTTTGCAACCATGAACGAAATATTTAAAAAAGTTCATGACGGTGCAGAAATTATTGCTATGCACAAAAAACGATACTGGAAAACTGCTGCAGATGGAAAACTTCTTGATGTTGGACCTTTTGTTGTTGCAATTGAATACGCTGCTAAAAAAACTTCTACAATTATCGGTAAGCCATCCCCGCTATATTTTTCTTCAGCGCTAAGTCTGCTTGGTCATGATCTCTCTAAAAGATTCTTAATGTTTGGTGATGATCTTGAAACAGATATTAAAGCAGCGCAAGATTTAGGCGGTATTTCTATCTATATAAATTCGGGTAAATCATTGCCAAGTAACGAGAATATTATAACTCCAAATTATGAAGTAAAAGACTTGCTCGAAGCAATTGAATTGCTTGAAAATAATGAAGAAATAAGTTAAAACTCATTAATAATACCGAAATGAATTTTGCCTTCAGAAAAAGAATCGCCGTTGCCTAGCGCAAAACTTACGCCTAAAACTCCTAAACCGGTCTCAATGTTTAATCCAAAACCATAGCCGCTTTTGTAAAAAGAATTTCGCGCAGATCTCTGCTGCAAATCTTCACTCCTTAACACGTAGCCGTAATCAAAAAAAGCAAAAGCGTAAGTCCTTTGAGAAATTAAAAAACGGTACTCGGCGTTGCTCCACAATAGCCTATTCCCTTGAAATTGTTTTTCGCGGTAACCTCGTAAAGTATTTGTTCCACCTAAAAAATAGAGGTCGCTCAAATCAAGATTAGAACCTTTAAGTTCTCTTCCATGCAGAGCAAGAGAAAGTACTTGCCTCTCAAACAATATCTGAAAGTAAGAGAAATCAAATTCTAAACGCTGCTGATTGTACTTGGTTTGAGTTAAACTAATTATCAAAGATTGTGGACCATTCAATTTCTTTTGAGTGAATTTATATGAAGTTGTAAAGAGAAAGCCTTTCGTTGGCGCGTAATAATCATCGCGCGTATCTGCTTTGAAATTAAAACCAGTAGTAAAGGAAGTTGAATTGAACACAGTAAAAGTGCCTCCTTCACTTTCAGTTGGTATTGTTGATTGAGAATTAACAAGCAGTGCAGCAGATAAATCCTCACTTGCTAAGTACTCTAAATGCACGCCGATGTTGCGCTGAACATAAGCCGAATCTTGCTTTCTTTGAAACAAATCAATTTCAAAATTGAAAGGATAACCAAAAAGCCAAGGCTCCAAATAACGAAGTTGCAGTTCTTGCGAGTTTTTGGTTTCCTGCTGCCATTTTATCAAAGCCGCACGTCCGGTGCCAAATAGATTTCGCAAACTGATATTAATAAAACCGGTAAAGTATCCTGCTTCGTTTTCACCTTTGCCTGGAACGTAACCAGCAATTCCATCAAAACTGTTTGTTTCCTTTTCTTTAATTAAAATTTTAAAAATACCTTGATTGCTTTTAGTTAAGTAAAAACTTGGCGCTTCTACATGCTCAAAAAAACGGAGCCGGTTTAGCCGGTTTGGAATATCATCAATTATTTTCTGGTTGTAAAGCTCACCGATGTTAACTCTTGCAGCGCGAGTAACTACATAATCTTTTGTTTTACTATTTCCTTCAACTATTATTTTATCAATGCTTGATTTTTCTCCCTCGTTTATCGTTAGAAGTAAATCGGCAAAGTGCTCGCCCGTAGTTGAATCTGTTATAAATGAAACTGCATCGAGTTTGATTATAGCAAAAGGGAAGCCGGAGTTTTCGTAGTGTGTTAAAATTCTCTTAAAAGAGTTACCTAAAACTGCTGCTGAAAAGAATTCGCCTTCAAGCACCTTTAATTCACTTTTTATAAAAATAGAATCTGTAAGAACTTCTTTAACTAATATTTTCTTAATAGTTGTAGCATTTCCTTCACGGATGGTTATACGAAGCAGAGTTGAATCAATTTCGATCTCTTCTATTACTGAATTATAAAAGCCCTCTGCTGAAAGTGAAGTTAAAATTTTATTCTTGATTGAATCAACGGAGATATCTTTTGCTTTTAATCCGCTATAATAATTTATCCAGCTTTTATAATCGGTATCACTAAAATTTTTATTACCTATAATTTCAAATTTAGTTTGAGCATAAATGGGAGAATAGTGTAGAGCAAGTAAAATGGCTAATAAATAGAACTTATTTCGAAAAGATTTCTTTGCAGACTGAACTACATCATTCAAATTAATTTGTTGTTGGCGAGTCATCTATCAGCTTCATCTTTTTGCCGATTGTAGAAATGTTGATTGTTTTAATGTGTTTAACGTAATCTTCTTTTTTAACATTACTTGTTTGTAAAACGGCGGCGTTTGCAATACCAAGCGCTGTTGCAATTCTCAGCACTTCATCAAATACAATTGAGTTTTCTATGCCGTAAACAATTCCGGCAGTAAAAGAATCTCCGCTGCCTGTTGAATCATAATTGTCTATTTGGGGAAAATCAGCTTTGTATATGTAATCAAATTTTGAAGCATAAACCGGCTTATCACCATCAGTCAAAAAACACAAACGAATTCCTTTCTTGTATAGCGAATTTAAGTATGCAATCTTCTGTTCTTCGCTCTTTAATTCCACACTTAGAGATTTTTCAACTTCTTCAATATTGTTATGAACGACTGATGGAGAGGCATCGAGACATTTTTGCAAGTGTGAGCCATAAGTATCTAACACAGAAGTTTTATCGTATTCGTGTGCAAGATTAATTCCATAAGCAAAAATATCATCTGTTGTTTGGCAAGGAGAGCTGCCTGAAAAAACAACAGCAGAGCTATTTTGAATCATCTTTCTGAGTTTTATTTTGAAATCTTCTGCCTCTTCTTTGGTAATTAAACTGCTTCTTCCAAGAAAAGTTGAAATACGTTTGCGGCTCTCTTCAATTATTACATTGCCAATTCTAGTTTCCAATTTTGTAGAAACGGCACTAAAATTAATTTTATCTTCAATTAAACAATTACGTAATATTTTGCCGTTATTCCCTCCTAGAAAAGTAAATGCGTGGTTATGCAGTCCTAGCAAATTAAGCTGCCGTGAAACGTTAATTCCTTTTCCGCCGGCTGAGTAAGATTCTATGTTTGTTCTATTAACTTCTCCAAGTGATATTGAATTGAAGTTTAATCTTTTTTCAAGCAAAGGGTTTAATGTAACAGTTAAAATCATATAAGGACACTCTAAAAAATAATATTTATGAGCCTACTCTAAAAAGCCTCAAATTGAGTTTTTGCACTTTGAATTTGAGCAATAATCAAAGGATTTTTTCATCCGAAATACCTTTTTATAGTAGGCTCATTTATAAAATTTTATTCTGCATGTGAAAAAGAAAACGCAATTGATGCTGATATTTTTAGAGATGCCATAAACTAAATTGCTCTACACTCTTCACTCTACGTTCTACACTCTACGTTCACTTACGGTCTGTATCCTGGCCAGCGGGAATAATCTGCATTCAGTAAACGGTAATTACCAAAACCGGTTTCATCAACAAAAATAAAGCTGCGGTTAAATTCGTAATACTGCCAAATTTCGTAAGGTTTAGAATTTGGGTCAAGCGGATGGCGCTCTACACTGCTTGGCGGGCCAAAAGTAACGTAAATCATGCCCATATCGGATTTCCAACCTTCGCCAAATCCTTTGAAGTGTTTGTTTGCATATTCAATTCGTCTGTAGTATTCGTACATAATCGGGTTTTCTTCTGCTTTTGGGTTAGGTTTTTTCTTTTCCCAAAATGCGAGAAAGCGGTTCATCTTCTCTTCGAATGATTTTGCATCTTCAATAAAATCCTTTTCTGCAGGAGATGCAATGTAAGTTATTTGATTTATTGCTTTATCCAAATCTAAAATGGAATTAGGCACACCGAAAATCTTTGCTATAAAATTTTTCTCTACTGTTTTAAGTTCCCGCCAGTCTTTATCCTTTAGCATAACTTTCAGAGTGTAATTGCCAATAGAAAAATCTGTGTTGTTCATTTCAAAAGTTACAGAGTTTTTTCCGGCTGTAAGTTTACGCGGGTCTAATTGTTTTGTTGAAGTTCCTTTCTGCGGATCATGTAAATAATATTCTACAAAAACTTCTTTAGCAGAGGTAGAAAAAATATTGTAATAAAATTTCAGTGAACGATCTTTATTTGTTACTGTTTTAGAAACGTTAAGAATTAATTTCTCGCCGGTAGAATCTTTAATAATCTCAGATACTAGCAAGATATCGCTGACATCTAAACTGTCTTCAAATCCTCTAATCTTAATCGGCACTTCGCGCGCAGAAGTTCTTCGCGAATCGCCATCTTCTAAAATTGTTTTTAGAACGTAAGAACCCGGTATCAAATCCCAATGCTTATAACTCAGACTAAAATTTTTACTGCTAAGAGTCTGATTAAAATCGGAAGAAGAAATTTTTTCTTTCCACATTTTTTCGGTAACGATGTTCTCTTTTTTCTCATCCATCAAAGAAAGTGTAACATTGTAGCTTGCGTTGAAACCTGCCTCATTCTTTGTAAAAGACAAACTTGAATAAGGAACCTGAACATAAACTTCTAATCGAGTTCTTCCAGTGCTTGGGCTTTTTACCTGCGCCGCATCATAAAAAAACATTGGCGGATTACTTGACAGAATCTCCTTTCCAGAATATTCAACCTGTGCAAAGCAAAAACAGTTTATACTAAAAAGTAATGTTAAAATCTTCTTCATTTTCTGCTCCTTAATTGGAAACGATTTTTCCAAACAAATCATACTCATTACTATCGTAAATTTCAATGTTATAAAACTCCCCAATCATTATTGTTTCAGTTCCGGATTTAACCAAAACTTCGCCGTCAACTTCAGGTGCGTCACGCTCGGTCCTTCCAACATAATAATCACCTTCAGTTCTATCTATTATTACTTTCATTTTTCTGCCTTCAATCAATCTGTTTTTTTCTTCCGAGATATCTTTTTGGATATTCATAATAATTGCTTTGCGTTCTTCTTTTTCTTCTGCTGAAAGAGGATCGCCAAGAATAAAGCTGGGTGTGTTCTCTTCAATCGAATAATTAAAAACACCAACTCTATCAAATTTAATTTCGTTGATAAATTCACACAGCTCTCTAAATTCTACTTCAGTTTCGTTTGGATAGCCGACTATGAATGTTGTGCGCAAAGTTAAGTTTGGAATCCGCGCTTTTAGCTCATTCAAAAGTTCGATTGTTCTGCGTTTAGTAATTCCGCGTCTCATAGATTTTAGTACGTTATCGGAAATATGCTGAAGTGGAATATCAACGTACTTACAGATTTTAGGATTGTTTGCAATCTCATCAATCAAATCATCCGGCACGTGCGATGGATAAACGTAAAGCAGTCTTATCCATTCAATTCCTTTTATCTCTGAAAGATTTCGCAGAAGTTCTGCTAAGTTTCTTTTTCCGTACAACTCTAGACCATAGTCTGAAGTATCTTGCCCAATAATTATTAATTCTTTTACGCCTTGATTAGCAAGAGATTCCGCTTCGGCAAGAAGCTCTTCCATTGTTTTTGATTTGTGCTTTCCGCGAATTAAAGGAATTGCACAAAATGAACATGGGTTATCGCAGCCTTCAGAAATTTTTAAGTATGCAAAATGTTTTGGAGTTGTTATAACTCTTTCGCCAAGCAATTCGTATTTCAAATCGCCGCCAAATTCTTCTACTATTTCTTCGTAAGCTTCTGTTCCAAAGTAAGCATCAACTTCCGGAATTTCTTTGCGCAAATCTTCTGTATAACGCTCGGATAAACACCCTGCAACTACTACTTTTTTAATCTTTCCTTTTTTCTTTTGTTCAATTGCAGCCAAAATTGTGTTGATTGATTCCTCTTTTGCTGCATCAATAAATCCGCAAGTATTGATTATGATTGAATCAGCGTCTTCAGCCGTTTCTGCCAAATCAAAATGATTAAGTTTTAGCTGACTCATAAGCCGCTCGGAATCAACAGTGTTTTTGGAACAGCCTAATGTTATTACAGAAATTTTTTCTTTGTTCATAAATGTGATTATACTTTCTATTTATCTGCTGGAATGTGTAACTCATTACTCTAATTAATAAAATCTCAAAAGCGAGTAAGATTAATATTAAGAATAGGATTAACAGTAGGTTTACGCTCAAGTTTTTAAATCATACTGAAATCAGCTTATTAATCTAAGGTACAAATATACTATCGGGGCAGTGAAAAGGAGAGAATCAAAACGGTCAAAAATGCCTCCGTGTCCGGGAATGATTGCCGAAGAATCTTTAACATTTGCATCGCGCTTAATAAGGCTTTCAACTAAATCCCCAATTTGTCCAAATACTCCAACTATAATTCCAATTACAATTGCATTAAACAACGAAAGAAATTCGAGGATTAAAGATTTAGCGACCACCAAAGTAATAACGGCAAATATAAAGCCGGCAATAGCGCCTTCCCAACTTTTCTTTGGACTGACGCGCGGCATAAGTTTGTGTAAACCGTAAGCACTGCCGATGAAGTAGGCTGCCGAATCGCATAGCCATATTGAAACAAGAATTGAAAGAATTAAATATCCGCCGTGAGAATAAGTAAAAGCAGAATCGCTGTAAAATTCTCTAACGTTTAGAATGGAAGCTGCAAAAAATCCGATGTAAAAAATTCCGAGTAGTGTTGAACCTAAATTGTTTATTGCAGAGGATTTATTTCGGAAAAGCTCTGTTAGAAGCAGCACAAGTATCGTTATTATAAAAAATACGTGGTAATCTAAAAAGTGATAATACTCGTTCAATATTATAAGCAGAACTGCAATGGACCCAATTATTCGGTTAGCGTAAGAATTTTTGTTCCTAAGCATCCCGGAAAATTCGTAGAATGCAATTAAACCTATAAAGAGCACAAAAATTAAGAATGGGATTTTTCCTACTAAGCACAAAGTAATAATTAGCGGTATTGCCACTAATGCAACTAAAACCCTTGAAACCAAATTACTCACCTGCTTTGCCATCTATTTCGTCATCCTTTACTTCTGTGTTGTAAATTTCTGTAATTATTTTAGCTGCCTCTTCAAAACGCTCGCTTTTAACATAAAGTTTAATTGGAGCTGAACCTACAAAAGAAAGGTTTAAGCGCATTCTATCTTCTTTAGAAAAAATTATTGTATCAATACCAGCACCGCTTAAATTTGCTTTTAACATTTCCGCTTCAATAAAATCGTGAGTTAAGTGAGCAACTTTCCAATCTTCGAGTGTAATTATTTTGTCATCATCTTCTTTTACAAATTCGTTGTTTGGAATTAAGCACGTTTGGCAATCGGCGCAAACTGCAATTCCATCAACGTATTCTGCTTCACAGTTTGGACATATCATAACAAATTATCTCCTTCTTGCATTTTTGCTTTGTAAAAATTCTTGTTCAGATATAAAATGAATACAACAAACAAGAAAGCAGAGAAAATAAAAACCATTATTTGAGGTATTAGAGAACCTTTGGGCTTAACATTTGTTTCAATCAATTCATCGCTACCTAAAACAAAAAAAGCCATAACAGCAAGAAAGTTATTTATAAAATGAAGAATCATAGGTATTACTATTGAATCGCTCTTGTGAGCAGCGTAACCAAAATAAAAGCCGAGTACAATTAACGCTACTAAACCGTATGGATTGAAATGGTAAAGCCCAAAGAACAAAGAAGTAATAAAAATGCTGAAGTATGGCTTAAACTTTTGCTCGAAACTTTTTTGAACAAAGCCGCGAAATAATACTTCTTCGCATATTGATGGAACAACAGCAACAACAAATATTACAAACGAAGCCTCTAATACATTATTAGCTTTTAACAATTCTCCGTAAGTCTGCTCAACCATCTTATTTAGTTCATCCAAGATTCCCATTACTTTTTCCAGAACAGGAGAAAAGTTGGATATTGTTTCTAAAAAACTGTTTTGCAAAATCATAAAAGATTGAAGCAATGGTGTTAGAATAACCAACCCAAGAATGAATAATCCAATCTCTTTAGATTTAGGAACATTAGCGCGTAGAATTTGCGTTATGTTAAACGGATAAACATACTTTGCTAATAGAAGAGTTGGCAGAAGCATTAGCATTATCTGTCCGCCCATTGTTAGAAGCCGCATTTGATTAACATCTGCCTTCTTGAAATCTGAACCAATAATTAACAGCGTTAAAATTGCCCCGCCAATTTGATATGCAATAAAAATTCCTATTAATGCAATAAAAGCAGCTGTTGCTGGCTGAATAGTACTAAAAAGCCTCTTTGGTCCTTCCGGGTCTATTTGCGGTGGTTGTTTGCTAATATTTTCAGTCATAATACTGCCAAGTTATAAAAAAGAGGGCTTATAAGCTAAGTTAAGGCAAATGAAAATTTTTATTGACTAAATCGAGAAGGTTTATTTAATTTCAAGTAGAAGATCATCAATTTCGGGAGGTTATATGATTTTACTCCTTCTCAACATTTTCTCCCTTTTTGTGTTTGTTGCAATTATTCTCTATTTGATGAGAAGAAAAGATTCGGCAAATTTTCAAAATATCTTTGATCATTATACGCAGTTAGGGGTTCTTGTAACTTTTTCTTTAGTAATGATAAATTGTATTGTGCTGCTCGATGTAGAGACTAAATTACCTTTGTTAGCATTAATTGTTTTATCTCTCGATATAATTTCCCCGTTCTGGGTTCCTCTTTTTTTATATCAAATAAGAAAGCGGGTTAGCGGTGCAAGTCTTAGAAAATTATTGAAAACTGCTGTAGTGATTAGCCTTGCCGTTGTTATGCTAACGTATTCGTTTTTGATTACCAGGTTTATACTTTACGTATGAGAAGCAAAACTTATTTGCTTGCTCACATTAAGCAAAAATGCTTTTACGTCTTTAACTAGATTTCTTGTAGAGGAGTTAGTCGCTTACGTTACGCAAAGGATATTAATGAGCCTACTATAAAAAGGTATTTCGGATGAAAAAATGCTTTGATTATTGCTCAAATTCAAAATGCAAAAACTCAATTTGAGACTTTTTAGAGTAGGCTCATTAATGCCATTCCACAAAGGTTCTATCGAATCAAAGAATGTTTAAATGTTAGGATTTTTTTTGCAGCTTCAGGCAAGGCACAGCACTATACTATTTTACTTCTTCTTAGACTTCAACTCGCCTGCTAAGCCGCTGTAACTAGTTAGCTCTGCATCAATAGAACCAATAACAATTTTTGTTTTCACTTTAACAGGAATTCTGCAAATATCGTTTGAAAGCCAGATTACAACATTACCATCGCTTTTAAATAAGCCGCCTTCTTTAATTTCCGGTTCAAGAATAATGCAGTCAAAAGTTCCGGCTTTAACACTAACTGTTTCTCTCCCTTTGTAAATAACATCAAGCGGATAGGTTTTGTTCTTGTAGAAGTTTTCTAAATAAATTCTATCGCCCGGTTTCATTTTGCTGTAATCCAAAGTCCGTGCATAATAGAAGGCAGAAACAATATCGTTAACATATTTAGGAATATCGTAAGTGCCTTCCGAAGTTTTAGCTTTCCCTTTGCGCTGATCAAAGAAAGCGGAAAAATCTCTTTTGTAACTTCCCTCTCTTATGTGCTGTCCAAATCGCCAAGGGAAAAGTCCATCAACATCTAAATACGTTTCGTAACGGTCTCTAACTTTATATAAAATATCGAATGCAGAAACAGTGTTTACGTTAAATGTAATTTGATATGCATCTCTTCCGGCAATCTTCATTATTTTTGGAATGTTGTACTCTGCAATTCCGGCGGTGATAAATCCATAATTAACATCAAATGTAAGTTTCTCTCCAACTTTAAAGGCTTTGTTATCAATCTTTCTGAAGTCATCTTTCTTTTGCGCAATAGTAAATTTGGAAAGAGAGAGCAAGAACAATGTTAAGATTATCCCGCTCCGACTAGCGACGAGCGAGGCGAGAAGCAAGAGTCTTGGTTTAGAATTCATCTTAGTTCCTTTGCAATATTTCATCTAAAGCCACTAAAACTTTTTCGATTTCTATACTTTGCATACAGTTTAATTTATTGCATTTATCCCGCGAACATTTGCCATCGCAAACCGTTGGCTGAAAAATTTTAGCATTTGCAGAGTATGGTCCCCAGCGTTTTGGCGAGACTGCTGCAAACTTTGGGTAAAAACCAATTATATTTTTTCTTAAGCCAGCAGCAAGATGAATTGGTCCGGTAGAATTTGCAATTACAATTTCAGCATTTTTGATCATAGCAGTTAATTCTTCCAAGTTAAACATACCAGCCGAGTTAATTACTTTCTTGCTTACAGTAAAGTAATTGCAAAGTTCCGTTTCAGATGCGCTTCCGGTGATAACAAGCACAACGTTTTCATTTGCAGCAAGACATTCGATCAGCTCTTTCAATTTCTCTTTAGGAAGGTCTATCGCGCTTCCGCCACTGCCCGGATGCACAACAACAATTTTTTGGTTACCATCCCAGCCTAAACTTCTGAGTTTATTCAAAACGAATTCGGTTACAGAATTATCTACAACAATTCCAAAATCTACATTTGTAGTATTTACTTCTTCAATTATATTTAACTTCTGAAGCATGCGAACATTAAATTCAAGCTCGTGCCGCTCACCATATTTTCTATGCTCGTAAACCTTTTTATTAAATAGAAATGAATACCATCTGTATCCGCTGCCAATTCTTGTTTTAATGCCGGAAAGAAAAAGAACTAATGCACTACGAAAAGTTGGGAAAGCTGCGATGCATACATCAAATTTATGTTTGAGCGCTTTTACATTCTCTGCGATTTGAACTTTGCCATTTTTTTCTGACAAAACTATTACTTCATCCACATACTTGCAGTTTTTTACTAATGGAGCTGTGTAATCTCTTACTAAAAAAGAAACTTTTACATTCGGAATGTGTTTCTTTAAAATCCAAGCAAGCGGAAGCGAAAGAATTACATCTCCAATTCTATCTGTGCGTACTATTAAAATATTTTTTAATATGTTCATTTTTTAGAAACGTAAGGATTATCTTTTATGTAATAACGCCAAGGCAAATCTATTGATTTTTTAATCCCTATTCTTGCAGTTGAAATGATCTTGTTGTTTGAGACGGAAGGCGAGTCTAATATAAAAATATCATCACCGCAAAGATTAGCACCATTGCTGCCGCGTGTAATTTGAAATGCTTGGCATATTTTAGCGGGTCCGCTGCAAAGATTGAGAAGCTCCTTTCCCGAAATATTTTTTTTGCCAAATCTGTTCTGAGACAAAATGTCAATTCCTCCCAACGGTTCTATTGCGCGTATTAAAATTGCAGCGCCATAATTTTCTTTTCCAGTAACAACATTAGCGCAAAAATGCATTCCATAAGTAAAGTAAACATATAAATGCCCTGCTTTGCCAAACATAACTTGGTTACGTTTAGTCGCTCCGTTATACGAATGAGAAGCTTCATCGCTTTTACCATCGTATGCTTCAACTTCCACAATCTTTCCGCATAAAATTTCATTGCAATTTTTGCGTACAAATGTTTTGCCCAATAACGATTTTGCTACAGAAGTTACTTTGCGGTTATAAAACTCAAATGGAAGTTTATCGAAGGAATTCATAAAGAGTACGAATAAGTTTTAGTAAAACGTATGAATGATCTCATCCATTCATCATTATTCTGATATCGGTGATGCGCTGGAGATATTGCTCAACTTTTTCTGGTTTCATACTTAAGAGTTCTTCATACATCAAAATAGCTTGGTCAAAATTCTTTTGCTTTATATGAATTTCAGCTAATGTTTCAGTAACAATTTTTTGCCCTTTGAATTCGGGAACGGCGACTGGGTTATCATATTCTTCATTTTTAGGTATGATTTTAGCTTTACTTAGTTGTTTTGCCAATACATCGAGTTTATCTTCTAACTCAAGCACTTCTTGCAGTTCAACAATTTCTTCTTTCTGTTCTTCAATAAATGAAGGGCGTAAAGTTTCTGTTATAGAATTTCTCTCTTCTATTATTTCGTGAATTTTTTTCTCGTACGATGCAAAGGTTTTTTCATCATTAATTAAATCAGCGCCAATTTTTGCTACAATTTTTGCTTCTTCTTCCTTCCCTGCATAAGCTTTAGCAATTGCTAAAACAAAAAATGCAGATGCATAATTTGGATAAAGATCAATACCATCATCTAAAATCTTGATCGCCTCAAGATAATTTCCGTTTTGAATTTCTGCGGCTGCAACGCGTACAAACAATGGAGAGTTTTTGTTAAACTCGTAAATTAATTTAACTTTTTCGGCTGACTGATCTTTTTTCACAGAAGTTACTCGGTTAATTGCTGACGTTTTAAATACGATTGTCTGAGCGACATCAGAGAAACAGTAGCAAAGCCGAAAAAGAACATCAACTGAAATGGAATAGCTGCAATTTCCATAAAATAAATTGCAGCGCTTACTCCAATAAAACAATAAGCTGCAAGCAGCAACTCGATATATGTTGATGGCTGGATTTTTGTTTTAGCCAAATATTTATTCTTTTCTGATGAAAGCTTATCGGTTTTCTTTTCCACTTTGAATTTTGGCGTTCGCACAAACTCACTTTTTCTGCTCATCAATCCTTCAACAACCGCGCGCGTATTGTTCAGCGTAAAGCCCATGCTGCCTGCCATAAAAATAGGGAAGAGGGCAATTCGTTTTCGCCAATCGTGGTGTACATCTTTTTGTGCAAATAGATAAAACAAAAATGTGCTTATGAACGCTACGACAAATATTGCCATGAAGTTGAAAAAATTCCAGTATGGTCCGGCATTCTTGATGAAGATAAGCGGTACATTTAAAATTCCAGCTAAAAGTGTAAATGGAAAAACAAGATTGTTGGTTAAGTTAAACGTTGCTTGCAGTTTTACTCGAAGCGGGATTTTCCCTTTCCATACAATTGGTAAGAGTTTTTTACTTGTCTCGATTGCGCCCTTGGTCCAACGGAACTGCTGAGCTTTAAGTGCGTTCATTTCTGCTGGCAACTCTGCAGGTGTAGTAACGTCTCGCAGATAAATAAATTTCCAGCCCTTTAATTGAGCACGGTAACTTAAATCAAGGTCTTCAGTTAATGTATCCGCGTGCCAATTTCCTGCATCTTCAATACATTTTTTTAACCATACGCCGCCGGTTCCATTAAATTGAATAAAGAAACCTGCTTTGTTTCTAACTGTCTGCTCAATTACAAAGTGCCCGTTAAGGGCAAGCGCTTGTATCTTTGTTAATATCGAATAATCTTCATTCAAATGTTCCCAACGTGTTTGAACAAGCCCGATTTTATCGTGAGTAAAATAACGAAGTGTATTTCGTAAGAAATCTTTTTTCGGAATAAAATCAGCGTCAAAAATTGCAATGTATTTTCCTTTGGCAGATTTCATTCCTTCTTTAAGCGCGCCGGCTTTAAAACCTTCCCGGTTGCTTCTGCGAACATGCTGAATATCGAAACCAAGCGCTTGCTTTTCTTCTACAATCTTTGCAACAACATCAACTGTTTCATCTGTAGAATCATCAAGCACTTGAATTTCAAGTTTATCTTTTGGGTAATCAATTTCGCAGACAGCGTCTATCAATCTTTCAACAACATACATTTCGTTGTACATTGGCAGTTGGATAGTTACCATTTCTTCTTTGTCAGTTTCCATCGGTTTTGGAATGTTCTTCCTGTATTTGTGATGATAGAACATCATAATGAATCCGTGGCTTCCAAAAATTAGAATTATGGTAAGTGAAATTATGTAAGCAAAAAGAACTATTTCGTCAAATATCATAAATTAATTTTACCTCTGTTTAATATTTTTTGCCGAAGCAGATACTCATAAAACTATTACCAATTTGAAACTACGCCAAGCAAAATGTCTTCCGTTATTTTTTCTATTGCTTCTTCGGTAGCAGCTTTGCGCGCATTAGTAATATCGCCGCCAATTGTATAATCGCCATAATTTGAAAAACTTCTTTCAAAGATTGTAGTCTTTTTAACTATGTCTTTATAAATAACTTGTACATTCAAAGTTACTCGGCGTGTAGTAACTTTTTCACCGCCGCTTATCGCAGAAGGTGCATCGGTCAAAGAAGTAATTGAGCCGTCAAGAATTGCGTTCGCGCCTGTTCTGCTGCTTACTGTCAAAGTATTATCACCAATAAATTTTTGAGTAAGCTGTTTTGTAACTCTATCGCCAAGATTAAATTCACCTGAGCCGCTTCTATCTTGAAATACTGTTATAAAAATTGTTTTAAGATGAGGCGGAACTGAAGCACCCGAAAATGAATAACTGCATGATTCTAATAATAACATTGAAATTATTGCCGCAACAGCAGCAAAATATATTCTTTTACTCAGGCAGTTAGGAACTAAGGAACTAAGGCGCTTAGTAACCAGGCACTTAGGCGCTAAATCACTAAATCGCTTATTCACCAAGGCGCTTATACACTTTTTACTCAATTTCATACTCTCGAATTTTTCTGTAAAGAGTTCTTTCGCTTATGCCCAAAAGCTGAGCAGATCTTCTTTTATTATGTTTTGTAAAATTAAGCGCATTTATAATTGCTTGTTTCTCAATTTGTACAAACGGAACAACTTTGTTTGGCAAATGAGCGATGTGCGAAGAATTTTCACTTTGAGAGTTTGCAGCTAGAGACTTTAAATCAATCAAATCTTTTTTGATTTCTATTAGCGCGCGGTAAATCATCTCACGGTCAAGCTGTTCTGTTGTTTTGGTTATATGAACCGGAAGATTATGCTGCTCTTCTTGATGTGTTTGAGTAGTTAGCAACGGAATAAATGCCTCTGCATCAAGCACATTGGAACGTGAAAGTGCAACCGCAGTTTCAATTACGTTTTTTAGTTCTCTTACATTTCCTGGCCAGTTGTAATTAATCAATATTTCTTCTGCATCTTTAGCAAGAGACATTCTCGGCATTCTATTATATATAGTGTAGTTCTCCAAAAAGTTCTTTGCTAATTCTACAATATCTCCTTTACGTTTTCTTAACGGAGGAATATTTATTGTAACTGCTTTCAAACGGAAGTAAAGATCATGGCGAAATTTTTTCGAATCAACTTCGCGCTGCAAATCTTTGTTTGTTGCACCAATTATTCTTACATCAACCTTCGTTACCCTTTCGCCGCCGATTCTCATAAACTCTTTTGTCTCAAGCACGCGAAGCAGCTTTACCTGAGTTGTTAATGCCATCTCTGCAATTTCATCTAAGAATAACGATCCTTCATCTGCAATTTCAAAATATCCTTTCCTATCATCTGTTGCGCCTGTAAAAGATCCTTTTTTGTGACCGAACAATTCGCTTTCTAAAAGGCTTTCTGGTATAGCGCCGCAGTTTACACTAACTAATTCTTTCCCAGACCGAGTACTAAAATTATGAATTGCGCGCGCAAATACTTCTTTTCCAACACCGCTTTCGCCAGTAACGAGAACAGAAATATCACTTTTAGCAACTTGCATTATTATATCTACAAGGTCGCGTATCTCTTTCGACTTTCCTATAATGCCAAATTTTTTTTGAAATTCTTCGGTGCGCATATTCTGTGAATAATTGTGTCTAAAAATAGTACAAAGATGATAACCAAGAAATAGTATTGAAATTTTGCCGGCTTGCAGTTTTATGGCTTAAATGGAATTACTCTGCCTTTTAGTCTGTGTTTAGATTCAATTTGAATAAGTGCCGATTTAGCTTCTTCTTCTTTAGCAAACTTTCCAGCTGTTACAATCTTTAATAAACTTCCGCCAACCACACGGTTAATAATTTCTGATTCAAATCCATCAGCAATTAATTGATCTTTGAGGCGAGTAGCATTTTCGACACTTAAAAATGCGCCCGCTTGTATTGTAAATTTAGCGTTCGCCGGTTCGCCTGATTGAATCTTTTGAGAAGAATCCATTGGTGCAATTACTTTTTCGTTTACAGATTCATCAATATCCGGAATTCTTCTATCTGCAGCGGCAATGTAAGGCGAAGCCGGATAATCAATTTTTAATCTCTTGAAATAACTTTCTGCTCTCTTGTATAAACCTAGTGAGTAGTAATAAGAGAAAACACGAAAGAGTGAAACATCTGCGTATTTGCTTTTAGGATGATTCTCAAATACTAAAGAATATTTCTTTACTGATTCTTCGCCGCTTTTGGTTAAGAGTGCGCTTAGAAAAATTACATCAGGGTGAGCGGCATTTACATTTTGTAATCTTTGAAAAATAGTTTCAGCTTCAGAAATCTTGCCTGCTTCAATGCTTTTTAATGAGGCTGTTATATCAACTTCTTGTGAGTATGATTTCGTAAATGAGCAAACCAGCAAAATCAAAAAAAGAATAGAACGCAGATTTTTTATGATCATTATGATTTCTTATGATTCTTAAATTCATTAGTTAATACTTTGCGTTTGAATTGCGGCTCTTTCCCAAAATTTATCAATAAACCTACTTCAAGTTCGGTAGCTTTAACATAATTGATTAATTGGCACTCATGTTCCATGCAAAGATTTTCAGCCGCTTTTAATTCCACAATGACCAAATCTTCAACTAATATGTCAGCATAGTAATCGCCGATTGGTTTTTGATCGTAGTAAACTTTGATTGGAAATTGGTTGTAAACTGACAATCCGAGTTCATACAATTCAATTAATATCGCATGTTCATAAACTTTTTCGAGAAATCCATAACCAAGCTGATTATAAACATTATAAAACACTTTGATGATCTTATCAGTAATATCTGAATGCTTATAATTAGTATTCATCTCTTGATCTTAATTGATCATAATTATCTTAATAAATCAGCGTTCGGTTTTTAGATTAGATCTCCAAACAATGTTGCGGATGTGGTGCGGTTAATTTTAACTCTAACGTAATCACCAATCTTAATTTCTTCATTGCGCGGAATGATGCAAATCTTGTTTGTATCTGTTCTGCCCGCTAAAAAGTCATCCGATTTCTTGCTCGTTCCCTCAATCAAAATAGTGTCTTCACTTCCAATAAGTTCTTGATTTATTTGCCAAGAAATCTGTTGTTGAAGATCAATAATTTCATTCAACCTTTTAGCTTTAATTTCTTCGGCAACATCATCACCCATTTCGTAAGCTTTAGTTCCATCGCGCGGAGAATACTTAAACATATACGCCCCATCGTAACGGACTTTCCTCATCACATCAAGAGTCATTTTATGATCTTCTTCCGTTTCGGTAGGAAAGCCGGCTATAATGTCAGTCGAAAAAGATACGCCGGAAATTATTTTACGAGCTTTGTCTATTATATCTAAGTAATGTTCAATTGTATAAGTGCGGTTCATCTTTTCGAGAATTATGTTTGAGCCGGATTGAACCGGAAGATGAATATAATTGCAAAGATTCTTATGCTCGGCAATTGTGTATAATAGTTTATCGGATAAATCTTGCGGGTGAGAAGTAGAAAACCTAATTCTCATTTCTGGTGCAGCAACTGCGCAAGAAACAAGCAGATCTGAAAAGTCTTTTTCGTTATCGTTGTAAGAGTTTACATTTTGTCCAAGAAGAGTAACTTCTTTAAAATTACGATCGCTTAACTGTGCAACTTCAGTTACAATTGATTCGAGCGAACGGCTTCTTTCTCTTCCGCGTGTAAATGGAACAACACAGAATGTGCAGAACTTATCACATCCGCGCATTACAGAAATCCAAGCGCTCAAACCATCTTCGCGGTAAGGAGTAATATCGTTATACGTTTCTGTTCTGGAAAGCTTAACACCAATTCCTTTTTCTCCGCCGTAAGCAGCATCAATAAACTCTGGTAGTCTGCGGTATTCATCCGGACCAACAACAAGATCAACAATTTTCTTTTCTTCTATCAAATCCGTGCGAAGCCTTTCTGCCATACAGCCCAAAATTCCAATTACTGCATTCGGATTACTTCTCTTAACACCCTTAAGATGCTCCAATCTTGAATGAATTTTTTGCTCTGCATTATCGCGAATGCTGCACGTATTTAATAGAATTATATCTGCGCTATCAATTTCTTTAGCAACATCGAAACCTTTACTCTTTAGAATACCCATAACGAGTTCGGTATCTGCAAAATTCATCTGGCAGCCGTAGGTTTCTATATATACATTGTTTTTCATTTTACACTTTCGTCAAAAAATATATGATGATGTTTAATAATATGAAGCAAACCAAAAAACCGATAATTGAAATCCACCTTCTTTTTCTTTTTTCGTATTCGAACAAATCTAACGGCATAATTGCCTCAAACTTTGGCGCAAAGATAAGAAAGAATGATTGCTCAATAAAGAGGTTCCAAGAAATATAGAACCAAAATACTAAGTGATTAATTACGTTACGAGGAATCTGTTTTAACTATGTCGGCGGGAGAAAAACCTTATGGCTCTATTTCATGACATAAGTAGCTAAACCAAACATGGTGAAGTATTGGCACATATTGGAATTGACGTTGGCAGGCAGGATCGAATAATATTTTAGAGAGCATACGCTGCCACACTCGAGTATTATGGCTTCACCAAACTTAACAGCGTTTTAACATTTTCTATATCTTCGAGTTGTTCTTTACCTTTAGGAGTTTCAAGAATCAAAGCAACATCTTTCAATTTTTTGTCATTCATAATATTTGTAAAACCTTGCAGACCAATTTCACCTTTGCCAATGTGTTCGTGTCTATCAACGCGGCTGCCAAGTGGTTTTTTGCTGTCGTTCATGTGAATGCACTTTAGCAAATCCAAGCCAATTATATCATCAAACTCTTTCATCACTTTTTTGTATTGCTTTGAGTCCTTGATATCATATCCCGCCGCGTAAATGTGAGCAGTATCTACACACACGCACATTCTTTCTTTTTCATCTACAAGCTCAATAATTTTTGCAAGCTGTTCAAACTTGTATCCAATCGCATTTCCCTGACCTGCAGTTGCTTCTAACATACTTTTTACTTTATAACCTTTTGTCTGCTGATGAACTATGTTAAGTGATTCAGCAATTTTCTTTATTCCTTCTTCTTCACCGGCGCCGCCATGTGAACCGGGATGAAAATTCATATAAGGTATTCCAAGTGTTTCGCAGCGGTCTAGCTCATCATTAAATGCTGTTAAAGATTTTTCTAAATTTTCTGGTATTATAGCGCAGAGATTAATCAAGTATGAATCGTGAGAGACAACAACTTTAATATTTGATTTAGCAAGTTTCTCTTTGAAATTGAAAATTTCCTTTTCCGCTAATGGTTTTGAAGCCCAACGATTGTTATTGCGTGTAAATATTTGAATTGCCGTAAATCCAAACTCATCTGCTTTTGCAATAGCCGAATCAACTCCGCCTTCAACAAAAACATGTGCGCCAAGTAAATGTTTCATTTATCTCTCTTTCATTCATTTAGTTATTTCTTGATCTTGCCCGCCTTACCTCGCAGCAAGGCGAGGCAGGCTCTTAACCTGGTGCTCGTTCCCAGCTTAACAACTAAACTTATCTCCAAGTTCAAGAAGATTGGATGTAACCAATGTTTATTCTAAACTAACTTGATTGTATAATTGCGAACACAAATTATTACTTGGAAAGACAAAATGAAAATTTTTATTACTGGAGGAAGCGGCTTAATTGGACAATATCTAAATATAAAACTTAGCAACGCACATGATATTCTTACTCAATTCAACAACAACACAGGCAATTGCATAGATTTTAACTCAGTGAAGTTGCCTATTACTGACTATGGAACACTTGCAAATGTGTTTAAAACATTCAAGCCAGATTTGGTAATTCACACGGCGGCAATCTCGAATGCAGATAAAGCAGATTCGCTTTCTGCTGATATTGTTTATGAAATTAATGTAACTGCATCAGAAAAACTTGCCGAGCTATGCAGAAAAAATAAAACTAAACTTATTTATACTTCTACCGATTTAGTGTACGCAGGTTACCGCGGCTCACTTCTTACGGAAGATGCAAAGCTCATCCCAATTTCTTTATATGCAGAAACTAAATTGATGGGTGAAGTAAAAATTCGCAAGATTTTGCAAAACCATTTAATACTTAGAGTTGCTCTGCAGTTTGGATTTGGGCTTAATCACTCGCGTTCACATTTTCAATTTGTTTATGAAGAACTAAAAGCCGGGAGAAAAGTTAAGTTGTTTGCAGATCAATTCCGTTCAGCAATATCAATTCAAGAAACTGCAAGAATGATTGCTGAATTAATTGAAAAAGATGTTTACGGTGTTACAGTAAATTTTGGAGGCGGGCAAAGAGTTTCACGTTACGATCTTGGCAAAGAAATTTGCCGAGTGGGCAAGTTTGATGAAAACTTAATTGAGCCGGTTACAATGGAAGGCGTTAACACTATGTATAAAGTGCCGGATGTTTCGATGAATATTGATAAGTTAAAACAGATTGGAATTGAACCGAAACAATTTTCTATTTCCGTAGAAGAAGTTTTAAGAGGCAGATAAATATTATCTACGCTCTTCTAATTTTTTCTTTAGCAGCTCATTAACAATTTGAGGGTTTGCTTTACCCTTTGTTTCTCTCATTATCTGTCCAACAAAAAAACCGATTGCCTTTTCTTTTCCGCCAAGATAATCTTGAACATCTTTTGCGTTAGCATCAAGTATTTTAATTATCGTTTCTTCTAACTCGGTTGAATCTGAAATTTGAACTAGATTTTTTTCTTTAACTATTGTTTCTGGGTTAGCGCCAGTTTCAATCATTCCTAGAAAAATTTCTTTTGCAATCTTTCCGCTTATAGTATTCTTGCTAATTAAAGATATTAGTTTTCCAAGATTTTGTGGCGTAACAGCAAACTCATTTATATGTATTTTCTTTTCATTAATTGTCTTCAACACATCAGTCATAACCCAATTGCTTGCAGTTTTGTAATCATCGGTTTCAGCAAGTACGGCTTCGTAGAAATCAGCAAGCGCTTTAGATGAAGTTAAAACATGTGCATCATACATTGGCAGGTTGTATTGAGATACAAAACGATCTCGGCGCGCATCTGGCAGTTCAGGTAAAACAGAGCTGATTTCCTTAAGCCATGTTACATCAACAATTACAGGCACTAAATCGGGATCGGGGAAGTATCGGTAATCATGGGCTTCCTCTTTTGTACGCATCGGAAAAGCTTGGTTCAGTTCTGCATTCCACAAAAGTGTTTGTTGAATTATCTTGCCACCATCTTCAAGAATTTCTATTTGTCTCTCTACTTCATATTCGATTGCTTTTTCAACATTGCGGAAGCTGTTCATATTTTTAACTTCGGCTTTGGTCCCAAGTTTTGTTTCTCCTTTAAGACGAATGCTGATGTTAGCGTCACATCGTAAAGAGCCTTCTTCCATATTGCCGTCACAAATTCCGAGATACATTAAAACCTGTTTCAACTTATTTAAATACAAAACTGCTTCTTCGGCGCTGCGCATATCAGGTTCGCTTACAATTTCTATTAATGGAATCCCCGTGCGGTTCAAATCTATCATGGTATAATCATCTAAATCATGAATAGATTTCCCGGCATCTTCTTCCATGTGAATTCTTGTTAATCCAATATTTTTTTTCGTGCCGTCTTTAAATTCAATTGTTACATTTCCATGCTTGCAAATTGGTTCTTCATACTGAGAGATTTGATAGCCCTTTGGAAGATCCGGATAAAAATAATTCTTTCTTGCAAAAACTGATTTCTCGTTTATCTTGCAATTAGCAGCTAAGCCCATTAAAACTGTATATTCAACAACTTTTTTATTTAGAACCGGTAGCACACCTGGATGACCTATACAAACTTGGCAAACATTTGAATTGGGTGAAGAACCAAACTTTGTGGAACAGCCGCAGAATATTTTTGTTTCTGTACGTAATTGAGCGTGCACTTCAAGCCCAATTACAACTTCATACTTTGGGTTCATAATAGAATTGAGATTTGTTGCGGCGAATATAAATATTTCTAAAAGGGAAACGAAGGAAGAACTTAGATTTACTTTTACTTCCTTTTTCATCATCTTTGAAAAAATAATTGAGAGAATAATGAATTTAGATGTTTTAATTTTTGCCGCTCATCCAGATGATGCAGAACTTTCGATGGGTGGAACCATAGCAAAACTTTCTAAACTTGGTTTAACTGTTGGGGTAATAGATTTAACCAAAGGCGAATTGGGCACACGCGGCACAGAGGAAACAAGAAAACGTGAAGCCGATAAAGCCGCCGAAATTCTTTCTTTAGCACATAGAGAAAATTTAGGATTAAAAGATGGCTCAATAAAATTTAATGATGATTATCTTAAACGAATAATTATAAAAATTAGAAAACATAAGCCAAAGCTTTTATTTGCGCCTTATTTCAATGACAGGCATCCCGATCACATTGGAGCCAGTCAACTTGTAAAAGAAGCTTTCTTTTTTTCTGGACTTCATAAAATTGAAACAGAAGAAAACAACCGCCCGCAAATTCCTTTTCGTCCGCAAAAACTTTTTTATTATATGCAGACCTACGAGTTTAAACCTTCTTTCATTTTCGATATTAGTGAAACCTTCGAAACGAAAATGCAAGCTGTACTAACTTACGATACACAATTTCATCAGCCCGAAAGTAAAGAACCGGAAACTTTTATTAGTCAGCCGATATTTATTCAGTTTATTGAAGCACGTGCAAAGTACTTTGGTTTTAAAATCGGAAAGCAATACGGCGAAGCGTTTTTTAGCGAAGAAGAAATAGAGCTGGATATTGCTGTATTTCTTAATGGCACCTCTAAAAACAAGTATTTATAAAATTTTAACGCAGAGTTCGAAAAGAAAACGCAAAGTCCGCAAAGAATATTGATATTTTTAGAGGTGCCATTAAATAGAATTATCGTTTTTTAGGCAATTGGCACTTCTAAAAGTTAGTATTTAAAAAAACTTAACGCTAAGCTTCAAATTGCGCAATGACGGATTGATATTTTTAGAGATGTCCTTGAATTGATTTTATCATTTTATTACATAAAGCAAAAACCCAAATTTTCTGTTCGAAATATTTGGGTTTATCTTAACCAACTTTCCACAAACCATTGCACTTAGGCACATAGTTACTCTTCTGTAATACTCACTTCAATCATTTCATCACCTTGTTGAATTGTATCTACAACATCCAAACCATTCATTACTTTTCCAAAGACTGTATGCTTTCCGTTTAAATGCGGCTGCGGAGAATGTGTAATAAAGAATTGGCTTCCGTTTGTTCCCGGTCCGGCATTAGCCATAGAAATAATTCCACGATCATGTTTTAACGGATTGCCCGCGCATTCATCTTCAAATTTATAACCTGGACCGCCACGCCCTGTTCCTGTTGGATCTCCGCCCTGAATTACAAAGTCTTCAATCACTCTGTGAAAGGTTACTCCATCGTAAAAGCCTTCTTTAGCTAAAAAGACAAAATTATTTACTGTCTTTGGTGCATGTTCGGGATAGAGTTTCATCTCAATCATACCTTTGTTTGTGTTAATCATCGCCGTATAGCTTTTCTTAACATCTATTTGCATTGCCGGCGCTTTACTCCATTGTTTAGACATTTTTACCTCAGTGTTTTTGATTACTTATTTTTCGAAAGGTGTATTTTTTACAACGTATGATGCAATTTTATCAACAAACTTAGCAACTAATTTTTCTATATCTGAATTTTCAGAAATCTTCTCCTCAAAAGTTTTTATTCCATAAGCAACCGGTTTACTAAGCCGATTATCATACAGAGCAAACTTAATTTCGCAAGCAAAAACTTGATCTGTAAGTTTTGCAGGCGTTAAGCGGGCTTCTGTTGGCGCTGGTGTAGATGCTGTATAATGTTTTGCAGGATCAGAAGTTTCTCTTTCTTTTCTGTATATCGAAAGTGAAAAATGATCAAAGAACAAAATGTAAAAATCTTGTAGTTCTGTGCCGGTAAGAATTAAAGGTTTTGCCGGAAGATTTAACTGGATAGTTTTCCCGCTTGTGTATGGCAGTTTAAAACTATCTTTAATAATGCGTTGTTCTATATCAACAAAATCAATTTTTTTGAAAGTTGAATTTGACCCAATTTTATTAATCAGTTTGGAATTTATCGTCTCTACAAACATCTTATTTACCGCCATAAGTTCTTCTTCTGTAAGAAAGTATTCATCCTGGCTTATTTTAAATTCTTTTACTGTTGGAATAATCAGAGATGCTTTCTCAATCTTAATACCCGCATATTCCGGAGCGATGAAGTAATCTTTACCGCTGCAAGAAGCAAGCCAGCCGGCTATTAATAACAAGACTAACTTTTTCATCTTTTTCTCATATTAGTTTCAATGATATCGTAAATAAGTTTGCTTAAACCCAAATTTTCCATTAGGAAAATTTGCCATACGGGCTGACAAGCCCGCCTGCTACGGGCTGACAAGCCCGCCTGCTACGGGCAGGCATTAAGTCATTTATAGTAAATAACTTATGTAAGATTTTTAATTTATAAAGACAATTAAAATCTTACCATGCTTTTCTAATGAATTTTTTGGGTTAAATATATAATGGCACTTCTAAAAATTCGCATTAAAAAAATTTTAATCCGGCAGAGCGGTACAAAAGATGTTGATGTTTTTAGATGTGCCTATAATTAAAATCCATTCTAACATTCAGAAGCGAAACTAAAGTTACTTCCTAAACCTTTTACAGCACGCTTTTACTCAGTTACTCAGACACTTAGTTACTCAGTTATCTGGTTAGCTTTTTATACTTCACTCTATGCGGAACATCAGCGTCTTTACCAAGTCTCTGGCGTCTGTTCTCTTGATAATCCGAGAAGTTTCCTTCAAACCAAACAACTTGACTGTCACCTTCAAAAGAAAGAATGTGTGTGCAAATTCTATCTAAGAACCAACGGTCGTGGGAAATAATTACCGCGCAACCGGCAAAGTTTACCAAACCTTCTTCAAGAGCGCGCATAGTGTTAACATCAAGATCGTTTGTAGGCTCATCAAGTAAAATTACGTTAGCGGCTTGCTTTAAAGCAATTGCAAGATGAAGCCGGTTGCGCTCGCCGCCGCTCAACATGCCAACTCTCTTTTGTTGATCGCCGCCGGTAAAGTTAAACTGCCCGCAGTAGGCTCTCGAGTTAACTTCTCTCTTTCCCAAATAAATAATATCATCGCCGCCGCTAATCATTTCCCAAACAGATTTTTCGGGGTCGAGCGACTCGCGGCTTTGATCCACATAAGCGAGTTTTACAGTTTCGCCAACTTTGAATGAACCGGCATCCGGTGTTTCCTGCCCTACAATCATTCTGAATAAAGTTGTTTTACCTGCGCCGTTTGGACCGATAACGCCAACAATTCCGCCAGGAGGAAGTTTGAAACTGAGATTTTCGAAAAGAACTTTATCTCCGTATGCTTTGGAAATTCCTTCCGCTTCGATAACTACATTTCCTAAACGCGGACCAGGCGGAATGTAAAGTTCTAAATCTTTCTGACGTTTCTCGCTTTCTTCGGCGAGCATCTCTTCGTAAGAAGAAATTCTTGCTTTGGATTTTGCCTGCCGCGCACGCGGCGACATTTTAATCCATTCAAATTCACGCGCTAAAGTTTTCTGCCGTTCGGTTTCTTTCTTTTCTTCTTGAAGCAGTCTTTGCTGCTTCTGTTCAAGCCAAGAAGAGTAATTTCCTTTCCAAGGAATTCCTTCGCCGCGGTCTAATTCCAAAATCCATCCGGCAACATTATCTAAAAAATATCTATCGTGTGTTACAGCAATTACTGTTCCTGGATAGCGGTTGAGTTCTGCCTCGAGCCATAAAACTGTTTCGGCATCAAGATGGTTTGTAGGCTCATCAAGAAGAAGAATATCCGGATTCTTGAGCAAAAGTCTGCAAAGAGCAACGCGTCTGCGCTCGCCGCCGGAAAGAACTTTTATAGGAGTATCGCCTTGTGGACAATTAAGCACATCCATCGCGAGGTCAAGTTTGGAAT
Source organism: Ignavibacteria bacterium (assembly GCA_009773205.1). Classification (GTDB taxonomy): domain Bacteria; phylum Bacteroidota; class Ignavibacteria; order Ignavibacteriales; family Melioribacteraceae; genus Stygiobacter. The sequence goes on from WPAE01000025.1 coordinate 27,075, forward strand.
CAAGATCCCATGCGTTCAAGGAATCAAGCTTGTCTTGAACTTTGCCTTGCCGCTCAAGCAGCTCATTCATTTCATCATCGCTCATTGGCTCGGCAAACTTTGCGTTTATTTCATCATATTCTGCAAGCACATCAACAATTTCCTGCACACCTTCTTGTACTATGTCTTTCACAGTCTTAGTATCATCAAGAATTGGCTCTTGTTCTAAAATTCCAACGGTAAAACCAGGAGAGATTGCTGTCTCGCCATTGAAGTCTTTATCTCTTCCTGCAAGAATGCGAAGCAGAGAAGTTTTACCCGATCCATTTAAACCAAGTACGCCAATCTTTGCGCCGTAGAAATAGGAAAGGTAAATGTTTTTTAACACTGCTTTTTGATTGTAATACTTGCTCACCCCAATCATTGAATAAATTACTTTATTGATTTCTGGTGCTGCCATTATTTCTCCCTAATTTATTTTGTAAAGACGCGATATATCGCGTCTCTGCTTTTGATAATAATTTTTCCATTCCCAACTTACCACAAAACAAAAAAGATGTAAATAGCAACGGGTGTGGTTGCTGTTTTACTTTTGTTATTAGTCGTTACGTACCCACCCCACATTCCCCTCCGTAGAAGTGGATTACATGTTCAAGATTTTAAAGTTTCCCCTCCATTGGAGGGGCAATGCTGTCAACTTAAGGTAGGGAAGGAAGATTTGAAAAAGTGATTCAAAATGGAATTTAAAATTCAGCAAAGTTGTTATAAAGAGAAAATTTGAGTT
>WPAE01000404.1 GCA_009773205.1 Ignavibacteria bacterium
ATTCGATGGGGGTCCCCCATACTCTAAAAATTCTTTTCTTCCAAAAATGAGAAAATTAAATATCCGAAGATTCGGCTCCTGGAGCTGAGTAAAAGTCACTACAGCACCGAACCGTGAAAATCTAAGAATAAAAAGTTATTGAGGGTACATTGACCCCACATCATACATTTTGATGGCCGAATATTTGCCTTTGACACTTGTTCTTTTGAACCTTAGAATATAGTAGCTCAAATGAAAGATCTCCTCGAGCTGAGTAATATTTTCAATTCACATACAGCGTGAAAATGCACCTGCCTGGAGTATTGAATTGAACAGTGTCACATATGCACTTGAAATTTACATAATCACAATACATCATCCTAGTATGTTCATGAATGGGCTCAAATGAAAGGAAATAACGAACTGCTAACAATTTTCCACGAGGACCGCACCCAATACATTTTGATGGTAGAAACTATACGTTAGAAACTTTTTGTCGTGAACAAAGCCTCGTAGTACTTCAAATGAAAGGTCTGCTCGAGGAATCGGAATGAGACAACTTAGATATCAACGATCAAATAAACTGAGAAAAGGAAAGATTCAATCTTACTAGGAAATCTTTAATTAAAACAGAATTTCAGTGCAGTTTAACAGTCATCAGACTATTTGATTCACAATAGCTTCATCGCTTGTAGGCTCGTAGCACCTGAGTGTAATCCGATTGAAGTGAGCCTTTCGCGATTTGTTCAGATCGAAAAATTCGTCTCTTGGTTTATAAATAGCTTGAGTAAAAAAGTATGCCGTTTCCCAGCTGTCATTGTCGTCGAGCCGCTCGATTTTTCCATAGCTGACAGTGGCCGTGAATCTTTCATAAGGTGAGGGTCTTAATAGCTCCTCGCAAAGACCATTGCAGACTTCTTCTTGATGAGCGTGCTGAGTCCATTGAATTGAGAAAAGGACAGAAAGCGTTAATTCTTCTTCGATCTCGCATATTCCATTCAAAATTTCCTTTCGCTGTTTTCTCTAGGAGAGAAGTGGTACGTATCGCCTGGGTAAATTGTTCCTTGTGGCTCCTTGGCATGGAAAACTTCAACTTTGTCTTTATTTGCAGCTTTTGCTTCGAATAGCAATTGATTGCGAGTAATTGTATAAATCTGAATAGGTTCGAATTGCATCCATACTTCCAAATTATTCCTGTAGATGAATTGATATGAAATATCCATTCCAACTTCCACCTCATCCAGAAAATTAAATAAACTCTTCTTTTGAGTCATTTTGAATCCGTATTGAAGTTGAAATTAATTCAGGAAATAAATGGTAGGAAAATAAATCAGCTTGTCTGTGTACTTTTTTCCAGTGGTATTCACTCAATTTTCATTGAATCTCTTGAATTTCACAATTTGTGTAACGATTTCCTTGCTTTTCCCAACCACTCTCATGATTTCTTCTTCATTTTTCGATTTGTTTTTGGATTTGCAGCCCTTTGCCAAATTGATACCTCCACATCTGCAATGTTGAGATTCATTTATTGCAACACACTAATGATGTATCATTTTCCTGGAATGTCTATATAGGACAACAATTAAATGAGCTGTGGGTCTGATCAATCATCAACAATAATAGGGGGGGCTA
>WPAE01000087.1 GCA_009773205.1 Ignavibacteria bacterium
CAACTCATCGACGCTGCTGGAAATGCAGAGCGATCCGAATCCGGACCAAATGCCGAGCGAATGGTGGAGTGCACTGAACGAGTTGCTGGAGAGTCAGCCGCGCTCGATACCACTGGAGCAAGCAGAAGCGAGCCAGCCTATCTCGGAGCAAGCACCCTCTCAACCTCCAAAGAAGTCGCTCGGTCGCCCTCGCTCAAAGCCTTTGCCTACCTCCCTGCGACTCAGACGCTTGCAACCGAGTATGCCTTTCCCCAGCCAAGTCCTCCTCCCTACTTGCGTCAAGAAGGTCTCAACGAAGCAAGTACGACCGCGCAAGGCATTGACGTCCTCGCGAGCCAAACGATCCAAGCAGGTGGAGGCATCAAGCGTGTGCACGCAAAGCTCATCATCGGCAATAACAAGCCTCCCAAGCTGTTCATCGAACCTGCTCGCGCAATCGGTAGCAGCAGCAATGGCAACGCAGGCATCGACGACCACCAGTATCATGCAGGCAGCACCAAGCAACGTACTCCTGCCAAGCGTGGTCGCCCCTGCAAGCGCAACGCTCTCGATCAGTCCAGTTGAGTACGTGGTGGACGCATTCGAGCAGCTGATCGTGCCTGGTTTCAGTGGTGACACGCCTCTGAAGAAGAGTGTGCGCGTCCATCTGTATCGAAAGATGTTGCTGCAAGTGCTTGAGGAAGAACTTCTCATTTCCATTCCCCTCTCCTTGGATCAAGTGTTTCAGCTCACTATGCGTTGCTTTGAGCGTCTCGGCCTTTCCTGATACTATATAAGCATATGACTCTGACTTTTGAACCTAGCATTGAGAAATATAATGAAACAGCCTACTCGCTTTCCAAAGTATCAAATACATTCACGCGTATATGCTGATTCCCGAAAATTCATTCAGGATACGACTTTCAAATATCGCACATGCAGCATTAATAAAAACAACAAGCCTCCAACCATTTGGAATGAAGTGCTCACATATAGTTTAATGATCCTCGTGTTGGCTGGAGTAATTTGGCTTTTTGCTACCGTTGAAAAGTATTATTTAAGCTGAGATTTTCAAAGGAAACTTGAAATTATTTTTTTTTAATTTTAACGATGGCTCCAAAGAATAAAAATTTGGCTTTGTTTAAAGAGTTGGATAAAATTTACTACAGTGCAGATGAACCTGGATCATATGGTGGTGTGAAAAGGTTAGTCGAAGCGGCAAAAGCAAAAGGAATAAAAGTTAATGAAAAACTTATCAAAAAATATTTATCTGATCAAGCTTCCTACAGTTTGCATAAGCCCGCTAGAAGGAATTTTTCTCGAAACCCAACTGTAGTTGGAGGGATCGATCAACAATGGCAAGCTGATCTTGCAGACATGCAAGCTATTGCCAAAGAGAACAACGGAATCCATTATATTCTCACTGTTATTGATGTTTTCAGTAAATTTGCATGGGCTATCCCAGTCAAAAACAAGGGGAGTAAGGAGATGGTTGAAGGGTTCAAAACGCTGCTCAACAAGAGCAAACCACGAAAACCTGAAAAACTTCAGACAGACGCAGGCAAGGAATTTTTGAACAATGAAGTGCAAAAACTTTTAAAATCTGAGGGAATTCATCACTTCGTTTCCAATAGTGATCAAAAAGCTGCTGTTGTAGAAAGATTCAATAGAACTTTGAAAACGCGGATTTGGACCTATTTTACTGCTCAACAAACAACCCGTTACATCGATAAGCTCGATGATTTTGTTAAGTCATACAACCATTCCTTTCACCGCTCAATCAAAATGAAACCCTGTGAAGTGACTTCAAAAGATGAAGATAGGATTTGGCTAAACCTCTATGGGAAAAACAAAGTATCCCCTTTGGAAAAGACGCGAGTTGGAGAGAAAGTACGCATTAATAAGATCAAAGGTGTATTTGCTAAAGGATATGTTCCCAATTGGAGTGAGGAGCATTTTCACGTGAAAAAGGAAATAACAAAGAAGCGTCCGGTTTATCGATTAACAGATGATCAAGGTGAGGATATAAAAGGAGAGTTTTACAATGAAGAGCTGCAGGCAATTGATGAAAATCGCTACTTGATTGAAAAGTTTTTGAAGAAGAAAAAGGACACAAGTGGGAATTTTCTATACTTTGTCAAGTGGAAAGGGTGGCCTTCAAAATTCAATTCTTGGATTCCAGCAAAGCTCTATAAGAAAATTACTAAACTCAAGAAATGAACACTAATGAATTTATCGTAACGTTACCCAGCTACGCATGCAAGAAGAACTTTCCCGAAAATGGTCCCAGTTGCTTTAAAGTTTTGCTGCCAACGGCTCTGGAACTGGAAGCTGAATGGGAAGTTGCCTTGATGAATATACACTATCCCTTTAATTGGCCAAACTATGAACAAGATTATGTTGCAGTTTTTGCCAAGCTCAAAGATTTGGAACCCGGACTCGTAAAAAACTTTCACAATTCATGTGCTAATCACAAACTAAAATTTCTGAATGAATCAAAATCTATTGCAATCTATCATTATCTGGAGGAATATTTGGAAGAAATTAATGATGATGATTGTACAGATTACAAACTCATCAAGATCCCAACAGGCTATTATCCAAATCCGGGTGCTATTGCCAAATATGTTACCACGTGGTTTAACAAATCACCTCCTAGCCTTCAACGGGGAAGGAAATCTTGGAGACTTGATTCGAATTACGACCCATATATTGGAAAAGTCGACTTTCTTGAACACAATATCTTATGGTACCGCTTCGTTACTGGTAGCCTTCGATTTCATGAAGCAATGGGAAACCAATCAACATTTTACAATAATAAGCTGTACGTTAGTTTTGCAAATAATCTCATCGGCCCCCGAGTTCTGCTCGATAAATTTGAGTCAATGCATATTTATTGTGACGCAATCAAATATCAAATTTGTGGCGATACACAAATCCCTCTTCTGGGTATTGTACCCCTTCAAGGGAAGCCAATGGAACCTTGTTACTGGAGTTGCAATCCGCCCTACTATCTCCCTCTCAATCAAAAATCAATTAGTACAATCGAAATTAAAGTGTGCACACCAAATGGCGATCTGTTCCCCTTTAGCAAAGACGGGACTGTTGTTGTGCAGCTTCATTTCCGCAGACAAAGGGGTCCATGGTAACATCAGTATATAAAGAGCGCATTCATCTAATTTATTAAAACCCTTTGCATACACTCAATGGATAATTCCCTCCAAGCTCTTAGATTAATGCAATACGGGCAGGGATTTGGAGGAGTTTTGCGTGGGATGTATCGACAAATTATTCCAATGCAAAACAAACAAATTCAGCCAGCTCCAAAAGCCTTAGATGATGAACCAGAACAAATTGGTGAAGGGAAAAAGAAACGGAAAAGAACGCGAGTATATAAAGCCCCGTCGCAACCGCCTAAAAAGAAACCCAAGAACGGAAACCGAAATAAGAAATCCTCTCTGAAATCAAAAAGTAAAAAATTCCAAGTTCCGATTCCAGCCTATAATTTTTAATTGAAGATGGAAGGTCAACTCAGTGAACTCGATTATTTTCAACCCCAAGTTATGCAACTCAGCGTTAATTCAGAGTATGATCGAGTTTATGGACCGGGACAAACAATTGTCCAAGGCGCACCAATTGAATTTTTTGTGAGAGGGGCAGATGGAATTTATTTGGATCTCAATAACAGCAAACTTGAAATTAAAGTTAAGATCACTTTGGAAAATGGAAATGACCTTCCCAACAATGCCCCAGTTGGACCTGTCAACGATATCCTGAATACTCTTTTTCAATCAATGGAGATGGAATTGGCTGGCGTCCTCGTCACCGATCCCAATACTAAATACGCTTATCGTGCTTTGATTGAAAATTTAATCAACTACAACAAGCAGGTGGCAACGACCCGTTTACTTACTGAAGGATGGGTGAAAGATACAGCTGCTCATATTGCAGTTACCGATCCTGCTGGGCATAACCATGGATTGCGTGATAGAGCAGTCTGGTTCGCAAATAGCCGTATAGTGACCTTCATTGGTCGCCCTCATTTAGACTTGTTTCACCAAGAGAAACTGATCCCTTCTAATATTGACATTAAACTTCGTTTGATTCCCAATACGCATACATTCCTTCTTAAAACACCTGCGCCTGTTGATGGACAACACCCACAAGTTAATTACCGCATTCAAATTTCCTCCGCTCGTCTTTTCATTCGTAGCAAAGAGGTTTCTCCAAATCTTATT
>WPAE01000088.1 GCA_009773205.1 Ignavibacteria bacterium
GTTACTAATTCATTTGTTTCCACTTCAATTACATGGTTCTTTGTCCGTGCTTCATCAATTAGACTCTTAATTAATTTTTTTCTTTTTTCAATAATTGTTAACATTTTCTCTCTCAATAACTCACTTTGGCTAAAGATCTCTTCGGAAAAGACAATAGAAGTCATACCTGGATTTTTTTCAAGGAAATCAAAATGATATTGAATAAAACTCTGTATTTTTTCAATTGGTTTTTCATAGCTCTTAACCTTTTGAAATAAGCTCAGATCAAACTCATTAAACCGACCCAGAATTCCTAATACAATATCTTCTTTGTTTAAAAAATGCCTATATATTGCGGGTTCACTTATTCCAACTCTTTTCGAAAGTTCTCTGATAGAAAAAGCTCGATAACCCAATTCATGAATTATTTTGATCGCTTCATCAATGATTAATATCTGTCTTTCTTCTGTACTTAAACGAGCCATCTTCTCTCCAATATTATGTTAGTTATCATTCACTAACAAACATAATACAATGTCTCTTATTTGTCAAGTTAATTCATATTCAGAGGATCACTATTTTGGATATATCGGATTTTCACTCAGAATACTTATTCCTCTTCATTTAGAGACTCTCAAGTCAATTATGGTGCTATATCCTAAGAAATTGTAAAAAAAATCGAGTTATGCAGTGAATTTATGTGATATATTTTATCAGAATATAATTTCCATTCAATTGTGACTATCCATTATTTTCTTTCTCCTTAAAATTTCTCCCTCTTCACCATCCATTTTCAGTACAAACTCACCCCGCCGATACATATTCATCAGTTTTATCATCCCGCGAAAAGCGGGACGTTGAAGCGCCATTTTTCGGAATAGTGCATCCTTTCCTGTTTGGATTAGAACCGAGCCGGAAGGGAAATAGTACGCAATCCTTAATCGCACATTCCCTAACTTGCTTCTTTTCATACCCGGAACATTCCAGACAATGTTTCTTAATCGCTTTTAATGGTGTAATCTTCATTTTATTTTTCCTTCTATTGTTTTTGATCTTAATCTGCTTCATCTGTGGTAAGTGGTAACATAGTAACTTGTTTCCATAAGAATATTTTTCCTATTAATCCTGTTAATTATTTTTTTCATCTTTTTCTAAATTCAGTTACCACACTTACCACACAAATTGATATTATAGATGCAGATGAAGTGGTAAGTTAGATTTTTCATCTTACCACATTCTTACCACTTACCACATTAAATATTCTCATCATAAATTCTGTCTAATGCAGTAATTTCTTTTACAGCCCACTTCTTTATGCTCTGTTTTGCAAATCGTTTATTCATCTTCTCAAATTTGTATTTGTTCATCACCATGCCAATTTGCCTTGTCATTTGATTAGTAATAGGTTTCCCATCAAATATTTTTTCAGCTATTTCAGTTGTTGTTAAAAATATTGCTGCGGGTTCATCCTTCTTTATCGGCTCATATTTCTCTAAAATCTTTTCCTCTTCAATTGGTCTGAACGTAAACTTTTCATTTCTCCTGGTAATTTCATCTGAATCATTTTTATCGAACCAATACTCATAATTATTTCTATAAAGATGTAAAGCTTGAGCGAATACGTTATTCATATTTATGCTGTGATCAGCATTGATTGATACGACTCCAAAGCAAAGAAATCTTCTCGTTCCTGTCATATCATTTAGAAATTCTTTTTTATTTACAGAACCAATAAAGCTGGACCGTCTTATATATTTTTCTTCATAATGTCCGTAAGGTTTTCTAATCTGAATTTCTTTTTGCGTCATCAATGATTTAAGAAATCCAATTTCTTCACGATTAAGTGTTTCCAATTCATCAAGATCAATAATGAAGTTTTTCACAACTGCAAGTTTCGAATCTTTATCACTTGGAAGAATGTTTCCTGTAAACAAATAATCCCGTAATTGTTCTGGAATTAGTTTTTTTATCCATCGTGATTTTCCAATTCCTTGTTCTCCCTGGAATATTATTGCAGTGTGGTTTACCTCTTTATCATTTAGAACACATGCAACAACAGCAACCAACCATTTTCTTAAACATGCCTCCCAATGCTTTTTATCATCATCTTCACATTTAATTGATTCAGCTAAACCGTAGATATAATCTTTACCATCCCACTCATTTAGTTCTTTCAAATAATGAATCAAAGGATGAAATCTTTCAACATAATCCGAACTAAGAATTCTTTTTAGATCCTCATATCCAATTGGTATTTTTTCTTCTGAACGCAGTTTCACATATATTGTATTCAAATCTGTATCACTGAATTCAGCAAATTCTTTCTCATCTTTCCTCTTCCACGTCAATTTTTGTGTCAATTCATTATACTTGAAATTATAGCAGTAGCTTAAAATCTCCTTTGTTAATTCAAACCAATCCTTCTTTTGTTTTTTGAACTCCGCCGGGGCTTTCCATCCATATTTACCCGCTATATGGAAAAAACTTCCAAGTGTAACATCCCCGCGATAATCTTTTAAGAATCCGTCAAACTTTTTATTCAAAACATTTTCAGTATCAGCCGGGTAATTTGGATTATCCAATCCAATCAATAAAAAATATTCTCTTCCGTCTTCACAAAGAGAAGCAATAGAAAAACCAATTCTTAAAAAGTCATCGTAATTATTAATCTTACCTTTCAAGAATTCAGCAGCATCTCTTAAAATCTTTCTATCAAAAACATTATTCTTCCTTTGTTCATCTGCCTTCTTACGTTTTTCATTTATCTGCTCTTCAAGAACACAAAACTCCTTAATTACTTCTAACAATTTCCCAACACCAATGTTTTGCGGTTCGGCTGCCGGTAGTCCACCTTCTCGCACATTTACAAATTCATAATTCTTTCCACTCGGATGTTTTGAAGGAGGAAGAACAGTTTGACAATTCTTCCATCTCAATTCAATATGATCACATAAGTTTCTTTCTATTAACTGGAACTTGTAATAAGATTTTTCCCCGCCAATTGTTTTGCAAAGAAATGAATCATCATCACACAAAAACCAAATATGAAAACCATTTCCGGTTTTAATAATCCATGTATATTCTTTAGGCAATCCAAGTTTTAAGACAAACCTTTTAACAACATCTTCATTCTGGACCTTATCAAAATCAAAACATCTTATTCTGTTTATTCCACAGATAGCGCCAATACCATTTATCTTTTCATTCCAAACCATCAAATCAATATCTGTAATGTCCATTATTTCAGTATGCCATTTTTCCCATTCTCCAATTGGTTTTTTATTCTCAAGCGGAATCACATTAAAGCTATACGCCTCAACATAATCCTTAGCTATTTCTTTATACTTCATTCCTTAACTCCTTTTGCAAACACTTCTTTGTTAGCAAGCCAGCACTGAGTGAAGCCGAAGTGTCAAATGTCTTTATCGCATCTTTTAGCGAATCCATATTCAAGTGTGAATAAATTTCTGTCGTTGTAATTGATGAGTGCCCCAACAATTCTTTGATGATGTAAAGCGAAATTCCTTTCTGCGCAAGATTGGAAGCGAAAGAGTGTCTCAA
>WPAE01000089.1 GCA_009773205.1 Ignavibacteria bacterium
ATCAATTATATTATTTGATAGTTAATTCCAGGAAAATAATTAAGAAATTTAGAATAAATACGCTAATATAGTTAAGCTTGCATGCTAATGAATATTGAAAAATATCAAAAATGAGGTAGCAGATTTGTGACTCTGCAAAAATCCTGGTTACATATAAAGAATTACAGATGGACATAGTCGGAATATAGGAAAAAATACATGAATTATATAAGCAACTAGAAAAAATTTTCATAGATTCAAAATTCAGCGTACTTAAAAATTCACAGATTCGTTTTACATAATGCATAATTAATTAAAATATTTGAATCGATAGAGATAAATTCATTTAATTAAAGAATTAAGCGAGCAAAACATAGAAATAAAATTGAATTTTTTTCAAATCAAGGCTCATCTCCTTTAACATATTTGCGATGAGTACATATATGTATGCAGGAATATTATTTGGCACTTGTTAAGTTTTTCCCCCCCCTTCTTGACAAACTGCTTAAACCTCATTTATATGCCGGGAAAATTGGTTTGTATAGGTTATCAGGCATGAGGAATCCAAATATGATATTAATTTTCTCCTATCTCTTCCTCTACAGGTAAAACCTCGATTAATAATTACCATTGTACGATCCTCGAAAAGCGTGGCGTACATTTAACAGGGATATATTTTTGATAATCGTGACAGTGCTTTCCCATTTCCGCCCTGTCACGATTATCAAAAATATATCCCAGTTAAATGTACGCCACGCTTTTCAAGCCTCGTACCCTAAGCATGACACTTTATTTTCACTTATCACGTATCACTAACACTCACTATTCACCAATTAGGATGCATGTTTAGGCGCCTATAAATCTATGTTTCAGGCATGTTTATAGCCGTTCCAACGTAAACAAAGCATTTCCGTAAAAATTCAATATGAAATTCGGAATCAGCATAGCTGAAAACATATGCATGAGAAAAATTGTGAAAATTTGAGGGGGGAAACTTAACAAGTGCCGAAAAAGCTACTTGGAATTTGGGCGTAAATACCAACTCAGCATAGATATTTGGTCCAAACGGGAATAAACATATCTATAAAGTAAAAAGATCTCACAAGTGTCAAGTTTAGGGTACGAGGCTTGATAAGCATGGCATATTTGAGCGGGATATGTTTTTGATAATCGTGAAAGGACTTTCCCCCTTTCCGCTATTTCACGATTATCAAAAATATGTCCCGGTTAAATGTACGCCACGCTTTAAAGCTTCGGACCCTAGTACCCTACACTTGACAGCGCTCAGATATCTACTACAATATAAAATTGAATATCATTGGATCTACTGTTTAATTTAACTTTAAGCAGTTAAAATATGTGCAGCAAATCAAAGAGAAAAGAGTAATTGAAAGAGTGGCATATTAGGAAAACGGGACCCCTTCACCCCGCATCATTTTCGAACTAAACCCCTACTTGAAATTAAGCTGATTTAGAGAAAACTGCATAGATATTCAAAAACAACATTATGATAAAACATGATTCAAAAACCACATTGAACTCGCGCATTGACCAAAAACAATTGCTAAAAGGATTTGCTTTTGCATGGTAGTCATACAGATAGATACAGATACAACGAAACGGCTGCTGTTAGGCGGTCTTGTGTTCAGCCGAACATGATCCAGCAACCGCTATATGCAGAGATCCGGCATTCAGCCGCTCACCAGAATCCCGTGTCGCCCAGTGGTCCCATAACAATGGGGATATCACAAAATGAGCATTAAGAGATTTGAACTCATTCAGAGTTCCCGCCCCGACAACATTACATGGGAGCTTGTTCGAGCAACTGCAGAGACGCTGTTAGAAAATTCCTTCTATATTTATTTTGTCGATTCTCCTTGAAAATTGGAAAGAAATAAGAAATTAGTTTGTGAAACAAATTGAACTGCGGAATCGAGTAGAAATTATGACAACGTTAACAGAAAAAGTAAACTAGACGCAAGAATAAACAGGATACAATGTGATGAAAGAACAAAGAAGTTCATAAAAAAGAGAAATTTATATAAAAAGTCAGAACCCTCAATTAATATGTTAGGCGGAATCCATGTTTTTAAAAACATAGCAATTGTTCTTGTTAAAAATGTAGCGTCCATTAATTTAATCATAACTGAAAATAAAAACGAAATAATGGCCATTAATCAAGAAACTTTAGAGGGGTCCAACTTTGGGAGTCATATCAAAATCAGGTGTTGTATATTTCAGTGAATGTAATATGATTGATTGTCTCTGACTATATACGTCGCTATGGAATTACTTCGTATTATTTTCCGTAATTGCTAGGCGAGGTTTGATTTATTTGCTACTATAATCTATAAATAATTCATTCCTCGTGACTTTGTTGATCCTACTCCTAAATCTCTAATTCCGAGCCTATCTCTCTTTAAATGTCAATTCCTCAACGACCTACGTGCAAATACATAATTCCTACATCCTTGAGATTAAGACCTAATTCTCAGATATTCTTTCTTTCCATTCCATAAGCTCTATTTTTAATACAAACATATTGTAGTTTTCTCTATCCTTTCTTACCTCGATTTCCACGGCGCACCATTTTTCACTCTCGACGTTTATTTCACTCGGATTCTTCCGTCCTTGTCCGTTCCGTCGTATGCTTCTTTCCATCGACGGTAAATTCTCGTCGACACGACGGAACATTCCGTCTGGACGCACATTAACTTCCACATGACGCAACACATATCAGACGCTTCAATGGTGATTTCCTTCGAGTTATCTCTCTTCAATCATTCTAAACACTTCTCTTTCTATCATTCTCGCTCTACTACGGACGCAGCCTAATTTAGAGTAACTCATCGCCGAGTCCTTTCAGCAAGCTCATTTCCGTCGCAAGCCTGCACGCTCGATTTTTTCGCATTCCCATCGGCAACCTCAACGTCTCAATCACTTTCACTCTTGTGGGGCGAATAAAATTGCTTGCGGCGAGATATTACATTCGGATTAGAAGAATTTAGTAAAATTTCAAGACTATTATACAAGACTATTAACTCCATTGCAGAATGGATGAACAAACTCACTCTTCACGACGTCTCGATGTCTATCTAATAGTCTTGAAGCCTATTGTCTTATATCAAGGCCGAGTTAATAGGAGTATCTAGTACGTCTTGGTCTTATTTTAATTCTGCCTTGGATTTGATCATTATTTTCCGCTTTTCTGTTCTTTTTTCATTTTTTAACGTTTGCTTTTGCCTTGGCTGCAATTTCGGATCGATCGATCCGCAAACAAGCTTGTCTGGCGATATCGGAGAAAGCGGGAAGTAGGATCCTCGATGACACTATCCAATTTCTATGCTACATTTCCATTTTCCAATTTCCATGCTATATACAGGACCCTAGCGGGAAGTTAGGACCTTATAGGATCCAGCAGACCGTCCTGGGTAATGTGCTACATATATAGTACCTTAGTCTTGGGCGTCCTGTTCAAGTGGCAAGTTCTCGGGTTCAAGTCCGACCGGGGTCCTGGTCAGGCCGACTCAGCCTTCCACTCTGAAAAGGGAG
>WPAE01000405.1:0-973 GCA_009773205.1 Ignavibacteria bacterium
CCCCCGTACTATTATCATCCGGAGCCCAGTTCGCTCTTTGGTGGTTAGGGGAATCCCTCTATTTTCGTCTCCAACTATACCCTATGCGCTATGACTATACCGGACGGACGGATGGGAGTAGTCAGAAAAATCAGCGAAAGAATTAGTGGCCAAATGCGAAAAATGAAGTTTTCCCAGAGGTCATGTCCCAAAGGTCATGTCATGTCCCTTCTTGCCTTTGACGTAGAGGTGGTCAAAGTGTTAACAATTTTTGTTAACACCTCATAATTATTTTTAACAATTGTTAACAGTTTATAAACATTAACAATTGTTAACAATTTATTATCTTATTTCTCAAACTTTTTCGAAAAAATGAGCTCAAATTTGCGCTGCCATCTATATAAAATAATCAAAACATTTAAATTATTATGATGGCAGATAAAATCTTGATTTTATATTCGAAATTAGTGTAGTTAGTAATATCATTTTAATTTATATACACAATTATAAACAAAGACTATAATTACTACATGAGTTTTTATTGCTAGCGATGATTATATTCCAATTTCCTTAGCAAAGATGAAGGAAACATTGCAAAACCACCTTCCCTCGCGGAATTTGAGCATCTTGCAAGGCTCATATGAATTTCGTAAAATTTAATTGAATGACGCGAAATGACTACTCGCAACATAGTTATTTCGGAAAATCGTTTGGAAAATTTTTGAAAATGGCAATTGTCAAACATCTACATTTTGACAAACTCGTAAATTCATTTTAAAATAAAAATACTATCCTTTATCGTGAGATCTGTACAAGATCATTTTTTGCATTTATGGTTATACCATAATAAAGTATAGTTGCACATTGATTAAATATATACATAAAAATAGCATAAATTGATGTGATGAAGAACTCTCCAGTTTAGTAGCTAGATTTATGAAAACCACCTTCCCTCACTGAATTTGCAATTTTCACAATGATAGCTTGACGACAT
>WPAE01000405.1:1022-1566 GCA_009773205.1 Ignavibacteria bacterium
TGTTAATAACATGTTTGTTATTTATTTTGTTAACAGTTTATAAACAGGTGTTATTAACTGTTATTAACAAGGTGTTAATAACACTTGACCACCTCTAGCTGCAGGTAAGTAAATTATTCCTTAGAGCAGTAACAAATTAGCGCAATTTTCTTGTTACATTGTAATGTTTGTTATTCTAGGCTATTATGCTACTCTAGTGAGTCATGTCGAAAAAAGCCAGATTGATATCGTCGAGGTTACGGGGGTTTGGCTGTTTCCGATTCTCTTTACAGTTGCATGGATGTGGTGAGGTTAGAGATATCAAGTGCTAGAAATACCTATGCTAGAAATCGATTTCTAACAATGCTAGAAACGATTTGCTAGAAAAAATATCTAGCAGCTAGATATTTCTTGCTAGATATTTTTTTCTAGCACTTGCAACTACTAGCATGGCCCTGTGGTCTCGTGGTTTTGACGAATTAATTATTAGCTGAGGTAATGAGAATTTCAAAAAAACATTAAATTAGTTGAAACAACTGGTACAATAGAGTTTTTTATGGGGTAA
>WPAE01000090.1 GCA_009773205.1 Ignavibacteria bacterium
CTAAGAGAAGCATTAAAAACAGAACTTAAACTAAAACAAAAGTTGGTTGCTTAAAATATGAGAGTCTCTTTAATTTCAACTAAGTTTGACTTTTTACCATTATGAAAGCTGCCGTAATTAGTATGTTCGCTTTTCTAATATTCTTTAATATCAGCGTTATTGTTGATGAAGAAGGCTTTGCAGTAAAAATGGTAAATTCTATTTTTGCAAGAACATGGCATCAAGACGATCCTCAGAATGGAGGAGGAGGTGGTGGTACTGGTTGTTATACTTACGGTAAAGACCGTCCAGAATATTGTACCTATGTAGTAAACTATGGAATATTTAGAGTAGAATACCCAGGGTCTAGACTTCGATGTGATCTCGGTCGCTGTATATGCATTGCTGTTGATTTTTGTAGATAATTTAATTTCTCTATAATAAGCTATTGTCATTTTGACAATAGCTTAGAAAAAGGATAACTATTAAAATGAAAAATAGTTCTATTTATATTTTTTCAGTTATTTTATTATTGTTCGTTGGTTGTAAAAGCAATACAATAAAAGTGGACAAAGAAAAATTGTTAAAATTTGCAGACAATCGTACAAAAAAAATAATAAATGCTGAAAAATTAAGTGATATTTCTGTTCTCAAAAAAATAATTGATTTAGAAGAAACAGATAATTCACTAATAGGCACAATAGAAGATATATATTTAGTTCCGGAAGAAAACTGTATCATAATTTTAAATGAAACTACAAAGCGTAATATCTTATTATTTGATTATAATGGTAAATTTATTCGCAAAATTGGTAATGAGGGTAAAGGGCCAGGTGAATACATAAATCCAAGACCCATATTATATGCAAATAATAAATTAATTGTCTATTCACAAAATCAAAAATTGTTGTTCTTTAGCCTAAGTGGCCTTTTACTGAATGAAATCACTTTTTCTGAAAAAAAATGGAATTTTACAATTGATTATATGACATACTATAAAAATGACTTGTATGCATATACTAATAATTTGCCTTTTCTTTCCTCAGGTGATAAAGGTTTTAGGGTTTGTCGTCTATCTAATTCTACTGAGTTTGATGGTTCATTTGGTGAAGTTGAAGAGACTTTTGACTTCAGAGCTGGAGATATTACTTGCTTTAAAAATAAAATTATTTTTTCAGGAGTATTTGATGGAAATATCTATAAGATAAACCCTACAACTGACGAATGTACGGTATTTACATCATTTGGTGAATTATATGATATAGAAAACATTAGAAAATCTCCTGATAAAATGAATTTCTTTCGTAAAAACATTAATGAGTTAAACGCATTTTTAAAATTAGCAGTTATTGATTCTTTCCTATTCGTAATAACTCAAAAGTATATTTCTGTTGTCGACAGTATCGGCAATATCATTAATGCGAATATAAAAAATGAGATATATTTTCCTCAGGGGTTCGAAGGTAATGCCATGAGGCTATCTTGTATATATTATAACAGAGGCTTTATAAAAGCAAGTGTACGTAAATCACGTATTACATCTATATTTACTCCGAATCCATCATTGATAATTTATGAATTTAAATTTGAGTAATAAAAATAATGGTTGCTATTCATCACGCGAACAAAAATACTTATTATCTGTTTAATTATTATAAATGTATTACTTCTTTACAAAATATTTCAGTATTCGAATAAATCCTCTACAAATAAAAAGGTTTCAATTATTGATTTTAAGGAGCCAATTTATAATTCTTTTTTTAACGAATGGCAAGTCAATCGTGGATATTGACTTAAAAGATTTACGTGGTGAAATGGTAGGCTAAAAAAATTTTTTAGGCAATAAAAAATCTTTGATATTCGTTTATACTGATATCTCTTGTAACGCATGCACTGATAGTTTGATTGAAAATTGTAATTTATTAGTTAATAAGTCTAAGGGTAAGAATACAATAATTGGTATAGCTTATTCAAAAGACTTAAATTATTTGAGAAGGTTTACACGAATAAATAAAATTCAATTTCCTTTTTTATTAGATGATAGTGCTAAGTTTATTAAGAATATTCCTTTAAAGACATTACCAGTTATATTAATGGTCGATGAAAATCATTTAATTACAAACTCTTATTATATTAATCCACAAGTAAAAGAACTTAATCACGCTTTTTTTGAAGCTGCATCTATTTTTTTAAATAATTGATGAACCAACTATAAAAAGGTATTACTGATGAAAAAATGTTTTGCACTTTTCTAAAACTCTATAAAGAACGCAAGCAATCCTACAAGCACCAAAACTACGCCGCTAATTAGTTTATCATGATGTTCTAAAAAATGCCATTGGAGTTTTTTTACACCTTTAGCGCCAAAGTAAACTAGAAAAACCATTCCAATAACCGTTACAAAAAAATAAACTAAAGAAACAACAGAAATTCCCAGCCAGCCTAATCTGCTTGCAGTTAAATAGTAAACTTCAATTTCTAAACAAGGCGAAAAAAACATTGCAAGGCTTAAAGTAAAAACTATAGACCGCTTGCTTTTTCGTTTTATAATTTTATCAACATCTATATGATGATGTTGGTGAGGCGTTTTAATTTTACTGTGCTTGTACTCAAGGTAAAAGTATATTAAGCCAAGCAGAATAAGAATTACCGGTGCAACATAATGCGTAATATGGTGGTATGATTCTGAAACTTGATAACCAATCATACCTACAATAATCCCAATAACTACTGTGCTTGCAGAATGTGCAACAGCAGTAATAGCGGCAATTGTAACAGTTTCTTTTTGACTCCACTTTTCTGTCTGACCGATTGTAATTAAAGGAAGCCAGTGGCTTGGAATTGTTGCATGTACTAAACTAAGAAGTACACTCCCAATAAAAATTTGTGCTAAACCATCCATAAAAACCTTTTTTAACTTTTCAATTATACAAATTCTTTTATTGCTCTTAATAAATTTTTGTTAGAAATTATGTTCTAAAAAAAGAGATAGCTAAAAAAATGAGAAAAATGCCATGGACACCAGAATGCAAAAGCGGATTTGACGAAATTGATTCTCAACACCGATTGCTTTTTGCAATAAGCAACGAGCTTTTAGATATAGAGAATCCAGCAAAACAACAAGACGAAATAAAATACTTGCTTCACCATTTGGTGGATTATGTAGAAAAGCATTTCCGTACTGAAGAAGAATATTTTGTAAAGTACTCTTACCCAGGAATCAAAGAACATAAAGTACGCCATGCTGAAATCTCTAATCAGATCCGCGAAGCAGTAACATTATCCAAAAGTATGACACAGCTAAAAGAACAACTTGATACGATGCTTGATAAGTGGATTAGGATTCACGTTCTCATTGAAGATAAAAAGTTTTCTGCTTGGGCAGTCTCCAAAGGAATTATAAAGTAATTCATGAGCCTACTCTAAAAAGCCATAATCATTATTAAAAAAACGTTGTTTTCGACTTACCCGCCCAACCCTCCACAAAACGGCGGGCGGGCCCTCCACAAAACGGC
>WPAE01000406.1:0-727 GCA_009773205.1 Ignavibacteria bacterium
TTTGCATTCTCTACACGTGGACAATTTCCGTTTACATGATCCGCAAACGAATCTTCTCGTTTTATCCTTTTGAATTTCATATTCCTCTTCGTCTGAAGACACATCCGATTCTGACTGCGAGTCCTCCTGTATTGGTTGTTGGCATGTATTACACCTTTCCTCTTTTTTATAGCTTTAAAAGAAAGGTTGCTGACAATAATTGCAACGTTCCAATATCCGCTGTTTGCAATCGCGACAAATTGTATTAGTGGACATGTAGTTAATTCTCTCTCAATTTTTTACATTTTTGAATTAAGAAAAATTGCTTTTTAACATTCCAGATGATGCTCTATATATACCATTTATTTTGGACAAGTTATACGAATTTGACAATATATAAGAAACGCAAGATTTGGTGAATAAAAATCTTCAAATGCGTGGGCGGATTAGATGTAATATTTTATAAGATTTGTGATTGATATTCTTTCAACATATCAATAAACCTATAAAAGGATCGAAAAAATCAGACTAACTAACTTCAACATCAATAATGATATTTTAATTGAAAATGGCCGGATTTAAGAAAATAGATATCTATAACTTACTTGAATTTAATCCTACTCGAATTGCACTGAAGGAATCCTATCGGTTCTTAGTTCATCCGAATATTCATTCTATTTATGTTGATAATCAACAAATAAGAAACTATGTTTATTTTACAATTTGCAATAAGCTGCTAAAGGCAGGC
>WPAE01000406.1:738-1702 GCA_009773205.1 Ignavibacteria bacterium
AAACACTGTGCTAGACACAAAATTCTGATAGAGAAAAACGAAAATAATTTACTTGGTAATAAATGTCAAAGGATTGACAAACAAATTGAGAATGATAACATTATAGTAAAACTATCTCCTACTATCGACGCCAATTTACCTATTACTAATTTGAAGAACAATCATACAATCGAAACGAATGATGAACCAAATACAGTTTCTGACCGGTGGACAATAAGAGATATACTCAATATTGACTTCGATGAAAATGGAAGTAAGGTTGCTACTGTATTTTTTAAAGGTGAACGGCGTGCAAAAATTATTCCAATTGAAGATATACCAAAGTACAACCGTAATCATATTAAATGTGACAACGATTTTACAATACCTAGCGACGAGGAAGACAATTGCAACTTAGGGTTTAGTAAAAAGAAACGAAGACATCATTCAAAAGATCAATACAAATATAGCAAAGATAAGAAAAAGTCACATTATCATCATCATAATCATAAAAATGGATAAAAACCGAAGATTAATAACAACAATGAAATGGCAGCGAATATGAAAGAAGTTGATACAACCACTTCTGATAATAAGGAAAAAGATTGTAAATTTGATGGAACTGTTGAAAAAGACGTTGTAAATGAGAATGATGCTATTGGGAAAATTTTATAATCAATTCTTCATTGATCTGGAATCGAATTAATTTCCTTGACCATTTATCCATTTCTTTGATTCATGCATATCTCTTACATCATCTCAAAGCATGCAAATTGAAGTTGAATATATCTTTTCTCCTTTCTTCAAATAAATATCTTTCCTAAATTTGCTTGAAAATTAAATGATTTCGATTATGGCCATTATTACAGTAAGAAATGCGTAAGAGAAGATGAAAATTCTTAATTTGTTATGGTTAAAAAATAGAAATAATTGAGATTAAAAGAGTACATAATAGAACAAAAGAGAACAAAATAGAACAAAAGAG
>WPAE01000026.1 GCA_009773205.1 Ignavibacteria bacterium
TGTGAGACTCCTTTTTTAGTTGTTTGTTTTTTCCAATTATAAATTACTAAAATTTACTGGAGTCTCTTTTTTATTTCAACTAAATATGAATATACACCCGATAAAAAGTTAATAATTGTTTAGATGTTACTTCTGTATCCTCGAAAAAGTGTAATGAACTTGTTCACATGCTTATAAACTACAATACTATCAACTGATACATAATCAGGTCTCGGAGAAGTAGCGACGGAGATTATACTTTTATCTTTTGAAAGGGTTTTGTAAAATTTATTCCTTGTGGAATACCATATGTAAACGGTATCATCAACAAATTGAATATCTTTTGTTGTGTTGGGTCTCTGACTATAACTCCCAAATGAAATGTATAACTTTAATTTTATTGAATCAGATTCGGCATTATTAAATGTTGAATAAGGAATATTTTCTTTCAATTTAACAGGCATTTCAGCTTGCTCGAAAATTATTATTACGGAATCTAAAGGCGAGTAGAAAAGCATGTCTTCGTTATACTGCCCTTCATAATAATTTCCAAATTTATCTGTTTGTTCTGAACATGAAAGAGATAATAATAATGTCAAAATGGTAAGTGCAAAATATTCAGTAGGTATTTTTAACCCAAATTTTCCGTTAGGAAAATTTGCCCTTTGGGCCGACAGGCATTAAGTCATTTAGAGTAAATAGGTTATGTCGAAATTCTCAATTTTCAACACTGCCTTCGGCAATCCCGCTTATATTTAGCGGGACATTTCTAATGAATTTTTTGGGTTTAATATTTCTCGACTTAAAAACGTAAATATCCTCCTTAACATTTTTGTTTATTACTTACCATAATATTAAGGGCACCCCTAAAAATTAGTTTTTATAAAATTTACCCACGCAAAAAAACGGCGGGCGGGCGCCGAGTTTGCAAAGAAAACTAAAAGTCCGCAAAGTATATTGGTATTTTTAGAGGCGCCCTTAACATAAAGTAAGTACAACTTAATTTGTTAAGCTTCTCATTGGTGCGGGAATTTTTCCGCCGCGTCCTACAAATCCTTTTGAGCTTAAATTTCTTACTTCCATAACTGGAGCCAAGCCAAGTAATCCGCCGTAATCTACCATCTCGCCAACTTTTTTACCGTAGGCGGGAATAATTCTAACAGCAGTAGTTTTATCATTAATAATTCCAATAGCTGCTTCATCGGCTATAATTCCTGCAATTGTAGAAGCCGGTGTATCGCCGGGAATCGCGATCATATCAAGACCAACAGAACAAACTGCAGTCATTGCTTCCAATTTTTCTAAAGAAAGATTTCCTGCCTGCACCGCGCGAATCATTCCCATGTCTTCACTTACGGGAATGAAAGCGCCACTCATTCCACCTACAGAAGAACTTGCCATCAATCCAGCTTTTTTAACCGAATCATTCAACATGGCTAGAGCAGCCGTTGTACCTGGCGCGCCAACATCTTCAACTCCCATAGCTTTTAATATATCTGCAATGCTATCACCTTCAGCCGGAGTTGGAGCGAGAGAAATATCCACAATTCCGAATGGAACGCCGTTTTTTTCTGCTACTTTTCTGCCAATCAATTCGCCCGCACGTGTAATTTTATAAATAGTTTTTTTGATTACTTCGGAAAGCTGCTGAAGGTCAACATTTCCGGCTTCTTTGATTGCATCGAGAACAACGCCTGGCCCGCTTATTCCAACGTTCAAAACAACTTCCGGTTCGGATATGCCATGGAAAGCGCCTGCAACAAAAGGATTGTCTTCTACAGCGTTTGCAAATACTACAAGTTTTGCGCAGCCAATCGAATCTTTTTCTTTAGTTAATTCGGCAGCAAGTTTGATAGCATCAGCCATCATGTTCACAGCGTCCATATTGATTCCAGCTTTTGTGGAGCCAATATTTACGCTCGAACAAACTCTTTTTGTTTGCGAAAGCGCATAAGGGATTGCCTTAATTAATTCTCGCTCGCCGTTAGTCATACCTTTTTGAACAAGTGCTGAGAAACCGGCTATGTAATCTATTCCAATTTCTTCAGCTGCCTTATCAAGAGTTTTGGCAATTTCAACAAAGTCATCCATTTTAAATGAATCGAACGGGATTGAAATTGGAGTAACGGAAACACGCTTGTTTGCAATCGAAATTCCGTATTGAGCTTCTACTTCTTTAGCATTTTTTACATGCAGTTTGCCATAACGCAAAATCTTATCATAAATTTTTTGTTTTGTTACTTCCAAGCTTCTATCGTGGCAATCGCGCAGGCTAATTCCAAGTGTAACGGTACGAATATCGAAATGTTCTATTTCTGTCATTCGTATTGTTTCTAATATTTCTGAGAAGTCGTAGTTCATGTTTCCTCGTAAAACGTGAAAAGTGAAACGGTTAAACGTTTTTCGTTTTCCGTCTTTCGTTAAACCCTGTGCATATATCTAAAAACATCTTCGTGCTGCAGGTATATTTTAATGTTGAGAGAGGCAGCTGTTTTGTACATCTCTTCTTGAATTTCTTTTAAGTCTTTTTTCGAATTGGTGATATCAACAATCATAATCATCGTAAAAAAATCAACTAAGATTTTTTGGCTTAGGTCTTGAATATCGCAATTTGCATTGCCGAGCGCGGTTGTAATTGCTGCAACTATCCCCGGTTTGTTTAATCCAAACGAAGTTAAAATAACTCTGCCAGAAATCGAATCTTTTTTAACAGCATCAAAGGGTGCAGTAGTGCTGGCTTCAACTTTCTTGCGAACAGCTTCTTTAACAACATCAGGCGCTGCATTTGAGCCAAGCTCGTTAATTGTTTCAAAAGTAATTCTTCTAATATCGTTTTCAGTAAAATTCACGGTTTTACTCCCTTGTATTCATTCTCTAAATATTTTAAAGTCTTGTTTGCTGCAAGCATATTTTTTTCAACAGCAAAATCTTCAGCATTTTCTAAATTTCCCCTATAAAATCTGAGCCATACAAGCTCTGCAATTAAAAGTCCATCAAAAGCACGGTTAGCCATAAAAGCGTTTACGGTTAAGTATCCAGCCGCAAGACTCCAGACTAAAGACATTAGCCCTGAAAAAATTTTGCCTGAGTAAATCTGTCCAGCGCCGGGCAAAATATAAGAAATAACCTTTGCAAAAGTAACGGAAACTTTGTCTTTAACCACTTGCCCGCAAAGCATTATTAGCTCATTGTAATCTTTACTTTGCGAAAAACATTTTGCTGCGTTTTCCCAATCATCGGCGAACATAAATGCCCAGCCGCGCCAGTAATAAATTTCATCTTTTTTTGAAGCAAAACGAATATCATCTTCTAATTCGTTGCAAAGCTGCAATGCTCTTGCAGTACTTTTTCTCAGTATGTTGCAGCGGATAATTTCGATTTTAGCATTGAAAGCCAGCGAATCGTTTGAGGCGTGTTTTTCTGAGAGTACAAAGTATTTAATAGCTTCATCTAAGTGAGCGCCTGCTTTGTAGCAAAGCGCAATTTGATAATATAGTTTCGAGTAATACTTCTTATCCGAACTAAAAAACAAAACACGTTTGTATTCTGTTATTGCATCGAAGTATTTGCTTGATTCGAAAATTTTATTTGCATAATCTAATTGAGCATCAACCGAGTTTTGAGCTAAAACTGATTTGAAGAACAACAGTCCCACAAAAACATATTTAATGTAAGACCGCATTCTTATAATTCTATCTTCGGTAAGAAGTAATTTCTTTCTTCAAAGTAAAGTTTGATCTCTTTATTAAGATCGGATTTCAGTTTTGCATTATAAATTTTTGCTGAAGCGGCCGAACCATAAATGCTTCCGCCGTAGAAAAACGCTGTTAATCCTGTAAATAGCCAACCTCTAAATTGATGATTGTTCTGGAAGTTGTTCACGGCTAAAAACCCGGATAGTAATGTTGCGCCAAGTGCAATTAAACCGTCTGTAATTTCACCGGAATAAAACTTTCCTGCACCTGGAATTGCCGCTGAAAGTAAAGCGGCTGTAACCGGATTTTTCTTTGGCGGGTTCTTAATCATCTGAGAAAAATAAATAAGTTTAGTCTGAACGGAATCATCAAAAGGTTTTATTAATTTTGATTCGCCCGGTAAGTTAGCTTGCTGCAAAAAATAAGTTGCGCTGTTAAGCCTATCAATTACTTTGTAATATTTCTGAGGCAGGTAAAAACCACCGTCGTAATTTATGCGAAAGTCATTGTAATCCCCGCTAAAGAACAACGTCTGATAATAACTAAACTTAGCTTCTTCCTGTAATTTAGAGCTTACAAATAACGTCTTAAAATTTTGTGCTGCTTCATCGTATCTGCCAACTTTCAAAAAGCTGTTAGCAAACCTAAAACGTATCGTATCATTATCAACCAATTTTAGAATTTCTTTGTACTCACCAAGCGCACGCAAATAATCCTTTTCGTTGTAAAGGTGATTAGCAAATTTCAGTCTGTTGTTATTAGAAAAGAAATCGCTCTGCACGTTAGTTTGCGATTTGGCAATTGAAACTATCAACAAGAAAAAGCTCATGAAAGCAATGTGAGTTTTAGTCATTATACTCCGGTTCAAATATTATTTGATGTGAATTTAATGTGTAATTAGATGGCGGGTCAAAATGTTTTCCGTTTTTATGAAGTGAGTAACGATACGTGTCTTTAAGAAAATTCATGTCGCGCGTAAATCTATCTGCAAACATTAATATTCCGGCAGCAATATTTGTTCTCTCAACAGATTCAACGAAGAAAACTGCACACGTAGGAGTGAAAGGGCAGTTATCGCCATCGTAATTACTAATTGTAAAAGAGTAAACACTTTTTAGTGAGTTTAGTACAGTTCCAACAAGCGAAGAATTCCTTGTTAAAAGCTTTTGTTCATTTTTAGCGGGAAGCAGATATGAAATATCTTTAGCTTCCCACTTTTGCCAATCAGTTTGTGCGAAAGAAAATGAAGCCCAAAGAAAAGATATGTAAACAAGTTTTTTCATTAGTCTTTCAGTAATTCCCGCGCAACAACAATTCTCTGTATCTCAGAAGTGCCTTCATAAATTTCTGTAATTTTTGCGTCGCGCAAATATCTTTCAACTAAGTATTCGCGCACATAGCCATATCCGCCATGAATCTGTATTGCTTCAAGAGCACAATCAACTGCGGTTTTAGAAGCATAAAGTTTTGCCATTGCGGCTTCTTTAGAATATTTTTTGCCTGCATCTTTAAGAAAAGCCGCTTGCAGAGTTAAAAGTTTTGCTGCTTCAACATTTGTTGCCATATCTGCAAGTTTGAATTGAATGCCTTGATGATTTGCTATTTCGGTTCCAAATGCTTTGCGAATCTTAGAGTATTTTATTGCTGCCTCAAGCGCTGCTTCTGCAATACCAACAGCTTGAGAAGCAATTCCTATTCTTCCGCCGTTGAGAGTATTCATAGCAAAATTAAAACCCTTACCAACTTCCCAAACTATATTTTCATCCGGCACAATACAGTTTTCGAATGAAAGAGAGCAGGTATCGCTGCTTCGGATACCAAGTTTATCTTCTTTTGCACCATGCGTAAAACCGTGCGTCCCTTTCTCTACTAAAAAAGCAGTAATTCCATGATGAGCTTTTTCTTTGTCGGTTTGAGCCATCACCAAATGATAATCGGCGCTAACGCCATTTGTAATCCAATTTTTAATTCCGTTGATTGCCCAGCCGCCATCAACTTTATGAGCTTGTGTATGCTGTTTAGTTGCATCACTTCCGGCTTCTGGTTCTGATAAGGCAAAAGAGCCGAGTTTTTCTCCTTTAGCCAGCCGACGGAGAAATTTATTTTTTATATGCTCGCTTCCCCATTTATCAAGTCCGTAACAAACAAGAGAATTATTTACAGACATAATAACACCAAGGCTTGCATCAACTTTAGAGATTTCTATCATAGCTAAAACATAACTTACGGTGTCTAAACCGGCGCCATCGTACTCCGGTGAAACCATCATTCCCATAAAACCAAGCTCACCTAATTTCTTTACTAACTTATAAGGGAACTCGGCGTTTTTATCGCGTTCAACAGCAGTAGGCGCAATTTCGCTTGTGGCAAACTCGCGTGCTGTTTGCTGGATCATCAATTGATCCTCGGTAAATTGGAAGTTCATTATTACTCCGTATTTGGTTTGTAACCTTTTTACGAAAACTACTGAATGCTTTTCTGAAAAAAAAGAAATAGTTTATTGAAAAAGTGAGAAGTGAAAGAGCCTGTCCCGAGCTCTTTTCGGGATGAGAGGTGAAAAGAAAACGGAAGACGAAAAAGGTGAGAGGTGAGAGAAACAATCAAAAGTATTTTATGGACTCCTCTAAAAACCAAAAATGCTTGTCTTTCTGAGGATCGGAGCGACAAAGAATCTCTGTTTTTCTTTCTAAAAGCTAAACGAAGATTCTTCATCGGCTAAAGCGGATTCAGAATGACAGTTATTAGAGATGCCATTATTATAAATCCAGAATCCAGTATCGAGCATCCAGAATCCAGCATCCGGAATCCAGTATCCAGCAAATTGATATATTTGTTTTATGAATAAGGAAAAGAAAATAGCGCTAAAAGGATTAACACTTTCGGAACTTGAAGAGTATTTCCTCTCAATAAACCAGCCAAAGTTTAGAGCGCATCAAGTTTTTAATTGGATGTACAACCACCTCTCTTTTGATTTTGCCGATATGCGGAACATTTCTAAAGAGCTTAGGAACAACTTAGCCGAAACATGTTTTCTGCAAACTTTGAACTTGGTGAACACACAAAATTCTGCTTCCACAGAAACAAAGAAATATCTTTTTGAAACTCACGATGGCAAAAAAATTGAATCTGTCCTAATACCAGAAAAAGATAGAAACACACTTTGTATTTCTACTCAAGTAGGCTGTCCGTTAGATTGTAAATTTTGCGCTACCGGCTTGATGGGCTACAAAAGAAATCTTTCTGTTGGTGAAGTTGTTGATCAGTATTTACTTACAGCAAAAGGTGCTGGTAAGGAAAAAATTACCAACATAGTTTATATGGGAATGGGCGAGCCATTTTTAAACTTCGAGACAACATTAAAATCAATTGAGATTTTTACGCACGAGCTAACAAAGGGATTGAGCAGAACAAGAATTACTGTTTCTACTGCAGGCATTCCAAACAAAATAAAGGAATTAATGGAAAGCCCTTTTAGAGTTAAGCTGGCTTTTTCTCTTCATTCGCCGTTTGAAGAGGTAAGAAACAGAATTATGCCGATTAATAAAAAATATTCCCTGCACGAGAATCTAACCGTACTAAAAACTTATGCGCAGAAAACAAGAACACGCATAACGTTTGAATACACAATGCTGAAAGATTTGAACGATAGAGATATTGATGTGAAAGAACTAACTAGAATCTGCTCTAAACTTCCGTGCAAAATAAATCTCATTCCGTTTAACAGTATTAAACACATGAGTCCGGCGGGAATTTCTGCCGAGCTTGAACCAACTCCAATAAATTCCATTTATAAATTTGCGGATAAACTAAGGAATAATAATATTACGGTAATGATCCGCGAGACGCAAGGCGATGATATAGCTGCTGCGTGTGGGCAGCTTGCATCTGTATTTGCATAAATGAGCCTGCTATACAAAACATATTTATGATGAAAAAATGTTTTTATTATTGCTCAAATTCAAAGTTCGAAAACTCAATTTGAGACTTTTTAGAGCGTCCTCATAAATATTAATCACTTGCTACTTATTTGTTCCCGCTTTAATATTCAGCCAAAGATTTGGAGAACAATCATGAAATCATTTCTATTGCTTGCTCTGTTAGTTATTAGTGCCGCCTCTTTACTTGCCCAAACGAATAAAGAAGAAAAAAAGAATGTACGAGTTGTTGTTATGCCGTATGATAGATTTGAACGCTTTCCGTATCGTTTTGATCTTATTAGAGAATCTTTGCAGTTAGGTCTTATGGAAAAAGGTTTTACTGTTGTTAATGATGACACTACTTGGTCAATTATTTTAGAAAAGGATTATGCACTTTATAATCTTTCACAATTGCAGGCAGATACAATTATCAATATTGTTAATGCAGACTTAATTGTTTTTGGAAATGCAGATAATTTTCAGAACAATAGACTAACCGGTTTGTACTCCGAAAAGAAAATCAGCCGTCCAATTCTTGTTAAGGTTTTTGATAAAAGGAAGCATGCCATCGTACTTCATGAACGAATTGATTTTATTCAGCACTGGGGATTGAATGTTAAAGAACTTAGTTTTCGTGATTTTGGGATTCAAACAGCTTACAAGTTAAAACAGTTGGGATATTAGCTTTTGACTGAAGCTGCACATGAATTGAATTTTTATGAATGAGCCTACTATAAAAAGGTATTTCGGATGAAAAAATGCTTTGATTATTGCTCAAATTCAAAGTGCAAAAACTCAATTTGAGGCTTTTTAGAGTAGGAATAGTGCATTAGTTCTAAATTGATTGTGTTTTCTTTGCAACCAAGCCACAGTACACCAAGAAATCACAAAACGGATAATTTCAGCTATGGAGTTAAAAGATTATCCCAAAAAATTCATTAGAAATGATTTTTTTGCCGAAGGCCGATAGTAAGACGTTTTTTCGTAACGTCTTACTATCGTGGTTAACCCCGACAAGCATGTAAGATTTTAGTAAGTGTTGAAAATTGAGAGTTTCGACATAACCTATTTACCCTAAAGGACTTAATGCCTGTCAGCCATCTTGTTGGGCGGGCTTGTCGGCCCAAAAGCGGAGCGACAAAGAATCTCCATTTTTCTTTCTAAAAGCTAAACGAAGATTCTTCCTGACTTGAGCAAATTAGTGCGGCAAGAGATTTAGGTTATTTATAATCGCTTCGAGCTGATGAGGAAGCGGCACTCGCTTTACTATAATCTTATTAGTAATCTTGTTTAAGAGTTTAGCGTCGGTAATTAGTTTACATTGAGAAAGAAAAGCCCGAATAGATAGATTGGTTCTTATTTCAACATACTTAGAAACAGCTAAAGCCATGAAACAAATAAGCATATGAAGTCTAATAGGGTCTTCCTTAAAATGAAAAATTGGACGAGTTTTCAAATCATGCTTTGATATTCTAAATGCTTGTTCAATTTTATAGAGTTGATGATAACGTTCAATAATAAGTTCGTTGGCTATAGTATCCTTATCGAGATTAGTATAGTAACCTTTAATGCCAAGTAAGATATTAGTTTTGTCAATGAGCTCAGTGTTCAATTGATTTTTCTGTTCTGTGGCTTTTATAAATTTTACTTTTTTTGTTTTGCCTGGATGCAGCAGTATTTCTTTGGCTTTAGCAATTTGTTTTTCCATTTCAAATTTATCTTTAGTGAAACGTTGCTTAGAAAAATCACAAATCAAGTAACCAAGATTAGTCTTAAGTCTAATGTTGGCTAAATCAGTTCTCGGCAGTTGTTTGTCAATAGAGGTTACTATATCTGCTCTCAGATTTCCTAAACGAGCCCCGACTATATAATTGATTTTAGCTGCTTTTAAGTTATCAATATTATCAAAGCTAATCATTGCAGCATCAGCAACAACCGTTAGATTTTTCATGTTATGTTTTTTCTTAAACTCCTTGATGATAGGAATCAATGTATGCCCTTCAAATGTGTTGCCGGGGAAAAGATCGTAAGCTATAGGAAAACCTTCTTTGCTAACAACCAGGCCAACGAGAATCTGCGGTTGATTAGATTTATTGTCTTTAGAAAATCCTTCTTTACGAAAATCATCTGCCTTGAATGTTTCAAAATATAATGTAGTTACATCATAAAATACTATTGCAAAGTCAAAATCAAATTCCTTGACGGCAAAGTTAATTGTCAACTCTTCTATTTTATTTTTCAGTTTTAGTAGTTTGGGAAGTATATCGTAAAGAGTTCTTCTTCGGTGGCTTATGTTAAAATAGTTTTTCAAAAGCTCAAGCGATCGTAATTTTGAAGCCGGTTCAATAATTCGGATAGTGACCAAATCGTTAAGCAGCTTGTTTCCAAAACAAGTGTAACCTAATCTAGCTTGCAGTTTGTAGAGAGTCTCGTATAAGAATGTGTACTGAAATCCAATATATTCGAATTGCTCTAGTGAAATAATTTGTTCTTCTTCTTGAAACAAGGAGATTTGTTTTGTTTGTTCAGAAATCCATCTTGCTGCAATATTACAGAGAGTACTAACTTCCTCTTTATTATGTGCAGAACCAAAATGTTTTACAATAATCCGGTTACGTTTTACATATTTGATTACTTGAATGGCAATAGCCTTCGAGCCGGTTTTAACTTTTCGGACGTAATAGCTCATAAAAATATGGGGGGTAAGCCCCTTAGTGCTACAAATTAGTGTTTTTACATTCGTAACTTATTGAAAAACAATAACTTATTTTTTGTAAAATCTCACCCGCTCAAGTCAGGAGGGCTCTAAAAACTAAAAATGCTTGTCATTCTGAGGAGCGGAGCGACAAAGAATCTCCATTTTTCTTTCTAAAAGCTAAACGAAGATTCTTCATCCGCTAAAGCGGATTCAGAATGACAGTTATTAGAGATGCCCATAATCTTTGCTTTACAGAAATAATGTCTCCAATTTTGTTTTGGTTGTAGCTGCAAATTAATATTTAGAGTGAATTCTCATTAAATCTTCTTTAGTATCAAAATCTTCTAATATAAACTTGTAATCCGTTATCCAATATTTCTTTTTAATATTATCTTTCGCCCGCACTAACTTCATTCTATAATTAGATGGACAGTTAAGTATTTGGGGAATTACCGAATTGTTAAACATAACCGGATGACCTTGCTTTAATTCATAAACAGGTTGTATCCAATCATGTTTGTCATCAATTTGATCAATAAGTTCGTTGTAAAAATTTATAGGTATTGCAGGCTGATCAACAAAATGAAAAAGAATCCAATCGGAGCTTTGCATATAAGCAACCCCTGCTTTTACAGAAGAAAACATTCCATTACTGAACTCATGATTAAAAACACACTTAATGCGCGGATTCTGGCACGAGGTTTCGTTTTGAAAAATAGAATTAATTTCAAACTCCACATCGCAGCTTCGATAACCTGTTACAATAGTAACCGTTTCGCAAACGCCAAGAAGTTTCTCTGTAATTTTCGAGACAAAAGTTTGGTTTTCAATTTTAATAAGCGGTTTGAACTCTCCCATCCTTCCAGAAAATCCGGCTGAGATAAGTAATGCGTTGATAATAGGTTTAGACATAACTAAAAGAATTTATCCTTAATTTGACTGGGGGTTAGAGGTACAACTGGGTCATTCCAAATAGATAAAGAGGAAATATCTTTCAATCCATTTCCGGTAAATAATAACAAATAAGTTTCGTTTTGATTTTCATTCAGTTTTATAAATTTTTTGTAAGCTGCAAAAGAAGCGGCGCTTGAAGGCTCCAGCAGCATTCCAAATTGTTTGGCGGTTATTTTTTGTGCTTCTATAATTTCTTCATCGCTAACAACAATAACAGAACCGTTTGTTTTTTCTATTGCTTCGGCTCCATAGTACAAAGCCCGCGGCGCGCCTGCGCAAATAGAATCAGCTATGCTGTTGGCAGATTTGTATTCAAAAACATTTGCAATGTAGAACCTTGCAAAGCAATCGCTTCCTTCGGCTTGAACAGAAATCAGCTTTGGCAGTTTTTCAATTAACCCAAGTTTTTTCAATTCAGCTAACCCTTTGTAAAAGCCGGAAAGAATTACTCCATCGCCTGTTGGAATGAAAACTACATCAGGCATTTTTCCTTTTGTGGAAATAAAAATATCATAAGCAGCGGATTTTTTTCCTTCGATTGTTAAAGGATTGTATGCAGTATTTCTGATATACCAATTTTTTTGCGAAGAGATTTCTATACATGTATCAAAAGCTAAATCATAATCTCCATCAACTAATATTAATTCTGCGCCGTAAGATTGAATTTGAATTCGTTTTGCTTCTGGTATGTTTTTAGGAACAAAGATTACAGACTCTAAACCAAGCCGTGCACAAATTCCGGCAAGAGACGAGCCGGCATTTCCGGTTGAAGCAGCGGCAATTTTGGTAATTCCCATTTCAATAGCTTTAAGAGCAACTAAACTTGAAGCACGGTCTTTAAATGAAAGAGTTGGATTGCATGTCTCGTTCAAAACAAAAAAATTTCGCCCCTCATAATTTAGTTTTTGAACACAATTTGAAGGCAGTGTAATTTTAGCAAGTTTATCTGGTATAGAATCAAGCTTTGATTTATCAAGCGGAAAGAGAAAAGAATACTGCCAGAACTTTCCAAGCTCGTAATTGAAAAAACTTTCTAAACTTATTTTCTTTTTGATTGAATCGTAATCATACTCAACCAAAAGAATTCCTTTTAGCGGCTGATTCTTTTCAACTTTTCCGCAAGTAGAACAAAGATAAAGCAGATTTTTCTCTACTTCATCTTTGCCGTAAGTCTTGTTGCAATCAAAACATTTGTAAATGTATTCGTTCATAAGATTATGAATAGAACGCGGATAAAATCCGATCAAACAGATTTTCGCTGATCCAATCTTTTATCCGCTTGATCCGCGTCATCTGCGTTCTATTTAGTTTGTTCACATCGTTAATCCCATTATTGCTTTTGCTGTGTGCAAGCGGTTTTCAGCTTCATCAAAAACAATAGAGATATTTGGATTATCAAGAATTTCATCAGTAACTTCATTTCCGCGGTCTGCCGGAAGTGCATGCATCAACTTAACATTTTTATCAGCAAGTTTAATTCTCTTATCATCACAAATCCAACCCTTATATTTTTCCAAGTTCGATTTCATTTCTTTCTTGCATTCTTCTTCGTTTGCCAAATATTGTTCTTCGCCATAGTAACCAAAGCCGCCCCAATTTTTAGGAACAACAATTTGTGCGCCTTCAAATGCTTCATCCATATCATTTGTAAAGCGTAAACTTCCGCCACCCTCTTTTGCATTAAGCTGTGCTTTCTCTACAATCTTTTTATCCAAAGGAAATTCTTTTGGATGAGCAACGGTTACGTCAATTCCATAACGAGGGAAAAGCAAAATTTGCGTCTGAGGAACGCTTAAAGGTTTTGAGTGAGTGTTAGCATAAGCCCAAGAAACAGTTACTTTTAGATTTTTTGTGTTGCGTCCAAGATGTTCAAAGATAGTCATCAAATCTGCTAAGCCTTGAAACGGATGATAAACATCATCTTGCAAAGACATTACCGGCTTGCGCGAGTTTTCAGCTAACTCGTTTAAGTATTTGTTACCAGCACCATAAAAACAATTGCGGCAGGCTATTCCATGTCCCATTCGACTGAGAATGATTGCTGTATCTTTTGCAACTTCGCCGTGAGTAATTTGCATTTTATCAGGAGTTAAATCGTGTGCGTGACCGCCAAGTTGTGTCATTCCGGCTTCCATCGAGTTGCGGGTGCGTGTTGACTGCTCAAAGAACATCATAAATAAAGTTTTATGAGGAAGCCAAAGAGTTGGTTCTTCAGCGTAAAACTTTTTCTTTAAATTGAACGACGCATCAAAGACTAAATCGAGTTCTTCTTTTGTCCAGTTGTCTTCTGTAATAAAATGTTTCCCTTTAAATCTTGTTTCCATTTTTTCTCCTTAAGAATAGAACACTGATTTTTATGATGATTATGATTTTTTATGATCTTTTGAAAAAACTTTTCTTTTTAATTGCGGTTCTTTGCCAAAGTTTAAAAGCAACCCGACTTCAATTTCAGTTGCTTTTAAATAATTTATTAATTGACATTCGTGCTCTTCGCATAAATTTTCTGCTGCTTTTAACTCAACTATAATGCAATCATTAACAATAATGTCAGCGTAATAATCGCCAACTTTTTTTTGATCGTAGAAAACTGCTATCGGAAACTGATTGGTAGATTTCAATCCAAGCTTTGAAAGCTCAATAAGCATTGCACTCTCATAAACCTTTTCAAGAAAGCCATAACCAAGCTTATTGTAAACTGTGTAAAAGGCTTTAATTATTTTCTCGGTGATATCAGAATACTTGTAATTATTTTCTATCATATTCTTATCATATTAGATCATAATACTCAGCGTTCTATTCTGTTTACCATTACAAACGGGAACAAGGAATAAAACTTTGTTGCTTTCAAAAGATCGTTAAGAACAAGTTCTTCTTTTGATGAGTGAGAAAGTTCTTCTCTTCCAGGTGCAAAACCAATTGTTGGAATTCCAAAATGCCCGGCAGTTGCAACTCCGTTTGTAGAGAAACTCCAAACCCCGGTTTTTGCTTTTCCAATTGCCTCTTTAGATGTTTTCATTGCTGCATCAACAAGCGGATGTCTTTCATCGTAAACCCAAGTTGGAAAGTAAGCTTCTTGACAGAATTGTGTTCCTTTCCAACTAACACCTTCCACATTTGGAATCGAAACTTTTGCATCGCTCTTATGTTTTTTGATAATCTCTCGTATTTCTTTTACAACAGTTTTTTTGTTTTCGCCAATCGTCATTCTTCTATCAATATGAATTTGGCAGTAATCTGATACAGAACAAAGCGATGGCGCTTTAGAGGCAATTTGGCTAACAGTAATTGAACCTTTGCCAAGCGGGTTTTTCGGTTTCAACTTTTTATCCAGCTTTTCAATCTCCGCAAGTATAGGCTGCAATTTATAAATAGCATTAATTCCTTTCTGATTATGAGCGCCGTGTGCAGATTTTCCGGTTGCTGTAATTTTCAACTCCATTCTACCGCGCTGACCTCGGTAAACTTGCAAATTTGTTGGTTCGCCAAGAACAACATAATCCGGTTTAATTTTTTCATTTTGGATTATGTGATACAGCGGATATCCGTCCACATCTTCTTCCAAAACAGAACCAACAACATAAAGAGTGAAAGGAAAATCATTACCATAAACTTGTTTTAAAACTTTTCCGGCAATCATAAAACCTGCCATAGCAGGTTTTTCATCAACAACGCCGCGTCCGTAAATTTTTCCATTTTCAATTACGCCGCCAAATGGTGGACGCACCCAATTTTCTGTTTCGGTTACTTTTACCGTGTCAATGTGGGCGTCAAACATAATTTTAATTGGACCGTTGCCAATTTTTCCGATTGCATTTCCAAATCCATCGTGATATGCTTCATCAAATCCATACTCTCTCATTTTAGCAACACTGAACTCAACAATTTCTTTTTCTTCGCCGCTGTAGCTTTTAATTTGGATCAATCGTTGAATCAAACCAAAAAGATTTTCTTTTTCTGCTTCAACAACTTTAAACAGCTTTTCTTTAAGAGCTTTTTCCATATCGCACCATTCTTAATTTAATAGAACGCGGATGACGCAGATAAAGCGGATCACCGCAGATTTTTATTTTCATTCATAAATATTTTTCTTTTGAATTCCGGGCGTTTACCAAAGTTTAACAAAAGTCCAACTTCTTTGTCTGTTGCTTTTAAATAATTAATCAGTTGAGCTTCGTGTTCTTCGCATAAAGATTCTGCGGCTTTTAATTCAAGTATTATTAAATCATTTACAATTATATCGCAAAATAATCACCAACTTGGAGACCAAAATATTCTACTTTAATATTCGTTTGAGTTGCAGCGTTTAGTCCAATGTTTGTCAGCTCAAATTTTAATGCGTTTTCATACACCTTCTCTAAAAACCCGTAACCCAAAACATTATAAACTTTGTAAAAAGATTTTATAATCAATTCGGTTAAATCATGATGCAGTATTTTGCTTTTATCAGCGTTCATCCGTTTAATCCGCGTTATCTGTGTTCTATTACTTCCTTCATTTCAAGTGCGTGCGTTGGACAAACTTGAGTGCAAATTCCACAGCGAACACAAATTTCTTTTTCGAGAGTTAGACTATCTTTTATTTCCAAAGCAATGTGCACGCAAATTTTTACACAAGCACCGCAGTTATCACATTTTTCATAATCAACGGTTGGATAAACTTGCGGGCCGTGATACAGATAATGCTGCTTCTTTTCTTCTTCCGGATCAAAAATTCCAATCAAAGATTCTATGTTTGGATAGTTGTGTGCATCCATCCATTTCTCTAAATCTTTAGCAAGTTTGCCGTAAACTGTTTGTCCCTTTAAAATTGAAAGCGAACAAACTTGCACAGCAGATGCGCCAACCATAAGATATTTTACAACATCTTCGGCTGATTTAACACCGCCAACGCCAATAATAGGTTTGTTAGAAAGTTTATGAATAGCCGCGACAAAGTGTAAGCCAATTGGCAAGATAGCTCTTCCGCTTAACCAACCGCGCCCGTCTATGCTTCCTAAGTAAGGTTTTCGTGTTTCAATATTAAAATCTAAAGCCGGACCAACAGAATTGATTGCTATGTAGCCATCTACAACATCATCAAGCAAAGAGATAGCGAGTGGCAGATCTGAAACGCCGGGAGAAAATTTTGCAAAGACGGGAACATCAATATTATTTTTAAGTGCGACGGCAGTTTTACGCAAGTTATTTGCGTCTTTATCTATGTAGTGTATAGAAAACTCAACAGCGTCAATCAAGCCGCTTCCATTTAACTCTTTGCCAAGGATCTCTAAATCCTGCGGCGAATAACCAACCGAAGCAATCACAGGCATTCCAAGAGTTCTAATTCTTTTTAATTCTTGTTCGATAAATTCTTTATAACCAACTTCGCTCCAAAGTTCTGCATTAAGCAAGCTATTCGGATTGAAATTAGAAATATTTGGGATAGGAACTTTAGCCGGCTCAACGCTAATTGTTTTTACAACCAGCCCGCCAGCGCCGCCATCTTTTGCGCGCTTTAACATTTCGTAGTTAGCCGCAGTAGGTCCGGCAGCAGTAAAAATCGGATTGCTAAAATTTATTCCAAGAATATTTGTTTTAATATCTGCCATAATTTTTATTTTGGTTTGTTTTCAAATAGTAAAGTTTCTTCAAAAATTTCAG
The DNA here is from genome assembly GCA_009773205.1 of Ignavibacteria bacterium. Taxonomy (GTDB): domain Bacteria; phylum Bacteroidota; class Ignavibacteria; order Ignavibacteriales; family Melioribacteraceae; genus Stygiobacter. Next base: position 16,883 of record WPAE01000026.1, read on the forward strand.
CAATAACCGAAGGAGAAGGTAAATACTTTTTCAACTCTTTAGGAACTTTATTGAAGAGTTTGTAGGTGGCAACTCCAATTGGCTGCGTTGAATCGCGCAAGGCATATTCAACAATTATTCTATCTTTATCTTTACATAAAATTAGTCCAATCGAAGAATTTTCATCCGGCAGTTTTACTTTGTCATTCAAAACAGAAAGATAAAACTGCATTTTACCTGCGTATTCGGGTTTGAACTCACCAACTTTCAACTCTACGGCAAGCAAGCATTTTAATCTTCTGTGATAAAGAAGTAGATCAATAAAAAATTCTTGGCTGCCAACTTTTAACTTGTATTGATTGCCAATAAACGCAAGATCGCCACCCATTTCAATTAGAAACTTTCTAATGTTATTTATTAATGAAATTTCTAATTGTCGTTCAGTATGTTCTTCGCCAAGTTCGAGGAAGTCGAATGTGTATTCATCTTTAACTGCTAATTTTGCATGCTTCCTAATTTCGGGTGTAAGTGTTTTATTAAAGTTCGTCTGGTTATTTAAAGTTTTTTTATAAAGTCCGTTTTCAATTTGGTGAATCAAAACATTTTTTGTCCAGCCAAACTCTTTGGTAATCTTCAAGAAAAAAGCTCTTTCATTTTCTTCTTTGCACTTTTCCATGATTACCACGTTATGAGCCCAGCCAATTTCTGCCACCATTGGTGGCAGAATTAAGCTGTTACAATACTCGGAGTAGAAACTTCTCATTCGCCATAGATTTCGTGAAGATAATCCATTAACTCCAGGAAACTCTTTTTGTAAATCTTCCGATAGATTTTCTACAATTGACTTACCCCATCCATGCAGATTTTGATTCTCGACAATTCGCTTTCCAATATTCCAATACAGCTTAATTAGTTCTCGATTGACAGAACGCAAAGCATTGTATTGAGCCTTGCGTATTTGTTCCTTTATTTCAAGAAAGAAAGTTTTGTATTCTGTTTTGTTAAGCTTGTCTGCCATATCTATAGTTTAGCAGAAGGATTTAATTCTTTTGCAGTTTGTTTTACGGCATCAAGAATTTGTTTGTAGCCGGTGCAACGGCACAAATTACCGGCAATTGCATCTTTTATTTCCTCTTCGGAAGGATTAGAATTTTCTTGCAGCAGCGCATAAGAAGAAAGAACCATTCCCGGCGTACAAAAACCACACTGAACAGCGCCAGCTTGTAAGAAATTTTTCTGAAGCAAATGAAGTTCTTCTCCGTTTGCAATTCCTTCAATCGTCAAAACTTCGCTTCCAACAACTTGAGAAGCTAACACTAAACAAGAATTAACAGCAACACCGTTCATTATCACAGTGCAAGCGCCGCATTCACCAACGCCGCATCCTTCTTTTGTTCCGGTTAGGCTTAGTTTCTCGCGCAGCAAATCAATAAATCGCAAACTTGGTTCACATACTACAACTGCTTCTTTTCCGTTTAGAGTAAACTTAATTTCCATATCAATATCTTGAACATGCTTTAGCGTTCAATCCCTTTTAATAATTGATAAAACATTTGCTGAACTACAGGCAGCTTGTACGCGCTCGACCAACGCAAACCGGTAACACCTAAAACTTCTTCGCCCATTTTTTTTGCAATGTTTTTGCAAAGAACGTCTGTCATTATTTTTCCTTTTGCAAATTCTTCCAGTTTTGGGAAGCGCGTTCCAATTGGAGTTACTGCGCCCGAAGCAATTTTAATATCAAGAATTTGTTTTTCTTTTAACGCAATCAAAACAGCTAAGGTTAAACGGCTGATTGCAACAGCGCGTCTTCTTCCTAATTTGTAGAACTCGCCAAAATAGTTTTGCTCTTTCTGGGAAATAATAATTCTTGTAACGAGTTCCTCTTTTTGTAATTGAGTTTGATAAGGACCTTTTAGAAATTCTTGCAGGGAAATAATTCTTTCAGAATTATGAGATTTGATTTCAATGCTCGTATCATATACTAAAAGCGCCGGGACAGTATCGGCACAAGGAGCGTTGTTTACAAAATTACCTGCAATAGTTGCTCTGTTTCTAATTTGCTGGCTTCCAACCATTGAAGCTGCTTTTTTCAAGAGCGGAAGCTTTTCTCCAACAATTTTATTGTTACATATTTCTCCCAAAGTAGTTGCAGCGCCAATCGAAATCGAGCAATCATTTTCTTCTATACCTCTTATTTCAGAAATCCTATTAATATCAACAAGAACATTTGAATCAATAAATCTTTTGGAGCCTTGCGTTTTTCCAACTATAACATCAGTTCCGCCGGCAAGAATTTTTGTGTATTCATTATTGTTAGCTAAATATTGCAATGCCTCTGCTAAAGAATTAGGCGTAAGCACTTCACACTTTAAGTCTATCATAAGCTGCCTCTTTTCAAATCTTGCGGGCGCAATTTTCTGCCAAGTAAAACCTCTTCTAAATTAAGAGGAAGATTATAAAATCTTTTGCCAAGTGCGTTGCATACAGCATTTGCAATAGCTGCGGCGCCAAGTTCTAAAGTTGGTTCACCCAAAGATTTAGCGCCCCACGCTCCATATTTTTCTTCGCCTTCCAAAAACAACGGCTTAATTTCATCAATATCTTTTGCAGTTGGAATTAAGTACTGATCGAAGTTAAGCTCGCGTATCATTCCATCTTCACTTGTTACTTCTTCTAAGATTCCATAGCCAGAACCCTGCGTAACTCCGCCATAAACCTGCCCAATTGCACCAAGTCGGTTAATAACCGTTCCTGGATCATGAACGGCAGTAATTTTATTCAGATAAACTTCGCCGGTTCCGGTGTTTACGCTAACTTCTGCAACTTGGCACCCATAAACATAAGTAAAGTATGCATCTCCTTGTCCTGAGTGCTCATCCCAAGAAACATCTGGACTTTTATATCTACCAATTACAGAAAGATCAATTCCTTTTTGAGATGCCAATTTAACTACATCATCAAATTTTGTAATCGCTCCTTTTTTACGCGATAGAACTAAATTCTCTCTGAAAGAGATGAAATCTGAATCATCAACTTTAAATTCTACTCTAACAACATTTTCTAATTTTTCGAGAAGAAGATCGCAAGCATTTTTTGCTGCCGCAGCGCCCATAAGCGTGCCTCGCGATGCAACTGTTGGACCGCTGTCATCCATCTTTGATGTATCGCTTTCCAAGAAAGTAATTTTCTCAGAAGATACACCAAGTACTTCGGCAGCAGACATAATTAAAGTCATTCGCAAACCTTGCCCATTCTCTGCTAGTCCGCTTAGCATTACTATTTTTCCATCTGGTTGAATAGAAACAAAGCAAGAAGATTGATCTAAACCTTCTGCGCCAAGTGAGCAGCCGCGAAAACTAACTGCAAGACCAATTCCCTTTTTAATCAGTTTCTCGGGTTGAATAAATTGTTCATCCTTAAATATCGGCTGATCAAAAATATATCCGTTAAGTTCTTCCTGCTTATTTTTATACTCGTTCCACTTTGATGCAAAGTTTGTAAACGCACATGCTTTATCAAGAACCGGAATTAAATTAACATCGTGGTCGCGCAATGTTTGTCCTGTTGAAGTAACTGAGCCAAGTTTTAAGCCATTGCGCCTTCTAATTTCATCTGGAGTAATTCCAACTCTAACGGCAATTTCATCCATAATAGATTCTTGAGCGAAGATTGGCTGTGGCGAGCCAAAGCCGCGCATTGCACCGGTATAGGGATTATTTGTATAAACAGCCCGCACATCGGTATGAACATTTTCAATTGCGTAAGGTCCTGTTGCTTGAACAACAGAGCGCCAAGTAACAAAGGGACTCATCGAGCAATATGCGCCGCCATCAGCAAGTAAATCAATTTTCATCGCTTTGATTTTGCCGGACTTACTAAAACCAACTTTGTACTTTAAGATATATGGGTGGCGCTTGTAAGATTCAAGAATAGATTCTTCTCGTGTGTAACGAATTTTTACCGGACACTTTGCTTTTAATGCTGCAACAGTAGCGCGGGATGAAAGCATACACATATTATCATCTTTTCCGCCAAACGAACCACCTAGCTGAGCTTGAACAACATGTACTTTTTCTGGAGGGAGATTTAGCACATTACACACAATTCTTCTCGCGCTAAACGGATTTTGAATTGAGCCGATGATTTTCACGCCGCCATTATCAATAGGCAATGCAATTACTGCTTCGGGCTCAATGTAGGCATGTTCAATTGTTTGTGTTGTGTAAACTTGCTCTAATATTTCATCGCTATCGGCAAATCCTTTTTCTACATCGCCTTTATGTAACGGATGATGACAAATTAAATTAGTTCCAAACTCGGGATGAATAAGCAATGCTGTCTCTTCAAGCGCTTTTGCCGGGTTAGTTAGTGTCGGAAGTGCTGTGTAATCAACTTTTATACTCTTTACTAATTCTCTTAGTTCGTTTTCATCCTCGCCAAGAATCATAGCCAGAACATCGCCCGGTGTTACAACTTTTTCGTCACAGAAAACCGGCTGATCATTTTTAATTATTCCAATTTTCTTTGAAGCGGGCACGTCTTGTGAAGTAATTATTGCTTTAACAGATGGATTGTTGATAACTGCGGAAAAATCTATAGAGTTGATTGCTGCGTGAGTTGCTGGAATGCGTAGCATAGCCGAATGAAGCATTCCATCGAATTTGTAATCATCGGCAAACATTGCTCTGCCCGTAATTTTTTCTAATCCATCTTCGCGGACGAGCGATTTGCCAACAACCGAAAAATCTTTGTTCATTCCTTTCTCAATTTGATATTGAAAGAATTTATTTCAGCTTATTATATAACCTTTCACCTTCTTGAAAAATCTGGCTGCGAACTTCTTCTATTTCTTCGTTTATATATTGAAAATTTTTCATTAAAAATTTTCCCTTTTGAACAACACTCAAAATTCGGGCTTCTAAAATACCATAAATAAAATGTCCCCAGAAATTTTCTTTATTTATTGGAGTTGGCGGCACGTAATCCCAAACAATAAAATCGGCACGCTCTTTTTCCATCAGAGAAGTAAAATCATTAAAATATTTTTTTACAAAATTATTTTGGTCGAAATAGATTTTCTTAATCAAAGAGAAAGATTGCTCGCTGCTCATTCCTTGATTTCTAGAAATTAAAAATAGCTGCTTAAAAGAGCGGGCAATATTAGAATGCATTCCGTCAGTTCCAATTAACAAAGGAATTGGGTTAGGAATTTTTGTAAACTGAGGCATTCCAACAGAATTGTTCATGTTGGAATCAAGACAAAAAGCAATTGCGCTATCCGCCTCAATAATTTTTAGATAATCTTTTTGCTGCAGATGTACTCCATGAACAAGAATACTTTTATCGTTCATCAACTTATATTTTTTCAAACGGCTTACAGGAAGTGCGCCGGAGTATTCCATGCTAAGCCTATTATCACTTTCGTCTTCAGCAACATGAATATGAATTCCCCAGTTTTTTCCTAAAACCTTTTTTGCTTCAAGTAATGTTTCGTCAGAAATTGTAAACGAGGCATGCAAGCCAAGCATAGCTTTGAAATTCTCATTCGCATCATTTAAGAAACTAACATTCTCGCTTAGCCCATCAACAGCGCTTGATGAACTGTTTCTATCGGTCGTTTCAAAACATAAAACACCGCGCAAAGAAAAATCATCTAGAACATTCTTAATTACATTTAAACTGTTCTTTATTTCAGACTGTGAAGAATGATGATCGAAAATATATGTTACCCCGTTTTGTATTGAATCTATTGCCGCAGCTTGTGCCGATGCTTTAATCATATCGCGGTCCAGCGCACGGTCGAGCTTCCACCAGAGGTTTTTCAAAACATTTTGAAAAGAATCGAACTTACCTTTAAGCGGCAATCCCTTTGCTAATCTCGAATAGATATGATCATGAAAATTTACGTTTGGAATTGTTAATACTCTTCCAAATGCATTGTAAGAATCTTTGCCAACTCTTGTTGGGTTTTTTAGAAAGGAAAAAAAATTCTTTGGGCGTATTTTACTAATTATACCACTAGTGATAAGCAGATCGCCAAAGAATGGAATTACTTCGGTTTCCACAACGGAACAAATCCAAGCATTTTCGATAGTAAGATTATTTTTCATAGCTTACTCCTTTTATACTATTGAAGACTCCCGCTTAAGTATCGTTCTTTAATTACAGCACTAAACATTACTCCTTCAAACGGCGTGTATTTCCCCTTCGAGTGCATATTCTTAGCCTGAACAATTTCAGAATTCCAGAGGTCAACCAAAACTAAATCCGCGTCATTCCCAACATCTAAACTTCCTTTTCCTTTTAAGTTGAAAAACTTAGATGCATTTGTAGAAATCAATTCTATAGTTCGTTGAAGAGAAAGTCTTCCAGACAAAAATCCTTCGCTCAACATAAACGGCACTCTATGCTCTACGCCAGGAATTCCTCCATAGATTTTCCAAAAATTATCTCCAGCTTTATCAATTTCTGGAATGCAGCCCGCGTGGTCTGTTGTTACAAACTCAATAGAATTATCTTTCAAACCATTCCATAAAGCATTCTTGTCTTCCTCAAATTTTACCGGCGGAGCGGTTTTTAAGAATGCACTAATGTGTTCGTTTTCAAAATCCTTTTGTGTAAAGTGTAAATAGTGGGGACAAGTTTCTGTTGTAATACAAATTCCTTTTTCTTGAGCTTGCTTTATTGAATTCAAAGCTAAGGCCGAGCTGAGATGAACAATGTGAACTCTGCATCCGGTTTTTTCCGAAATTCTAATCATTTGTTCAACAGCCTCAAGTTCCGATTGAACATCGCGAGATTCGCAATAGGCTTTCCAATCATTTCTATTGTGAGCTTTGAAATTTTTCTCGCGCGAAGAGACCAACATTTTATCTTCTGCATGAACTGCCATTGGAAGTTCGGTTTTTTTAATCTTAGCAGCAACAAGCTCTATTTGTTCATAAGTTAAATCTGCGAAAGTTTCCATTCCGCTAATTACATAAACTTTAAAACCCACAACACCGGCTACAGCTAGTTCGTTGATATTTTTTTCGACTTGTACTATATCAAAATTACAGCCGCCAACTCCTCCCCAAAAAAAGGAATTTACTTTGCCAAGTTCTTTAAGCGCTCTTTTTTTAGTTTCAAAATTTTCAGCGTTCGAGACTGGCGGCAGCGATGTACAAGGCATATCAATTACGGTTGTGGTTCCGCCAAATATTGCCGCACTTGATGCATGTGTAAAATCTTCTCTTGCTTCAAAACCAGGAGTATTAAAATGCACGTGTGGATCAACTCCGCCGGGAATTGCAAGAATCAAATTTTTGCAATCGTCTTTCGAGACAAACTCGCCAAGAATTTCATCTCGTTTCTCAATCTGCTTTATTTCGCTCCATTCAAATTCGCAGTCTGAGATGAATTTAATTTCTTGAATTTTTTCATCGTAGAGTATATTGCAAAGTTTAAGTTTGTTATCCCTTGATGAAATAAGGACGTTCTTAATTGTTTTTATCATAGTCAGTTCTTATAGTTTACAAGCAAACTTTGGTGTTGAATTCACCAATTAATTTATCCCATTCCGGAACAATCGAAAATCTTTCATTCCAGTAGTTTTCATCATACCATTGTGCATTTAGTTCTTCAACCGTTTTTCCTTGCTGTTCTACCCAAGTAAAATATTTCAAATTGTGAATTCGCTTTTTATCTTGATAACTGAGTTCTGTAAAATTATCTGTTGATTGCTTCTTCAAAACAGAATACCAATCTTTATCGGCTTGATGAGCAGAATAAGTTCCCCACATTTTATTCATCTCTTCTAAGCGTGAACCGTAAAGCTCTACAGAGTCTGTAAAAATTGTGAAGATTATATCATTCTCATTCATCTCGTAATACTTTGCAAGTTTGATTGCGCTTATCACATTGCTTATTCCGGAAACTCCAAGCCAAGAAAGTTTTGAAATTGTTTCTTCATCAACGCCAAGCTGTCGCAAATATTTTTGCCCCTCTTGTTCGTTGAATAAGCGTAAAATTCTTAATGGATCTTCATCATCAATTGCAGCAACTGTGTCCGTATTCTTAACATTGTGAACCCAAGGAATATGTTTGTCTCCAATTCCTTCTATACGATGAGCGCCATAGCCGTTAAATAAAAGAGTTGGACACTGAAGAGCTTCGCTTGCCGTAACTCTTAGTAAAGGAAAACTCTCGCGCAAATAATCGCCCGCAGCAATTGTTCCTGCAGAGCCGGTTGCGCTAACATATCCGCTCAAACGCTGGCTTTCTTTTTTTAATTGATTAAACAAAGATTCTATTGTAAAGCCGGTAACTTCGTAATGCCAAATCGGATTTCCCATTTGCGCAAACTGATTGAAGATTAAGTATTGATCGCTTTTGTTTTCAAGCTCGTGACATTTATCATAAATTTCCTTCACGTTGCTTTCGCATCCGTAAGTAGCATAAATTTCCGCACCCATATTTTTCAACCAATCAAATCTTTCTTTGCTCATTTCTTCGGGAAGAATTGCAACTCCATCAACAGCAAGCAAGCGGGAATTAAAAACACCGCCGCGGCAGTAGTTGCCTGTTGAAGGCCAAACTGCTTTGTGATACTCCGGATTGAATCTCCCAGTAACTAAGTATGGAGCGAGACAACCGTAAGTTGCTCCAACTTTGTGAGCGCCGGTCGGGAAAAACTTTCCAACCAACCCAACTATGCGAGCTTTCACTCCTGTGATTTCGCATGGAATCTCGAGATAATTTATTTGCCCAACACCACCGGTCTTTGCATCGTTTCGCCAATTAATTCTAAACAGATTAAGCGGATTAATTTCCTGCATTTCAACCTTTGGCAATTGATTTTTAATTGTTTGAGGAATTGTATCTGGATTTTTTAGCTCGCTAAACTTTGGTAAAATAATTTTCTTCTCTTTACATCGTTTAATCGTTTTGTTTAAATAATCTTCGTTTTCAATTTTCCAAGAAAAACTTTCCATCTGATCTCCATTTTGATTATTTGTGGTGATAGGTCTAAGACCTATTATTACGTTTGCCATTAAATCGTTTCGTTAATTATAGTGATAGGTCTAAGACATATCACTACCACTAAATCACTAAATTTTCCGGTGTATTTTCAAATTCCCACTTCTCCGGGTTTTCTTGAATATACTTTCGAATTTCAAAAAGTTCTTTTTCGTTTCTTACAATCCTATCATAGAAAGAATACTGCCAGCGAAATTTATTTTCGTTTGTAATTAATTCGTTGGTTCTCCTCGATGAGAAAGATTTAAAAGCTCGTACTATTTCTGATAAACCGTGGCTTTTCTCTTTCGTATTTACGCAGTGATGAGTCTCAGACTCATCGCTACAAATAATATCGGATTCTTTGATACTAATTATTCCATGAAAATGGTCTGGCATAATCACATGGTAATCTAATTCACAATTAGAATAATGCTTAGGAAGTTGTAGCCAGCAGTTTTCTACTATCTTTCCAAAATCATTTAGTTTTACTTCAGCGTTATAAATCTTTCCAAACCACTTTTTCATTTGCATTGGACAAATGGTTACAAAGTAATATCCTGTAGTTGAATAATCAAAATATTGTAACCGGTTTCGTTTTCTATGTTGTAATGTTTTTTCCACCGCATATGTTATCCTTTTTATTATCAATCAAGCACAACAGATGAATCATATAACGTGAGTAATACTTTTTCCGGTGTGAGCGGAGAATCAAATTTTATTTCGAGGTTTGGTTTAAATGCGCGCATTGCATTTAGTAGTGCAAAGTAAACAGCCATTCCATATAAGAATGGCGGCTCTCCGACTGCTTTAGAAAGCAATGGACCAAAGACGTTAGGCGAATTATCTAAAAAATTGATATTCATTTCTTTCGGCATCGCGTGAATATCTGGAACTTTGTAAGTTGAAAGCGCATCTGTAATTAATCTTCCATCAGAATTCCAAATTAGTTCTTCCGATGTCATCCAGCCAATTCCTTGAACAATGCCTCCTTCAATTTGCCCTAAATCAATTACACTATGAAGCGATTCGCCGGTATCGTGAACCACCTTCATTGAATCAACTTTATAAGTACCGCGAAGGCAGTCAACTGTAACTTCGGCGGCGCAAGCGCCGTAAACGTGATAAGAGAATGGTTTGCCTTTATTTGTTTTCTTATCAAAATGTATTTCTGGAGTTGCATGGTAAGATTGCGCTGTTAGACTGATTCTTTTAAGATATGCTTTGTTAACAATGTCTTCAAATCGAAAATTTGTTTGTTTGCCCTCATCAAAAACTATTTCATCTTTAAAAGTGATTTTTGTAATATCCTTCTTTCCAATTTCCTCTGCGGCTACCTTCTTCAATCTTTCAATTAATATTTCGCACGCAGCTATTACGGCAAAACCGTTTAGATCTGTACCTTTACTTGCCGCCGTTGGCGATGTATTTGATACGCGCGATGTATTTGTTGACTCAACATTAATTCTTCTATCATAAACATTAAGAGTTCGGGCGGCAATACGCTTCAGTTTTGCATTAACACCTTGTCCCATTTCAACAGCAGCAGTGCTAATGTTAATGCTTCCATCTGTGTAAATATGAACAAGCGCCGAAGCTTGATTTAAAAATGTTGTAGTAAATGAAATCCCAAAACAGATTGGAAGAACCGAAACACCTTTCTTCACAAGTTTGTTAGAATTGTTAAACGCATTTACATCTTTTTTGATTTTATTAATATTGAAGTTTTCATCCAATTGTGCAAAAGTATTTTCCGCTTGACATTCATAAGTTTTCTGACCAAAAGAAAATTCATCTCCTTCTTTCAACAAGTTAGCTTTTTGAATTTCAACCGGATCAACCCCAATGACTTGAGCTGCTTTATAAATTGCAGATTCAAAAACGAAAATACCTTGAGGTCCGCCAAATCCTCTAAAAGCAGTAAAAGGAGGAAGATTAGTTTTGCAGCTAATTGCTGTTGCACGCACGTTTGGCACGTAATAAGAATTAGTGCAATGAAAAAGTGTTCTATCTAAAATTGCAGGAGAAAGATCTGCCGTAGCGCCTGCGTTTTGAAAGTAGGTAGCTTCGAAAGCCAAAATTTTTCTTTGCTTGTTTAATCCAATTTTAAAATCGCTTGAGTATGGATGACGCTTGCCAGTAATTCTTATATCATCTTGGCGGTTTAAAATTAACTTAACTGGTTTTTTTAATTTGTAAGCAGCAAGTGCGGCTATGCACGCCCATGGAGTTGCTTGATCTTCCTTACCGCCAAAACCGCCGCCAAGCCGTTGAACATCAACTTCAACTTTACTCATAGGAAGAGCTAACACACGCGCAGCCATTTTCTGAACATTTGTTGGTCCTTGTGTTGCAGAAGAAATAAACACTCCGCCACTTTCGGTTGGAATTGCAAGCGAGCCTTGTGTTTCTAAGTATAAATGCTCCTGTCCGCCGCTTTCAACTTTTCCCTCAACTACGTAATCACAATTTTGCCAGGCGTCTTCAACATTTCCGAGTTCAAATTTTCTTGGCGGTATAATTAATAAGTTCTGTGCAGCAGCTTCGCGTGCGTCAAGAACCGGTTTTAGTTTTTCGTAGATAGCAGTAATTTTCTTAGTTGCTTCTTTTGCGTGTAAATAAGTATCGGCAGCAACAACCGCTATTGGGTGCCCGATAAAATGTACTTCGTGCTCTGCAAATAAATTTTCGTCGGGAATTATTCCGCCAATCTGATTATCGCCTGGGATGTCTTTTGCAGAGAAAACTCCGGCAACACCTTTGGATTTCAGAGCCTTTGTAAAATCCAACTCAAGAATTTTTCCATGAGCAACTGGCGAGTAATAAACGTAAGCGACGAGTGTTCCTTCCGGAGTTTTTAGGTCATCAATAAATTGAGATTCTCCTCTCGCGTGGCGAATTGAATCGTAATTCTTCATAACAATTCCCCCACATTAATTTTTTTTGGAAAGAGCATTAAGAAATGAGAGTAAATTAATTGTCTTAGCAACAATCTTTTATAATCTGCCGTTCCGCGCGCATCGCTTATCGGAGAAATTTCTTGCATAGCTGTTTCTGCACAATCTTTAACAAGTTGAGTTGAGATTTCTTTCTCCAATAACAAATTAGAAGATTTCTCTAAGTAAAGCGGAATTGGTGCAACACCGCCGGCAGAGATACATGCAGTTTCTATTTTCCCTTTCTTCATAACTAACGATATACTTGAGTTTACACTTGCTATATCTAAGTAGGTCCGCTTAGAAACTTTTTCATAGTTAAAGAAAAAATTGTTAGTTGGGATATTCATCGAAACACTTGCTACAAGCTCGTCTTTCTTTTTAGCAAGCGTTTTATAACCTAGATAAAAGTTTTTAAGTTGAATTGTTCGTTTAGTTTTACCAACAAGGTGAACATCTGCATTCAGAGAAGTCAGTATGTTGGTCATATCACCAATTGGAGAAGCATTTACAATATTGCCCGCTATTGTAGCTCTGTTACGAATTGGAAGCGAACCAAAAAGTTCTAATTTATTTTGCAGAGAAGGAAAATATTTTTTTATGATTTTGGATTCTAAAACTTGCTGAATTGTGCAAGCGCCGCCAAACACAATTTTGCTGTTAACAATTTTTATTTCGCCGCTAATTTTTTTACTCGAAACAAATTCTGAATTCGACTGAACAAGCTCTTCCCAGCGCTGAACGTATAAGTCGGTTCCGCCGCCAATAAGAAAATCAGCTTTAGATTTTGGAATATCTTCTTTAATTAGTTTCAACCGTTTTGGCATCTCAAAAAAATATTCCGGAATGAGGCTGGCTTCGATTAGTCTATTGTAGTGATTACTATCTTTCTTTGTTTCTCCAATTGCTGCAATAGTTTTTTTCAACGCACGAACAATGCCTGTATAACCTGTACATCGGCAGATATTTCCTCCAATGGAATTAACAGCGTCTTTAACATTGGGATTGATTTCATTCAAAAAATAACTTGTCATCGAAACAACAAAACCCGGTGTGCAAAATCCACACTGAGTTCCGCCTTCATCAACAATAGCGTTTTGAATTGGAGATAAGTCATCAGTATTGTTTCGGGACGGCGTTAACCCTTCAACCGTAGCAATATGTTTAGCATGAACAGCAGATAAAGGAACAAGACAAGAATTAACCGATTTGTAAACAACTTTAGATTTTTCGAGCGAGCCTATTAAAACTGTACAAGCGCCGCAATCGCCTTCGCGGCAGCCCTCTTTCGTTCCATTTAATTTTGATTCTTTCCGTATAAAATCGAGAAGAACAGTAGTAGGAGAAAGATCTGTAGTAATGGTTTGGTTATTAAGAATAAATTCGATCATTGTTACCTCAATGGAATTATCGCTCCAAGATCGCTCAGTAAATTTTTAGAACATTCTAACCACACAAAAATTAACGTTTTGGAATGCGGAAATCAAAAAGTTAATTTTGGAACAAATAACAAAGCTGATATGCACTCTGAGAATTATTGGAAAAAAAATCTTTACGCTCTTTTCATAAGCCAGTTTTTTTACCGAGCTGGAACAAGAAGCATAATTCCTTTTCTTCCACTATACGTTAAAGAACTAAGCGGCGAAAATTTTGAAATTGCAGCTATTTGGAGCGGTTGGATTTTTGCCGCGCCGTTTTTAATTTCTTTTATTACAACTCCGCTTTTGGGAAGCGTTGGAGATAAGTACGGAAGAAAGCTTATCGTTCTTATTGCAATTTTTGGCTTTGCTATCTCTAATATTCTGATGAGTTTTTCTTCTTCTCTTTTGTTTCTTTTAATTGCAGCATCAACTCAAGAATTATTTGGCGGCGCTTACCCGGCGGCAGTTTCGCTAACTGCTGCTAACTCTCCTAAAGAAAAAACTACCGAAGCATTAAGCTATCTGCAGCTTGCAAATGCTCTGGGTAATATTATTGGTCCTGTTTTAGGCGGAGTCTTGGCAGATACTATTGGCTATAAGAATGTTTTTTTGATTACGGCTGTTTCGGTTTCGTTAACTTCTTTACCAATATTCTTCTTTGTAAAAGAAAGTAATATTGAAAAACGCACTAATTATCATTCTCTTTTAGATAATTTAAAATACTTTACTGCTAAGCATGGATTGATAGTTTGCGGCGTTATGCTGCTCGGTTTTACGCTAAGTCTAACTATGATGAGACCAAACTTCACTTTTTTTGTTCAGCAGCAATTTGCTTATGTAAATAATGTAGCTACAACTGCAGGTATTCTTTTCAGTTTATTTGGCGCGGCGGCAGCGGTTTCTGTTGCTTTACTTCCATTTGTTGTAAGAAAAATAGAACGGTGGATAATACTCACTGCTTCATATTTTATTTCTTCAATTTCATTCTTCCTTTTAATCACAATAAGCAATATTTATCTGTTTGCAGCAATCTTTTTTGTGCTTGGTTTTGTGCTTGGAGTTGTTTTGCCTTTAGTTTATTCTTTAACAAGCGATTACACAACACAAGATAGAAAATCAGGCGTTATGGGAATTGGCTCCAGTTTTCAGATGACAGGCAATTTGCTTGGTCCTTTGTCTGCAGGTTACATAGCTTCAATTTTTGGAGCACATTTTTCTTTTCTACTAAGCGGCACTGTTTTAGCTGCTGCAATTCTTTTTTATAAAATAATGGAGAAAGATGTTAAAGCGTCTAATTAAAACTCTGATTAAAAACGAGTATGTTCAAGACCAACTGCGCTTGGTTTATAACAGTGCTAAAACAGTTACGCCAAACTTATTGTTGGAAGAGATAAAACTCCGCAAAAACGGATTGCCAGACGGCTTCCCGTTTCCGCCACAGAAATTAATCTTTACAGTAATTGCAATTCCTTGGGTAAGCGAGTTCTATAAATCCGGCAAAATTATTTTTGATGATATGATGAAGATGTTTGAGCTAAATAAAATTGATATCAAAGACAATTCTAATATTTTAGATTTTGGCTGCGGCTGCGGAAGAATCATTCGCCACTTTGCCGCCAAAAACAAGTACAACTTATTTGGCTCGGATCTAAATCCCGATTTGATTTCTTGGTGCGGTAAAAATTTATCCTTTGGAAAATTTTCCGTAAACAATTTAGTTCCGCCATTAAACTATCCGGATAATTTTTTCGATTTAATTTATGCGCGTTCCGTTTTTACACATTTAGGAAAGGAACTTCAGCAAGAATGGATTGCAGAGATGAAGAGAATCTTAAAACCGGGCGGAATATTTTATTTTACAGCGCATGGAAAAATTACAATCTCACCTTTAAGTAAGTCGGAACAAGAGCTATTCAACAAAGATGAAATTGTCTTGCACAATTCTTTTGGTGAAGGCGGCAACAAATACAGCAGCTATCAATCTTATAAATGGACTACCGAAAACTTACTTAACGGATTTGATTTGGCTGGATTTCATGAGGGAGGAAGCAATCCGCATCTAAAACAAGACGTTTATATTTTTAGAAAACTTTAGATGAGACTGCTGGTATTTTAAGAAACATTTTCTTCGCTGAACTTTGTCTTTAGATTAGCTATATTTTAGTATTAAAAAATTGTTGGCGTTTTAGTATGCTGACCGTAAACAAAATAACCTTTCTCGTTTCTCTTCCTTATTACAATCCCAGGAGTTTGTATGAAAACAATTAAAATTATTTCGCTTGTTTTCGCTCTAATAGGATTTTCGGAATATACTGCTCAACCTAAAATTGATTACTCTGATCCCAAAGAGGTTGCCGAAAAGTTTCTTGAATATTATTTCAAAGGACAGTGGTTCGATGCTGCAAACTATTGTGGTGCTGAAAACTGCCAAAAGCAAATTGAAATTATGATGCAAAAAATGGCGCTCGATGATGTTACTATGGAAGAAGGTAACTGCAAAGCCGTTGTTGATAACGTGGTTATAGACCCATCAAACACAAAAGGACAAGCGTTTTTCACAAAAACTTGCAGCGGAATTGATAAACCAATAAAGAAGAAGCTCGAGCTTGTAAAAGTTGGCGAGAAGTGGCTTGTAGAATATATTTTCAGAAGAGACAAGTATTTGTGAATTCTGCTGGCAAGTGAAAGTGCCCGACTCAAGTGTCGGAGAATCTTTCTGTTTTGATAACCAAGTTTTTTTAGATTTCTATGGCGGAATTTTACTTTAGCTCATTAAAAATAAATTCGTATCAACACTTAACATGTTTAATGACTCGCGTAAATGAAAGCATTGCCAAGTTATTCTAATTGAGTAAGCAGAATAAACTAACACACTTTTTGATTAAAGGCGCTTCTAAAAACATCTATATCATTTGCGGCTTTTGCTTTTTCTTTGTCCCGCTTTGCGTGATGAATTTTTTTAAAACAAAACTTTTTAGAGGCGCCCTAAAAACTTAAAGCCTATTTTGTTTTACCCCACCATTAAAAATGGCTAACATTTGGTGGTAAATTAGACAGAAAATTAATCCCAAAAAATTCATTAGAAATGTCCCGCTAAATATAAGCGGGATTGCCGAAGGCCGTCCCGAAAATCGGGACGGGGTTAACCCCGACAAGCATGTAACCCAAAGGGCAAACCTGCCTACCGCAGGCAGGTTTGCCTAACGGAAAATTTGGGTTAATTTTAAATATGTTTGAGCGTAGTTCGAAAACAACATTTTTTAATAATGATCATGGCTTTTTAGAGCAGGCTCATAGATGATTTAACAAAAAGTCCAGCTAAGTGCGGGATTTTTTTATTGAGGCATGAATTTTTTAATTATAGCTCTTAGCTCTTCTCGCGTAAATGGTTTTGCGAGATAATGATCGAAGCCGGCTTGCAAAAATTCTTCTTTATCACCCTTCATTGCAAATGCAGTAATTGCAATTATTGGCACGTTGGCATAGTTTGGTCTTTGCTTTAAATTTTTGGTTATGTCTAAGCCCGTAAGTCCGCGCCCCAAGTTAACATCCATTAAAACCAAATCATATTGATTAGAATCTGCTTTTTCCAATGCAGTCTGTGCGTTTCGTGCTTCATCAATATCAAAAAGATGCTTTAAAAAGAGAATAAGAACATCTCTCGATATTTCGTCATCTTCAACAACTAATATTTTTTTCTTTGCGGTTACTTCGTTCATATTAGTACCAAAATAGAATTGTAGAACTTTAAACTACGGTTTTTGTTTTATTTTCTTATGTTGTGCTTAGACAAATACTGTTTGAATCTTAAATAGCCAAATCTTACCGATTTTATTATCGAGAGTATCTGGAATTTTTTTAGACACCCTTAATTCAACAACGAACAGAATCTGTTAAGTTCATTTCGTAACTCTGTTAAACCCAAAAAATTCATTAGAAACTGAATTTTTTGCCGAAGGCCGTCCCGAAAATCGGGACGGGGTTAACCCCGACAAGCATGGTAAGATTTTAATTCCGTAGCAGGCGGGCTTGTCCGCCATCTTGTTGGGCGGGCTTGTCGGCCCGTACGGCAAATTTTCCTAATGGAAAATTTGGGTTAAACTAATATTTCTTGATTTTCGTAAAACTTCTTTTCCCCCAACAAAAACAACCAAAGTTGGAACGGTAAATACAAAGTTTTGAGCGGCAGTTATTTTGTTTTCATCACAGTTTATATAGGCAATTGGAATTTTGAGAAAATCATCAGAAAGCATATTTATGATTTTTGGTTTTAGAGCTTTGCACACACTGCAATCTGGCGTGCTAAAATATACAGACGCTATTTTGTTTTTTTGAATGAAGCCAAGAAACTCTTCGTGGGTAGTTAAATCAAGTAACATAGTTTTTAATCTTTTCTATTTATTGTAAGCGCTTCTGCGGAAAGAACGATAGTTTCTCCTAATGGCACCTATAAAAACATCAATATTCTTTGCGGACTTTGTTTTTATTGCCCCTCTTTACGGGATGAAATTTTTTAAAACAAAAGTTTTTAGAGGTGCCTCTAAGTTTATTGCCGCACTCCTTTTTATGATAGTCTTCGATATTATAATTTTTGCGTTATTTGCGCCGTTGTAAACGAGGTTATTGTTTTTTTAGAATAAAAATATACTCGTGCTTAAAAATATAAAAGCCGCCGTTTAATGCTCTGTAACGCCAAAGCTGCTGCTGATTCTGTTTAGCTCTGTTTCCTTGCATATCTTTTACTACGATAGATTTCAATTTGAAGTCTCTTTTAAGAGCTTCTTGCATAACGTAAAATCCCAAAGGTATCCATTCTGAATTTGAGTATTTGTCTCCAATTACTATAACTAAATACTTGTCTTTTTGTAAGTGAAAAGTAGTGTTGTCTATTACTGTTCCAAAAGAATTACAGAAATCTTCAACACTGCATGTGTTTGATAGATCGTTCGGGTTATCGGAAAATCTAATAATATCATGGTAAGGAGGGTGCAGAATTACGAGATTTGAATTTTCTTTACCAGCTTTTTTTAATGCGTTGTGAATTTTTCCTTTAGCACCTACATCAGCGGAGTTAGCAACAATAATCTCGTTATAAACATTGTGTTCGTTGCACTCTCCATATATTAATTGTTTAGCTCTCTCTGCTACTCCAGGCAAAAGTTCGATCCCAATACCATGCCTTCCTAATCTTTGCGATTCAATCAAAGTTGTGCCGCTTCCCAAAAAACCATCAACTACAACATCTCCTTTTTTAGTATATCTTTGAATAATCTGGCGTGGAATTTGGGGCACAAAGTTACCGTGATATTCGCCTGTATGAGAACCGGAGTTGTCCCTTTGCGGAATCAGCCATAAGCTATCTGTCCATATATGGTCTAGTGATTTCCAGTTCTCTAAATCCAAATCATTGATCTGGTTAGGTTTTCTTTTGTGTGGTTTGCTTGAGCACTCCAAATCTTTGGTAGATTTAATCTTAGTTATATCAACTTGAGGGAACAAATGAAGAACTGCCGGTTTATTCATGATTTTTTTCCTTCTGTATAAATTTATTTAGCATAGTTCTCCACTCTCCTGGGTTATACCAAAAACAACCTACACAACCTTGTTCATCAGCAGGTAGTTTTTTCCAAATACAATTACCGAGATAAAAGTAATTTATGCCAATAAATTTATCTAAAGAATTTTATGCGTATATCTGCAAAATTATAAAGATTGCCCAGTAATTTTGAATCGCACGCGCAAAATACCATTTTCAAAGCTCGAAGAAACTATTTTGAATCTGCCAATAACATTTGTTGATTCAACGTGCGGACCGCTGCAAAGACACTTATCGTAATTACCTATTGTAATAACTCGCAAAGTATCGCCGGCTTCTTCGGGCAGTTTTGAAAGATTAAATTCTCTTTCGGCTTCGTTCCTATCTATGAGACTTTCGCTTACTTCCATATCTGCAATAATTACAGAATTTACCTTTTCTTCTACGGCTGCAATTTCTTCTTCTGTTAAATTACGTGTAAAGTAATAATCGCACTTAGATTTTTTCTTTTCTATATGCGCGCTGAATGCTCTTCCGCAGCCGAACATTTGATTTATCGTTCCGTTAAGAATGTGTTCGGCGGTATGCATTGGCGCATAATAAGATTTTGGATTTTCGTTGTATTCCATTAGGCGCTCGATTCTGGATACTGGTTTCTAGATCCTTGTTACTGGATACTTGATATTAATGTAGAGTCCCGAACAAAATTCATGCTCTGCTCTTGTTCTTATTCTCGTTCAAGCTCTATTTGATGTTCAAACACGAGCAAGAAGTTTTAGAAACTAATCTTTGGTTACATCGAGTTCCCTTCCGAGAAGATGCTTAAACCAAAACTGATTTTTAACTTTAGTTACATGAGGCAAACCAATCCCGTGCCGGAAGTTAGGATAAAACATCATCTCAAAATCTTTGTTTCGCTTTTGCAGTTCTGTAACAAGCTGAATTGAGTTTTGCAGATGTACGTTATCATCAGTTGTGCCATGTGTAATAAGAAGGTTGCCTTTGTAATTATCAATATAATTGAACACAGAACCGGCTTTGTACCCTTCTGGATTTTCTGCCGGCGTATCCATATATCTTTCGGTATAAACATTATCATAAAGTTTCCAATCCATTACGCCATACTCTGCTATCCCGTGTGTAAATAGATCTGCCGCTTTTGTTAAAGCAAGTGCAACAACATAACCGCCGTAACTTCCGCCAATAATTCCAATGCGTGTTGAATCAATAAATGATTTTGTCTTGAGCCACTTAACCGCCGCAGAGTAATCATTGATTTCCCACTTGCCAAGGCAGCGGTGCATATAAGCCTGCCCTTTTTTGCCAAAGTGTCCAGAGCCGCGGTGATCTACAGAAACAGAAATGATTCCTTGCTGTGCAAAATAGCTTTGGCTTAATCCGGATGAATAAGAATTTCTTACCGAGCTGCTGTTGGGTCCGCCATATATGCTGATAATTACAGCATGCTTTTTGTTCGGATCAAAATTGGCTGGAAGCCACCAAACGGCTGGCAATTCAAAACCATCTTCGGTAGGAATGCTGAACAACTCAGGTTTTGCCATTGCATATTCATCATATTGTGCGCTATTTGCATCGCTTATTGTTCTTATTAATTTGCCATTGATGGAATACAATTCGCTCTTTGCCGGCGTAGTAATGTTGCTGTAAGAATCAATATAGTATTTTGCCTTTGGAGAAACTGAAGCAGTATGCTGACCAGGAGTTGTTGTTAACTGCTTAAAGTTTTTTCCATCTAAATCAACTACACATAAATATCTATCTGTGCTATTTTTAAGAGGAGTATGAAAGTAAACTTTCTTGCTTGTCTCATCAACTAATACTGTGTTTGTTACCTGCCAATCTCCTTGTGTTAAACGTTTCTTCAACTTGCCGTTCAAATCGTAGTAGTAAAGATGATCCCATCCATCAACATTTGATCTTAACAAGAATCCGGTTTTGTTTTCAAAGAAGTATAAATCCTCGAACCATTCAACCCACTCATTTTGTTTTTCATTGTAGAGTTCGGTTTTCTTTCCGGAGTTTGTGTCAATCCAATAAATTATGATATTGTCCTGAGCGCGGTTCATCCACTGAACTGTTAGGCGATTGTCTTTAGTCCAAAATGGCCAAGCAATGTAATGATCTGCTTTTTCATCAAAATCCGCCCAAGTAATTTTTCCATCGGCAATGTTAGCAACACCAAATTTTACATAAGGATTTGGATCGCCTGCTTTTGGATAGCGCTGCCTCTCAAGCTTTCCGTGCTGTCCATCTGCGTGGTAAATCGGGAACTCCGGAACCGGGCTGTCATCAAATCTCAAGAAACAGATTTTATCACTTTGTGGAGACCACCAAAAAGCAGAGTGTGCGGTTGCCCTTCCGAGAATTTCTTCCATGTAAACCCAGCTTGCCCAACCGTTGTAGATCAGCTCTGCGCCATCGGTTGTTAGCTGTGTTTCTCTTTCTTTTTCTATATCAAACACATAAAGATTATTTCCTTTTACGTACGCAGCCTTTTTTCCATCTGGCGATAATTGAGGAACTTTCTCTTCGGCATCGTCTTTGGTTAGTTGTTTAAAGGTGTTATCTGGACGAGAATAATAGTAGAGATTATTTTTAGAATTGAATAGATAGTAATTATAATCTTTGGACAAACCCGATGGGCGATCAATTGAAAAACCTTCGGGCAATTCAACTTTGCTGTTATCTACCAAAGGAACAGAAGAACCATCTTTTACATTTGTTTTCATTGGCACGGGGCGCGAGCCTGGTTTTGCCGGGTCTGCTTTCATTTCGATGTAATGTTCATCATCTAACCAGTTTATAGCTCTACTAAAACCCATCATGCCGCGCATGCCGCCACTTTCAAAGACTTGTTTGTAGGTAAGCTGTTTTTTCTGGGCTGATAAATCTGCGTAATTAAATATTATTGCGGCTGCCGAAAGAAAAAATATCATAATATTTTTTGAGTGTTTCATTTATACTCCAAATTCTTTTTTTGCGAATGAACAAAACTATTAAGGGCATCTCTAAAAACCAAAAATGTTTGTCATTCTGAGGAGCGGAGCGACGAAGAATCTTCGTTTTCTTTCAAATAGACAAAGCTGAAATTCTTTATCTTAATAAAGGGCAACCAACGCTGTTTTATTTTTACTACGCCAATGGTAGTGCCAAATTACACGCTGCTACTCATACGAGAGCAAAGCTGCGTGAAGGTTACGGCGAAGAGATACATTAAATCACTATAACTGTGAACTAATATTTGTTTGAAAGCGTTATCATAACAAACGTTTAGATATTTTTTCGTTATCTTTGCGGCAGACAAAAAATGCATTATCTCAATAATACATATCGAAACTTTGTAAGAACTGCTTCCTCAAAGGAAACTGCCGCAATTTGCTGCTGTTGTTGTTAATCTAATCTCCGTTCCACTTTAATTAAAATAATTTTAAGATAGGAAACTCATAATGGCAAAGAACCATTTATTTGATGCATTTACAAAGGAATTTTTAAGTAAGCGGCAAACTCACGCTTGCACAACATCGCTAAAGACCGAAACAGTTAATTACTTAAACGAACTGATAGATTTTCTTTTTCCTCATTTTTCAAAAAAGGTTTATTTTGATACAAGCGATGTTATTGCAAACATTCAGATACTTAAAAGAAATCTGGCAGAGCTTCTGAAGCAATTGAACGGAAACACGCCCGCCAATATGGATGAGATTGCAGGTTTATTCATTAAAAAGATTCCGGAAATTCATAGCATGCTTTGGAAAGATGCGGAAGCAATTCATTCCGGAGATCCAGCTTCCGAAAGTATTGATGAAGTAATCCTCGCCTACCCCGGCTTTATGGCAATTGTAATTTATAGAATTTCACATGAACTTTATCTGCTCAAAGTTCCAATCATTCCGCGCATTATGTCCGAACACGCGCATCAAATTACCGGAATTGATATTCATCCAGGCGCAGATATCGGAAGCCCTTTTTTTATTGATCACGGGACCGGAATTGTAATCGGGGAAACAACAATAATCGGCAAGAGCGTAAAAATTTATCAAGGCGTTACATTAGGTGCGCTTAGTGTTGATAAATCTCTCGCACAGATAAAGCGGCATCCAACAATTGAAGACGACGTAATCATCTACTCTCAAGCTGTAATTCTTGGCGGGAACACAACGATTGGCAAGAACAGCGTCATTGGCGGCAACTCTTGGATTACACAAAGCATTCCACCCAATTCTGTTGTTTATAACAAAAGCGAAGTAAGAATAAAAACAAACAAAGAATTTGAAGAACCAATCAACTTTATAATCTAAAAGGATAGAAAATGAAAACGAACAACATACTCGATACAATTGGCAACACACCGCACGTTAAAATAAATAAACTTTTTGGCGCCAACGAAGTTTGGGTAAAACTCGAAAGAGCAAATCCCGGAGGAAGCATTAAAGATAGAATCGCTCTTTCTATGATTGAAGACGCTGAGCGAAAAGGAATCTTGAAAAAAGAGAGCGTAATTGTTGAGCCAACTTCAGGAAACACTGGAATAGGACTTGCAATTGTTGCGGCTGTCAAAGGCTACGAACTTATTCTCGTCATGCCCGAATCAATGTCGGTTGAACGAAGAAAATTAATGTCCGCTTACGGCGCAAAGTTTGAACTAACACCCCGTGAACTTGGAATGAAAGGCGCAATTGCGAAAGCAAATGAAATTGCTGCAAGCAACCCAAATGCTTGGATTCCTCAGCAGTTCGAAAATGATGCAAATGTGCAAATCCACATTAACGCAACAGCGCAAGAAATATTAAATGATTTTCCAGAAGGATTTGATTATTTGATTACGGGAGTTGGCACTGGCGGACATATAACCGGCGTTTCAAGAGTGCTGAAGAACAAGTTCCCGAATCTAAAAGTGTTTGCAGTCGAGCCAACTCTTTCGCCCGTAATTTCTGGTGGAGAGCCGGGACCGCATCCAATTCAAGGTATTGGCGCAGGTTTTATTCCCAAGAATTTAGATACGAGTTTGCTCGACGGAGTTATTCAAATTACAAAAGAGGAGTCTTTTGAGTTTGCTCAGCGCGCGGCTAAAGAAGAAGGAATCTTCGGCGGCGTTTCTTCCGGTGCTGCATTAGCTGCGGTAAGCAAAAAACTTTCTGAAAACAATGAACCGAAAAGAGTATTAACTTTTAATTACGATACTGGCGAACGCTACCTCTCGGTTGACGGACTTTTTTAATGCTTGATCATAATCTTGATCTTTGGAAAAACAACGCAACTTATATCTCTAACTACAATCGACAACTTGAGGCAGACATACGGGAAATCTTATGTTCATCTTTATTAGAAAAATATTGCTTACTTCTTATTACAGTTCCTTTTCTTAATCCAAACAAAACCGCCGCAGCAATGCGGCGGATTGTACTTCAAATAATATTTTTTAATGTCTCTTTCAGCAGTTTCCACACTTCTTCAGCATGTCTTTCTTCTTGTCTAATTCCGGAAATGACCAACCGAATTGTAAACTTTCCGTTTAGCTTTGTGTGCGAAAGAAGAACTTTTCCTGTTGCATTTACTTCGCTAATTAATTTTTCATTCAACTCGTTCAAAGTATTTTCATCTGAAATTGATTTTGGCTTAGCGCGGAAACAGACTGTACTGAAAGGAGTTGGCGCTAACCGTTCAAAGTTTTCGCTTTCGTCAATCCATTTTGCAACTAGTCCGGCAATGCGGATGTGCTCACGAACTCTCTCTTGCAAGCCTTCTACACCAAAGTAGCGAATAACAAACCAAAGCTTTAGCGCGCGGAATCTTCTTCCAAGCTGTATTCCGTAATCCATATAATTTTCTGCAACTGAATCTTCAGCGGTTTTTAAATATTCCGCCGAAAGTGAAAACGCTCTTTTTAAAACTTCTGGGTTGCGAATGTAAAGCGTACTGAAATCTATTGGCACAAAAAGCCATTTATGAGGATTGCTAACTATCGAATCAGCTTTTTCAATTCTATCAAAGTATGTTTTCATTTCGGGCAGCATTGCGGTAACGCCGGCATAAGCCATATCAACGTGAAGCCAAATATTTTCGCGCTCGCATATCTCAGCAATCTTATCAACCGGATCAACTGCGGTTGAAGATGTTGTTCCGATTGTCGCGACTACACAAACCGGTAGAATTCCATTAGCTCTATCATCTTTAATTGCGTTCTCAAGTTCTTCGGGAATCATGGAAAAATTTTCATCTGACAAAATTTTCTTAATTCCATCCAAACCAAGCCCAAGCGTTAAGCAAGATTTATCAATAGAATTATGCGCGTGCTCGGAACAATACAACCTAAGTTTCGGCGCGCCGCTCATTCCCTTTTCTCTAATTCCAGCTTGTAAATATTCTCTCGCGCTTGCGATTGCGTGAAGTGTGCTTACAGAAGCTGTATCGTAAACAATTCCTTTAAAGCTGTTTGGAATTCCGAGCATCTTCTGATACCAAACTAAAACTGTCTGCTCAAGTTCTGTTAACGCAGGCGAAGTTCTCCAAATCATTCCGTTAACATTTAACGCCGAACTGATTAGGTCAGCTAAAATACCAGGTCCGCTTGCTGTTGACGCGAAGTAAGCCATAAAATTCGGGTGCTGCCAGTGTGTTATGCCGGGAAGAATAATTTTATCGAGATCATTAATTATTTCTTCAAACGATTCACTCTTTTGCGGCGCGTTTTGAGGAAGTTTAGATTTAACATCGCCGGGTTTTATTTTCGGAAGCACATCAAATGTTTCAAGGTTGTCTAAGTAATCGGCGGACCAATCAACAAGTTTTTTGCCGACTTCTCTAAACTCGCCCAAAGGCATATCAAGATTTTCTTTCTTGTCGCTCATATCAGTTTTCAATTTTTGTGAACCAATCAGAAATTATTTTCATTAGTTGAATTCGTTTATCGGAAAAAGAATGTCCTGTTTCAAGAATTACAAATTCTGAATTTGGATTTGCGGATTTTAGTTTTGCTTCAAGAGGCAAGTGATGCAATTCAACCGGAGCAATTGAATCGAACTTTGCGCTAACTACTAAAATATTTTTCTTTGCAAGATTTTCTAAGTGATAAAGCAAATTCCATTCTTTCATGTTTGCGATCAACTCGTTCAACAAGATTTCCGCCGAATCGTTTTTAACAAACTCCATTGCCGGCTGCATTTGCTGAATGCTGTAGTGTTTTATCTGTTCGTTGTTTGCCAAAACTTGTCCAAACAATCCTGCGTTGAATGGTGCAATTCCACAAACATTAATAATTTCATCAAAATGAATGGCGTTATACAAAGCAGAAAATCCGCCCATGCTGTGTCCAACCAAGGAAATGTTTTCTGCATCAACATTAAATTTTCCTTTAATAAAATTGCTCTGAAGAAATTTTATTGCCGCCGCTCCATCATCCACTAAATTTTGCCATGAGTAATTTCCTTCGCTTCCCCAGCAGCCGCGGGGATAAAATGTAAAAACATTATAACCTTTGCGGCGCAGCATGTGGGCAATATCAAAATTTACTTCGTTGCCTGGAAATCCGCCGAGCAGCAAAACTGTTGGGTGTAATCCCTCTCCGGCAGCCGAAAAAAATGTACCATAGACTTTGCTTGCGCTGCTAACAAAATATAAAGGCGCCATCGAGGCTGGGAATTTTCCACTTGAATTTGAATCGTCTTCTGTTACTGGATCGAATGGCATTCTACTTTCAGTCATGTAAACCCAATTAATTTTGCTTCAAAAATAAGTAAAATTGAAGAGCTATTTATGAGCCTATTCTAAAAAGCCTCAAATTGAGTTTTTGCACTTTGAATTTGAGCAATAATCAAAGCATTTTTTCATCCGAAAATACCTTTTTATAGTAGGCTCATTTATTACAAGGTATGTTTCCATTAGAATCTTCATTGCTTATCTTTGCACCGCCTATCGTAAAATTGGCCTGTCACACTGAGCGGAGTCGAAGTGTGACAAACAGAAAACAGCACATGCCTCGACTGCGCTCGGCTTGACTAAACAAGTTTTTGTTTTAGTCCAAATTAATTACACAAATAACATTATGAGATTAAGCAAATCATTCATACCAACTCTGAAGGAAGTTCCTTCAGAAGCAGTTATTCCAAGTCATATTTTAATGATTCGCGCTGGATTAGTGCGCCAGCTTTCTGCCGGAATTTATTCTTGGCTGCCGCTTGGCTACAAAGTCTTAAGAAAAGTTATGGATATTATTCGCGAAGAAATGAATGCAATCGGCGGACAGGAATTTCATTTCCCTGGATTGAACCCAAAAGAAATTTGGGAACAAACCGGACGCGTTGAAGCTTTCGGAGATATTCTTTTTCATGTTAAGAACCGCGAGTATGTTTTAGCTCCGACTCACGAAGAGATTGTTGCTTATCATGCTAAAGGCGCTATTGTTTCTTATAAAGATATGCCGCAAATCTGGTATCAGATTCAAACCAAGTTTAGAAATGAACCAAGACCAAGAAGCGGTGTAATACGCGGAAGACAGTTTATTATGAAAGATGCTTACACACTCGACCGTGATACTGCGGGTTTGGATGTTGGTTATGCTTTGCACGATAAAGCTTACCGCTCAATTTTTGATAGATGCGGATTGAAATATTTTGTTGTTGGTGCTTCTAGCGGCGCGATGGGCGGAAGCAAGAGCGAAGAGTTTATGGTTAAAAGTGAAGCCGGTGAAGATACAGTGGCTTACTGCGAAAAATGTCAGTACGCTGCTAATTCGGAAGTTGCTCAGTCTGTTGCCGAACCAGCAAAGAAACACGACGAGAGCAAAACAGTTTACGAAATTTCTACTCCAAACGTTAAATCAATTGATGAGCTTTGTGAGTTCTTAAAAATTCATGAACATGAAACCGCAAAGAGCCGAGTTTATATGCACGATGATAAACCGGTTCTTGTTCTTACGCTTGGCAACAATGAAGTTAATGAAACCAAACTCACCAATGCGCTTGGTGGTAACGTACGTCCGTGTCATCCAGATGAATTAAAAGAAATTTCTGGTGCAGATGCCGGCTCTATTGGACCAATAGGATTTAAATATAGAATCATTGCGGATAATCTTTTGAAAGAAGCAAATAATTTGTACAGCGGCGCAAACAAGAATAATTTTCACATTGGCGGAATTGATTTAACACGCGACGTTCCCGGCATAGAATATTTTGATTTACGTACAGCAGAAAGCGGTGAAAAATGTATCCGCTGCAGCTCCACTTTGGAAGTATTTAAAGCAATTGAGCTTGGACATATTTTTAAACTTGGGACAAAATATTCTGAAGCGCTTGGTGTTTTATTTTTAGATGCAAACGGAAAGGAACAACATGTTGTAATGGGAAGCTACGGAATTGGTGTTGAAAGAATTTTAGCATGTTTCATAGAGCAGAATTATGATGAAAAAGGATTAACATGGAAAGAACCACTCGCACCTTTTGACATTCATTTAGTAGGTTTGAATATGAAGAGCGCACTTGTTTCTGAAGCGGCAGAAAAACTTTATAAGCAATTAGCCGAAGAAGGCTACGAAGTTCTGTTTGATGATAGGCTTGATGGAAGCGCCGGCGTAAAATTTAACGATGCAGATTTATTAGGAATGCCAATTCAAATTATTGTTGGCGAGAAAAACCTTAAAGAAGGCAAAATAGAAATAAAAAACAGGCGCACCGGCGAAAAGAAAATTGTTGAGCTTGATAAACTGCTCGACTCACTTCAACAACCGGTTTAAAAATTAACCGCAAAGACGCAGAGAACGCTAAGTTTCTCCGCGCCTTTGCGCCTCTGCGGTAAAATGAAACCAATACTTTACATAGTATCTACTCCAATCGGCAACTACGAAGACATTACGCTTCGCGCGCTAAACTTTCTTAAAGAAGTTGATTTCATAATCTGCGAAGAACTTAAAGAAGCCAGACGATTACTTTCTCACTACAAAATCGAGAAAGAATTATTATCGCTTAACGAACACAACGAAGAAGAATCTTCAAGAGAAGTTTTAAGTAAGATAAAAGAAGGTAAATCCGCAGCGTTAATTTCAGATTGCGGAACTCCGCTCTTTTCGGATCCCGGAACTCAGCTAGTTCAAATGTGCATTGAAGCAAAGATTGACGTTGTTCCAATTCCAGGCGCAAGTTCTTTAATGGCTGCACTTGTCGGTTCCGGATTTAAACCAGATAAATTTTACTTTGCTGGATGGCTTTCCCCCAAAAGTGAAATCAGAAAAAAAGAGTTGCTCCGTTTAAAAAGCATGAAAGAAATAATTGTATTGATGGAAACTCCTTATCGTTTGAAAGCAATTCTTGCAGATGTTTCAAAAACATTCGGAGAGAAAACTAATCTCGTTGTTGCTTTCGATCTTACGCTTCCGACCGAAAAATTTTTTAGAGGAAATGCAGCACAACTGTTAAATCTTGCAGAAAAAAAGAAATTGAAAGGTGAATTTGTTTTGTTAATAAACAACAAACACCCGTTCACGCAATCTTCTTTTTCCAAAAGATATGCGCTTGAATAGCTATTCCATTTTTATTTAAGTTTGCCCAAAAGAAACTAACCAAAGAGTTTTTTGGTTATGTAAGTAAAGGAGAAAATTATGTTACAAGTACAAGATGTTGATCTTACGCCAAATCCACAGGCGCTTAAGTTTATTTTAAATGAAAAACTGCTCGTAAGAGAAACGCGCAATTATAAATCGGCAGATGATGCTGTAAACGATCCGCTTGCACAAGGCATTTTTGCAATCGGCGGAGTCGTTTCTGTTTTTTATATGGATAAGTTCATTACGATTGAAAAGGACCCAAAGGTTGCGTGGGGAACAATTCAGCGCCCCTTTGTTGAATTCATAAAGAATTTTGAAAAAGCTAATATTCCTGCTGAAACAGATACGCTGCAAATGTCTAACGAAGAAGAAACTGCTCTGCTTAAAAAGATTAACGAAATTTTAGATACGCGTGTGCGTCCTGCTTTAGCAGGAGATGGAGGCGGACTTGAAGTTGTAGGACTTGAAGGAAATACTTTACGAATCCGGTATCAAGGCGCTTGCGGAAGCTGCCCAAGTTCAATACGCGGAACTTTAGTTGCAATCGAAAACTTACTTCGCCGCGAAGTAAATCCTACAATTGAAGTTATTTCGGGATAAAATTTCCAAATATAGTGTGGCTATGTTACTAACAAGAATGAGAAGCCCGCAAATCTTTACAGACTGAGAGGTGAAAAACTTGTTCGTAATTTTGACCATTTCTATAGAGGCATTTAATTAAATTTTGTTTAACATTCGGACAATGAAAGTAAAAGAACCATTATTTGATTATATAAGCCCCGACACTAATTATCAAATCAAAAAGGGCGACTGTTTGACCGTTGTAAAAAGTCTTGAGGACAGAAAGTTTGATCTTATTTTGACCTCTCCGCCTTATAACGTTGGGAAATCCTACGAAACAAAAACCAGCATTGAAAAATATTTAGAGACCCAAGAAGAAATTATTGACGAGCTTGTTCGGACACTCTCCGACAAAGGAAATTTATGCTGGCAGGTTGGCAACTACGTGGACAAAGGTGAAATTTTTCCACTGGATATTTACTATTATCAAATATTTAAAAAGCACGGACTAAAACTTCGGAATAGAATAATCTGGCATTTCGGACACGGGCTGCACGCGAGTAACCGTTTTAGTGGGCGCTACGAGACATTACTTTGGTTTAGCAAAACAGACGATTATATTTTTAATCTTGACAACGTTAGAGTTCCATCAAAATATCCTGGAAAACTTCATTTCAAAGGACCAAAGAAAGGACTGCCTTCCGGCAATCCTCTTGGTAAAAATCCTAGTGACATTTGGGAAATTATTCAGCAAGATTGGGAAAATGGGATGTGGGACATTCCTAATGTAAAATCCAATCATCCCGAAAAGACTGGGCATCCTTGCCAATTTCCGATCGAACTGGTTGAAAGATGTGTTCTCGCATTGACCAACGAAAACAGTTGGGTGCTTGATCCCTTTTCGGGTGTTGGCTCAACCGTTCTTGGAGCAGTAAAAAATAATCGGAACGCAATTGGAATTGAAAAAGAGGAAGAGTACTGTAAAATTGCAAAGCAAAGAATAAAGGATTTCAATGAAGGAAAATTAAAATTCAGACCAATAAACAAACCTATTCATAAGCCGACTGCGAATGATAAAATCGCTCAAATTCCTAAAGAATGGATGGTGCTTGAACATGTATACGGCAATGGAAAATCTAACGGCGAAAACGGAAAGCACTAATGAAAATAGCGCAAAAGTATTCGCATTTGAACGGAGAAGAATATTTACTTGTTCATCATAAAAAACTTTACAAAGAAATCATTGATACCATTGCGAGCATTGACGCATCAAAACTTATGACAAAGGAAAGTAAAGAAAAAACCATGACTGGTAAAATGCTTTACAGCCCTATTGAGCTTAATAAAGCATTCAACACAAAATTCAACAAACTAGGGTGGAATGAAAGCCGTTATCAATATTACATAACTACTGAACAAAAGTTGTTGCCTGAATTAATTACGCTTCCTTACGAAAAACAAAAGCAGTTTTTAATTTATAAGGGAATCAAAGAACCAATTTCCTCTTATAAACAAACCGACTTTGTAAAAGATCAAATTGCTGTTGAAGTTCAATTTGGGAAATATGCTTTTGTAGCTTTTGACTTGTTCGTTAAACATTTACTTTTTTATACTGGTGGCGTAATAAATCTTGGCATTGAAGTTTTGCCGACAAAAAAAATGCAAGCACAAATGAGTAGCGGTGTTGCTTATTACGAAGGTGAAGTTTATAACGTATTACGACACGGGCGCAATAATCCTCCTGTGCCATTGCTGATTTTAGGAATAGAACAATAAAAAACAGTCGGGTTAGTGTTTAGCACGCGTCACCACCAATTTAAAACATTACTTACAACTAAAAAAAATATGAGAACTCTTGGTGGAGATGTGGGTGTTATAATACTCTTTTAATCATTATGAGTAAATTTCCAGCAGCCTACTGACATACTTTAGCAAATAACGTCGGTTTTTATTGAGTTTTAGATGTCCCATTAAAAGCTAATAAAAATCTTAGCTTTAACCCAAATTTTCCATTAGGAAAATTTGCCATACGGGCCGACAGGCATTAAGTCATTTATAGTAAATAACTTATGTAAGATTTTTAATTTATAAAGACAATTAAAATCTTACCATGCTTGTCGGGGTTAACCCCGTCCCGTTTGCTTAACTGCTCGTTGATAATCAAGAGGTTTACAAAGATTTTTTTGCTAAAGTATATCATCCTTTTTTTCTTCAAATCTCGAAACCGGCTTTTTCCTTCCTTTTAAGAAATAAGCAAATACCAATAAAATAATTACAGCGCCACTTGCAATGTAAACCCAATTAAGTGATGAACTTGGTACAGCTTTTTCTTTCCATTTTGCAATATGCGAATCAATTGTATCTTTGTTAGCATCGGTCATCATATTGTTTTCAATAAGTATCGGAATCCAAACCGGTTCTACAATTTTAAAATAAACGCTGTCTGTAAAAGCATAATAAATATTTTCAGATTCGCTGCTACTCTTGACTCCAAAGTTTTTTAACTCATCGCCAATAAATGAAGTAACACTGGCTACAAACTGCTCTCCAGATCTAAACTGAAGCATAGAAATTTTCTTTTCTCTGAACAATTTGCTGACTTGTCCCCACATTTCATCATTAACACGGAAATTCCAATCGGCAAACATTGCGTCTATGTTTGCTATCTGCGCAGTTTTGTCTTTTCTGGTTAAATAAACTTCGGCTAATTTGGGACCAATCTGCCTCCAGACTTTGTTGAAATCTTGATACTGCATTTTCATTTCGCCAAGGTCATCGGGAGTTAGCTCTGTAACTTTCATATACTGAACATTATCTGCGATAGTTCTTTCGATGTTGTAAAACAAATTGCCCGCATCTATTTTTGTGTAAATATTTTGCCTTTCCGTTTCGTTAAACCCGCTTGGCATTTGAACAAACTCTGCAAGTAAGCTATCTACAATACCACGTACAAGTTCGTCTCTTTGCTGAATGTTGGCTTTTAGTTGGGCAACTAATTGTTGAAGCGATGCAATTGTTTGAGCATCTTTTGCGCTGCGTATTTGCAAAGTTCTTATCTGTGCAATCAATCCTTGGTTTTCTTGACTGATAGTAGAAATTTTATCTTTGAGATTTCCAACTTCGGTTGTTAATTCCGTTATTTGTGCAAAATCTCCTTTGCGGGTTTCTACTGCAAGTTCAATTTTAGCAAAAGAAGATTCAAAATTTTCCGGATAGAGTGAGTTATCTAACAAGTTTTTATCGGAAAGAAAATCGCTCTTTAACTTTGCAATATTCTCAGAAATTGTATTGCATTCATCAAGTGAAGCCGCATTTTTAATAGCTGTTTCAAGCTGTTGATAGCGGGCTTTAAAATTTTGTGTCTTTTCGTAATCGGATTGAGCTTTAAGCGCACCGGATAAAGCAAAAACAAATAAAACACCAGTGAGTAAAATTATTTTCATTTTTGTTGCCTCATTATGCCTGTGTAATTCAGCAAATATTTACTTGGTGCATCTAACAATTCAATATTTGGTGCTTTTTGATTAAAAGCAGGCGATGCCATTCCCTTTGTTTCAGATATTGTAATTTTGTTTTCGAGCTTCATTCCGCTTTCAACAGATTCGAAAACGTAAACACTCTTAAACTCTTTGGCTGTTAAAAAATAATAACCTGCTTTATCGCGTATTATTCTTATTTCTTTTCCTATGTAATTTGTCGAGTCGTTAAATTCTTCAAAAAATAATGGCTTTACGTTTAGTGTAAACGAATAGCGTGGTTCGGTTATGTTTCCTTTTGCGTCAACTTTTAAAGCGTTTTCTATTGGCCAAGCATATTCTGCCGGTTTTAATGTTAAAGTTGTGCATGCAGAAGCAGTCAAAAAAACTATTATCAAAGCGAAAACTGTTCTAGGCAGCATAAAAATCCTCTTTCATATTTTTTAACTGTAGAAACATAATGAATTAGCTGCTATTTTGTAAGAGGATGTTTAGCAGAGCAAACTTTCTTAAGTTTGTACACTTTTGAAAATTTGAGGCTCGTTCAGTTGAATCCTTACAAAGGTCTTAATAACATACCAAGAAGCGTGTGGGTTTTGTCTTTAGCTACACTAATCAACCGTTCAGGAACTATGGTTCTTCCTTTTCTTGCAATTTATATAAATAGAGAAATTGGAGTTACACCAAGCGCTGCCGGAATGGTTTTAATGATTTACGGCTTCGGTGCGTTTTTAACTTCACCTTTTGTTGGAAAACTCTCAGACAAAATAAGTTCTTTAACAGTAATGAGAATTTCTCTTTTTGCAACTGGCATTATGATTATTCTCTATTCTTTAATCACCGACTACATTTTAATACTGTTAGTTACTTTTATATGGGCGGTAATCAGCGAAGCTTTTCGTCCAGCAAATTTGTCTTTGATTTCTTTTGAAACAACAAGCCAACAGCGCAAGACAGCTTTTGCTCTTAACAGGCTTGCTATTAATCTAGGCATGAGCATTGGTCCGGTAATTGGCGGATTTCTAACTCAAGTAGATTACTCATTGCTTTTTTACATCAACGGAGCGAGTTCAATTCTTTCTGGTTTATTCTTAAGCATGGTTAAGATTGAAGGAAGAGCCGCATCGCAAAAAGTTGATGCTGTACAAAGCAAAAATGAGATTAACAATAAGCAGCGTTTCAATCTTTTTAGCGATAAAAAATTTTTGTTTTTTATGGCGGCTCTAATTCCTGTAAATTTGGTTTACTTTCAGTTCCTTGGGGGATTGCCGCTATACATTGTGAATGAGCTTTGCTACTCGGAGGCAACGTTCGGATTGTTAATGTCTATCAACACAATTATGATTGTGCTTATTGAAGTGCCATTAAATAACGCCATGGCAAATTGGGATGATAGAAAATCTTTGGCGCTTGGTTCTCTTCTTGCCGCAATTGGATTTGGGATGATGTGCCTTTCCTCTTCTTTAGTTTGGATTGTAATTACAATAATAATTTGGACTTTTGGCGAGATGATATTTTTCCCATCAAGCGCATCGTATAGTTCTGTAATTTCTCCAGAAGAACGGCGCGGCGAATATATGGGATATTATCAAATGGTTTTTAGTTTCGCTTTTATGTTTGGTCCTTGGCTTGGCGCAGTTGCTTTAGATAAACTTAATTCAACAATTCTTTGGAGCGGAGCTTTTGTTTTTGCTTCTGTTTCTACTTTTATGTTTATGCTAATGATGAAAAAGGAAACCAAATAAAATTCTTTTCTTTATCAAATTCAGTTTGTAATATTGTACTGCATATCAAAAAAAATTAGAAAGGATATTTTTATGAAATCAATCAAATTGATGATGGCATTCTTACTTATATTTACAACGGCTCATGTAATTGCGCAAGACCAAGCAGAGATGATGAAGAAGTGGCAAGATTATATGACGCCAAGCGCCGCGCACAAACAGTTTGAAAAAATTTGCGGAACTTGGAATGCCGAAATAATTCAGTACATGGGCGGGCAAGAAACAAAAGCAGAGGGTAAAGCCGTGTTTGAAATGATTCTTGGCGGCAGATACATGAAATCTTCTTTCAATTCTACAATTATGGGCATGCCAATGGAAGGCTTTGGTTTAGATGCTTACGATAATTTAACTAAAGAATACATTTCAATTTGGCTTGATAATATGGGAACAGGCGTTTTGTATATGAAAGGTAAGTACGATGATGCCGCTATGAGTATGATTTACAATGGAGAAATGGTTGATCCGATGACTGGTAATAATGTAAAAATAAGAACCGTTACTACTTACCACAACGATAATAAAATGATTTTTGATATGTTTACTGGTGAAGGAACAAAAGAAACAAAAAGTATGACTGTTACATACACACGATAAGTTTTTCCTGTCTTGACAAAGCCTGGAATCGCGTGAGGGCGTTCCGGGCTTTTTTATTTCTTCTTTTTGATGTAATACTTTTCGATGTGTTTATAAGCTAAGATACCTACTGCGCCAACTTGTACAGCCCCCAAAATCCTCTGCATCAAACGGTGGTTTCTACCAGCCATATAATTATTATAAAGTGGATTTAACAAATTAGTTTTTGCATCAAATGGATTATAAGTATTAAACATTGCTAGCTGCATTCTTGCTTGCATTAATATTGATGCGGTATCTGCCGGTAAATGAATAACTTGGTTAAGGTTAATTAACTCATCATCGAAGTATGAATCCGGAAGAAATCTAAGCGGATTAAAGTATGCTGCAAAGTTTAGAAGCGGTTCTCCAATCTTAGTTGTATCAAGTTTTGCGTTTTGAGCAGACAAAACCGAACACGCAAGCAGTATTAAACTAATTATTTTCTTCATCGTCATCTTTAAAATCTTCTTCGCCTAAAACTTCTTCATCTTCAAAATTCAAATCATCTTCGCTCAAATCTGTTAGTTCTTTTTCTTCAACATCATCTTCATCGCTGTTCTTGCCTTTTTTCACAGAATCTACTTCTGTTGTATAATAAGCTCCGCTTGATTGATAATAACTGCCGCCGGAATAATTATCATCCATTCTATCCATCACTTGCCCAAGAATATCTCCGGTTATATCTTCTTTCATTTCCGAAGAGTCAACTTTTTTACCGTCGTCTAATTTATCCATTCCTACATTAGTGCCTCTCCAAAGATCAGTAACTTCATTCTTATCGAGTTTATCAAGCCGCGCACCTATTTCAGTTTCAATAATTTTTAAGTCGCTCTGATCCCAAGTGGAATCCGAGTAAAGCTGCTCTTTCATAAAATCCCAAAAAGAACCGCTGGAGCCATCGGGCGAAGGTTTTTTCTTGAGCGAAGCAACAACATCAGTTGCAATTTTATTCATTATAGATGACACAATAACACCTTTATTTTTTACTTGGATAAACTTAGTAATATTTAGCAAAAATCATCAAGTAGATTTTTTTAAGCGCAAAAGTTTCTGCAAAGAAGTTAAACAATAGTGAAAGAATCTTGCTATTTTTTACACCGTATTAATAAAATTTGTTCTATGATTTTAGAAATAAACGCCCCTGTAGCTCAGTGGATTAGAGCGTTGGCCTCCGAAGCCATGTGCGCAGGTTCGAGTCCTGCCAGGGGTACTAATAAAGCAAAAAACAGTTGGCAAAAATCTTTTCTATTCCTACTACACTTCGAGAATTACATCCCCCCCGCATCTCTAATTAGTGCCATATTATATCTCCGGTAATTTTTATTGTTTAATGAAGTGTTTGTTGGTCTACTATTTACTTATGGGCATCTCTAATAACTGTCATTCTGAATCGCTTTAGCCGATGAAGAATCTTCGTTTAGCTTTTAGAAAGAAAAATGGAGATTCTTCGTCGCTCCGCTCCTCAGAATGACAAGCATTTTTAGTTTTTAGAGGCGCCCTTATACCGGAATAGTATCTTAATCCCAAATTTTCCATTAGGAAAATTTGCCATACGGGCCGACAAGCCCGCCCAACAAGATGGCGGACAAGCCCGCCTGCTGCGGGCAGGCATTAAGTCATTTATAGTAAATAACTTATGTAAGATTTTTAATTTATAAAGACAATTAAAATCTTACCATGCTTGTCGGGGTTAACCCCGTCCCGAATTAATTTTGGATGGCTTTTTGTAAGAAGTTGAACTTGATAATTGCGCCATGTTTAAGTAGTTTAAAAACAGAAAGATGGTTCCGTTCCAAAAGATAAGACGGGGAACCGAAAAACGGTTATTAGTTCTTAGTAATTATTGAACAGTTTTTAGGTAGATATAAGTAGTAAGCCAAAATAGATTCATAGTGAAAATATTTTAATCTTTTAAGATCATCGAGTTATTTTGTAAATTAAATTGCAATAGTATCTCAAACTGAATATTTGAAATAATTGAGAAAAATATACTGGATTATCTGCTCTAATAAAAACATTCAATACTTGTAAACTAAAAGAAATAAACAAATTACTAGAATTTTAGTTTTAAGAAGCAAAAAACAAACACGATTTTAATTCTTAAATAACTACGAATTTGCAAACTGCAATTCGCCATAATTAATAGTTATATGGCTAATAGTTGAACTTGAAAATTGGAATAACGATACGTATTTTGTTGTAAGAATATTTACGTATTACTAGAAAGGAATTATATGAATACCAAACTAACATTAAAACTCAATAAAAAAACAATTGATCGTGCTAAAAAATATGCTCAAAGAAATAAACAGAGTCTTTCAGTAATGGTTGAAAAATATTTCAATTTGATATCTGATAAAGAAAGCATCACGGAAATTGAAATATCACCAAATGTTCTTGAGCTTTCCGGGGTTATCAAGTTACCAGAGCATATTAATATGAAAGAGGTTTATAGAAATCATATTGAGGCAAAATATTCCAGATGATAAAACTTTTTGTTGATTCGGATATAATATTAGATTTACTTGCTGAAAGAGAACCACACTATATTCAGGCAGCTCGATTATTTACGTTAATTAATCAGAATAAAATTATTGCTTACACGTCCCCACTTATTTTCGCAAATCTGCACTACCTTTTAAAGAAACAAACCACAAATCTCGTAGCATTAAAGAGCTTAAGAAAACTAAAAACTCTCATAAATATTCTACCAATAGATGAAAGAGTAATAGAACAATCACTTAATTCTGAATTCAACGATTTTGAAGATGCAATTCAGTATTACACAGCCCGCGTCTTCGACTTGGTCGTTTGATGTAGCAATTGGGTTTAGCATTTCAGAGTAAGTTTGTTGTTAAAGTTGATTTGTAAAACGTAACTGATTTTAAAACAAATAAAGAAGTTGCCAAAAGCGTCATTGTAGTTATGGGCGGCGCTTTAGTTGCAACGCCGTTAGTTTACTAAACAAGTTTTGTGTAAGCGGCGGCAGCTTAGTTAGTAAGCTGTTTTGGTTTGGTTGTTCATTTTGTGTTAAGAAGTTGTTTTTACTTTGGCAGCAAATGTTAGTTTGTTCTCTGGGCAGATAAATTTTCGGGTTTGGTTTGTTAAGGTCGGCAAGCAAGTTTTATCAATGCTTTGGTGGTGGCTTCCAGGTTTTGTG